>JAXITR010000001.1:0-139097 GCA_034679985.1 Cryomorphaceae bacterium
TATAGTATAAAAAGGTTATCGCTCAATTGAAGTGTCACAAAAAGGGGGATACCTCAGTGGTTAGAACCGATTTATACGAAGCTAAAGACCTGGAAATCGCAACTTTGGCGAAGGTTTTGGGTCATCCCGCGCGCATTGCGATTGTGCGTCATCTGTTGCGCTGTACGTCGTGCATCACAGGAGATTTGACGGAGGCTGTCGGGCTGGCGCAACCCACTGTATCCCAACACCTTAAAGAGTTGAGGGCCGTTGGTTTGTTGCGGGGAACCGTATCGGGGGCGTCCGTGAATTACTGCATCGACCCCATTCGGTGGGCGCAAATGTCCCAGTTGGTGGGGAATTTATTTGCGGAAGGGCCGGTTTTGCAGGCGCCGTGCTGCCCAGCGCCTGCGGCGCTGGTGCGTTGGGACGTTTTGGAGCCCATTGCGCAATGGATCGCAAAAAAAGCGACGGTCTCCGGATTTGCAGACGTCGTATTTATTTGCACGCACAACTCCCGACGCAGCCAAATGGCGCAGGCCTGGGCCCACGTGTTGGCGGAACAACTCCATCTGCCCCTGCGCGCGTGGTCTGGCGGCACCGAGGCCACCTCGTGCCACCCCAACACCGTGGATGCGCTGGTGCGGGCTGGGTTTTCGGTCGTCGGGCACGGCCAATCTCCGGACGCCGCGATCCTCAGTTACGGGGGCGAGCCGGTGCACCTTTTTTCCAAGCGGTTTGACGACCCCAGCATTGACGCTCAGGACTTTGTGGCGCTCATGACCTGTTCCGACGCCGATGAAAATTGCCCCTTTATTCCGCAAGCCGCCGCGCGCCTCCCCCTCCGCTACGACGACCCCAAGGCGTTCGACGGCACGGACCAAGCGCCCTTTGCGTACGACGCCACCTCCGCCGCCATTGAGGCGGAATTGCGCGCCCTTTTGGGCCGGGTTTCGGACCTTTTGAACGCCTGATTTCGCATCGATTAACCCCTTAAGCTCGCTTTTCCCTAGGATCGACGGGCCTTGCCGGTCGCAAAAACAAACGCTTATATTAACGCCTCAAAGTACCCATGGTCACCAATCTTAAAAAAACCCGTTTAGGGGTATTGGATCGCTACCTCACCCTCTGGATCTTCTTGGCCATGGCCGTGGGCCTCTTGGTGGGTCGATGTCTTCCGGGGTTTCCGGTTTGGCTGGAGCGCTGGACCGTCGGGACCACCAACATACCCATTGCCGTGGGTTTGGTGGCCATGCTCTTTCCGCCCCTCGCCAAAGTGGACTACGCCCAGCTGCCGGCCGTGTTCCGCAACACACGTATTTTGGGCACTTCCCTCCTCCTGAACTGGGTGGTGGGGCCCGTTTTGATGTTTTTGCTGGCCCTGCTCTTCCTGCGGGACCAACCCGAGTACTTTGCGGGCGTCGTGCTCATTGGGCTGGCCCGATGCATCGCCATGGTACTCGTTTGGAACGACCTCGCCGAGGGAAGCCGCGAATACGGCGCGGGGTTGGTGGCCCTCAACAGCCTCTTCCAAGTCTTTGCCTACGCCTTCTACGCCTGGCTCTTCATTACTCAAATTCCCCAGTGGCTGGGCTTGCCCGGGGTGGCCCTGGACCTCTCCATCGGGACGGTCGCAGAAAGCGTGGCCCTTTATTTGGGCCTTCCCTTCCTCTTGGGGTGGGGCCTGAGACGGGTGTCCGTGCGTCTCGTGGGGCTGGAAGCGTTCAACCGTCGGGTAGTGCCCGCCATCTCCCCCATCACCTTGGTGGCCCTGCTGTTCACCATTGTGGTCATGTTCTCCCTCAAAGGCGACGCCGTGCTGGCCCTGCCGCTGGACGTTCTGCGCATTGCGCTCCCGCTGGTGGTGTACTTTGTGGTGATGTTCCTGGTGGGCTTTTGGGTGACCCGACGCCTGGGTGCTCCGTACTCGCAGCAGGCCGCCGTGGCCTTCACGGCCGCCGGCAACAACTTTGAATTGGCCATTGCGGTGGCGGTGGGCGTCTTTGGCGTGCAGTCCGGCCAGGCCTTTGCCGGGGTGGTGGGCCCCCTAGTGGAAGTGCCCGCGTTAATTGCTTTGGTGGCCGTGGCCCGGTGGTTTCAACGCTTGCCTGCGGCTTCCCGCTGAGCCCGGGCGTGTGCCGGTTGGACCGTTTGTGGGGCGCGTCGTACCTTGACGCAACCAAAACCAAAACGTCTCCCCATGGGCCAATGCATCTACTGCAACGAATCCGCCGGATGGTTCCGCAAGCGCCACAAAGCCTGCGAATTGCTCCACAAAGAAGCGACGTCGGACATCGCTACCTGGACCTTGCAAACGGGCACCAACGGAGGCTCCGTGCGCGAGTTGGCGGCTAAAATTACGGCCCGCGGCCAAGAAGGCCGCGTCAACGACCGGGCCCGCAGCACGGCCATTGCGTCCGGTTTGGCGCACCTGCTGAACCATTATTTGGAGGACCACGCATTAAGTGCTGACGAGGAGGCCAACGTGGAACGGCTGGTGTCTGAACTGCCGGTAGACCGGAAAATACTGGAGGAATTGGGCTTGGTGGAGCAAGTGGTGAAGGCCTCTTTGGTGCGCAGTTTGCACGAAGGCACCGTTCCGGAACCCAAAATGAAGTGGGACGCGAACCTTCCTTTTTTGTTCCAAAAAAGCGAAAAGCTCCTGTGGGTGTACCCCAAAACAGAGTATTTGGAGCGCGGAACCCGCACGGAATACCGCGGCAGATCCCAGGGCGTTTCCATCCGCATCGTCAAAGGCGTGTACTACCGAACGGGCGCATTTCGCGGTAACCCCGTGGAGGTGGAAACGATGAAGAGTTTTGGAACGGGCGTCTTGGCCATCACCACGAAACATTTGTACTTCGGCTCCGAGCAAAAGAGCCTGAAAGTGCCTTTTGGCAAACTCGTGTCCATCAACACCTACTCCGACGCCGTGCAGGTTCAAAAGGACGGCGTCACCAGCAAACCGCAGATTTTCAAGGGAATCGACGGTTGGTTCGTGGCCAACATTGTGTCCAACTGCACCGAAAACTGATTGAATCAATTGAAACAACCCGCATGACCCACCCGGAAGTTGATGCCTACTTGGCGAATCTGGACCGCTGGAAAGAAGAGCTGACCGAATTGCGCGCCTTGGTGCTGTCTTGCGGCTTGGAAGAGCACTGGAAGTGGCGCCAACCGTGCTATACGGCCCAAGGCAAGAATGTGCTGATTCTGGGGAGCTTCAAGGATTCTTGCGTCCTCAGTTTCTTCAACGGTTCCGCGCTGCAAGACCCCCACGGCTGGTTGGTGAAACCGGGTCCCCACACGCAACACGGCAGGTTCATTCGTTTTACCGACGCCCACACGGTGCGCGAGCGTGCGGACGAATTGCGCGCTTATGTGTTTGAGGCAGCGGATCTGGCGGCGCGCGGCGCTTCCGGCGCCGCGGAAGGTGCTGCAACACCCGCCAGCGCCGCGGGCGCCGCGGGCGCGGCGGGCGCCGTGGAACCGTCGGGCTATATTGCTCCCCCGGAAGAATTGACGCAAACGTTTGCGGAGGATGAAGTATACGAAGCGGCCTTTGCGGCCCTGACGCCCGGACGGCAACGCGCGTACCTCATGCACTTTACGGCGTCGGACACCCCGGCTACGCGCCAAACCCGGATCGGCCGGCTGCGTTCGCGGATCTTGGCGGGAAAAGGGATGACGGACTGCGTGTGCGGCCTCACGAAAAAACGCCCCGGATGCGACGGATCGCACCGCGCGCTGGGACCGGACTGGAAGAAGCCGTATTGAAGATTAATCGGTCTAAGCTGCCTTCCCGCGCAGCACCACGCCCCAATTCACCAGGCCGTAGTGAAACTGGGTGCATCGGCCCGACGGGTGCTGCACTTCCAAAAATAGGGAGCCGCGGGGCGCCCAGCCCCAACGAGGCAGGTGAGGTTCCTCGTACCGAATGTAGATTCGTTCGTCCGTAATTTTTTGGAAAACGTCGTACTGCAGGCGCGCGCCTAAATCCAGTCCCAACCGAATGGGCACTTGGCCCGGTTGGTTGCGAATGGCCCACGCCAATTGAACGCCGGCGGGGAGGCTGAGGCCGTAGCCCGCACCGTACACATCAAAGGGAAAATCGCCGGCATGAAAGCGGTAGCCGGCTCCCAGGCCGGCCCACACGGTGGCGCGCACGGGTCCCATCCAGCGGTCCCGACCCACGGCCGCAGCCGCATGGGTTTCAAAACCCAGCAACGGCGTGGTTTCCAGCACCGTGCCCGTCCATCGGTTGTTCGCCGGCGCAGGGAAGTCAAAATACCCCGCCGCGCTTTGCGCGGCGGCCGGTTCGGAGTGGGCGAATCCCGCAGCCAGAAAAATGCACTGGAAAAGGGCGGGCACCAAGCGCCTGCGGCGCACGGAATACATCGGACGCACAGAACGCGCAACTTCGGCCCAAGCGGACGACCGTCGGGACGAATCGCGGGCAAAAAACCGAAGGGAAGGAATTGCGAACGGCATGAAAACGAAGGTAGGTCTTTTGTGGGTGTGGCGTCGGAAACGCTCGTCCGGCAATTTCTGTACCTTGCGCGGGTTGGCTGGCGAAGAAGGATTGCTTTTACGCTTCAGTACAACTTGATCAAAATCAACCACTTCTGTTCCTCCTTCAAAATAAAACCCCATGCTTTCCTTCCTCTCCGAACTCAAACTCCGCAACGAAACGCTCTACTATTTTGGTTGGACGTGCTTGGTGCTGGCGGTCGTCTTTTTGGTGCTGGCCCGCACCACATCCACCCAAGTTCTGGGCGTCAATGCTTGGTACAAACCCTTCAAATTTGCCTTTTCCACCTGTACCTACGCCTGGGCCATGGGGTGGTACTGCGCCTACTTGCCGGACTTTTCCGTCCGGTGGTTCAACCTCGCTGTGGTTATTTTACTGGGGTTTGAGATTGCCTACATCGCCCTACAGGCCGGCAAAGGAGAACTGTCGCACTTCAACGTAAGCACCCCCGTGCACTCCGCGCTGTATTCGTTGATGGCCGGAGCGGCGTCCGCCGTCACCCTGTACACGGCCTACGTGGGGTGGCTCTTCTTTACCCGGGACCTGCCCCATTTGCCCACACACTACCTCTGGGCCATCCGCGCGGGAATCCTGCTGTTTGTGGTGTTTTCGTTCGAAGGCTTTGCCATGGGGTCCCGCATGAACCACAGCGTTGGCGCTTGGAACGACAACTCCAACCTCTTCATCGTGGGGTGGAGCCGCACCGTGGGCGACCTTCGGGTGGCTCACTTTTTGGGCATGCACGCGCTGCAGCTGCTGCCCCTGCTGTCCTTTTACCTACTCCGATCCACCGGCTGGACCCTTGCCTTGGCCGGAGCCTACGCCCTCTTGGCCACGGCCACCTTAGTTCAGGCCGTCCAAGGCAAACCGCTGGTGTCCGCTGGGTCGGGCGCTGCAGGTGTGGAACAATCCGCAACAGGGCCGTCCGCAATCGGGGAACCGTCGGGCAACCAGAAAAATGACCGATGACAAAACGCGGAGCTGCCCTCCAATTATCCAATGACCGCGTAGTTCAGGCGCTTCGTTCAGCAATTCCTTAGACCGCAGCACGAAGTGCGCGCCTCCCATCGTTTACAGCGCATCAAAACGCAGATGGTACCGCGTGGAACGCCCTTGGCCTTCAACAGACAACGCACCCAATTTCAACAGGTCCGACAGGTGCCTGGTTCCGGTGGCTTTGGAAACCCGCGACAAACGGCTGTATTTTGAGGCGGTCATCCCTCCTTCAAAACCCGCCGGTCCTTCGGAAAACATCCTTTGGACCACTTTGAGCTGTGCGGCATTCATTTGGGACGAATGCCGATCAAAATACCTTGACTTCATCAGGGTGAAATCAACCGTTTCTTGCGCAAATTTCTGTCCATCCACAACCATGGCAACGAAGTACTTTACCCAAGCCGACACCTCGTTCGAGCGCTGCGCCTTTTCCAATTGCAGGTAGTACTCCTTCTTGTTTTGTTCAATGGTGTGGGATAGACTCGAAAGTCCCGGATAACCGGTGGTTTGGGCCAGCGCTTTTTCGGCAACGATGCGTCCAATCCTTCCGTTTCCGTCTTCAAACGGGTGAATACTTTCAATGTAGAGATGCGCAATCGCGGCACGAACCGGCGCATGCACTAGTTCATCAGGCCCCTGCGGTGCTGTGCTGTTGAACCACTCCAAAAAATGCGTCATTTCGCGCTCCACAACCGATGAAGGTGGTGCTTCAAAATGAATCCGTTCAAATCCCATGGCACCGGAAACAATCTGCATGGGGTCCTCATGGGTACGCCAACTCCCAACACGCAGTCCTTGGTTGTGCGCTAGGAGTGAAGTGTGCCATTCGAAAAGGGCAGCCTCGGTCAGAGGTGCATCAAACGTGTTTCGGGCTGAGACCATAGCTTCGGCAATTCCTTGGGCACGTCGGTCCCTGGATTCTCCCACAACAGTCATTCCCAATTGCTTACGGATGGACGAGGCCACGTCGGCCCGACTCAAAAATTCACCTTCAATCTCCGACGTCTTTATGGCCTCCGCAATTAGAAGTTCCATAATAGACTCGTCCCGTTCTGAGGTTTTTAGACTTCGTAGAGCGCCCTCCAGCTTACCCGCATTCTGTAAATAGGTACGAAGGAGGCCTTCGCAATCCTGGAGTTCAAAATGAAAATTCGGCCAATCCGAATGCTGCCAGTTGTACTTCATGAGCCGATTATAATCTATTTACGGCTCAAATATAGTAATAATATGAGCCGATTAAACGAGCTATTCGGCTCAACGCATCATTTACCCCGTCCATTTTCACCTTTATCGCTCTTCTGACGCGGTATTCCCGGCGAATTGAATTCGTTATAAAACTACGTTTTTGTTCACTCCCGAATAAAGCTATGAATACTTGTTTAAGCTCCTACAACGACTTCTAGGTTACTAGACTCATCTACACAGAAAATGGCGGGATTACCCTTCCCTTCGGTCGGGTGATCCCGTGCCGGGGGGGCTTCAAAACCCCTGAAAACCATCCCACCTTCGGTGGTCTGTGTTTTTTATGCCTCTTTCGTTCACCGAAGCAAGCTTCGTTCCCGAAAAGGCATAAAAAAACCAGCGCAAAGCGCTGGTTTTCAGGGGTTTTGGCGGAGAGAGCGGGATTCGAACCCGCGATACAGTTCCCCGTATACACACTTTCCAGGCGTGCTCCTTCAACCACTCGGACACCTCTCCTAGGTGGCGGTTTTATTCGGCCGGAAGGCCGGAAAGGGCTTGGAAAACCCCACAAAACCGCTTTTGGGACTGCAAAGGTAAGGAAAAGAAAGGAATTGCGGCGCGGTTGGGTTTTGGAATAATTCGTATCTTTTGAAAACATTAAACCCTAAAAATCATCACGTTATGATGAATCAACTCCCTTCTTTGGGCAAATGGCTTTATGCATTGCCCATGGTGGTATTCGGCCTGTTGCACTTCGGTGCCGCGGATCAAATGGCGGGAATGGTGCCGTCGTACTTGCCCGTGGGCGTGGCGTGGGTCTACCTCACCGGCATTGCTTTGGTGCTGGCAGGTGCCGCCGTGTTGGCCGGCAAATATGCCAAATTGGCACTGCAGCTGCTGGGTCTGATGCTGGTCTTGTTTGCCGTGATGCTGCACCTGCCCACCCTGATGGCGGGCGGCGACGGCGCGCAAATGGCCATGCCCATGCTGTTGAAGGATTTGGCCCTGGGCGGTGCCGCTTGGTGGGCGTCTGCCACCGCCGCCGAATAACACAAGGAGTTCATACACTAGAGCGCCTTTGGCGCGGTTTTTGGGCCGGAGCGGGGATGGAAAAATCCCTGACTCCGGCCTTTCTTTTGTCCACCTGGGATGCCTCGCTGCCTCTATCTACCTTCCTGGAAGACCTCCTGGCAACCCCCATCCCGGAAAACCCAACCGGCATGGATCCCTACATTGCCATCAACCAACAGCGCGTCAAGCGCATTCGGAAAACGGTGCAGTTGACCGACGCCACCCGGGCTGCAGTGGACGCGATGCCCGTCGGACTGAAGTGGCTAGTGATTAACGAGCACTGGTGCGGCGACGGGGCGCAGATTCTGCCCGTGGTGGAGGCGGTGGAGCAACTGGCGGGGGGCAAAGTGGAAGTTCGGGCGTTGTTCCGGGACCAAAATCTGGACGTGATGGACGCGTTTCTAACGAACGGAGCACGCGGAATTCCCAAGGTGGTGGGCATGGACGCCGAAGGCCGGGTGTACGGCACCTTTGGGCCCCGTCCGGAGGAGGCGTCGGATCTGGTGAAAGAAATCAAGTCAGACCCAGACCGCGCCCACACCTACTCGGAAGTGCTGCACAAATGGTACGCCACAGACAAGCAACAGGCCATTCAGCGCGAGTTGGTGCGGGATTTGGTGGCTGCGGCGCCGGTTCTGTAATTTTTTAGACCTTGCGGCATCCAATGCCCATGAATCAAAAAATTCGACGCTTTCTGTACGGGGCCTTCGTGGTCCTCGGATTCTACTACCTGGTGCGCCAACAGGCAGGTGAAGCCTTTGCCAACTGGGGCATTGCCCTGGCCTTTGATCCGTTCGACGACCAACAACCGTGGAAGGAACGCCCCACGTGGCAGCGCGCGTGGCTGATGGTCCACTTGGTGGCCTTGTTGGTGGTGGTGGGCATGTGGTTGGCCTGGACCGACGCTCCCAGCGATTTAGTCCGAGGCATTAGCGACGGCTGGAACAATTCCTGAGGACTCCCCGATTTTTTCCGTTCCCCTTCTATTTTTCTCAAGTAGCCGTGTCTGCCCCGGACCCCGCATTGGCGTTGCTGGAGGAACACCGATCGTTGGTGTTTCACCTGATTGGTTTGCACGCGGGCAACGGTTGGGAAGCGGACGACGCGTACCAGGAAATTTACTTGCAGGTGCGCCGGGCCTACCCCAGCTTCCGCGGGGATTCCAAACCTTCTACTTGGTTGTATCGGGTGGTGTTGAACACGCTGCTGCAGATGCACCGCAGCGCGCAACGTCGGCCGGTGACGCAGTCTTGGGAGGACGCCGGAGCGGGCGCAGCCGCGGAGGCGGCATCCGGCCCGGACGAAACCTCGCGGGACGCCGCGCAGCGCCTGAGCGCTGCGCTGGCCCGTCTTCCCGTGGTGGAGCAAACCCTCATCGGCCTGCATTTGGAAGGCTTTGACTACGAAGAAATTGGCCAAATGTTTGGCCTGGAAGCCGGCACCGTAGGCGTGCGGCTGCATCGGATCAAGAAAAAACTGCAACAATGGCTGATCAGTCCCCACGGTTGACCCCCAACGACCCCCCGGCGGCGTCGGAATGGACCGACGACCAACTGCGTGCGGCGTGGCGTCGGACCGCCCCCACTCCGGCCTCGTCCTTGCCCGCAGACAACCCAGGCCCCAAACCCCGACCGTCCAAAAAAACGGGAACCACCGTCGTGCGCCAGGCCTTGTTCAACCTCTACGGCGGCGTGGTGTATGCCGTGGGCATTACTGGCTTTTTCGGTTACCTCTTCCTGGACTTTGAACAACGCTGGATCCGCATTGGGTTGGTGGTCATGATGCTCTTCAATCTTCTGGTCGCAGGGATGAGTTTGCCGTTGATTGCCAAATTTCACAACCTTCGGCCGGATGCCCCGGTGCTCCCCTACCTCCGCCACCTGCGGGACGACCTCAAAGCTTGGTGGGACCTGCAGCGCTGGATGGCCGGCGGTGCCTTGCCCCTGGCCGCCGCCACGGGCTTTTTGATGGGTGGAGTCTCGGGCTCCCGCGATCCCGAATTTGTGGCCTTCGAGGACAAGTGGCCCCTGGTGTTCGTGCTGGTGGGCGTGAGTTTGGCTGCCATCCCGTTGGGATTAAAACTGTCGGACTGGCTGTACCAACATTCGTATGCCAAAGACGTGCAGCGCGTGGAAGCGTGGATTGCCGCGTTGGAGGACGCGGGTGACCCCCCTGCGTCCAGCGCTTCTTAACATTGCGGTAACGATTTGTTCACACAGGGGTGAAGGTAGAATGTGACCTTGCGGCCGAATTCAAAGCCCCCCCCCTGCATGCACCCTTTTGTTCGCAAAATCAGCTTATTCCTGGCGTTTGTTGCCGCGTTTTCTGCCGCGTTTTCTGCCGACGCGCAGAACACCAAAGGAACCGTCGAAGGTAAAGTTCTGGACGCCAAAACCGGAGAAACCCTGCCCGGCGTAAAAGTAACGGTGGACGGCCTGAGCGTGGGCGCCCTGTCTGACTTTGACGGAAATTTCTCCTTGTCCTTACCCGCCGGAACCTACAAATTGCTGTTTACCTACTACGGCTACAAAAACAAATCCCTGTCCGACGTGGCCGTCAAGACCGGCCAAGTGCAAAGTTTGACCGTTCCGATGGCCGAGGCCGACGCCACCACCTTGGACGTGGTGACCATCACGGGAACCGCCACCAAAGAAAACGCCACGGCGCTGCTGGTGCAGCAAAAAAACCTGGCCAGCGTGTCCGACGGCATCTCGTCCGAGAGCATTCGCCGCACGCCGGACCGCAACACGGGCGACGTGCTCAAGCGCGTGTCTGGGGCGTCGATCCAAGACAACAAATTTGCGATTGTGCGCGGTTTGAACGACCGCTACAACGCGGCCTACTTGAACGGAGCGCCCCTGCCCTCTACGGAAGCGGACCGCAAGGCCTTTTCGTTTGACATCTTCCCGTCCGCCCTGTTGGAGAATTTGGTGATTGTGAAGACCGCCACGCCCGAACTTCCGGGTGAGTTTGCCGGCGGGGTCATTCAAGTGAACACCAAGAACTTCCCGGGCAAAAAATTCCACGAATTCAGCTTTTCCGGCGGCTACAACACCATCACCACCGGCCGCGAGCGCTTGGACTACCAAGGCGGTAAACTGGATTGGTTGGGCGTGGACGACGGCACGCGCGCCCTGCCCGCCGGCGTTCCGGGATCCTTCCAAATGTTCCAAGCCACGCCCACGGAGCGAGCGGCCACCGCACAGCTGTTTGCCAACGACTGGGCGCTGCAGCGCAAAACCTTCTTGCCGGCCTTCTCCGCGCAGTACGCGGGCGGCGGCTCCAAAACCTGGGACAGCGGCAAGAAGTTGGGCGTCATTTATGCGTTGACGTACAACAACTCCAACAACTACAACGAGACCACCCGAAAATCTTGGATGAACAGCATCAGCGGCACAGAACCCAGCCAGCTGGAGCGTGATTTCACGGACAAGAACTACACCGTCAACACGCTGGGCGGTGCCCTGCTGAACGTGGCGTACAACGCGTCGCCCAAACACACCTTTGGGTGGAAGAACCTGTACGCGGTGACCTCCCAAGACCGGGTACTGGCCCGCTACGGCCAATACAACCCCTTGGACGCGCCGAACGACGTTTTGAAGCAAACGGCCCGATGGTTCACCAACAACCAGATTGTGTCCACGCAGCTGACCGGCCAACACGTGGTGGGCGAAAAGAAAAACAAAGTGCAGTGGTTGACCGGGTACAGTCGGATCGTACGGACGGTTCCCAACCTGCGCAACACCCTGTACTACGGAAACGTGGACAACCCCGCAGACACCGGCTGGCGCGCGGCCGTCACCAGCAGCTCTGTGGGTCCGGACTACTCCGGCAGCCGCTTCTACGGCACGAATGTGGAGGATTTGTACAGCGGACAAGCCACCTGGGAAGGCAATCTGGACTTCCCGAACGCCGGTTTGCGCAACTCCGTGAAGCTGGGCTTGGGCGGCCAGTACCGGGACCGCACCTACGTGGCGCGCCAGTTTGGCTACACCTTCTTGAACCTCATGGGCTTTAATTTCAACTTGTTGAATCAGCCCGACGCCCAAATTTTCCAGCCCAGCAACGTGGGCGTGTTGGCCGACGGCTCCAAGGGTTTCACCATCCGCGAAGGAACGCGCTCCTCAGACTCCTACTTGGCCAACGCCGCGCTGGGCTTTGGCTTTGTGCAGGTGGATACCCGAATTTTGGAGAAGACCCGCGTCATCTGGGGCGGTCGTTTGGAGTCCTTTGGCCAGCATTTGTACTCCAAAACGGACAACAACGACACGGTTCAGGTGAACAACGCCAACACGGACTTTTTGCCGTCCGTCAACTTAGTTTATTCCCTGAACGACAAACAAAACCTGCGTTTGGGCTTTGCGCAAACCGTGAACCGTCCGGAATTCCGCGAATTGGCTCCCTTCGCCTTCTACGACTTCACCACGCGCTACGTAGTCACGGGCAACGTGAACCTGCAGCGCGCCCTGATTTACAACTACGACGCCCGCTACGAGTGGTACCCGGGCCGCGGGCAAGTCTTCTCCGTGAGCGCCTTCTACAAGGACTTCGCCAACCCCATTGAGCAGCGCACCCGCGAGGACGTGGTGACCGAATACACGTTTGAAAACGTTCGTCGGGCCGTAGACTGGGGCTTTGAGGTGGAAGGCCGACTGGTCTTGAACACCCTTCTGGGCGGTGAGGACAACCTGTGGAGCAAGTTGACGGCTTTTGCCAACTACACCTGGATCCGCTCCCGCGTGGACGTGCGCGGCCTGGCTGGGGTGCCGGACTCCATCCGCCCGCTGCAAGGTCAATCGCCCTACGTGATCAATGCGGGTCTGCAGTACCAAGATCTGGAATCCGGTCTCACCGTGAGCGCCGCCTTCAACCGCGTGGGACCGCGCATTTTCATTGTGGGTTCCATCCAGGAACCGAGCATCTGGGAACAGGGCCGCTCCGTACTGGACCTGTCTGTGGCGAAGGATTTTGGCAAGGACAAAAAATGGAGCTTGCGCCTGACCGCACGCGATTTGCTAGCGCAGGACTTGATCTTCTTCAACGACATCACCAACAACCAGAAGTGGGATCCGTCCGACGCCGCTGCCGGCGTGGTGGGCGACGACGAGGTGTGGCGCACGAACTTTGGCCCGACGATCACGTTGGGCGCAACGTACAAGTTTTAAGGAAACGCGGCTTAGGCCGCGCGGTTGAAGGCCTCCCGGTCCCCGGGAGGCCTTTTTTGTACCCGCTCACCGCGCTTTCATCGCAATAGTACGATGAACGAGCTCCTATTTGCGGCCAAACCCACCGCAACACAAGCGTAACAAAGCCGCAACGCATTGTTAACCTTGTAGAGACTTTGCGGCAACATGGAGGGTCTAGGTTTGTCATCAAATAAAACCCTGCATGAAAAAATCGATCCTCTTGGCTGCTGCCTTGGCCAGTTTGACCGCCTCGGCCCAGTCTTCTTGGAGCTTTGAGCCCACCAAGTACCGCGGCGCCTTCGCCCCGGCTCCCGCCACCATGTGGACGGACCAGTGGACCAACTGGGACCCGCAAACTACCGCCTACGGCACCCCGACGGTGACCGTGGCGTCGAACATCGTGACCAACACCACGTGGACCAGCAACAACGTGTATTTGTTGAGCGGACCGATTTATGTTAAAAATAACGCTACGCTCACCATTGAGCCCGGTACCGTGATCCGCGGCAACGTGGCTTCTGCCGGTTCTGCCCTGATCATCACCAAAGGCGCCAAGTTGGTGGCCGACGGAACCACGACACAGCCGATTGTCTTCACGTCCAGCGCAGCTCCCGGATCCCGCGCCATTGGCGACTGGGGCGGAATCGTTTTGTTGGGTAAAGCCGCCAACAACCTGTCCAACGGAATCGGCAACATCGAAGGTTTGCCCTCCGGTCCGGACACGGAATACGGCGGTGGCACTACCCCGGACGACAACGACAACAGCGGTGTTTTGAAGTTTGTCCGCATTGAGTTTGGTGGCTACGCCTACCAAGTGGACAAGGAAATCAACGGTTTGACCATGGGTTCTGTGGGCCGCAACACCGTGATCGACTACGTTCAAACGTCCTTCATCAACGACGACGCCTTCGAGTGGTTCGGCGGCACGGTGAATGCCAAGCACTTGGTGTCTTACCGCAACTTGGACGACGATTTGGACTGCGACTTCGGTTTCCGTGGCAGCGTTCAATACGCCTTGATCGTGCGCGATCCACAAATCGCAGACCAGTCTTCCGGTTCTACTTCAGAAGGATTTGAGTGCGACAACAACGGTGCTGGCGACAACGCCACCCCAAAAACTGCTGCCTCGTTTTCCAACGTTACGGCCATCGGCCCACTCCGCGGCAACGTTGCGGCTACGGTTGATCCCAAGTTCAAGCGTGCCCTGCGCCTGCGCCGCAACTCCGAGATGAAGATCTTCAACTCCATCTTCATGGACTTCCGCGAGGGCGTTCACGTGGACGGTTCTGCTTCTGAGGCCCGCGCCAACGAGGAGCTGTTGCGCTTCCGCAACAACATCATCGCCGGTACCTTGGCCAACAAGCGCGTCATCACCAACAGCGGCAGCACCTTCAGCCCCAAGCGCTGGGTAGCCGCCAACATGAACGATACCCTGGTGAGCTCCGCCAACATCCTGACTACCCCGTACGACTACACCAACCCGGACTACCGCCCCGCGGCCGGCTCTTTGGCCTTGGTGAATTTTGACTACAACGACCAAGCGTTCCCCGCTTTTGAAACAGCGGCTTTCCGCGGTGCCTTTGAAGCTCAACCCGCTCCCATGTGGACCGGCTCTTGGGTGAACTGGGATCCGCAAAACACTGCGTATGCGGCACCTACGGTTACCGTAAATGCGAACATCACGGTGGACACGCGTTGGACCTCCAACAACGTGTACTTGGTGAGCGGCCCCATCTACGTGAAGGACGGTGCCATCCTGACCATCGAACCCGGAACGGTTGTACGCGGCGACGTTGCCTCTGCTGGATCTGCGTTGATCATCACCAAGGGCTCCAAATTGGTAGCCAACGGCACCGAAGCCAACCCCATCGTATTCACTTCCAGCGCGGCTGTAGGATCGCGTGCCATCGGCGACTGGGGCGGCATTGTGGTCTTAGGTAAAGCCACCAACAACCTGTCAACCGGTTTGGGCAACATCGAAGGTTTGCCTTCCGGACCCGACACCGAATACGGCGGTGGAACCACCCCGAACGACGACGACAACAGCGGCGTTTTGAAGTACGTGCGCATTGAGTTTGGTGGCTATGCTTACCAAGTGGACAAAGAAATCAACGGTTTGACCATGGGTTCTGTGGGCCGCAACACCGTGATCGACTTCGTACAAACGTCCTTCATCAACGACGACGCTTTTGAGTGGTTTGGCGGCAAAGTAAACGCCAAGCACTTGGTGTCTTACCGCAACTTGGACGACGACATGGACTGCGACTTCGGTTATCAGGGCAACGTTCAATACGTGTTGATCGTGCGCGATCCACAAATCGCGGACCAGTCTTCCGGTTCTACTTCCGAAGGTTTTGAGTGCGACAACAACGGTGCTGGAGACGGCGCCACCCCCAAGACCGCTGCAACCTTCCGCAACGTGACGGCCGTCGGCCCCTACCGCGGAAGCAACACCAACACGATTGATCCCAAGTTCAAGCGCGGCATGCGCCTGCGTCGCAACTCCGAAATGAAAATCTACGACGGTATCTTCATTGACTTCAAAGAAGGTTTGCACGTGGACGGAACGGCTTGCGAAGCCAACGCTCAGGCCGGTAGCTTGATCGTGAGCAACACGTTGATCGCCGGTTGCGCGCCCAACAAAATCATCATCACCAACAGCGGCAGCACCTTCAATCCGAAGGCGTGGTTCATGGCGAACGGTAACGACACCGCCATCGCTTCCACCAACATCCTGCAGAACCCCTACAACTACCTGACTCCGGACTACCGCTTGTTTAGCAACATTTCCGTAGACGAGGAGACCCTGCAGAACGACCGCATGATCGTGTACCCGAACCCCGCGAACACCTTCTTGCAGGTGGCCGTAAGCAACACCGCCGTGGAGCGCATCACCGTAGTGAACGCTATGGGCGCCTTGGTAGCTGTTGCCGACCGCACGGACCGCTTGGAGGTAGCGGACTGGAATACCGGTTTGTACTTCATCACGGTAGAAACCACCGACGGCTCGGTTCTTTCCAGCCGCTTCCAAGTGGTGAAGTAAGTTCCTAACGACTCGGAATTTTTCGGACCTTTTGAAGCCCCCCGCGCCGCAGGCCGGGGGGCTTTTTGGTGCGCAAAAAGCCAAAACTCAAACGCTGAACCGTCGAATCGTCCCATGAAAAACAAACGCTTGCTGGACCTGGTGGTGCTCAGTGACCTGCACTTGGGCACCTTTGGGTGCCACGCCAAAGAACTGCTGTCGTACCTGAAGGGGATTAAGCCGCGGGTGTTGATCCTCAACGGGGACATCATCGACATGTGGAACTTCCGGAAGCGCTACTTCCCCAAAAGCCACTTGAAGGTGCTCAAGCGCATCATCACGCTGGCGCAGCAGGGCACGGAGGTGGTGTACATCACCGGAAACCACGACGAAATGCTGCGTCGGTTCGCGGATATGGATTTGGGGCTGCTCAAGCTGCGCAACGCCTATTCGGCGGAATTGGGCGGCGAACGCGTTTGGTTCTTCCACGGGGACGTTTTTGACGCTTCCATCCAAAACGCCAAGTGGCTCGCCAAACTGGGCGGCTGGAGCTACGACGCCCTGATTTGGTTGAACCGATGGATCAATTTGGCCCTGGAACGGATGGGGCGGGAAAAGTTCTCCCTTTCCAAAAAAGTAAAGGACGGCGTGAAAAAAGCAGTGGCTTTTGTGGCCGATTTTGAGCTGGCCGCCGCCGAATGGGCCTTGGCCCGCGATTACCAGCGGGTGGTGTGCGGCCACATCCACCAACCGCAAATGCGCACCATCACCACCAAAAACGGATCGATTATTTACATGAATTCCGGGGATTGGGTGGAAAACTGCACGGCTCTAGAGTACCACAACAACGTTTGGAGTCTGTACACGCACGCCCACGTTTCCCGGACGGTGGAAGAGGACGACGAAAAAGTGGACGCGAATGCTTCCGAATTGGTTCGGTTGATCTTGGGAACGGATTTGTCTGGCGGAAAATCGGCACCCGCGGAATCTCCGGAGGAACTGCAGACCCGCAAAAAGCGCGCCCGGTCTGCGTAAAACGCGGCGGCCCAAAGGCCCTTTTCCAGAAGAATTTAGTGTCCTTCGCTCCGTTCGCCCGCCACGTTGCGGGCGAACTCGTTTTGGAAGGCGTCGGAGGGTAAATCCTGTGCCAACAGCCACATGGCCTTCACCAGGGCGGCTTCCGGGGTGGAATCGCCGGCGCTGAGCACGCCGGCTTCGTGGAGGATGCGTCCGGCGGCGTATTCTGAGGAACCCACTCCGCCTTTGCGGCAGTGCGAAACTTGAATGAGGTGAATATTGCGGTCTCGGGCCGACCGAAGGGCGGCGGCCAACCACGGTTGGCTGGGAACATTGCCGGCGCCAAAGGTTTGCAGCAACACGGCTTTGCGGCCGGAATTCAAAACGGCGCGCACAAAGGCTTCGTCGATGCCCGGATAAAAGGGCAGCCAACCCACGGCCGGGTCAAACCGGGTGTGGGGCGCCGCGCCTTCGGCGCGGCGCTGTGCGGCCGCGGCCTGCCGCGCCGCCCCTTCTTCCACCGACGGTGCAAACACGAGTTTCACACCGGCGGAAGCCAAGGCGGGAAAATTGGGGCTGTCGAAGGCATTGAAATCCTCCGAACTCTGTTTGTACACGCGGTTGCCGCGGTACAATGTGTACTCAAAATAAACCGCAACTTCCCGCAATACCGGCTTGCCGTGTGCGTCTCGGGCGCGGGCCACCTCCACCGCCGTGATGAGGTTTTCGCGGGCGTCGGACCGGGGAACGCCCATGGGGAGCTGCGAACCGGTGAGCACCACCGGCAGGTTCAAGCCCAACAGTGCGAAGCTGAGTGCGGAAGCGGTGTAGGCCATCGTGTCCGTTCCGTGGAGCACCACAAAGGCGTCGGCGTGGGGGGCTTCGGCCCAAATGAGCTCCGCCAGGCGCATCCAGTCGTTCGGATGAAAGTCCGACGAGTCCACCAGGGGTTCCAGCACGGAGGTGCAAAAGGTGGCGCCCAAGGCACCCAACTCCGGCACGCGGTCCAGGAGGTCGGCAAAATCGTAGGGCACCAGGTCTCCCCGCTCGTTGTGCACCATGCCAATGGTGCCGCCGGTGTAGATGAGGTGCAAACGCATGGGCACTGCTTCAGGGATCAGACCTGCCCGACGGTTCCTCCGTGGGGCGAGACTAAGTTAAAGACCTTTTGCGCGTTGGCGGTGGTGACGGCGTCGATTTCCCGCGCGGTACGCCCCAATTGGGCGGCCAAGAAGTCCCGCACGAAGGCCAAATGGGCGGGTTCGTTGCGTTGACCGCGCACCGGGACGGGCGCCAAATAAGGGGCGTCGGTCTCCAACACCACCCGATCCAGCCCTACTTCGCGCAGGACGTCGATGACCTTAGCGTTTTTGTAGGTGACCACGCCGCCAATGCCCAGGTGCCAGCCGGCGTCGATCACTTCCCGGGCGATTTCCAGGCTTCCGGTGAAGCAGTGGAGCACGCCGCGCACTTGGTTCTTGCGCGGACGGAGCACGTCCAGCAACGGGCCCCAGGCCTCGCGCACGTGGATGCTCACGGGCTTGTTCCAGCGCACGGCCCAGTCCAACTGACGCTCCAACGCCGCTACCTGCCAATCCAAGGTGGTTTTGTCCCAGTAGAGGTCCAGGCCAATTTCGCCCACGGCCACCCAACGGTCCGGTTCTGCCGCCAGACGCGCTTCGTAGCGGTCCAAAACGTCCGAAAAATCCGCGCCCACGTGGCAGGGATGCAAACCCACCATGAGGCGCAAAAAGTCCGGATGCGCGCGCTCCAACTCCTCCATGGCGGGCAACGTTTCGTCGTCCACGTTGGGAATCAAGCACTGGGTGACGCCCGCCGCTTCCGCACGGGAACGCATTTCCAGCCAATCCGCAGCAAACTGCGGGTTGTCCAAATGGGTGTGGGTGTCGATCATGACCGGCAGTATCCGGGAGCGCTCAACGCAGGCCCAGGGCCTTTTCCGGATCGCCGCCCATGAGGTGTTCCACGGGGTTCTCCAAGGCTTCTTTGATGGAAACCAAGGTGCCCACAGACTCTCGGCCGTCGATGATGCGGTGGTCGTAGCTCATGGCCACGTACATGATGGGGCGGATCACGATCTGGCCGTCTTTCACCACCGGACGCTCCACAATGTTGTGCATGCCCAAGATGGCGCTCTGCGGTGGGTTGATGATGGGGGTAGACAGCATGGATCCGAAGACACCGCCGTTCGTGATGGTGAACACCCCGCCGGTCATTTCGTCCACGGTGATTTTGCCGTCGCGCACCTTGGTGGCCAGGTCTTTGATGGCCTGTTCCACGCCGGCAAATCCCAATTGATCCGCATTGCGCACCACCGGAACCATCAGGCCCTTGGGGCCGCTGACGGCCACGGAAATGTCCAGGGTATCAAAGGTCACGGTGTCTTCGCCGTCGATCATGGAGGCTACGGTCGGGAACTGCTGGAGCGCCCGAACGGTGGCCAAGGTGAAGAAGCTCATGAAGCCCAATCCCACGCCGTGCTTGGCTTGGAAGGCTTCTTTGTATTTTTTGCGGAGGTCAAAAATGGGCTGCATGTCCACCTCGTTGAAGGTTGTGAGCATGGCGGTTTCGTTTTTGACGGTCACCAAGCGCTGGGCCAATTTGCGACGCAGGGCGCTCATGCGCTGGCGTTTTTCACCGCGTACGGTTGTGCCGGCGCCCGGGGTGCCCATGGAAACTTTGGCGTCCACAGCGTCTTGCTTGGTGATGCGGCCACCGCGGCCGGTGCCCACTACGGCGGCGGGGTCCATGCCTTTTTCCGCCAAAACTTTAGCGGCCGCGGGCGAAGGAGTTCCGGTGGCGTAGGAAACGGGCATGGGGTTGGGCGCTGCAGCCGGAGCGGCGGCAGGTGCTGCTGCGGGAGCAGAAGCGGGAACTGCGGCCGGTTTGGCGCCGCCCGCAGGTGCGGCGGCAGAGGTGTCGATCTTCGCCACCACCTGACCCACGGCTACCGTAGTACCGGGTTCCACCAACAACTCAATCACCCCGCTGGCTTCCGCCGGCAAAGCCAAAGTGGCCTTGTCCGAATCAACTTCGGCGATTTCCTGATCTTTCTCTACGTAGTCGCCGGTTTGCACCAGCCAGTTCGCGATTTCAACTTCGCTGATGGACTCTCCGGGAGAGGGGACTTTCATTTCCAGAATCATGGCAATTCAGATGGGGGGTTCAATGGGCAAAAACAGAGTGAATGAGGGCGTGCTGCAGTTTGTGCGCCGCCTGGTGGGAGCCGGACGCCGGAGCGGCACTGGCCGCAGGCGAAATGCGCTCCAAGCGAATGGGGAAGTGCTCCAAAACAAAGGTCCAGGCGCCCATGTTGGCGGGCTCTTCCTGCGCCCAAATAAACTGCGTGGCTTTGGGATAACGGCTTAATTCCGCCTCCACCGCGGCGCGGTCCAGCGGATAAATCTGCTCCAGACGCACCAATGCCGTGTTGGTGTGGCCGTGCTTTTCGCGCTCTTCTGCCAGTTCGTAGTACAACTTGCCGGAGCAGAAAACCACCTTGGTCACCTCCTCCGCGCGCACCGTGCGGTCCACCAAAACGGGTTGGAACGTGCCGTCGGACAATTCAGAACGGGTAGAAACGGCCTTGGGGTGGCGCAACAAACTCTTGGGCGTCATCACCACCAGCGGTTTGCGGAAGGTCCGCTTCACTTGCCTGCGCAGCAGGTGGTAGTGGTTCGCCGGGGTGGTGGGGTTGCACACGATCATGTTTTCTTCGGCGCACAGCTGCAAGAAACGCTCCAGTCGGGCCGACGAGTGCTCCGCACCTTGTCCTTCGTAGCCGTGCGGCAGGAACAGCACCAAGCCGTTTTGCTGGCGCCACTTGTCTTCTGCGGCGGAAAGGAACTGGTCGATGATGATCTGAGCGCCGTTGGCGAAGTCGCCGAATTGTGCCTCCCAAACGGTGAGGGTTTCCGGGCTGGCCAAGGCGTAGCCGTAGTCAAAGCCCAGTACCGCGTACTCGCTGAGGTGCGAATTGTAGATGGCAAAGCGGCCTTTTTTGCCGGGAACTGCGTCCACCAAGCACACTTCCTCCTCGGAATCTTCCACCTTAATGATGGCGTGGCGGTGGGAGAAGGTGCCGCGCTCGACGTCCTCCCCGGAGATGCGCACGTTGAAACCGTCGCGCACCAGCGTTCCGTAGGCCAGCATTTCCGCCAACCCCCAGTCTATGGAGTCCGCGTCAAAGAACATGCGCCGACGGTCCTCCACCAAACGCGCAGCTTTGTTGAAGAACTTCTTGCCGTCGGGGAGCTGGGTCAGGGCAGCGGCCACTGCAGCCAAATCCGCCGCGGGCAGGGTGGTGTCCACCGGAAGGAAGGAATCGCCGTGGCGTGCGGGCGGATAGGGTGCCCACTCGTCCAGCATGAACGGCGTGATGACGTTTTTCTGAATGGCCTTGGCCTCGGAGAAATCGCCTTCCAGCATGGCGCGGAATTCGGTTTCCATTTCCTTCACCAAAGTGGCCTCCACCTCGCCCTGCGCCACCAATTTTTGGTTGTAGATCTCGCGCGGGTTGGGGTGTTTGGAGATTTCCTTGTAGAGCAACGGCTGCGTGAAACGGGGCTCGTCGCCTTCGTTGTGGCCGTACTTGCGGTAGCACAAAAGGTCAATGAAGACATCGCGGCCGTACTTCTGGCGGTATTCCACCGCAAAACGCATGGCGTGCACGCAGGCTTCCACGTCGTCACCGTTGACGTGCAAAACGGGAGCCAAAACGGTCTTGGCCACGTCCGTGCAGTAGGTGGACGAGCGGGCGTCCAGGTAGTTGGTGGTGAAGCCCACTTGGTTGTTGATGACCAAGTGGATGGTGCCGCCGGTGGCGTAGCCGTCCAGGCGTTCCATTTGCAAGACCTCGTACACAATGCCCTGACCGGCCACCGCGGCGTCGCCGTGGATGAGGATGGGCAACACCTTGCTGCGGTCCATGCCGTAGTCCGTGTTTCCCTTGGCGCGGGCAATGCCCTCCACCACCGGATCTACCGCCTCCAAGTGGGACGGATTGGGCGCTAAGTTTAACTTGATGGGCAGGCCGTTGAACAGGGTTTGTGTGGCGGTGTGGCCCAGGTGGTACTTCACGTCGCCGTCAAAACCGTCGTAGCCGTCGGCCTCAAATTCTTTGCCTTCAAACTCGGAAAACACCTGCTTGTGCGGTTTTCCAAAGACGTTGGTGAGCACGTTAAGTCGGCCCCGATGCGCCATGCCCAAAACGACTTCCTGAACGCCGCGTTCGGCCGCGCGCTGAAGCAAGAAATCCAGTCCGGGAATCAAGGCCTCGCCACCCTCAATGGAGAAGCGCTTTTGGCCCACAAATTTGGTGTTCAGGAAGCCTTCAAACGAGACCGCCTGGTTCAGCTTGTGCAGAATTTGGCGCTTTTCCGCCAATCCCAACGCCGGGGAGTTGTCGTTCTGGTGGATGAATCCTTTGATCCAGTCCAGCACTTCCGGCTGGCGAATGTACATGTATTCCACCCCGATGGAGCGGCAGTAAATGGCTTCCAGGTGCACGATGATTTCGCGCAAGGGAGCGGGGCCGGACAAACCTACTTCCGTAGCAGCGGCAAAAACGGTGTCCAGGTCCTGCTGCGCCAACCCGAAGTTTTCCAACGCCAAGGTGGGCTGGTAGGTGCGGCGCGCGCGGACGGGGTTGGTGGCCGTAAACAGGTGACCGCGGGTGCGGTAGCCGTTGATCAGGTTCAGAACCTTGAACTCCGTGCGCACGGTGTCCGGCAGAATGCCCGCTGTGGCGGAAGATCCGGCCGCAGACCCGGTAGCTGAAGCGGCGGGGCGGTTTACCTCGGCATACACCTCGTCCAACAGGTCTCCGTAGTCGGAGCGGGAGAAGTCGTAGCCTTGAAAAAACGCACGCCAACTGGGTTCCACGGCGTCGGGCTGGGCCACGTACTGCCGGTAGAGGTCGTCGATAAACTCGATGTGGGCACTGCCCAGGAAGGAAAAACGGTCCATGAAAGGCCTGAAATTACCCCGCAAAGGTACGCCACAGCGGCGTCGATGCGGTTAAAATTTGCGGTCCCAGAGGGCCTGCGCAAAGGCGCGCAGCGCAGAATCTTCCAGCCCTGCTTCGTCCAAGGCCACGAGCGCATCCGCAAAGTGTTTGGCTCGCTCGGCTTCTACCGACGCGCGCACCCCACTTTGTTCCAGCAACGCACACAATGCCTGCACCTTAGCTACCGGCTCAACGCCCGGTTGGAGCCAAGGCTGTGCAGCCTCCGGCGCGGCCTCAAGCAGCCGCAAAAAGAGCATCGTTTTCTTGTGCGCCAAGAGGTCTCCGCCCACTTGCTTTCCCACGGCACCGGGCTCACCAAAGGCGTCCAGGAGGTCGTCGTGGATCTGAAAAGAGGTTCCCAAGGACAAACCAAAGCGGTACAGCGCCTCGCTGCGCTCGGCGCCAGCCCCCGCCACCAGGGCCCCCAACTGGAGAGCACAACCCAGCAGCACACTCGTTTTGTACTGAATCATCCGGAGGTAATCCGCTTCGCTGATGCCCGTTTGGGTCTCAAACTCCATGTCCCACTGCTGCCCTTCGCATACTTCCAGCGCCGTTCGGTTGAAAATTTGGAGCGCCTGAGGAACCACCGACGTCGGCAATTTTGCGAGGGATTGGTAGGCCAAAACCAGCATCGCATCGCCGGAGAGAATGGCCGTGTTGGTGTCCCACTTTGTGTGGACCGTGGGTTGGCCGCGGCGCAGGGGCGCCGCATCCATGATGTCGTCGTGGATCAGAGAAAAGTTGTGGAACAACTCAATGGCGTGGGCCCCGGGGAGGGCGGCGCGCGGGTCTCCGCCGCAGGCTTGAGCGCCCAGCAGCACCAACACCGGGCGCAAGCGTTTGCCGCCCAAATTCAGCAGGTAGCGTTGGGGGGCGTAGAGTCCGTCCGCCGGACCGTTGAGCGCGGGCCCACTCAGTTCTTGGGCCAAATAATCCGCGTACAAGCGGGTCAGGTCGTTCAGTTGCTGCATGGTGGGTAAACCCTTTAGGCGAGCAAACGGTTCAGGTATTCCCCGTATCCGCTTTTCAGCAAGGGTTGGGCCAGGGCCGTCAGCTGCTCGTTGGTGATGAATCCTTTGCGCCAGGCCACTTCTTCAATGCAGCCCACCTTGAGTCCCTGACGGGCTTCCAGCACCTGCACGTATTGGCCGGCCTGCATGAGGCTGTCGAAGGTGCCGGTGTCCAACCAGGCGGTTCCGCGGTCCAGAATGGCCACGTGAAGCTCCCCCTGCGCCAGGTAGGCGCGGTTGACGTCCGTGATCTCGTATTCGCCGCGGGCGCTGGGTTTCAGGTTGCGGGCAATGTCCACCACGCGGTTGTCGTAGAAGTATAGCCCAGGGACGGCAAAGTGGCTCTTGGGTTGTTCCGGCTTTTCTTCGATGCTCAGGGCCTTGCCGGCGGCGTCAAATTCCACCACGCCGTAGCGCTCGGGGTCGGACACGCGGTAGGCAAAGACCACGCCGCCCCGCGGGTTGACGCTGCTTTCCAGCAGGGCACCCATGGCGGAGCCGTAGAAGATGTTGTCTCCCAGCACCAGGGCCACGGAGTCCGTTCCAATGAAGTCTGCGCCCAGCACAAAGGCCTGCGCCAAGCCGTTGGGCTCGTGCTGCACCGCGTATTCAAACCGGCACCCCAGACGGGAACCGTCGCCCAAGAGTTGGCGAAACAAGGGGGCGTCGTGCGGGGTGGTGATGATCAGGATTTCCCGAATACCAGCCTCCAGCAAGGTGGACAGCGGGTAGTAAATCATGGGCTTGTCGTACACCGGCATGAGCTGCTTGCTCACGCTCAGCGTCAGGGGGTGGAGCCGGGTGCCGGAGCCGCCGGCCAGGATGATGCCTTTCATCAGTTCAAAATTTTCGGGCCTTCTTCGGCCGGCAAGTCGTCTTCCGTCATGGGGAACACACCCTCAAATTCTTTCGGCCCCGTGAACCAGTCCAAGGTCATCAGCAAAGAAGGCAAAAGAACCAAATTGCTGATCATGGCGAAGAGCAGGGTCAGAGAGATGAGCAAGCCCAAGGCCTGCGTACCGCCAAAATCAGACGCCAAAAAGACGGCGAAGCCCGTGAAGAGGACCACGGAAGTGTAGAACATGCTGACGCCCGTTTCGCGGATGGCCGTAAGTGCCGATTCCGCAATGCGTCCGCCCGAATTCTTGAGCTCCTGAC
Source organism: Cryomorphaceae bacterium (assembly GCA_034679985.1). Lineage (GTDB taxonomy): Bacteria > Bacteroidota > Bacteroidia > Flavobacteriales > Schleiferiaceae > CAMDTE01. Next base: position 25,184 of record JAXITR010000001.1, read on the forward strand.
GGTATCGGGCCAAATAATGCAGCGTGTCGTCCACGGAAATGCCAAAGGCGATGGAGAAAACCAGCAAGGTGGACGGTTTGAGCGGAATGTTGAAGTAGCCCATGATGCCCGCCGTCATGATCAACGGCACCAAATTGGGGATCAACGAGATCACCACCATGCGCGGCGTTTTGAACAACAGGGCCATCAAAATTGAGGTAACCGCAATGGCAAAAACCAAACTTTGCAACAAGTTGTTTACCAGGTATTTAGTGGTTTCCAGCAGCAAGACTGCCGCGCCCGTAACGGACACCGTGTACCGGTCCGACGGAAAAATCTCTGACGTGGTTGCCTTCACGCGATCCAAAACTCCCTTAAGCTCTTGCGTGGGCAAATCTTGCGACTGCACCGTAATGCGCAACTTTTGGTGGGTGGTGTCCATCAACGAGCGGAGCAAATCCGATCCCATGGTGGTATTTCCTTCCGGTAAATAGGCGGCCATCATCATGCGCTCCTGGCTGTTGGGCAGCTCGTAGAAGTCCGGGTTGCCTCCGTAAAAAGCCTGCCGACCAAACGCCAGAAAATCTGCAGCACTGATGGATCTGCTGAACTCCGGAAACGAATCCAAACGACTCTGCAACTCCGCCGCACGCTTGAGCACCGCTCCCTTTTCGGCTCCGCCGGGCTCTTTGGTGTCTATGATGATCTCCATGGGCACCACCCCGTTGAATTCTCGTTCCAAAAAAGTCAGTTGCTGCATGACGGGGTCCTCCCGTTTGAAATCAGCCGTTAGGTTTCCGTTGGTCTGAATCTTGGAAATTCCGTAAATCCCCAGCAAAACCAACGTGGCCGAAACCACATATACTTCCCGACGTCGGTTCTCTACCAAATCCAAGATGATCGCAATCATTCCCTTGATCCACGGCTGTTCCAAATGCGCATAGTGCTTTTCCTTAGGCGGAGTAAGCCAACTGTACACAATGGGGATCACACTCAACGAGAGGAGAAAAGCCACCAATATATTCAAGGATGCGGTTACGCCAAATTCCACCAAACTGGCGCTGGAGGTGATGATGAACGTGCCAAAGCCCAAGGCCGTGGTGGCGTTGGTCATGAAGGTGACGACGCCGATTTTCTTGATGACGTTGTGCAGCGCCTCGTTGACGTCTTGGGTGTCCCGGTATTCGGCGTGGAACTTATTGATGAGGAAAATGCAGTTGGGCACCACAATGACGATCATCAAAGGGGCCACCATGCTCAGCAACAAAGTAATTTCAAAACCGAAAGCAGCCATGGTGCCAAACGAGCTCAAAACGCAAGCCAAAACCACCAACAAGGCAATGACCGCAGCCCGCATGCTCCGCAAAAAGGCCAACATGATCAACAAGGTAAACGCCCCGGTCATGCCCAGAAACAAAAGGATCTCTCGCTGAATGATTTTGGCATTGGCCATCCGCAAAAAGGGCAAACCGGAAATATTGACGTCCTCACCGGTGTTGGCTTCAAAAATCTCGACTTCCTCCTTGATGGCGTCGAGCGCGCTCAAAATCTCCTTGTCGTACAAAACCTCATTTTTGAGGGAAACGGACATCAACTGAGTGTAGCTGTCTTCGGAAATCAACATGCCCTTGTAGAAGGGAAGTTCTTTGAGCCGACGCTTGACCGCAAAGGCTTCTCCGGGGGAGGTTACTTCACCCGACATCAGCGGTTGTGTTTGCATGGCTTGGGCGGAGTCCGTAAGCACCAGGTCCACTGCATTGTGCACCGCCAAAACAGCCTTCACTTCCGGCCGCTTTTCCAAGCGCAAGGCCAGTTCACGCCATTCATTCAGCAATCCCGGACGGAAAAAATCCACGTCTTTCACGCCCAAAACCACCGCATTGCCGGCCGAGGCAAACTCACTTTTGAATTCTTCGTACGCCACGTTGACGCTGTCGTCTTCGGGCAGCATGCGCAAAAACTTATACGATACCTTGGATTGCGTTGTAAAAAACGCCATTACCAAAACGTACACTACCCAAAATCCCACCACCAGGCGGCGATTTCGGAACAAAAATTCAGATATGCGGTCCCACATGGGCATCAAAGTTACGCTATTTCTTTGGGGTGAATTTTTCGCTGCACCCCGGGTTCTTGCCCCTGGCTCAGCTCCACTCCAGGGGGTAAATGACCGGCCGCGAGGGTACGGCGTCGTTGGCCAGTGGGGCCAGTTGCAGGTTTAGGGCGTACCAACCGTCTGGGCAGTGCCCCGGGAAAAAAGCCAATTCCGTGAGCAGCGCTTGGGGCCGCTGGGCGCGTTCCACCTCCGTTTCGCCCGGTTCCAAGCCCCAAAAGACGCGGTGTGCCGCCAAGGCTCCTCCGTCCTCTTCGCGGTCCACGCTGGGTTCCTCCACCAGCAACCAGTCTACCCCGGTTTGCACCAAGGCCTCCATGGCTTCCGGGGTCCAGTAGGGGGAATTGGCGCGGGAATGCTGCCGCTGCAGGCGTGCTTCGCGGTCTGCCGCACCCGTGCGCAGGGCCACCGCCGGCTTTTGACCGGCCCAGTGCTCGCCGCCGGCCGCCTCCAAGGCAGCAAGCAAGGCTGGAGCCTCCACCGTGTGGTCTCCGTTGGGTTGGCGTTCCGGTTCCACGGTGGCCAAGAGCATCAGCACCCAACCGGGTTGTTCCGCCACCGACAGGTCCACGCGTTCGCGGGTGACGTGCCCCAAACATTCGGTATGGGTTCCTTGGCCGTGGGGGTTGAGGGTCAGGTCCGTAAAATTGACGCTGCCGCCCAATTCCACCGATCCCACCCATTCGTCCCAACGCACGGGGGTACGCACCACCGGACCCACGTACCAGGCCCGTCCGCCCCAAGGGGCGTCCGTGAAGCGGAGGCTGCAGTCCGTAGCGCGGTCCAGACGAACCTCGGCGGAACGTCCGTTCCAATGCAATGCAAAGGTTTGTGGTGTGTTGGGCATGATTGTTATACCAAAAATAAGTCTTGTGCGAGTTGGTCCGACCACAGCCAGCCATCGTCCGTGGGCGCAAATCCGGCGTTGTTGGGCAGCCGACGCACCCAACCTTGGGCTTCAGCCTGCAGCAAAACCGGCGCGGCGTGGGCCTTCCATCGTTCCGCTGTTCCCGCCAAAACGGTGGGAATTTGGGACCAAAGCAATCCTTCTGCGGTGCGCAGGGAGGTCATGGCCCATTCGTTCCAGCGTTCGGCGTCCGAGAGCACTTCCACCTCCCAAGCCGTACGCTCTGCGTCATGGGGCTCTGCCCAGTTTTGGGGACGACGGTCTGCCGGCCCAGACCAGTAGCGCTGGTACACCCCGTTGTTGGCCACGTTGGCGCGGCGCGTGCGGTGGCCGTCAAAGGCGTGGGCGCCGGGGCCAATGCCCCAATACGGCGCACCGGTCCAGTAGCGCCGGTTGTGCACGGCTTCCCATCCGGGCCGCGCCAGGTTGGACACCTCGTACGCCGCCCAGCCCGCTTCGCGGGCGCGGCGGCGCAACAGGGATGCCTGCTCCGCAACGGCTTCGTCCGGCGGCAACACCAAACTCCGGTTGCGCACGGCGTGTTCCAAAGCGGTTTTGGGCTCCACCGTCAACGCATACGCACTCAAATGCGGCACTCCCAAGGCCAGGGCCTCCTCCCAGGTGTGTTCCCAAGAGCCAAAAGGCAAGCCGTAAATCAAATCCACGCTGAGGTTGGTGAACCCGGCGTCCTGCGCCCGAAGCACCGCGTCACGGGCCTCAGTGCCCGTGTGGAGCCGGTTCATGGCCTGCAAATCGCGGTCGTCAAAAGACTGAATGCCCAGGGAAAAACGGTTGAACCCCAAGGTGCGCCACAGGCGAATGTTCTCCACCGTGGCGTCCTCCGGATTTACCTCCAGCGTAACTTCTGCGGATTCCGGCCACTCAAAATGGGTTCGAACGGCGTCCATCAAACGATACCATTGGGCCTCCGTCAGTACGGACGGGGTGCCGCCTCCGGCGTAGACGGTGGCAACGCGCTTGTGCGGAACCACCGAGGCCGTCCACTGCAACTCCTGAACCATGGCGTCCACCACCGCGTCCCTACCGTCCAACTGCGTGGAAAAGTGGAAATTACAGTAGGTACAGGCGCGTCGACAAAAGGGAATGTGGAGGTAGAGCGACGGAACCTGTTCCCGGGGGTCCGGCGTATGGGGCAAGCTCATGGGGCCGGAACTTCGCGCAGGGTGAGCCTAAAGGTGGTGCCGATTCCCGGTGCCGTACGCAGCACCACCAACCGCCCTCCGTGTTGTTCGTGCGCAATGCGCTGGGACAAAGACAGGCCCAAGCCCCAACCGCGGGCTTTGGTCGTGAATCCGGGCCGGAAAACGCTCTGCGCCACGGTCGGCGTCATTCCTTTGCCGGTGTCCGTTACGTCCAAATGAACTTCTTTTCCCTGCCGACGCACCGTAAACGTGAGCAATCCCTTGCCGTCCATGGCGTCGGTGGCGTTGCGGACCAAATTCTCCAAAACCCAACCCAGCAGCACCGGCGACGCACGCACCCAGTAGGCGGAACCGTCGGGCACCCAATGTACGTCCACGGCCGTGGGCAAACGCTTGGACCAGTACCCCAAAACTTCCGTCAACCACTGCTGTACGCAAAGCGGTTCCATGGGACCGGTAGAACCCATCTTGGAAAACCGATCCGCAATCACCTGCAAGCGCTCCACGTCCCGCTCCATCTCCGCCACGGTGGCGGGAGCCGTATTTTCTTCCTTCAACAAGGTGAGCCAACCCAACAACGCCGAAATGGGCGTGCCCAATTGGTGAGCGGTTTCTCGCGCCATGCCGGTCCATACCCGGTCTTGTTCTGCCCTTCGCGCCCGGGAAAACGCCCAATACGCCAGCACCACAAACAAGAACATGATGCCCAAAAGCACCCGGGGATAAATGCGCAATCGGTGCAGCACGACGCTCTCCAAGCGGTATACGTACTGGTACTGACCCGGTGCAATCTCCGCCGCAATGGGTTGGGCAAAACGCTTCATGGCCTCCAAGGTTCGCTCCAGGTCTTCCACGGTTTGGGACTGTCGCTCGGTCAGGTTGCGGTAGGCCATGATGCGCCCCTGGCCGTCCACCAGCATCACCGGGATGCTGGTATTTCCCTCCAAAACGCGGTTCACAAACTGCAAGTCGCCGGAAAATTCCGGATCCACTACTGCGGCGGTGGCGTCGGCCCACAACCCCACGCGGGACTCCTCGTCCGCACGCAGCTGCGTTGCAAAACGTTCCGTGTAGCCCAGGGTCAATGCCGAAATGGCCACGGCCCCCAGCAAAATAAGCCCCTTCCAATACTTCTTGGCGGAATAAGCGTCTTGCAGCTTGAAAAATAATGCGTTTGTTGCCAAAAGTGGGCCGAAATTTGCGCGGCAAGGTACGCACAGCAAAAACCATTCCCTCCTATTTACGTTAAGCCCCCATGCGCTCTCCCCTATTCCTCCTGTTTCCACTGGTCCTGTACGTCCTGATTGATCTCTACGTATACCCCAGTTTTAAAGCCTTGGACCTGGGCCGATGGTCCCGCCGCGCCTGGTGGATCGTACACGGCCTCGTTTACGCCTACCTCCTGTGGGGTTTCTTTTCCTACACCGCCACCAACGACACCAACGGCATGAAAAAGGGCGTGCACGGCTTCATGATCCTCACCGTCTTGCTGTACGTGCCCAAATTCATTCCGCTCTTCTTTGGCTTGTTGGAAGATTTGGTGCGCTACCCGACCTCCCTGGCCACCGGCACCGTGGCTGAGCGCAGAAAGTTCTTGCACACGGTTGCCTGGAGCTTGGCGGCCGTTCCCTTCGCGGGTATTTTGCACGGCGTGCTGCGCGGGCGGTGGGCGTACCGAACGGTGGTGCAAAAAATGTACCTGCCGGGTTTGGACGCCGCCTTTGAAGGATACCGCATTGCCCAAATATCGGACGTCCACAGCGGCTCCTTCACCGATCCGGACGAAGTGCAAGCGGGAATCGACGAACTGCTGGCCGCTCGTGCCGATGCCGTGGTATTCACCGGCGATTTGGTCAACAACACCGCCGACGAAATGGAGCCCTGGATGGACGCCTTTCGCGTCATCGCAGAAAAAACACCGGACGGCGTCTACTCCATCTTGGGCAACCACGACTACGGGGACTACTGGCAATGGCCCTCTGAGGAGGCGAAGCGCGCTAATTTGGACCGACTGAAATCCACCCACGCCGAATTGGGTTGGCGCCTGCTCTTGAACGAAGCCTTGGTCCTCAAACGCGGCACCGGCCAACTGGATTTGGTGGGCGTGGAAAACTGGGGCCTGCCTCCTTTTCCGCAGTACGGAAACTTGGAACGCGCGTTGGAAGGTCTGGACCCGCAGCAACCCAAAATTTTGTTGAGCCACGACCCCTCCCACTTTGACGCTGTGGTGAAAAAGCACCCCGCCAACATAGGCCTCACCCTCAGCGGACACACCCACGGGATGCAGTTTGGCATTGAAATACCGGGCTGGATTCAGTGGAGCCCCGTGAAGTGGAAGTACCCCAAATGGGCAGGCCTCTACCGAGACAACGCCAGCGGCAAGGCCTTGTACGTCAACCGCGGCTTTGGCTACTTGGCCTTCCCCGGCCGCGTAGGCATCTGGCCGGAAATCACGGTGTTGGAGTTGACGGCCAAACCGCTATCTTAGTCCCATGGTACGTAAAATCTTCTTGGCTGTAGCAGTGCTGGGCGCACTGACCAGCTGCAAAAAACCCACTATTGCGGACAAACTGGAAGGCAGTTGGCAAGTCAACGACCTCTACGCCACCGGCGCAATTACGGTTGGCGGACAGACGTTGCCCGTGGTTGCGGACGACAAGTCCATCGATCCCGCATCGGTATTCACCTTGGTCAACGCAACCAAGAATACTCCCAGCGTCATCAACTACAACTTCAATGCCACGATGTCCGTCAACGCCATCACCCAGGTGATTGATTTTCCATTTGCCGACAGCGGCTCCGGCAGCTGGGTGGTGAAAGAAGGCGAGGCAACGGTCTTGGACTCCGTCATCGTTACCGCTGCGGACGGCTCCACCACGCGCTACGCGATTTTACTTTTGGACGAAAGCATGGTGCGCTTGCGCACACGCCAGAACGTTGAATTTCAAGGCCAAGGAGTGGACGCTCAAATTGAGTTTGGCTTTATTCGCAAGGAATAATCTCATCCCTTTAAACTTTACAAGCCCCGCCTCCAGCGGGGCTTTTTTTGTTGGGGCACTCCCCGGTTCCGCGCCACCTTCCGGGTTGCATTTTATCGTAAATAGTCCACCTATCTTGGTTAATTCTGCAAACGACCGCGTGAACTGGCTCAATTTTTGCGAACTTTGATACTATGAAGAAAAACATGATGACCGTTGCGATCGCCCTGGTGGGGTTGGGCGCAACCTTGACCTCCTGCTCCAAACCAACTTTGGAAGAGCAACTGGCCGGTTCCTACAGCGTAACCAACTACGACCAAAACGCGACGGTAAGCGGCATCAACCTGACCATCACGGACCAATTGATTGATCCTTCTACCGTAATCAACATGCCTTTGGGCGAGGAGGGGATGACCAATCCACTGTCTGGTATTTTGAAAATAGACATCCGTATTTTGGCTGCTCCCTTCATTGATGAAACCGACGTGATTGATGAAACACTGACCGGCACCTGGATGGCCAAAGAAGCTGGCGATACCGGCTTGGATTCTTTAATTTGGACGGACACAGACGGCATGAAAACCCGTTTTGGCATTCAGTCTTGGGACAAAACCACCTTGGTGTTGAAAGGTGCCATAACGGAGAACGACCCCGACTTGGGCCCCATCACCTTGAACCAAGACGTTACCTTGGTGAAGAAGTAATTCAAACGTGCTTGTCACGATGAAGGGCCGCCCCGTTGGGGCGGCCCTTTTTTTGTGCCCTTGCTCGGCGTTGCATTATCTCCGCGCCGGAGGTCTCTTGTTCCTTTCGGTCCGCAAAAAAAGGGGCCGCCTCCCCAAGGAAGCGGCCCCGTCGTTTCAAGGGTCAGAGAAACGTGTGCGGATCAGAGTGTGCCGCGGAGGCTTTGCTCGTGCTCGATGGCCTCAAACAAGGCCTTGAAGTTTCCTTTGCCAAAACTCTTGGCTCCCCGGCGTTGGATAATCTCAAAAAACACGGTGGGGCGGTCCATAATCGGCTTGGTGAATAGCTGAAGCAAGTAGCCGTCCTCGTCCCGGTCGATCAGAATGCCCAAGCGCTGTAGCGGCTCCAGGTCTTCTTCGATGGGACCGACGCGTTCCAGAATATCTTTATAGTAGGTGGTCGGGACGTAGAGGAATTCCACGCCGCGTTCCTTGAGGGCGGTAACCGTTTCCACAATGTTGTCCGTGGCTACGGCAATGTGCTGAACGCCGGAACCGCGGTAGAAGTTGATGTACTCCTCAATTTGGGACTTCTTCTTGCCTTCCGCGGGCTCGTTGATGGGGAATTTCACGCGGCCGTTGCCGTTGCTCATGACCTTGGACATGAGGGCGGTGTAGTCCGTGGAGATGTCCTTGTCGTCGAAGGAGATGAGCTGGGTGAAGCCCATAACGCGGGAATAGAAATCGGCCCACTGGTTCATTTCGCCCCAGTTCACGTTGCCCACCATGTGGTCGATGAACTTCAGGCCTACGGGCGCCGGCTGGTGCTCGCGGTTCAAAGGCTTGTAGCCGGGCAGGAAGGCGCCGCGGTAATTGTTGCGCTCCACAAACACGTGCACGGTGTCTCCGTAGGTCTTGATGCCGCTGAGAACCGCGGTACCGTGCTCGTCGGAGATTTCGTAGGGTTCAAAGGCGCTTTCAGCACCGCGTTTTGTGGTTTCTTCCCAGCTCTTGCGGGCGTCGTCCACCCAAAGGGCGATGTTCTTGACGCCGTCGCCGTGTTGGCGCAGGTGGTCGTGCAGGGGAGACTCGGGGGTCATGGGAGCCGTGATCACCAGGGTAATCTTGTCTTGACGCAGCACGTAGGAGGTGCGGTCTTGAACGCCCGTTTCCAGGCCGGCGTAGGCCAAGTCTTGGAAGCCGAAGGCCGTTTTGTAGTAATGCGCAACTTGCTTGGCATTGCCCACGATGAATTCAACGTGGTCCGTGCCGTTCAGGGGGAGAAAATCTTCCATTGGGAGGGGCAGCTTGGGGTTTATTCTTTCCAGGAAAGGTAGTATTCGGGGTCTTGAAGGTGCAGCGCCTGAGGCGTCAGCCAGAGGGGCTTAAAGGTATCGATCATGACGGCCAATTCCAGGGTCTCTTTTTGCCCGATGGAACGCTCGTAGGCGCCGGGGGTGCGGGCCGTGCGGAATTCCGCCGGGGTGCAGGCTGAAAAATCCCTTTTCCACGTGGTTCCGGCTCATGAAATCACCGTCGACGTAGTACAAAACTTCGTCGGAATCGATGTTCGAGTGGTTGTAGGGCGCGGGGATGGACTTAGGGTGGTAGTCGTACAGGCGTGGGGCGAAGGTGCAGATGACGAAATTGTGTCCTTCAAACGTTTGGTGCACGGGCGGCGGCTGGTGAATGCGGCCGGTGATGGGTTCAAAGTCGTGCGCGGAGAAGGCGTACGGGTAGTTGTAGCCGTCCCAACCCACCACGTCAAACGGATGGGTTTCGTACACGGCGGTGTGCAGGACGCCCTGTTTTTTGATTTTGATCACGAACTCGCCCACTTCGTCGTGGGTCTCCAGGTTTTGGGGCTTGCGGATGTCCCGCTCGCAGTACGGGCTGTGCTCCAGGAGCTGGCCAAATTCGTTGCGGTAGCGCTTGGGAGTAACTACGGGGCTGTGGCTTTCCGTGATCATCAAGCGGTTGTCTTCCGTGTCGAAGTCGATCTGGTAAATCATGCCGCGCGGCACCACCAAGTAATCGCCGTAGGAAAAGGTGAGGTTGCCCAGGAAGGTGCGCAGGGTGCCCGTGCCTTTGTGGACAAAGATGACCTCGTCCGAATCGGCGTTTTTGTAGAAGTAGGAGCGCAGGGACTGGCGCGGGGCTGCCGCGGCAATGATGAGGTCGTGGTTGAAGAGCAAGGGCACGCGGGCCTCCAGGTAGTCGTTGGCGGGGGCGACGTCCCATCCGCGGAGCATGCGGCTTTGTATCGATTTCTCCACGGCCAGTTGCGGCGCTACGTTGACGGGCTCGCCCAAGGCCGCCACGCGGGTGGGACGGTGCACGTGGTACAGCAAGGAGCTCATGCCGTGGAACCCTTCGGTTCCAAACAATTGCTCGTAGTAGATGCCGCCGTTGGGCTTCTCAGAAATCGTGTGTCGCTTGGGCGGAATGGTACCCAGGGAGTGGTAAATGGGCATGGCGTTCGGATTTAAATCGCTGCAGGACGCGAGCGGTGAAAGCGTTTGGCTTTTCCGGCATTGGCTTGGGCCTGAGCGCGTTGGGCTTCTTCTCGTTGGTCTTCCGGCAGGTGGAGTATGGTTTGGCAATCGGGCGAACAAGTGCCCTCGTGAGCGTCGGCGCAGGCCGGGCACTGGAGGAACAGCAGGTTGCAGGCCGTGTTTTTGCAGTTGGTGTGGCGGTCCGACGGCGCTCCGCACTGGTGGCAATGGGAGATGACTTCGCCGGAAATGGACTCGCCCAGGCGGTCGTCAAACACAAAATTTTTGCCGTGGAATTTGTTGGGCAGGCCTTGCTCCTGGATCTGTCGGGCGTAATCAATGATGCCGCCGTGCAGTTGGTTGACGTTTTTGAAACCGTGGTGCTTGAGGAAGCTGGAGGTCTTTTCGCAGCGAATGCCGCCGGTGCAGTAGAGCAAAACCGGGGCTTCTTCCTGGCCTTGGAGCAGATCCAGCACTTCCGGAAGTTCTTCGCGGAAGGTCTCTGCCTGCGGGGTCAGGGCCCCTTCGAACCGACCGATCTCGCTTTCGTAGTGGTTGCGGATGTCCACCACCACTGCGTTGGGATGCTCCATGAGGTCGTTCCACTCGGCAGCCGTGACGTGGCGCCCAACGTCCGTGACGTCGTAGGTGCCCAAGGGAAGACCGTCGGCCAGGATGTGGGGACGGGATTTAACCTGCAGTTTGAGGAAGCTTTTGCCGTCGTCTTCTACAGCAATTTTGAGGGGCACGCCCGCAAACTCAGGCCACGCGTTTAGTTCTTCCACGAATCGGTCCCAGTGGTGCACCGGCACGTTCATTTGGGCGTTGATGCCTTCGTGGGCCACGTAAATGCGCCCCAAACACTCCAGCGCATCCCATTGGGCGTAGAGACGATCGCGAACCTCGGCAGGCTCGTTCAGGTAGACATAGCGGTAAAAGCTGACGGTGCGCCGGGCAAAGGACTCCGCATCCAGCCGCGCCTGAAGGGTTTCGCGGTTGTATTTATTGGCCAGATGGCGTCCGGGCTGTTGGAAATTTTCCACCATTTTACAAAGGTACGCCATTCAATTTGAGGAAAATTTGACTTTTGTCAGGTTGGGGCCGGGCGCTCGCCAACCTTCGGGGCGACGTACCTTTGGTTCATGAAAGCATTGCCTTGGAGATCCAAACCCGGCCAACCCTTGGTGGTGGCCGGCCCGTGCAGCGCGGAGAGCGAAAGCCAAGTGGTGGAAACGGCCCTTGCATTGGCGGCCTCCGGCCGCGTGGTTGCCTTCCGAGCCGGGGTTTGGAAGCCGCGAACGCGTCCGGGTTCTTTTGAAGGAATTGGCAGCAGCGCCCTGCCGTGGCTGGTGGCGGCTCGCGAAGCGTCCGGCTTGCCGGTCATGACGGAAGTAGCCAACGCCCAGCACGTGGAGGCCTGTTTGAAGGCCGGATTGGACGCTGTTTGGATTGGCGCCCGCACCACCGTGAATCCTTTTTACGTACAAGAAATTGCCGAGGCTTTGCGCGGCGTGAACATTCCGGTATGGGTCAAAAACCCCATTCATTCGGATTTGGGGTTGTGGATTGGCGCATTGGAACGCTTGGACGCCGTAGGCATTGGATCCGTGGCGGCCGTGCACCGTGGATTTTACGCCGATCGGCCGGAACCGTTCCGAAACGAACCCAAGTGGGAATTGAGTTTTGCCTTGCGCTCCCGGGTGCCGGACGTCCCCATCGTCTGCGACCCCAGCCACATTGCGGGCAAGCGGTCCCTGGTGGAACAAGTGGCGCGAACCGCTATGGACCTGCAACTGGACGGCTTGATGGTGGAAACCCACCCCAACCCAGACAAGGCCTTGAGCGATGCGGCGCAGCAATTGACCCCGGACGCCCTGAATGCCCTTTTGGAGGGATTGGACGTGCGCCGCGGAACGCCGGAAGACGCCGAAGCCCTTCGGGTGCTTTCCGAATTGCGGTCCACCTTGGACGGATTGGACAGCGAATTGGTGCACCTGCTTCAGGCTCGCATGGATTTGGTAGGCGCCATCGGCCATTTGAAGGCCAAGCACGGCATGACGGTGTTCCAATTGGATCGTTTTCAGCACATTTTCCAGGCACGCGGCGAAGAAGCCGCAGCATTGGGGGTTCATCCGTCTTTGATCGACGAGCTGTTTCAGGTGGTGCACAAGTACTCCGTTCAAAAACAAATTGAAGTGCGCCAGCAGGCACCCCTTTGGGGCGACGCAGCGCGCACATCCTTGGAACAATGAGCCGTCCGGCCGTGGAGCGCGTGTGGTTGTGGCCCGGAAGCGACGCTTCGCTGGAGGCTGCATTGGAAGCGGCACCTTGGGCCCATTTGGCCCATGAATTGGGCGGTGAGACGGCATTGGCCCAGGTTTTTTGGTACCGCGGATTGCGCAGTTTGGCCGCGGTGCGCGCGGCGTATCCTCCCTTGAATTTGGATACCGAAGCCTTGGAGGAAGATTTGCAACCTTGGGCTTTAGCGGACATGGAGGCCGCGGTTGCCGGTTTACTGGGCGCGCGCAAAGGCGGTGAACTCGTCACCGTTTACGGAGACTACGACGTGGACGGCACCACCTCCGTGGCACTCGTGTCGCACTTTTTGCGCACGCACGGTTGGCAGGTACGCACCTACATTCCGGACCGCACCAAGGAAGGCTACGGTTTGGGGCCCACTGGGGTTGAGGCCGCCGCCGCAGGCGGCGGCTCGTGGCTGGTGGCACTGGACTGCGGCATCAAGTCCCACAAGGAAATTGCCTTGGCCAATTCCTTGGGACTGCGCGTGGTGGTGTGCGACCACCACACCCCAGACGCCACCCTGCCGGACGCCGTTGCCGTGCTCAACGCCAAACGCGCGGACGACCAACACCCGTTTAAAGAATTCAGCGCCTGCGGCGTGGGGTTCCTCCTCTGTTTGGCCCTGGCCCAACGACTGGAGGTTTTGGGTAGTGCCGACGTGCGCAAAGAACTGTGGCAATGGGTTGACCTGGTGGCCGTCAGCATTGGTGCGGACCTGGTTCCCGTGGTGGGGTTGAACCGTCGGCTCGTGCAAATGGGCCTGCACCGCATGAACCACGCACCGCGTCCCGCGTGGACCACCCTTCTGCGCAGCAGACGTACGTCCGTGCTCACGCTGGAAGACGTCGGATTTGGGATCGCCCCGCGCATCAACGCCGCTGGCCGCATGGCCCACGGACACTTGGCGGTGGATTTGCTCACGGCGCCCACGGAGGAGCTGATGGAAGAAGTAGCGAGCCTGGTGGAGGCCCACAACGAAGACCGAAAATCCACGGATCAAAGCATTTTGGTGGAGGCTTTGGAACAAGTGGAAGCGTTTGACGCCGAGGCCGGCGTGGTGCTGTTTGCCCCCCACTGGCACAAAGGCGTGGTGGGTATTGTGGCCCAGCGCGTGGTGGAAGCCGTGTACAAACCGACGGTGGTCTTGACGCAGTCCGGGGGGGTGTTGGCCGGCAGCGCCCGCAGCGTGGAAGGGTTTGATTTGTACGCCGCATTGCTGGCGTGCAGCCCGCACTTGATTCAATTTGGCGGGCATCGGGCCGCCGCCGGCATGACGCTTAAACCGGAGGATTTGGGCGCTTTTCGGGCGGCGTTTGCGGCGTATTGCGAACAACAGCTGCGGCCGGAACAACGTCGGCCCCGCTTGCGTTTGGACGCCGAGGTTCAGCTGCACGAATTGACCCCCCGAACGGAATTGATGCTCTCCCGAATGGCGCCTTTTGGCGTTGAAAACCAAGCGGTGGCTTGGGGCGTGCGCGGGGTTCGACTGCGGTACGCACGGCCCGTGGGCGCCGACGGCAAGCATTTGAAGGCGGTTTTGGAAGATCCAACATCCGGCGCACGTTTGGATTGGATTGGATTCGGCTGGGGACACTTTCTGGAAGCGGCGCAAAATCCAGAACTTCTGTTTGACGTTGCCTTCTACTTGGAGCGCAACGAATACCAAGGGAACGTGGCCCTGCAGGGCAAGGGCGTTGGACTGCGGTTGCACGCCATGGGTTCCTAAACGCCGTTCCGTACCTTCGCGCCATGGGCAAGGGCAAGCTGAAAAAATTCGCCGAGCTGGAAACTTATCCGTTTGTGGTGCAACCCCAACGGGAAGAAGTTTTGGCCGGACTGGACCTCAAGGGAAAGTGGAAATCGGAGTTCTTCAAGAACGACGCCCCCTTGGTATTGGAAATCGGTTGCGGCCGCGGGGAATACACCGTGGCCTTGGCGCGTCGGACCCCGGAAGTCAATTACCTGGGCATCGACATCAAGGGAAACCGACTGGCGCAGGGCGCGCGGTTTATTGCGCAGGAAAACCTGACCAACGCCGGATTTTTGCGCACCCGCGTGGAACTTCTGGACCGCTGCTTTGCCCCGGGCGAGGTGGACGAGATCTGGATCACGTTCCCGGATCCGCAAATCAAGCACGGCAGGGCCAAGCACCGGTTGACGGGGGCCGCTTTTTTGAAGCGGTACGCTCAATTTCTCAAGCCTAATGGCCTGGTGCACCTGAAGACGGATTCCGAGTTTTTGCACGGCTACACCGTGGGGTTGTGCGAGGCGATGGGGCATCCGGTGGAGGAAGCCTACTACGATTTGGACAAGCAGTTGAAGACCAATTTCCCCAACCACTTGCTGCTGGAAATCAAAACCTACTACGAACAGCTGTTTGCCGGCAAGGGCAAGACCATCACGTACGCGCGTTTCCGCTTGAATTCCCAGCCGTTGAATTCCCAGCCGTGAGCAAACTGCCGCCGGATTTCTACGAACGGGTGTACGCGCTGGTGCGCTGCATACCGGTAGGACGCGTGACGAACTACGGTGCGCTGGCGCGCGCCTTGGGGGCGGACGGCGCGGCGCGAACGGTGGGCTACGCGCTCAATGCGTGCCACTCGGACTCCAGCATCCCGGCGCATCGGGTGGTGAACCGGAACGGTCTCTTGACCGGTAAATTTCATTTTGGCGGTCTTTCTGCGATGCAGCAGCAGTTGGAAGCGGAGGGCATCCGGGTGGAAAACGACGCCGTGGTGAACTTTGATCGCCATTTTTGGGATCCGTCGGAACAAACGATGCGGGCAAAAAGCACCGAGAACGAACTCCTTATATCCAAAAGTTTATGAAAAAGTGGATTGCTAAGGCACTGGTTCAGAAGGTACTGTCTTTGCTTCCGGGCGCCCATCGCTGGAACAAGTGGTTTCAGAAACACGTCACTCGGGGGTATTGGTTGACGCCCGATTTGTTTGCGCGCAAGCGTCGGCACGCGTTGGAGCACCTGGAGGCCTACCAACGGTGGCACACCCCCAGCGGGTCCGTACCTAAAACCGCCTTGGAAATCGGCACCGGCTGGTACCCCGTGGTGCCCCTGAGCTTGATTGCGGCCGGAGTGGAACGCGTGTATTCGGTGGACATTGTTTGGCTGTGCACCCGGGAGCAGTTGGAGCGAACCTTGGATTTGTTTTTGCAAGAACCCCATCTGGACGCTGCCGTTCGTGCCCGTTTTGCAACCGTTCGAAACCAACTGAATCGGCAACCGCTGCACCAAAGTTTGGAGGACTTGGGCATCCACTACTTGATTGGCGACGCGCGTCGGTTGGACCTGCCCGCGGACTCGGTGGACCTGATCCACTCCAACAACACCTTCGAACACATTCCGGAGCCTATTTTGGAGGGAATTCTTTCTGAATTTGAGCGGGTTTTGCGCCCCGGGGGCGTTCAGACGCATTTTGTGGACCTCACGGACCACTTTGCTCATTTTGACCGTTCCATTACCCCGTACCACTTTTTGCAGTTTTCGGACCGCGCTTGGCGTTGGATCGACAACGGCATCCAGCCCATGAACCGAATGCGTCAATCCGATTACCTCCGGATGTACGAGCGCGTGGGCATCCGGCCTGTGGAACACACCTGGGAGCCGGGCAACCTTCAAGCCTTGGCGCAGGTCCGTCGGTCCAAACGTTTTGCCGCGTACAGCGCTGAAGACGCCGCCATAACGCACTGCCGAATCACCTCCACCAAGGTTCCGCACAACCCCGCCGAGCTTTGACGCCTGCAGATCTTTGGACGTGGGGGGAATCCCTGCCTCAGGCAACCGCCTCGTTTCCGTTTGACGAGCACACGTTGGTCCTGAAGGTTGCCGGCGAAAAAATGTTCTGCGTGGTGCCCCTGGACCGATCCGACGACGCTCCGCAAATGGTCCTGAAATTTCCACAAGACCAACTGGACGAACTTCGCGCACAGCACCCGTGCCTCATTCACGCCAGCCACTTCAACAACAGCCACTGGAGCGGGGTGCTGCTGGACGGGTCCGAATCCGTCCATTTGCTGCAGGACTGGGTGCTGCAATCCTACAACCTCGTGCTCGCCGGCATGCCCAAACGGCGTGTAGCGGAGTTGGGTTTGGCGCCCTTGCCGCGGAGGACTATTTAGGACTTGCTGCGCGTCCCAACCGACCGTTCCACGGGGCAAGAATTCGTACCTTTCCCGCTCCAAATCCCCTCTGTTTCAATGAAAACCCTATTGCGTCTGTTCCTGCAAGGACTGTTGTACCTCGCACCCATTGCCGGGACCGTTTACGTACTCTACACGGCCTTCGGCTTTCTGGACGGCTTGGTGCCCACCCCCTACCCGGGCCTGGGTTTGCTGCTGTCCGTAGTGGCCATCACGGCTGTGGGATTCTTGGGGCAGTACCTCTTGCGCCTGCCGTTGGTGGGCTTGGTGGACGACACCCTGGAACGACTCCCGCTGATCAAATTGATCTACTCCTCCATCAAGGACGTCATGAAGAGTTTTACGGGCCAGAAAAAGGGCTTCAAGAATCCCGTTTTGCTGCATTTGAACCCCGCCACCCCCGTTTACCGCATCGGTTTTGTGACGGACGAAGACCTGACGGACCTGATCAGCGGCGACGCCGCCCACTTGGTGGCCGTGTACGTGCCGCACAGCTTTGCCATCTCCGGACAGCTCTACGTGGTGGATCCGTCGGTTTTGAAACCCGTGCGCAGCGGCGGAACGGACGTGATGAAGTACATCCTCGCCGGGGGCATTACCGGCAGTGGCGACGACCACGATCCCGAAGAACCCACCGAAACCGAACCAACGAATGCCCGCTAAAAGCATTCCCGCGATGAAACGACTGATTTTCCTGACCCTTCTGGCCGCCGGCTTGGGCCGCGCGGCGGCGCAAGCGCCAGACACCACCGTGGTACAAGCACTGGTCAATAAGCAGATGACGTGGTACGGCGCCTACAGCAGCACCGCAGCATTTCCGGCGTCGGGTTCCGGACAAACGTTTGGACGCATTTGGATGAAGTACACCCTGGGCTGCGCCACCGGCGGCTGCTCCGATTGGGACTACACCACCACGGTACGCGTGCACAAAAACAGCAAGGTGTGGGAATTGGGGCGCGTCATCACCCCCTACGGCAGCTACATGCGCACCTCCGCCAACGGATTTTCCCCGCAGTGGAGCCACGACTACTGGTTTGACGTGACGGACTACGTCTCGCTGCTGCAGGATTCCACCCAAGTGAGCGTTTTTTACAGCGGCTACTCCAGCGGTTTCAGCGCCGACGTCACCTTTTTCTTCGTCGACGGCACCCCCACCCGGGAGGTTTTGAAAATAGACCAGGTGTACACCGGCTACAAAAACTACCTGAACACCGCGCAGTTTGAATCCACCGCCACCCCCGCCCAGAAGGTGGACCTTCTGCCCGCCGCGGAGCAAATCCGGTTCAAGTTCACCCCCACCGGCCACGGTTTTGTGAACGCCCTAAACTGCGCGGAATTCTGCGAAAAGAACTACACCGTCAAGGCCTTCGACACCACCTGGGCCACCCAAGCCATGTGGCACGACGACTGCGGCCTCAACCCCATTTACCCCCAGGGCGGCACCTGGCTCTACGACCGCGCCAACTGGTGCCCGGGCAGCGCCGCCACCACCTACCAACACCTGTTGCTGCGCAACGGTGCGTCGTTCCCGGATTCGTTGAAAATAGACGTGGATGTGGAGCCGTACACCTACACCGTTCCGGCCGGAGAAACGCCCGCCGGCTACCAACTGGAGGGGCACGTGGTACAGTACGGGTCCTACACCGGCATCCCGTGGGGCAGCGGAACCGTCGACTTCGTTGATTTTGAAGTGTCCGAGATTGTCTCCCCGTCCGACGACCCGCGTTTTGTGCGGGACAACCCCACCTGCAGCCGGGCAATCGTCAAAATCAAAAACAACACGGATCAAGACCTACCCCACACCCCCACCGTGCGGTACGGACTGTGCAACGCCCAAGGCGACTGGCTGGACACCAACCAAACCTTCACGTATCTGGACGGAACCGGGAATTACGTTTGGAAAGCACTGGAGGAACGCACCTGGAAGTTGCCCATGGGTCAACTGTCGCAGTGGTTGGGATTGGGCGATACGGGCTTTTTCCGGGTGGAATTTGAAGACCAAAATTCCCAAGGGACTCAAGATTTCAATCCCCACAACAATTTCAAATTCAGTCGGTTCATACGCCCATTGGTCCTACCAACCTCCACCGTGCTCACCACCCGCACCAATTTGGCCGCCTCCGAGACGCATTGGTACTTGTGGAACGGGACCGGTCCGTTGTTGCGCAGCCGGGACAACCTGCCCAACAATTCGTTTGTGTACGACACCCTCAACCTCCCCACGGGTTGCTACGTTTTGGAGGTGCTGGACCGGGACAAAGACGGCCTCAGCTTTTGGGCCAATACGGACGGCGATGGGTATTTGCGCTTCCGCAACAACGGCGGCTCCCTTTATCAGCGGCAGCTGCCCAAGGATTTTGGCACCAGCTACCGTTTGGAATTCACCACCGGCGCCCCCTTGGGCCAGTCCGAACCGCGTGCGCTCCAAGCATGGACCCTGTACCCCAATCCGGCCAACGAAACGGTGGATTTAAGCGGTCTTCCCGAGGGCGCAGAAGTACACGCCACCAACGCTTGGGGGCAACGCGTTCCCGTAGAATGGATCGATTTACAGTACCGAATGGACGTCAGCGGATGGCCCGGCGGAATATACTGGATTCGATGGACGGCCCAAGACGGTGCCCAAGGCACGGTTCAGCGGCTGGTAGTAGCGCACTGAGGCGCCAAAACTACTAAGGACGTGGGGAAACCGGCGGTTTGGGGCGCTGCAAGCGCTCCATGACCGCACTCAAAACGGAAACCACCACGCTCATGACCACGGCGGCCGTAAAATCACGAAGCGCAAAGCCGTCGATCCAACGGTCCGCCAAAACCACCACGATTCCGTTGATGACCAACAGAAAAATGCCCATGGTGAATAAGGTCAGCGGGAGGGTCAACAGGATCAACAGGGGTTTGACGGTAGCGTTGAGCAACCCCAAGACCACCGCTACCCAAATGGCGGTAGTGAATCCGTCCACGTCCACGCCGGGAACCAAATAGGCGGTAAAAAACACCGCCAGCGTGCGCACAATCAACCGCACGTGCCACGGCACCAGGGGCCGGTCTCCCGAAGAAAAAGACGCTTTAAACTGCATGACGGTGCGAAGCTACCTAAAAATGCAATTACTTTGGGGCATGGCTCGAATTGCTTCCCTCTCCGCCGGCGCGGCCCTGCTTTTGGCTGCCGCCTGCGCTCCCAATGCCCCCAAAATGGCCCTCAAAAAAGACGTACACACCTTTGCGCAACCGGATCAAGCCCGGGTGCACCATTTGGACTTGTTTCTCAACGTGGACCTGGATGCGCACCAATTGCTGGGCCGTGCCGCCTGGAAAATTACCGCGGAAGCCAACGCAGACACCCTCATTTTGGACACGGACCGACTGACCATTGGGGAAGTGGCCGTAAACGGAAAACCGACTCCTTTCACGCTGGGAACCCCAGACCCTATTTTGGGCACTCCGCTGCACATTGCGCTCCCCAAACACCGGGCTGAAGACACCCTATTGGTGGAAGTGGGCTACGAAACGCACCCGGAAGCCGGCGCCTTGCAGTGGCTCAGTGCCGAACAAACCAACGGCAAAACCCACCCCTTCCTGTTCACCCAGAGCCAAGCTATTTTGGCCCGATCCTGGATTCCGTGCCAAGACGGCCCGGGTATCCGATTTACGTACACCGCTAAAGTGCAGGTACCTCCACACCTCATGGCCGTCATGAGTGCGGAAAATCCGCAAACCAAAACCAAGGATGGATCTTATTCCTTCCGGATGCCGCAGGCCATTCCCAGCTACTTGATGGCCTTGGCCGTGGGCGATTTGGCCTTCGCGCCCCTTTCCGAACGCACCGGCGTGTACGCGGAACCGTCGTTCTTGGACGCCTGTGCCTCCGAATTCGTGGACGTCGAGAAAATGGTTCAAGCGGCGGAATCCCTGTACGGCCCGTACGCCTGGGGACGCTACGACCTCCTGGTTTTGCCTGCCTCCTTCCCCTTTGGCGGCATGGAGAACCCGCGCTTGACCTTTGCCACCCCCACCATTGTGGCGGGCGACCGCAGCTTGGTTTCCTTGGTGGCGCACGAATTGGCGCACAGCTGGAGCGGCAACTTGGTCACCAACGCCACCTGGAACGACTTCTGGCTGAACGAAGGCTTCACGGTGTACTTTGAAAACCGCATCATGGAGGCCGTTTACGGCAAAGAGTACGCCGACATGCTGGCCACGCTTTCCCACCGCGAGTTGCTGGAAACGGTAGACGAATTCATGAAAACGGCTCCCAACGACACCAAGTTGGCGATTGATTTGACCGGACGCAACCCGGACGACGGCGTAACGGCGATTGCCTACGAAAAAGGGTTTCACTTCTTGTTGCTGATTGAAAAAACCGTGGGTCGGCCGCGTTGGGACGCGTTCCTCAACGGTTATTTTGAACAAAACGGTTTTGGCACGGTCACCACGGAACAGTTTGAAAAGCGCATCACCACGGAGCTTTTGACGGACGAAGAGGCCGCGCAAATCAACCTCGAAGAATGGATCCACGGCACCGGCCTCCCCAAAAATTGCCCCGAACCGACTGCCGCGCGCTTTGATCGCGTGGATGCTTTGGCCACGGAATTCAAGGCCAACGGCACCAACGCCACCCTAACGGCGGCCTGGGCGGAATGGAGCACGCACGAACGTTTGCGGTTGCTGCAATCGATTGAAGGCGCTCCCGCAGACCGATTGCGCGCCTTGGACGCAGCGCTGCGCCTGACGGAATCCACCAACGCCGAATTGGCCGCACAGTGGCTGCAAACGGCCGCTAAAGCGCGCTTGCAAACGCCGGAGTTGGCCGCCGCCACGCGTTCCTTCTTGGTTCGGGTGGGTCGACGCAAATTCCTAACGCCTACGTACGAGGCCTTGCTGAAAAACGGTCAAGCGGAGCTGGCGCGTTCCATCTACCGGGAAGCACGTCCGGGCTACCACGCCGTAGCACGTGGAACCTTGGATGCCTTGCTGAAGGAATAACGGGCGTTAAACCACCCGGTTCAACTCCGTATTGATTCGGTTGCGCAGCGCGCTGTAGGTCATGATTTGGCGCACCAAATGATCGCGTTCCTCAGGAACGACGGTGTGCTCCAAGGCATCTGTTGCTTTTTGCACCAAACGTTCCAAATGGACGGTTTTAAACCGAAGGACGGCTTGGTGCACAAAAGAAGCCAAATAAACTTCCTTCTCCGGAACAAAGACGTCGCGCAGTTTCCAATTGGCCAGCGTGTGCGGCTCCGTCATCAGGTCCGTTGCGGCCCGAACCACTTCAGGATCCTCGCTCCGCACAAAATGCGCGCCTGAGAGCACGTTTCCGGCACTCCACGCCTCGGAAAACGCCACAAACATTCGTTGGTACACCGAGTGCTCAAAGGACAACTGATCGTTGTTCAGATCCTCCAAAATGAGGGCGGCCACCGGACTGCTCTGGGTTTGACCTTCGTCGTCCGTCCAATCTACCGGATCTGCACTGTGGTTGAGCAACGTACGCATGAGGTCAGACTCCACCGCGAGCGGTTGACCCGCAGCACCGATTTGCAGGGCGGTGGCTCCGTCCAGGGGCGGTTGCCAATTCGGATCGGCGTACGGATCTTGGCCGGGACCGGCTGGGGCGGGGTCGTTGGGGCGTACCACAGTCAGCCCGGCGCGCTGCTGGTCTGCCGCGGCAGACCGCTGGGATTCGTTGGCCAACCGCGTCAGGGCCAGCTGCAGTTCTTGGTTCAAGACCCGCTCGTCCATGCCCAAAACAGACGCACACTCGCGCAAATAAACATCCCGCAACAGCAAATCTTGCACGCGCGCCACGCTGGAAATCAGATCTTTGGCCAACAACGCGCGTTTGATGGGGTCCTCCGCCGCATCCTTGGCCAAAACTTCCGCCTTGAAGCGGATGAAGTCCGTCTCGTGCGTTTGCAGGTAGGTGCGCAGTGCTTCCGGGGTGAGGGCGCGCGCAAAGGAATCGGGGTCTTCGCCGTCCGGAAACAGCAAAACCCGAACCTTGAGGCCCTGCTCCAACAGCAAGTCAATGCCGCGGAAGGACGCGCGAATGCCGGCAGCGTCGCCGTCGTACAACACCGTCACCTGGTCCGTGTACCGTCGGATCAACCGAATTTGGTCTACGGTAAGGGCCGTACCGGAACTGGACACCGCGTGGGTGATGCCGGACTGGTGCAGGCGCAGCACGTCCGTGTAGCCCTCCACCAGCAAACACTTGTTCTCCCGAACAATGCTCTGGCGCGCTTGGTACAGGCCGTACAGCGTTTTGGACTTGCTGTAGAGTTCCGACTCCGGACTGTTGACGTATTTGGCCGCCTTCGCGTCCGAACGCAGAATCCGGCCGCCAAAGCCCAGGACGCGTCCGCTCTGGGACAAAATGGGGAACATCACCCGACCGAAGAAACGGTCTGCCCACGTACCGTTCTCGCGCTGCAAGCACAACCCGGTTTTTTCCAAAAACTCCGGTTGGTAGCCCTTGGAAACCGCGGATTGGTAGAGGGCGTCGCGGTCCTCCAAACTGAAGCCCAACTGGAACGTTTTGAGGGTGGCGTCCGTAAAGCCGCGCTCGCGGAAATAGGCCAGGCCCACGGCCTGCCCCTTGGGGTGTTCCCACAACCATTCCGCAAACTGACCGGCCGCAAATTCATTTACCCGTTGGAGGCTTTCGCGCTCCGTGTTCTGCTGATGCTGCTCCGTGGTGACCTCTTCCTCCTGAACCTCAATGTTGTACTTCTTGGCCAACCAACGCAAGGCTTCCGGGTAGGTAAACTGCTCGTGTTCCATCAGGAACGTCACGGCGCTGCCTCCTTTGCCGGAGGAAAAACACTTGAAAATTTGCTTGGAAGGCGAAACGTAAAAGCTTGGCGTTTTCTCCTGCGTGAAGGGGCTCAGGCCTTTCAGGCTGGACCCGCTCTTCTTCAGGTTCACGAATTCCCCAATGACTTCCTCAATCCGGACGGTGTCCAAGATGCGGTCAACGGTTTCACGGGGGATGCGCGCCATGCCCGAAAGGTACAAAATCCGGCCGTGGCGCGGCTTTCCGACGGTTGCAAAAAGTGCGAAAAAAAATTACCTATTTTGCTTGCATATCTCGCAAAACTTGCTAGCTTAGTGGTAGTTACAAACCAAACCCCTGCGACTGCCTTTTACGAAATGCCCCAAGACAGAGACCGACGTCCGTCCGACTACGTCCGCCGTATGCGGGAGCGCATTGCGCAAAGGGATCGGATTGCCCGGGGGGAAAACGAGCCCAAACCCATGCGCAACAACCTCCAAATCGGATTCATCTTGCTGGTCATCGCCGCCATTGTGGTGTTTGCCATCGTGATGTCGTCCAAAATTTAAAACGGTCCGCTTCCTGCCGGAACGCGTGTTGTACCTTCGGGGCTCAATATGCGTTGGTTAACCTGGTTGGGAGGAGGCGTGGGATGGGCCCTGAGTGGACCCATTGGAGCCCTTTTTGGCGCCGCTTTGGGCAAAGCCGTCAGTGATTTGCTGTCCCCGGACGCTCCGGACGTGCGCACGCGCCGCGCTGCCGGCGGAGGTCCACGCATCACTACCGAAACTGATTTTCGCGCCAGCCTGTTGGTTTTGGCCGCTTCCGTCATCAAGTCCGACGGCCAAGTAGACCAACGCGAGTTGGACTACGTTCGGCAGAGTTTTGTGCGCCTTTTTGGCAAAGAAGAGGCCAACGAGTCCTTCCGGCTTTTCAAGAAAATCGTGGGCACGGAGGTAGAACTGGAGACCGTCGCTACCCAAATTCGGCAAAATATGCCGCTGAGCGGACGGTTGCAACTCCTGCACTTTTTGTTTGAGTTGGCCGTGGTGGACGGCCTGGCCGACGCACGCGAAATTCAACAAATCTCCCACATTGCACGCCTTTTGAGTATTCCGCGTGCAGACTTTCTTCGGGTTGCTGCCCTGCACGGAGTTGCGGAAGGTGGCAGCCGCGGCACCTACCAACGGGCTGCGCAGGAGGATCCGTACCAGGTGCTGGGACTCAGTGCTTCGGCCAGCAACGAAGAAGTTAAAAAAGCGTACCGTCGGCTCGCCAAACAGTACCATCCGGACGCCCTGGCCAGCATGGGCAAGGAGGTTTCCAAGGAGGCGGAGGCTCAGTTTCGCAAAATCAACGATGCCTACAACCGCCTGTGCAAGGCCAGAAACATGGCTTAATCCCGGCTTGGCATTCCCATGAAACACTACACAGACCCCATCCAAGCCGATCTCCAGGCGTTTGAATCTCATTTCAAATCCACGCTGCGGAGCCCCATTCCGCTGCTGGACCTCATCTTGCGGTACTTGGTGAAGCGCAAAGGGAAGCAACTGCGCCCGGCCTTGGTGTTTTTGACGGCTCGACTCACCGGATTGCCCATCACGGAGCGCACGTACCGTGGCGCAGCACTGGTGGAATTGATGCACACCGCCACGCTAATCCACGACGATGTGGTGGACGACTCCCCAATGCGCCGCGGCTTTTTCTCCATCAACGCCCTCTGGAAAAACAAAGGCGCCGTCCTTGTGGGAGACTACCTCCTTTCCCGCGTGCTACTCCTGGCTGTGGAGCACCAAGACCACGACCTCCTGTACCACGTCAGCACGTCCGTCAAGGCCATGAGCGAAGGCGAGCTGCTGCAGTTGGAGAAGGCCCGACGGCTGGACATTGTGGAGTCCGTTTACTACGAAATCATTGAGAAAAAAACCGCCTCCTTGATGGCCTCCTGCTGCGGTGTGGGAGCTGCTTCCACCGGGGCCGACGCAGCTGCCGTTGAAGCCGTTCGTCGCTTTGGCTTGGCGCTGGGCATGGCCTTCCAAATTCGGGACGACCTCTTGGATTACCGCCAGTACGACCAAACCGGCAAACCCCACGGAATCGACATCAAGGAACACAAGATGACCCTCCCGCTCATCTACGCCCTACAGCAGGCCGACCCCGCGGAACGCAAATCCATGATCCGCACCGTGAAAAAAGACGCAGACCGACCGGACCGTGTTCAGGCCCTGATGGACCGTGTAGTGGCTTTGGGCGGCGTAGCCTATGCGGAAACCACCATGCACCGGTACAAGGAGGAAGCCGTGGAACACCTCAACCACTTCCCGGACAGCGACGCCAAAGAGGCCTTGCGCTTGCTGGCGGATTTTGTGGTGGCGCGCAAAAAGTAACGCGCCAGAGGCCGCACCGCCCTCCTTTTGTTGCGGCACTGGCTCGCACAAAAAAGGCCGGCACTCGCGTGCCGGCCTTTTGATTCATAGTTAACGCATTAAGAACCGCAGGCCAAACAACCGTCTGGATCGTCCAAACTGCACGTGATGGCATCTTGAGCAGAATACTCCGTTGCAACGGACGCAACCGGTGTAAACTGCATTTCCGGCAATTCGTTGGTCACGGAAACGGGTGCTGCGGCAGCAACAGCTGCAGCAGGAACAGCAAAGGCAACCGGCGCAGCAGCAGCAACTGCTTCACCAACGGCATGCGCAATCGGTGCGGCGGATACCGCAGAAACGACTGCTTCCACCGGCGCTGCCACCGGCGAAAATCCAGCTGCAACTTCTTGAACCTGAGGTGCCTCCTCAGCCTTCTTGGTTACGGTGAACTTAATAGCTGCCGAAGCAGCCTTAGTGCGCAGGTAGTACATACCGGTCTTCAAGCCTTTCTTCCAAGCGTGGAAGTGCATGGAGGTCAGTTTGCCCATGTTGGGCGCTTCCACAAACAAGTTCAAAGACTGGGACTGGTCGATGAACAGACCGCGATCGGCCGCCATATCAATGATGTCCCGCATGGACATTTCCCAAACCGTTTTGTACAGCTCCTTGATGTTGTCCGGGATGGCGTCGATGCCTTGTACCGAACCGTTGCTCGCCATGATGGCGTTCTTCATTTCGTCGTTCCAAAGGCCCAATTTTACCAAGTCCAGCAGCAAGTGCTTGTTGACCACAATGAATTCTCCAGAGAGAACCCGACGCGTGTAAATGTTGGTGGTGTACGGCTCAAAGCACTCGTTGTTGCCCAAGATTTGGCTGGTGGATGCGGTAGGCATGGGCGCTACCAACAAGGAGTTGCGCACGCCGTGTGCTGCAATTTCTTGACGCAACGCTTTCCAGTCCCAACGTCCGCTCAACGC
Source organism: Cryomorphaceae bacterium (assembly GCA_034679985.1). GTDB lineage: Bacteria > Bacteroidota > Bacteroidia > Flavobacteriales > Schleiferiaceae > CAMDTE01. Next base: position 52,079 of record JAXITR010000001.1, read on the forward strand.
ATCTTCACTGACGCCCCACAGGTTGAATTGGAATTCGCCCTTGCTGATGGGTGAACCTTCGTAGGACTCGTACTTACCGTCTACTTTGGCCAAATCGCAACTGGACTTCAGAGCAGCAAAGTAAATGGTTTCAAAAATGTCTTTGTTCAGCTGACGCGCCTCGTTGGACGTAAAGGGGTAGCGCAGCGCAATGAACGCATCGGCCAAGCCCTGCACGCCCAAGCCCACCGGACGGTGGCGCATGTTGGAATTGCGGGCTTCTGCTACCGGATAGTAGTTGCGGTCGATGACTTTGTTCAGGTTCTTGGTGACTTTGTAGGTCACGTCGTACAGCATCTGGTGGTTGAACTGGCCGTCCTCAATGAAGCGCGGCAGCGCAATGGAGGCCAGGTTGCAGACGGCCACTTCGTCCGGAGCGGTGTACTCCAAAATCTCCGTGCACAGGTTGGACGAACGAATGACGCCCAGGTTCTTTTGGTTGCTCTTGGCGTTGCAGGCATCCTTGTACAGCATGTACGGGGTACCGGTCTCGATTTGGGCTTCCAAAACTTTCTGCCACAGTTCGCGCGCCTTGATGGTCTTGCGGCCCTTTCCTTCGGACTCGTACTTGTGGTAGAGCGCCTCAAAATCAGCACCGTACGTATCGTACAAGCCGGGGCATTCGTTGGGGCACATGAGGGTCCAGGTGCTGTCTTCCTCCACGCGCTTCATGAACAAGTCTGGAATCCACAAGGCGTAGAACAAATCACGGGCGCGCAATTCTTCCTTACCCGTGTTCTTTTTGAGGTCCAAAAAGTCAAACACATCCGCGTGCCACGGTTCCAAGTAGATAGCAAACGAACCTTTGCGCTTGCCGCCCCCTTGGTCCACGTAGCGAGCGGTGTCGTTGAAGACGCGCAACAAGGGAACAATGCCGTTGGAGGTGCCGTTGGTGCCCCGGATGTAGGATCCGGTGGCGCGGATGTTGTGGATGCTCAAACCGATGCCGCCGGCGGACTGCGAGATGCGCGCGGTCTGTTTCAACGTGTCGTAGATGCCGTCGATGGAGTCGTCCTTCATCTGCAGCAAAAAACAGCTAGACATCTGAGGTTTGGGCGTTCCGGCGTTGAAGAGCGTGGGCGTGGCGTGGGTAAACAAACCCTTGGACATCATGTTGTAGGTCTCCACCGCCGCCTCAATATCGTCCTTGTGGATGCCCACAGAAACGCGCATGAGCATGTGCTGGGGGCGCTCGGCTACCTTGCCGTCAATCCGGAGCAAGTAGCTGCGCTCCAGGGTTTTTAAGCCAAAGTAGTCGTAGTTGAAGTCGCGGTCGTAGATGGCCGCGGAATCCAAGCGCTCGGCGTGCTGTTCAATGATTTCCATGACGTCGTCTGCTACCATGGGCGCGGCCTTGCCGGTCTTGGAGTTGACGTACGTGTAGAGAGCGCGCATGGTCTCGCTGAACGACTTGGTGGTGTTCTTGTGCAGGTTGCTCACCGCCACACGCGCAGCAAGTTGTGCGTAGTCCGGGTGGCGAACCGTCATGGAGGCAGACACCTCCGCGGCCAGATTGTCCAACTCGGAAGTGGTCACACCGTCGTACAGACCCTCAATGACGCGCATGGCAACAGCTACGGGATCCACCAACGGACTCAGTCCGTAGCAGAGTTTTTGAATCCGCGCGGTGATTTTATCGAACTTGACCTCTTCGCGGTGGCCGTCGCGTTTAACTACGTGCATCATGGGGCGTACTATGTGATCGGTGGGGTGATGGGGTGATGGGAGCGCAGGCTTTTAGAAATCTGCGTCTAAATTGAAGGCTGCGTCCGCAGCGGCTTCTTCTTTGGTGCCAACGCCGGCTTTGCGGTACTCGGCCACGCGCTTTTCAAAGAAATTGGTTTTGCCTTCCAAGGAGATCATTTCCATGAAGTCAAACGGATTCTCGGAATGGAACATTTTCTCGCACTTCAGCTCGGTCAAGAGGCGGTCGGCCACAAATTCCAAGTAGCTCACCATGAGCCGACTGTTCATGCCGATCAGGTCCACCGGAAGGGATTCTGTGATGAACTCGCGCTCAATGGCCAAGGCCTCTACAATGATTTGCTGGATGCGCTCCTTGGGGACTTTGTTGACCAAGTGGTTGTTGTGCAGGTGCACGGCAAAGTCGCAGTGCATTCCTTCGTCGCGGGAAATCAGCTCGTTGGAGAAGGTCAATCCGGGCATGAGGCCGCGCTTCTTGAGCCAGAAAATGGAGCAGAAAGCGCCGCTGAAGAAGATGCCTTCTACGGCCGCAAATGCAATCAAACGCTCGGCGAAGGAAGGAGACTCAATCCAACGCAAAGCCCAGTCTGCCTTCTTCTTGATGGCGTCGAAGGTGTCGATGGCGTGGAACAATTTGTCGCGCTCGGCGGGGTCCTTGATGTAGGTGTCGATCAACAACGAATACGTTTCGCTGTGGATGTTCTCCATCATGATTTGGAACCCGTAGAAAAACTTAGCCTCGGTGTACTGCACCTCGTTCACGAAATTCTCCGCCAGGTTTTCGTTGACGATTCCGTCCGATGCGGCAAAAAAGGCCAGAATGTGCTTGATGAAGTACTGCTCTTCCGCGGTGAGTTTGGTTTCCCAATCCACCAAGTCCTGACTCATGTCAATTTCTTCCGCCGTCCAAAAGCTCGCTTCTGACTTCTTGTAGATGTTCCAAATATCGTGGTGTTCAATGGGGAAAAGCACAAACCGGTTGCGGTTGTCGCGCAGGATGGGTTCGTCGTTTTGGGGCGTATGCATATTTGGTAACTTTTTGAAAATCAGTACTTTAGGTTTTGGCTGGGGGACAGGCAAGCCTGCAGCCAGTCTTCTGCTCTACAAATTTTGCGAATCAATCGGGGTCCCGCAAGCGGTAGATTTTAACATTCGGGTGTAGTTTTCAACACCCCCTCCGGAAGCCCGCATCGGCAAAGCCGCGCGGACGTTGGTATTTGAATTGCGCAAGTCCCTCGCGAGCTATTTTGCGAAAAACTAATTCACACCGCGTCCGGCGAATTGTTGATAAACTCACCCACTTCGGACAGCTCCGCGTACCATGCTTCCCCGTAGGCCCGAATCAACGGCTCTTTCAGGAATTTATAGATTGGAACTTTCAGAGATTCACCCAGTTGGCAGGCCGGAGCGCAGACGCTCCAGCGGTGGTAATTCAACGCATCAAAAGACCGGTATCGGGTCACTCGGATGGGGTATAAATGGCACGACAACGGTTTCTTAAACGAAACGGCGCCGTCCCGGTGCGCTTGTTCGATGGCGCACAAAGCCGTACCGCGGTCGTCAAAAACAACATAGGCACACGCGCCCCCGGGAGAAACCAAAGGAGTGACTTTTTCGCCGTCCACATCCGTCACCCAAGCGCCCTCGCGCGCCAGAGCCGCGCGCCCTTCGTCGTTGAGGTACGGATCCACTGCCGCTTGAATGGATTCCAACACAGAGCACTCGTCGTCGGACAACGGTGCGCCGCTGTCGCCTTCAATGCAGCACGCCCCTTTGCAGGCGGTTAAATCACAGACAAATGCGTTGCTGAATACCGACTCGGCCACAATGGTTTTTCCCACTTCTACCATAGGTGCAAAGGTAGGAGATGAAGTACCTTTGCAGGGCGTTATGGGATTCTCATTCTCGGAAATACTTTCGGCCACCATGGTCTTGTTTGCGGTGATTGACATCGTGGGGAGCATTCCCTTGATTGTCTCCCTCCGCGAGCGGGTGGGCCACATTCAATCCGAAAAAGCGACGGTGGCGTCCGTGGTCATCATGGTGTTGTTTTTGTTCTTTGGCGACGCCTTCCTGCACCTGTTTGGCGTGGACATCCACTCCTTTGCCGTGGCCGGATCCTTTGTCCTGTTTTTCTTGGCCATGGAAATGATTCTGGGCATTCGCATCTACCGAGACGCCGAACCGGAATCTGCTAGCATTGTGCCCATTGCTTTTCCCCTTGTGGCGGGCGCGGGCACCCTCACCACCTTGGTTTCCATCAAGAGCCAGTATGCCGCCATCAACATCTTGATTGCCATTCTCTTAAACGCCATTCTTGTGTATTTTGTATTGCAAAATTCAAAGCGCATAGCGGACGTCATCGGCAAAAACGGAATCAACATTCTGCGCAAAGTGTTCGGCATTGTGCTGCTCGCCATTGCGGTCCGTCTCTTCACCTCCAACTGGTCAACTCTACTCGCATGAGCCTTACCCCCGAAGACCGCTTCAAAGCGGTCGTAGCCCACGCCAAAGAATACGGCTTTGTCTTCCAAAGCTCTGAGATTTACGACGGACTGGCCGCCGTGTACGACTACGGTCAAAACGGTTCTTTGTTGAAAAACAACCTCAAAGAATACTGGTGGCGCTCCATGGTGCAGCTGCACGAGAACATTGTGGGCATCGACTCCGCCATTTTCATGCACCCCACCACCTGGAAAGCCTCCGGGCACGTGGACGCCTTCAACGATCCTTTGATCGACAACAAGGACAGCAAGAAGCGTTACCGGGCCGACGTCTTGGTGGAAGAGTACGTGGAGAAAATTCGCCAAAAAGCGGAAAAGGAAGTAACCAAGGCCGCCCAACGGTTTGGGGAAACGTTTGACGAGGCGTTGTACCGCCAAACCAACCCCCGCGTGGTGGAGTACCTTACCAAGGCAGACGCCGTCATGGCGCGCTTTGTTCAAGCTCTGGAGGCCGGCGATTTAGAAGCCGTTCGCCAAGTCATTTTGGACGAAGGCATTGCGTGCCCCGTTAGCGGCACCAAAAACTGGACCGAGGTGCGCCAGTTCAACTTGATGTTCGGCACCAAAATGGGCAGTGTGGCGGAAGGCTCCACGGACCTCTACCTCCGCCCGGAAACCGCCCAAGGGATCTTTGTCAATTTTCTAAACGTCCACAAAACCGGACGCACCAAAATTCCATTTGGCATTGCCCAAATTGGAAAGGCCTTCCGCAACGAAATCGTCGCCCGGCAATTCATTTTCCGGATGCGCGAGTTCGAACAAATGGAAATGCAGTTTTTTGTGGCGCCGGGCACCGAGATGGAATGGTACGAGGCCTGGAAAGAAAAACGCATGGCGTGGCACCGCAACCTGGGCTTCTCCGCGAGCAAGTACCGCTTTCACGACCACGACAAGCTGGCGCACTACGCCAACGCTGCGGCGGACATTGAGTTCGAGTTCCCCTTTGGCTTCAAAGAATTGGAAGGCATTCACAGCCGGACCGATTTTGACTTGCGCAACCACGAAGCGTTTTCCGGCAAAAAACTGCAGGTCTTTGATCCGGAGTCCAACTCCTCGTACATCCCGTACGTGGTAGAGACGTCTGTAGGTTTGGACCGCCTCTTCCTTGCGGTTCTATCTACCGCCTACGACGAAGAGACCCTGGCCGACGGTTCTGTGCGGACGGTCTTGCACCTCCCTGCCGCTTTGGCGCCAACCAAAGCAGCCGTCCTCCCGTTGGTCAAAAAAGACGGTTTGCCGGAATTGGCTCACCAACTGTTGCACTCGCTTAAATTCGAATTCCAAATGGCCTACGATGAAAAGGACGCCATTGGAAGACGCTACCGCAGACAAGACGCTTTGGGCACGCCCATCTGCATTACCGTGGACCACGAAAGCCTTACGGACGGCGCAGCCACACTGCGTTACCGCGATACCATGCACCAAGAACGATTGCCCTTTGATGCTATCCCTGCGAAAATCAGGGAAATGACCAGCATGGAGGCACTTTTAAAACAATTGTAATTTTTTTTTCACGACCCTTGTTGAAGTATTGAAAATTCCTACCTTTGTCCCGGATTTCGAGCTTAACTCACCCAAAAAAACAAAACAAAAAATGAAAAAAGTTGCCTTCTTCATGAGCGCTTTCGCTCTGGTAGCTTTGGTTGCTTGCAATGGCGCCGAAGAAACGACCACCGACGAAACTGCTGTAGACACGGTTGTTGAAGCTACCGTTGACACTGCTGCTGCTGCCGCTGACACTACTGTTGACGCTGCTGCTGACGCTGAAGCTGCTGCTGAATAATCCAGCACTGCACAACGCAAAGAGAGCCGCCCTTGGGCGGCTTTTTTTATGCGCTAGTGCGCCAAACAAGCTGCTTTAGGGGCGCGTGCGCTTCAACTGAGCCAAAGCTGCGTCCACGGCGTAGTCGCGCGTCAATTGCAGCTCCAAGGACGCTTGAGCACCGCGCTGGAAGCGGATTTGCTCCAACGTCAAGGCAAACCGGATCCACTCCACGTCTTGTTCCGTCATGGAGGCCACCGCCTCCTCCAAGCCCGCCTCGGCCAGGAACTCCCACAAACGTTCGTCGGTCACCCAAACTTCCTGGGTGCGTCCTCGGTCTTGTTCTGCCCAAGAAAAAGTCAGTCGGTCAAAGACCTCCAGTTGCCGTATGGACCCCAGCCAATGCGGTCCGTACAAGGTATCCGCAGACAATTCAACGTTTGGCCGCAGTCCGCCCGTTCCATCGCTGGAGCCACCTTTGCCCAAGCGTTGGATGTTCTTCTTTTTGGGCGTGAGGTAAACGGCCGTTGTCAAGCGCAGGCGAGATCCGTCGCGCAACACACGCTCGTCTTGAACCAAGCCCTTGCCAAAGGTGTTTTTTCCCACCAATAGAGCCCGACGGTGGTCCTGCAGCGCGGCCGCAAAAATTTCCGCGGAGGAAGCCGTCTCCCCGTCCACCAAAACCACGACCGCTCCTTTTTCAAAAGACCCCCCTGCCGTCGCTACCGTGCGTTCGGGCGGCCCGGTTCGACCCACGGTCCACACCACGGTTTTTCCCGCAGATAAAAACTCATCCGCCGCCGCCACGCCCGCGGCCAAAAATCCGCCACCATTGCCGCGCAAGTCCACCACCACCCCGGAAAGACGCTCGCGTTTGGCTTGGCGCAGGAAACTCCGAACTTCTTCCGGTGTGTGCTCGCCAAATCGTTCAATGCGCAAGTAGCCCACGCGGCCGGAGTCCAGTCGGGCCGCACGAACACTGGGCACCGCAATGGACGCTCGTTGAACCGTCACTTGACGGACCGATTTGGCGCGCGGTGACCAAACGGAAACCTGAACGGAAGATCCTGCCGGCCCCTTCAATACACCTACCAAGCTGTCCGACGACCATCCTACAACGGAAACCCCGTCGACGGCAATCAGCCGATCGCCCGGCCGCAGCCCTTTCTTGCGCGCCGGACCCCGCACCGAAACCACCGCGACCGTATCGCGAATCCACCGGTACTCCATGCCAATGCCCTCGTAGGCGCCTGCCAACTCTTCCTCCAAGCGCAGGGCATCGGACTCCGGCAAATAAACCGAGTGGGGGTCCAGTCGGCCCAGAACGTCGTTGAACGTGACCTCTACTAAAGAATCAACGGCAACTGGGTGCACGTACTCGTCCGCAACAATGCCCAAAAATTCCTGAAACTTGCGCGCCGCCCGAGCTTCGGGACCGGTTTCCCAAGACATTCCCCGGCTACCCAGCCAAATACCAGCCCCCAAACCCACGAGCAAACAAGCGCCCGCTACCAAGGCCCATTGGGCTGTCTTAGAAAAAGTTTTTTGTTTTGGGGGCATGGCTCAACCCAAATCGGTTGCTTGCGCGTCTTCAAACGGAAGGTAATCCAACTGCACTCCGGCCTTGGCCAAAAAATCCAAACCCGTAGTGTCTTTGTAGTTGTCTGCATACACCACCCGCACAATTCCGGACTGGTGGATCAGCTTGCTGCAATCGCGGCAGGGACTCATGGTCAGGTACAGGGTAGCTCCGGAACAACTTTGTGTAGAAGAGGCTACTTTTAAAATAGCGTTGGCCTCTGCGTGGAGGACGTACCACTTGGTGTCTCCCAACTCTTCCTCGCACGGATTCTCAAACCCAGTTGGGGTACCGTTAAATCCGTCGGAAATGATGGTTCTGCCTCGAACTATGAGCGCGCCTACTTGCCTTCGCGCGCAGTGCGAGAGCGAGGCCCACTCTCGAGCCATCCGGAGGTATGTCCGGTCATAACGCTCTTGCTTCGTCATGAGGAGGTTTTGTGCCCAGGGCGGGAATCGAACCCGCACACCAGAGGTACACGAGTTTGAGTCGTGCGCGTCTACCAATTCCGCCACCTGGGCTGGTGTGTTACGAGGCAAAAGTAAAACAAAAATTTCATACATTTGCACCCCCGAACGAAACAAAAATGATGGAACCTGTCGCCAAGCTGTTTTCTGGTCGCCTCACGCAAGAGTTGTCCCAACGCATCGCCGATGCGTACGGCCAGCCTTTGGGCAAGGTGGAGATTACGCAGTTTGCCGACGGTGAGTTCCTTCCTTCTTTTGAAGAAACAGTGCGCGGTGGACGGGTTTTCTTGATCCAATCCACCAATCCGCCGAGCGACAACCTTTTTGAGTTGTTGCAGTTGTGCGACGCTGCCAAACGCGCCTCCGCCAAGCACATTACGGCCGTACTTCCTTACTTTGGCTACGCTCGTCAAGACCGAAAAGACAAGCCGCGCGTTCCCATTACCTCCAAGTTGGTTGCGAAAATGCTGGAAACGGCAGGCGCCACGCGCATCATGACCATGGACCTGCACGCCGATCAAATCCAAGGATTTTTTGAAGTGCCCGTGGATCACCTCTACTCCTCTTCTTTGTTCCTTCCAGATATGGAGGCTTTGGGGTTGGAAAACTTGACCATCGCCTCTCCAGACATGGGGGGCTCCAAGCGGGCCAATGCCTACGGCGGTAAGCTGGGCGCGGAGGTGGTGATTTGCTACAAGCAACGCAAAAAAGCGAACATCATCGACAAAATGACCGTCATTGGCGATGTGAAAGATCGCCACGTGATTTTGGTGGACGACATGATCGACACCGGGGGCACTTTGGTGAAGGCCGCAGATATGTTAATGGAAAAGGGTGCATTGAGTGTACGCGCCTACTGTACGCACGGGGTTCTTTCTGGCGACGCCATTGAAAAAATTGAAAATTCGGCCATGGCGGAATTGGTGATTACAGATACCATTCCGTTGCGTCGTCCCTCTTCTAAAATTCGAGTAATCAGCGTGGCGCCGTTGTTTGCTTCTGTGATGCGCGCCGTTCACGCCCACGAGTCCATCAGTGGGCACTTTTTGATGTAAAACACCGTTAATTCCCTTTCCATGAACTCCGTTCACATCCAAGGCACCCTCCGCACCGAGCTCGGAACCAAGTTTGCCAAAGCCCTTCGCGCAGAAGGACAAGTTCCGTGCGTTATTTACGGCGGCGAAGCCCCCGTTCATTTCTCCGCTCCTCTATTGGGCTTCCGCAGCCTGGTGAATGTACCGGAGGTGAACATGGCGGTTATTGAGCTCAACGGCAAAAAGTACGAGGCCGTTATCCAAGACATGCAGTTTGACGTGTTGAAGGACACCCTAAGCCACATCGACTTCATCCAAGTAGTCGACGGTAAGCCCGTTACGGTTGAAGTACCGGTTAAATTGACCGGTAATTCCGTAGGCGTTCGCTTGGGCGGTAAGTTGAAGATCGTTATGCGCAAAGTGAAGGTAAAGGGAATCGTAACCGACATCCCCGGCACCATTGAGCACGACATCACCGCCCTGAAAGTGGGTGAGTCTTTGCGCGTGAACCAAATCAAAGAAGGCAAGTCCTTTGAGATTTTGTCCCAAGATTCCGGCGTAATTGCGACCATCAAAACCTCACGTAACGTGGTGGCTGGCGCTATGGAAGAAGAGACCGAGGAGGCTGAGGCCTAATCGGCATGAACGGCGTTCGCAAATTCCTCGTGGTGGGGTTGGGGAATCCCGGCCAAGAATACGCAGGAACACGCCACAATATTGGATTCGACGTAGTGGATGCCTGGGCTCAGGCGTCCACTACTCGTTTTAGCCCGGACCGCTACGGCGACCGTGCCCAAATCACCCTCAAAGGGAGAACCATCGTCTTGATCAAGCCCAATACCTTCATGAATTTGAGCGGCAAGGCTGTTCGGTACTGGATGGAGACCGAGAAAATTCCGTTGGAAAACGTGGTGGTGGTAGTAGACGAATTGGCCCTCCCCTGCGGCACCACCCGGCTCAAATTGCGCGGGTCCGACGGTGGCCACAACGGCCTCAAAAGCATTCAAGAAGTCCTAGGGCGGCAGGATTACCCCCGCCTCCGCTTTGGCATTGGGGCAGACTTCACCAAAGGACACCAAATAGACTATGTTTTGGGACCCTGGAACGCAGACCAGCACGAGCCCGTTAAACTAGGGATCGAGCGCTCCATCAAGTTTCTCGAAACCTTTGTCTTGGCCGGCGCCGCGACGGCGATGAATCAGTACAACCAGTAATTTGGTTTGTACACTACAATCGGTACAAAACCCCGATTGAAACTTGGCCAAAATGGTCTTGCTCGCCCAAGTCGTAGCGGCCAATTCCTTGAAAATTCAACGCCATCCGCTCCGGAGCCAACCATACGTTCAGGCCACCACCCACTACCGCTAAATTGCTGGAGGAATTGACCAAATAACTTCGCGCACTAAGGCCCAAACCTGCGCGAAACGTTGCGCTGCAGACACTTCCCAAAAATTCAAAAGTTGTGGTGGAGTATTCTCCGGTGAAATCCGCCGCAACAATACGTCCGGTCCCTCCTCTCAAACTGCCGCCGGACAAGGTGACGTTCACGCCTGCCAACGCGCCTTTATTGCCGACTGGAGCCAAAGGGAAATTAATACCCACTGTATTGGGGACCAGCGTTATTCCTGGGAGCTCAACTCCGGTCGGTGATCCCGAACCGTTGTCGTCTATGAATGCATAACCGAGTACAAAGGTTTTGGGCAAACCCGTGCTCTTGGAGGAACCGTTCTGCGCAAAGGCGGAGCTTGCAGCTAACCCAATGAAAAGTGCCAGAAAAAAAGATGCGTTGAACCGAGTGAACATGCTTCCGTTGATTTGTTTGCGACAAGGTACACCTAATTTCCGCAAACGAAGAAGAGGTTCCCGTTACTCCACCGTCACCGACTTGGCCAAGTTGCGCGGTTGGTCCACATTGCAGCCGCGAAGAACGGCAACGTGGTAGCTCAGCAACTGCAGAGGAATAGTAGTCAAAAGCGGAGACAAACATTCTGAGGAAGGCTGGATTCCAATGGTGTCTTTGGCCATCGATCGAATTTCCGTGTCGTCCTCGTCCACAATGGCGATGATTTGGCCCTTACGCGCCAAGACTTCCTGAACGTTGGAAACAATCTTGTCGTAGTGGCCGCTCTTGGGGGCAATGACGATTACCGGCATGTGCTCGTCAATTAAGGCGATGGGGCCGTGCTTCATTTCCGCCGCAGGATACCCTTCCGCGTGTATGTAGCTGATCTCCTTCAGTTTCAAGGCTCCTTCCAAGGCAACGGGGAAGTTGTAGCCGCGGCCCAAGTACAAGGCGTTCGTGCTGTCCTTAATCTTTTTGGCTATGGCCACTGTTTGCGCATCGCTTTGAAGCATGGACGCAATTTTATCTGGGATTCCGGCCAATTCGTGGCACAAATCCAAATAGCGCTTTTCCGGCAAAGTACCTTTTGCACGTCCCAGCCACAGGGCGATTAACGTAAAGACCGTTACCTGGGCCGTGAAAGCTTTGGTGGAAGCAACGCCAATCTCTGGCCCTGCGTGGGTATAAGCACCGGCGTGCGTTTCGCGCGCAATGGAGCTGCCCACTACGTTGCAAATGCCAAAGATGGTAGCGCCGGCGTCCTTGGCCAACTTGATGGCGGCCAGGGTGTCCGCGGTTTCGCCCGATTGGGACACGGCGATGACCACGTCTTTGGCCGTCAAAACCGGGTTGCGGTAGCGAAATTCAGATGCGTATTCCACTTCCACCGGAACACGGGCCAAATCTTCAATAAGGTACTCGCCCACCAAGCCGCTGTGCCAAGACGTGCCGCAAGCCACCACCAAAATGCGGTCCGCGGCGAGCAGTTGTTCCCGAATTTGGTCCAATCCTTCCATGCGCACAATGCCCTCTTCGGGAAGCAGTCGGCCGCGGAAGGTATCTTGGATGGCCTTGGGCTGTTCGTAGATTTCCTTGAGCATGAAGTGGTCGTAGCCGCCCTTCTCAATGCTCTCCAAATCCATTTTCAGTTGGTGGATGTGCGCGTCTACCGTTTGCGACGTGGCAATGGAACTCACCCGAACTCCTTTGGTGCGGTGCACCACGGCCATTTCGCCGTCTTCCAAATAGATGGCGCGTTTGGTGAATTCCAAGAACGGGGAGGCGTCGGACGCAACAAAATATTCTTCCTGACCCAGGCCAATGACCAGTGGACTGCCCATTTTGGCCACCACCAACTTATTGCCTTCCTTGCGGGACATGACCACAATGGCGTACGCACCCACTACCTCACGCAAGGCGCGGCGCACGGCTTCCTCCAATTTGATGTCTTCCAGCTGCTGAACGTAGTGGATGAAATTCACCAACACCTCGGTATCCGTATCGGACGAAAAATTGTAGCCCTTGGCTTGAAGCAGGGACTTCAGTGCGGCGTAGTTCTCAATGATGCCGTTGTGCACCAGAACCAAGTCCCCGTCTTCGCTGGAATGCGGGTGGGAATTGCGGTCCGACGGTTCTCCGTGGGTGGCCCATCGGGTGTGGCCCATGCCGACGTTACCGTGCGTATCTTGATTGCCGACCAAGTCCACCAGATCGGAAACCTTACCTTTTTTGCGAAATACGCGCAGGGTATCGTTGGACAAGCAAACACCGGCGGAGTCGTACCCGCGGTACTCCAGCCTTTTCAAGCCGTTGATGATGATCGGGTAGGCCTCACGGGCGCCGATGTATCCTACAATTCCACACATAATTCAAAAGGTTTGGTCCGTAAAGGTCGCAAACATCCTACAACCTTTGCTTCGTGTTGCGCCCCTAGTTTGATCTCGTTAGGTACAAATTCAACCGCGCCGGTTCCGACGGGTGCAAGTTGCCGTTGAGCACCACCCGCTGGGCGTTGCCGCTTGGATTGGAAGGCAGCAAGATCAGTCGGTCCATTTTAGGGTCCTTGCCGTTCAGCACGCGCTGCACGTGGCGCGTGATGTTGAACCGATACACTTGCTGGTCCAGTACGCCGACCACGCGCACGGTATCCCGCAAAGATTGCAATCCTCCACCGGGGCTGCCGCCTTGGTAGTCGTTGATCAAAAAGTTCTTCTCCCCGCGGGCCACCAACAACGTCAGTGCCTTGGGCTTGTTCAAGCCCAAACTGGCCACGGCGTCCACCGGTATTTCGAGCTCTGCGTAGTTGACCAAGAAATTCGAATCCCGGAGCGGTGCCAGACCCTTGAGGCGGATGGCCGTTACCGCGCCGCCCATACTTTGGGTGAAGGTGCGAAAACTACCAAAAGTGGTGTCTTGTGCGGACAAATCAAAAGCCGCTTGCTCAAAACGATGTTCCGCGTGGAAGGCATACTTGATTTTGTCCCCCAAGGCCAAATCGTACCGAACGGATTTGGTGGTGGTCGTGTCGTTGGAAAAGTAAACCACCAGCTTGGAATCGGTACCGACGGGCGTCAAGGAGAGCAGGGACTGAGCTGCCGCTGTGGATTTCAAGCGAAATCCCTTGAATGACTTGACAAATTCTGTTGTGGAGACCAGCGCAGCCGTGTCCAACAGCAAAAACTCCTCCGTAAACCATTGGGGATCCAAGGCCAGGCGCAACACACCTTTGGTTGCGGCAATTTCCTTGAACTTCCGGGTGCGGCCAAAATAGGGGTTGAAGGTGGTGTCTGCCACCGGATCTCCCGCAGCAAACTGGTCCTTAGCGGTGTAGGCACTGTCCGCCACCAAGGCGTCCAATAGCGGCTGAACCACAATGCGGATGGGGGCTACCGTATCTCCATAACGTTCGGTGACCGGCAAAAACAAAAAGACCGAATCCGCCCGTGGGTTTTCGCCAAAACGCGGGTTGATGCGGCCCAAGGCAACTTGGGTAACGCCGTAAGCGTCCAGGCGGCCAAATACGGCGTCGGCAAACCCTCCTACCGGCAAAATTCCGGTGTTGGAGGTCAGTAAGGTGTCGTAGGTTTCGGTGCTGGTAACGACGGGCACGAACTTCAAGGCGCCCGTCTTGAACTCACCTGCGCCAATCAGGTCCAAACCGACAGTCCCCAGGTCTTTTTCGCAGGAAACAGAAAGGAGAAAAGCGCCGCACAGCGCTAGCGAAACCAATGCTTTACGCACCACGGAATCAGGCAAAAAGAGATTCGTAGAAGGCTTTCAGTCCAGAAGGATCTGCGGCAAAAGGTCGTCCGTCGGACACGGGGACACCCAATTCTTGAGCAGTTTTCAAGGCGTGCTCGGACGGCGAATCCGTCATGGTCAGGACAGCGTCTGCAAAACGGACGGCGCCGCACTGCAGGTTTTCGTAAGTGGGTTGTTCAAAGGATTCCATTCCCATGGCTCCGTCAAATTGCATGCCGGAAGGAAGTTTTGGGCCCAGTTGACCTGCAAAAGCATCCGTATCGTACAACGAAACCACCACTTTAACGTCCGCAAAATGGGCGTCGGTTGCGTTGAATTGCTTGATGTAGAGGGGCATGGGCGAACACATCCAACCCATTACGTGCACCACGTCCGGCTTCCAACCCAGTTTTTTGATGGTCTCAATGACGCTCTTGGAAAAAAAGAGGGCCCGCTCGTCGCTGTCTTCGTACAAAGTGCCTGCGGCATCCACCACATCGCCCTTGCGTTTGAAGTATTCGTCGTTGTCGATGAAATAAACTTGAAGGCGTGCTTGGGGAATGGAGGCCACCTTGATGATCAAAGGCTGGTCCATATCGTTGATGACCACGTTCATGCCGCTCAGCCGGATGACTTCGTGCAGTTGGTGGCGGCGCTCGTTGATGTTTCCATAACGAGGCATGAACACCCGAACCTCGTTACCGAGCTCGTTCATTCGCTTGGGAAACGCCAAGGCGTGTTCTGCCAAGATGGTCTCCGACAAGTACGGATGCATCGATTGGGCGACGTACAAAATGCGCTTTGGCTCCATAAGTTGCGGTACAGTCCGCAAAAATACGCAATTTTACGGCGCAAAACGCACTTTTTATGGAGATTGTATCATCTCAAGCCGCGCTGCGGGACATGCTTGCGCGCTGGAAACAAGGCGATTCGGTCTCCGTGGGCTTTGTACCCACCATGGGGGCGCTCCACGATGGGCACCTGGCCTTGGTGCGGGCGGCTCAAGCAGAAAACACCCGCGTGGTGGTCAGCATTTTCGTGAATCCCACCCAATTCAACAATCCCAACGATCTCGCTTCTTATCCGCGCACCACAGAAGCGGATTGCGCCGCTTTGGAAGCTTTGGGTGCGGACGCGGTGTACTTTCCGGTTGCGGAAGAGTTGTACCCCAACGGCATGCAGGCGGCCCACTACGACTTGATGGGCCTGGACACGCGCATGGAAGGCGCGGCCCGACCCGGTCATTTTCAGGGCGTTGCCACGGTGGTGGACGCCCTCTTTGACCACGTGGAACCGGACCGCGCTTATTTTGGAGCCAAGGACTTTCAGCAGGTGGCAGTCATTCGGCAGTTGGTGGCCCTCCGCGGGGGACTGCCCCTTGTGGTGGCTTGCGCCACGGTTCGCGAGGCCGACGGCTTGGCGATGAGCAGCCGGAATTTGTTGTTGACAACGGAGCAACGGGCGGCGGCGCCCCGCATTTATGCGGGGCTGCGGCTTGCCGCAGCGGCGTTGCGCGCCGGCGCAACGCCCGCCGCCGCCCGTTTGCAGTTTGAAAACCACGTGCACCAATCGACGGAACTGAAGGTAGAATACCTGGACTTGGCCCATCCGCACACGTTGGAATTGCTCCCGGATCACCAAGTTTTGAGCACGGAATCCTCAGCCCATTATTTTGCCGTGGTGCGCGCCGGAAACGTCCGCCTCATCGACAACCTTCCGGTGGAATAACCTACCTTTGCCGCCATGTTGCTGGAATTGCTCAAATCCAAAATCCACCGCGTGCGCGTCACGGGGGCGGACCTCAATTACATCGGTTCCATCACCATAGACCGCACCTTGATGGCTGCGGCTCAGCTCGTTGAAGGCGAGAAAGTCAGCATCGTCAACATCAACAACGGCGAGCGATTGGACACCTACGCCATCCCCGGTCCTGCCGGCAGCGGAACCATTACCTTGAACGGACCCGCGGCCCGCAAAGTGCAAGCCGGTGACCTGATCATCATCTTGGCCTACTGCCACGTAGACGCAACAGAGGCTGCGTCGCACACGCCCATCTTGGTTTTCCCGGACGAGCATACCAACCTCTTGAAATAAACCGCATCCCAGCGTTGAGCAGGATCCCTATGGCCAAGCAAATCATCAAAACACTGGTCCTACTGGGACTGACCGCCGGGCTTTTGGCCTTTGCCTTCCAAGGCATGGATCCTCGGGAGCTTTGGGACGGCATGCGCAAAGCCAATCCCTATTTGGTGGCGACGAGCATTGGCTTGGGCTACTTAGCCGTTGTGTTTCGCGCCTACCGTTGGCGCATTGTGTTGCGCTCCATCGACCATCCGGTCAGCGCCCCCGCGGCAGTGCACTCGGTTGCTTTGTCCTACTTGGTCAACTTGGTGGTGCCGCGCGGAGGAGAAGTTGCTCGATGCACCGCCATACAGCAGTCGGGCTCCGTGCCGGTGGATAAGGCCTTGGGGACGGTAGTCATGGAGCGCATCATCGACCTCATCATGGCGCTAGCCTTAGTGGCCTTGGTATTGGGCTTGAATTGGACCGAGCTGCAGGCCTTGCCCAACGCCGTGACCGAATTTGGACGGGTGAATGGAGCGGACAATGCATCTGTTCCTGCAGAAACGGGCGATGCGACTTCCGCAGGGTTTCCCGCGTGGGGTTGGTTGTTGTTGGCACTTGCCGCAATTGGAGCTGCAGCCTTTTGGGCCGTGCGTCGGTGGGGCTGGGTTCAAATCAAAAGCAAGGTATTTGATTTTGTGCAAGGACTGCTCGCCGGGCTCCGTTCCGTCGCCCGTCTGGACAACCCCGCCGGATTTTGGGGACACACCGTGGGCATTTGGGCCTGCTATTTTTTGATGGTTTACATCATGTTCTTTGCGTTGCCCGCAACGTCCAACATCACCGTAGCACACGCCCTGTTTGTGATGATGTCTGCCACGTTCAGCTACATTGTACCGGCACCGGGGGGCTTTGGAACGTACCACGTATTCGTCACCTCTGCTTTGTGGGTCACCGGAGTACCCATGGCCGACGGTCTAATATTCGCGACGGTGGTTCACTCGTCCCAAACCGCGATGATGCTGTTGTCCGGCACCGTCGGTTTTGCGGGCCTGGCTTTCCTGCGCAAAAAATCCAGCGAAGGTGGCCAAGGTTAAAAAGGCCTGGATGTGCCAGGCGTGCGGCACTGCCCACCCGCAATGGCAAGGGCAGTGCAAAAGCTGCCGTGCTTGGAACACCTTGGTGGAGGAGATTACGGAGACCGCAGACTCGCGTACCCCGCGTTTTGTAGATCCGGATTCCGGCAAACGGAGCGTTCCCCGGCCGCTTTCTGAGGTGACCTTGGGCTTGGAAACACGCACCGCAACCGGGGACGGCGAGTTGGACCGCGTACTGGGCGGTGGACTGGTTCCCGGCTCTTTGGTGCTCCTGGGAGGCGAACCCGGAATCGGCAAATCTACCCTGATGCTCCAGCTCGCCTTGCGCTTGCCGCAACGCGTTCTCTACGTCTCCGGAGAAGAAAGCGCCCAACAAATTCGCATGCGGGCTGACCGCATTGGCTTTGAGGGCGACGGTTGCTCCATCCTGACGGAAACTTCCACCTCGTCCATTCTGGAACACGCTGAAAAAATGCGTCCGGAAGTGTTGGTGATTGACTCCATTCAAACCCTGCACAGTCCGGCATTGGAGGCCGCGCCCGGCAGCGTTTCCCAAATCCGGGAGAGCGCCGCGGAGTTTTTGCGCTACGCCAAGAGCCACAACGTGCCGGTCCTGCTCATTGGGCACATCACCAAGGAGGGAACCTTGGCGGGTCCCAAAGTTTTGGAGCACATGGTGGATGTTGTTTTGCAATTTGAAGGCGACCAAAACCACCTGTACAGACTCCTGCGCGCCCACAAAAACCGATTCGGTTCCACGGCAGAAATTGGCTTGTACCAGATGGACGCCGCCGGATTGGTGCCCGTGTTGAATCCGTCGGGTTTTCTGCTCTCCCAACGATCCGAAGAATTGAGCGGGACGGCCGTGGGCGTCATGATGGAAGGTGCGCGCCCCTTGTTGCTGGAGGTTCAGGCCTTGGTCAGCACGGCAGTTTACGGCACGCCGCAACGATCTTCCACCGGATTCGACGCCCGTCGACTCAACATGCTGCTGGCGGTATTGGAAAAACGATGTGGTTTTCGCCTGGGGTCCAAGGACGTATTCCTCAACATTACGGGCGGGCTCCGCGTGGACGACCCCGCTTTGGACTTGGCCGTAGTTGCGGCCATCCTCAGTTCCGACACGGACCAAGCCCTACCCAAAGGCGTTTGCTTTGCGGGCGAAGTGGGCTTGGCGGGCGAAATTCGTTCGGTGCAGCGACTGGATCAGCGCGCCGCAGAAGCACAAAAACTGGGTTTTGACACCCTATTTACCGCAGCCCAGCCCGGACTCAAGTCCAACGCCTTCCCCGGTTTGCTGGTGGTTCCCGTTCAAAAAATGGAGCACCTGGTGAGCGCCCTCTTTGGGTAGATCCTGCCTTACTTTTTGGGTACCGACGGCTGCACCAAGTTGGCCAAAGCGTCCAAACGCGGGCTGATGATGATTTCCGTGCGTCGGTTCTTGGCTTTGTTTTCCGGGGTGTCGTTGGGCACCAGCGGTTGGAACTCTCCGCGTCCCGCAGCGCTGACGCGCGCCGCATCCACTCCCTTTCCCGTCAAAATCTTGGTCACGGCGGTAGCCCGCATCACGGACAAATCCCAGTTGTCCAAAACTTGTCCGGCACCGCGGTAGGCATCGTTGTCTGTGTGGCCTTCCACCTCAATCCGAACGTCCTTGTTGGACGCCAGCACCTTGGCCAAGCGCTCCAAGGCCAGTCGCCCTTTGTCTTGAACGGTCCAACTTCCGCTGTTGAACAATAGGGAGTTGTCCATGGACACGTACACTTTTCCGTTTTTCAGAGACACCGTAAGACCTTGGCCTTGGAAACCCAGGAGGGCGTCTGCCACGCTCTTCTGAACGTACAGCACCAAGGAATCCTTGCGCGCAATCTCAGACTCCAATTCCACCACCCGGCGCTCGCGGGCCTGCAGGGCAACAGCTACTTCCTCCAAACGAGCTTGTTCTGCCTTGAGGGCTTCTTCCTTTTGCTCCAACTCAGACTGCAGGCGTTCCATGCGGACCAACATGGCCTTAGTTTCGTTCAAATTCGCTGAACTCAGCCGGTCTTTGTTCTTGGTGAGGTAGTCAAAATTGGCTTCCAAATCGGTCAGCGAACGACGCGTTTTGCGAACATCGGAGGCCAAACGAGCGGTGTCTTCTTGAAGGGTTGTGGCCAATTGCTGCGCGGTGCGCAGATTGGATTGGGTTTCCGTCAGGCGTATTTGAAGTGCGTCGGACTGCGTGCGCAACGCGTCGTTTTCGGTTTGCAAAACTTCTGCGCGGGTTTGCAGTTCAGTATGCACCGCGGGTGCAACACACGCCGTTGCGGCAAGGACGGTCAAGGCGCTTGAAAACAGTCGGAAGTAATTCATGGATCAAAGATAAACAAACGTTGCGGGTAGATCATTGGCCGGACCACTCCGCCCGTACGGGGCAGTGATCGGAGAGGAGCGCCAGTGGAAGGTGCCTGCAATCTTGCAACTTTTGGGCCAAAGCAGGAGCCAGCCACGCGTAGTCTATGCGCCAACCGGCATTGCGCTCGCGAGCCCCGCCGTAGGCAGACCACCAGGTGAAGGCGTGTGCCGCTTGTGGATGCAGTGCGCGAAAACCGTCCACCCAACCGGCAGCCGCCCATTGGTCCATCCAGGCCGATTCCTCCGCGTTGAAGCCCGGAATGCCCCACATTCGTGCGGGATTGTGAATGTCCAACGGGGCGTGGCACACGTTGAAATCGCCCAAAACGGCGGTAGGCTGTTCCAACCAGCCGCGTTTTTCCGATACGGTGGCAAAATCGGTCAAAAAGTCCAGCTTGGCTCCTTGGCGTTCCACTGAAGAAGCTCCGCTGGGAAAGTAGGCAGATACCACCCGAGTTGTTCCCCATCGGGCCTCCAAAACCCGCCCCTCGGCGTCCCACCGATCCACGCCCATGCCCGGCAAAACCTCATCCGCGGGCAATTTTGACCACAGTGCTGTGCCGCTGTAGCCCTTGCGCTCGGCCGGGAAAAACAGCCAGTGTCCGTTTTCCAATAACTCCGCGGGCACCTGCTCCGGCAGCGCACGCACTTCCTGAAAAGCGATTACATCTGCCTGTAAAGCAGACATCCACGCCGCCAACCCCTTTCGGTTGGCGGCGCGGATGCCGTTTAAATTAAGGGTTGCGACCCGCACCGGGCCTGCCTCAGTTCAGAACCACCTTGGCTTCGCCCAACTTGCGGCCCTCCGAGAAGAGCTCCAAAGTGTAGGCGCCTTTGGCCAACGTCGATTTTACATCCATGGAGGCGCACGCCTGAGTGGCGTCCCCGTTGAAGCTTAACTCAGACTTGCTGGAGAACAACTGCTCCTTGCCGTCCACCGTAAAGGTGTTGTCACCCGAACCGGCCA
This sequence comes from Cryomorphaceae bacterium, assembly GCA_034679985.1. Taxonomy (GTDB): domain Bacteria; phylum Bacteroidota; class Bacteroidia; order Flavobacteriales; family Schleiferiaceae; genus CAMDTE01. Next base: position 72,773 of record JAXITR010000001.1, read on the forward strand.
ATACGCGATTTTCCGGAGTGTTCACGCGGAAATAAACGGTGTGGTTGCCCTTTTTGGCCAACGCATTCGCGCCCACCGTAAAGCAAACTTTGAATCGATTCACTTTGCCGGCGGCCGTGGATTCCTTTTCCTCGCCGGACTTCTTCACCACCATCCCCATGCCTTCGATGCCCGACAACTTCAAGCGAGCGCCTTCGGCGCGGTCCTTAGACAAACGATCGTTGGTTTGGGTCAGTTCCTCGTTCTTGGTACGTTCCTTGGAGAATTCGCCTTCTAAATTGACTTTCTCGGTGTTCAGAACTCCGTAAGCGCGGTTGACGCTGTCCACCTGGCCGCGCAAACGGTCCACTGTTTTGCGCAAGGTGGCAACTTGGGAGCGCAATTCCGCCATGGCGCGTGTGTTGGTGGCGTTGGTGCTTTTGGCTTTGGCGATCAAATCGTTCAAACGAGCCGTCTCGTCCAAGATGTACGAGTTCAGGGAGTCGTTCTGGGTGGTCTGCGCCATCAAATCGGCCTTGGCATCTTCCAATTGACTGATCAACAATTCTTTGTCCGAGGTAATCACCTGAACTTCGGTCTTGGTGTTGTACAGTTGGTAGGCCAGTACCGCTACAACCAAAAGCAAAATGCCAATGATGGCTTTTGCGGTGTTAGACGTTTTTCCGCTCATAATCGACTATTTTGCCGCAAATGTACCGCATTTCTTGGTGCGCTGCATCCCTATTCTCCCCCAAATCAATCGTTTCTGTCCCGTGAAACCGCTCTTGTCTCCCAACTTGCCCGCGCTCCGCGCCCATGCCCACTCCCTGATTCAGGGGATGGGAACCGCTGTTCTTCCTGCCTCGTGCCCCGCGTGTGGCTTCGTACCGCTGCCTCCAAACGCCCAGTGGTGCACCCGGTGCGACGATGGACTCCCGTGGCGTCCGTTGGCTGCCGGGCCTCCGTCTGCTCTGCTCATTCCGCTGCGGGCGGCTTTGGACTTCCGAGCGGGCCCCACCCGAACGCTGCTCCACCATTTGAAGTACCGCAACAGACCCGAGCTGGCCTTTGCCTTGGGCCAAGCAGCAGCTCGTCGGTTTGCCCCTCCTCCGGCAAACGCCCGGCTCGTCCCCGTGCCCATCACCCCGGATAAATTTAAACGTCGGGGGTACAACCAAGCCGAACGTTTTGCCGCCGGATTGGCGTCCGTTTGGCACGTGCCGGTAGACCAGTCGGTATTGGTTCGACGCGTTCAGCACCAATCACTTACGGAATTGGATCGCTCCACCCGTCTTCAGGAAGCACACGTTGCCTTTTCTTTGGCGGACGGCGCCCAAAACCGAGCACCGGGCGAGCACTGGGTTTTGGTGGACGATACCTTGACCACAGGAGCAACCCTGCACGCCTGCGCGGTGGCTTTGACCCGGATACGGCCCAGCGGCGTGGAAGGATTCTGTGCTGCCTGGGCACCTTAGCGCTGGAGCGCAGCAACTTTACTTGGGGATTCGGTACAGGACTTTTCGAGTACCTTTGAACTTGTGCGCATTCGCTCCTCCTTCCTGACCACCGCGGCCGCCGCAGCTGCTGGGTTCCTGGCCCTGAACGGCTGTGCCTTGCCGGCCGCTCCAACCGGCGGTCCCAAAGACGAGACCCCACCCAAAATTACCCAATCGGAGCCTGTCCACACCCAAGTTCGGGTCAGCCCCCAAGAAATTCGCATCCAGTTCAATGAGTTCGTGGCCTTGGGGAGCAACGGCGGCAGGCCCATCTCCTCCCCTCCCTTGCCGGGCACGGTACGCGTAACCCTTCAAGGCAAATCCGCTCGGATCCGTTGGGACGGCGGTCCGCTTTTGCCCGACGCCACCTACTCCTTGGCACTGGGAGGTTGCTTCAAAGACATCACCGAAGGCAACCTGTTGCCCGCCACCGCCCTGGTTTTCGCCACTGGAAATCAATTGGACTCCTTGTACTGGGCCGGTTACCTGCGCGACGCCCGCTCCGGGAAGCCGTTGGCCGATTGGGCCGTCGGGCTTTGGCCTGCCGACGCCCCGGATTCCGCCGCTTACCTCGGCCTGCCCCGCTACACCTCACGCACGGACGACGACGGTAGGTTTGCGTTAAATTATTTGCCCGCCGGACCTTTTCGCCTGCTGGCTTTCGAAGATGCCGACGGCAATTCCAAGGTCAACCAAGGCGAAAAACCGCGTTGGGCTTGGGAGTTCAACCCCATTGCGCCGCGTTCCACCCTGGATTCCTCACAAACAAGCACGTTGTGGGCCGGACCGCTCGCGGCGACGGACAGCGTTGCGCCGTGGCCCAAGGGCCTGGATCCGGAAAAGTCCGGAACCGTGCGATTAAAACTGACTCCAAGTCCAAACACCTTGGCCGGCAACCCCGTGCTGGAATGGACGGATGCGGCCGGGGTGGTGCGGTGGACGCGCCGCTTGTCTGCTCCTTTAGACACCGTCTTCAGCAACATTGTGCCCGGCCGCAGCGCGCTGCGCGTCTACCTGGACCGGAATCTAGACGGAACCTATTCGCCCGGGGACTTTTGGCTGGGCCAACAGCCGGAACGGGGCTGGGACGGCCCAACCGTAGAAGCAAAAGCCAATTGGGAGACGGAAACCGTTTGGGACCTCACCGAGGCTGCGTCAACTCCCGAACGTCCTGCAAAAAAGGCAGCTTCCGACGGATCTCGTGCAGGGGTTCCGGACGCACTTCGACGACGACGCTAATCGCCTCGTTCCGGGGTACCTCCGCAACACTTTCTCCCATAGGGCTCCAAACGCCACTGAAACCGCTGTGCGCCACCCCGTGGTGGTCCGCCCCTACTCGGTTCAACCCCAACACATAAACCTGATTCTCAATAGCGCGCGCCGGCAGCAGGGCCGCCCAGTGGGCAATTCTCCGGTCCGGCCAGTTGGCCACAAAACACAGCAAATCGTAGTCCGCCCGGTCCGCTTGGGCGGGCCAAGAATTCCGGTACGACTCCGGAAAGCGCAAGTCGTAGCAGACCGCAGCCGCCAAACGCCACCCCTTCCACTCCAAACGCAGCGGTTGGTTGCCGGCCACAAAATGACGGTCCTCTCCGGCCAAACCGAAGAGGTGCATCTTGTCCGCGCTGTGCACGGTGCCGTCGGGAAAAACAGCGAACAAACGGTTGGCAAAACGGAAGTCTACCGGGTCCAACCGAACCACCAAAGAAGTCAAAAAAACCGCACCGGATTCCCGCGCCCAGGCCTGAAAAAGGGGAAGGTAGGGCGCACCAGAGGCGTCGGCATCTACGCGCGCCAATTCCTCTGCGCCGGTCAAAAAACCGGTGGTGGCCATTTCCGGAAACACGTGGAGGTCTGCTGTTGGTGACGCGCGCCAAGCGCGCTCCATCGCAGCTAAATTGGCCGCCGGATCGTTCCAAACCAAGTCCATTTGGTGCATTCCCACGCGCAGCGGGGAGATGGGAAGCGATGGATGGACGGGGCGTTGCATAGTGGTTTCTTTGCGCCGAAGTTAGGGTTATTCAGCGTCCTCCAACTCGTCCAGCAACCAACCCACGTGCTTGATGAGGAGTCGGGCTTGATCCGGGTTGGTGCCGTCGTAGTAGCCGCGGATGCGGCCCTTGCCGTCAATCAAGGCCAGGTTCTCGGTGTGGATGAAACTGTGTTCGTCCCACGTTTGCCCTTCTTCCATTACCGCGAAGTACTTGGTTCGCGCGAGCCGATTGATCTCCGAATAGGGGCCCGTCAACAGCCACCACCGCTTGGGGTCCACGCCGTTGGCTTCCGCGTATTTCGCCAAAACCGGCACGGAATCGGCTTCCGGAGTGACGGAGTGGCTCAGCAACTGAACCCGCGGATCATCCGCGTAGGCAGACTGAATCAGGCGCATGTTTTGGGCCATGTCCACGCAAATGCTTTGGCACGATGTGAAGAAAAAGTTCGCTACCACAATGCGGTTAGCCACGTTTTGTTGCGTCCGCACGGTGCCGGACTGATCCGTCAATTTCCACGCGCCAATGGTGTGGTTCATGCCCTGGCCCTCCAGCGAATCCGCCACCACGGCCGGGTTCAAATCCGAGGGCGACAAAACCGGCAGTTGCTGTTGGGGGCGGAGCAAATAGTAGCCCCAAACCACTCCCACCACAAAGACTACCGCCAACGCGGCCAATCGAATGCGCTCACTCGTTTTTCGGTCCATACTTGGCGTGGTTGTTGCTATATTTATCGCAAAGATACGGCCGTGAAAAATGCAAACGTTTTGGCCCTAGCGGGCCTTGTATTCACCGGATTGCTCAGCAGCTGCGAGCCCAATAATCCGGAAAAAATCTCGTTAGCCTTGCACGTCGAGACCACTTTCGACAACGCGCCCGTGGTATTTGACGTGAGCAAACACGTGAATCAGGCAGGCGAAACACTGGTTTTCAAACGCTTAGACTACTTACTCAGCGACTTTACCCTCTTGGGCGGCCCCAACGGAGACGTCGGGATCAAAGGTTCGTACGCCTTCGTCAAAGGCAAGGCCGGTGCGGGGCACATAGAATTGGACTCCATTCCGGTGGGCCAATACACCGGCATCCGGTTCAACATCGGTTTGGATTCCATGGTAAACCACGGCGACCCCAGCCAGTACGGCCCCAGCCATCCGCTCAACCCCAACGTGAACAAATTGCATTGGGACTGGACCGGTGGGTACATTTTTACCGCATTGGAAGGCACCTACAAACACCCGGGACACCCTGAATCCGTCTTCTTGTACCACATGGCATTGGACCGGAATAAACGCTCCGTGACCGTGTCCTTTCCGATGGACCTGACCAAGCGGGACAAAATGCTGCACGTGGACTACAACCTGGCGGAAATTTTCCGCAATCCAGCGACTTTCTCCATTGAGGAAAAGGGAGATTTCAGCCATTCCACCTTCGACAACGGCATCGTGGAGGCGCTCGTTGCCAACATGGGCGACGTCTTCACTGCGAAGCATTTGCAAAACAAATGAACCGCCGCTGGATCGTCCTTGCATCGGTAACCGCACTCGTGGCGGTAATCTCCGCATGCGAGAAAGAAATCGGTCCGGCCAAAAACGCAACGCCCTACACCCTGGAAATTCCCATGGGATTTCCCCAGGCCGCGCCGCCCGCAGACAACCCCCTGACGGTGGAAGGCATTGCCTTGGGCCGAATGCTGTTCTACGACCCCATCCTCTCCCGAGACTCCACCCAAAGCTGCGCCAGTTGCCACAACGCGGAATACGGATTTACGGACTTCGGGAAGAAATACTCCACCGGCATCGACGGCATTGAGGGAACCCGCAACTCCATGCCCATCTCCAACTTGCTTTGGCAGTCTGAGTTTTTCTGGGACGGCCGCGTGAAGCGCCTGAACCTGCAGGCCCTCATGCCCATTGAGGATCCCATTGAGATGCACGAAACGCTCCCCCGGGTGGTTGCCAAGCTCAATCAGCAACCGCGGTATCGGGAGGCCTTTCGCGCGGCCTTTGGAACCAAAAAAGCCGCGCCTGAAAGCATTGGACTGGCCCTGGAGCAGTTCATGCTGACCTTTGTTTCCGGCAACAGCAAGTTTGACCGCGTCATGCGCGGAACGGAAACGTTTACCGCCGCCGAACAACGCGGATTGCAGCTGTTCAACGGCGAGTCCAACCCCAACAACCCCGTCCGCGGTGCGGATTGCTTCCACTGCCACGGCGGCACTTTGTTTTCCAACTTCACCCTGAGCAACAATGGCTTGGATTCGGTGTTTACGGACCGAGGCCTCGGCAAGGTCACGGGGAAAGCCACCGACGACGGCAAATTCAAGGTACCGTCGCTCCGCAACATAGCCGTGACGTTCCCGTACATGCACGACGGTCGATTCCAAACCCTGCGCCAAGTCATTGAGCACTACAACACCGACGTAGTTGTAAACTCGCCAAACTTGGATCCGTCCATGATTGGTTTTGTGCACGGACTGGGCCTGACCCAACAAGATATTTCCGATTTAATTGCCTTTTTGGAAACCCTGACCGACGAGTCCTACCTAAACAACCCTGCTTATGCTTCGCCTTTCTAAACTGTTCGCCACCCTCCTGTTGGTTTTGGCGGCGTCCTCTTCCGCGTGGGCGCAAAAAGTTGAAGTTCGCTTTTGGGTGGACGGTGTTTGCGGCATGTGCGAGGAGCGCATTGAGACCGCGTTGCTCAACACCAAAGGCGTTTGGGCGGCCGACTGGAACGAAAAAACCCACGAGGTGGTGGTGGTCTACAACCCCAAAAAGACCACGGAATTGGCCCTGCACCAGGCCATTGCCGCCGTCGGTCACGACACCAAAAAGGTGAAAGCCACGGACGCTGCCTACGCCAAAGTACACGGCTGCTGCAAGTACCGCTCCAAAACGGTTCGGGATCAGCACGGAACCAGCGACGGGCATGGGCATTGATGTTGACCGCGGGAAGTGGGTGTTTCGCGGAAGCTTGATTCTTGCTCTTGCCGCAGTAAGTCTGCACGCCTCCGCCCAACAAGACAGCGTTCGTCGGAAAGGTGAATTGGGCGAAGCGCAGGTTACGGAACGTCGGGCCGCAACCGCCATTGATTACAAGGATCCGGGGTTAAAGGCCGTAATTGGCCAAGCGGAACTGCGCAAGGCAGCGTGCTGCAACCTGTCCGAGAGTTTTGAGACGAACGCCAGCGTGGACGCTTCCTTTACGGACGCCGTTACGGGGACGCGCCAAATTGAACTTTTTGGATTGGCCGGGAAGTACGCGCAAATCCAAACGGAAATGGTTCCGTTGGTTCGTGGACTGTTGGCCAATCAGGGGCTCTCCTTTGTGCCGGGAACGTGGATTGAATCCATACAGCTCACCAAGGGCATTGGGAGCGTGGTGAACGGGCACGAAAGCACCACCGGTCAAATCAATGTGGAATTGCTGAAGCCGGAGGTTTTGGCGGACGGCGCCAAAGGCTTTGCCCAAGAGGGTCGGGGCGATTTACGGCTCAACGCGTACGTCAACAACGCGGCGCGCACGGAAGTCAACGCCGTTTGGGCGCGGCGGCTGAGTCCGCGCTGGAGCCTGGGGCTGCTGTCCCACGGTTCGGCGCGCCCGCTGGCCTTGGACATGAACCACGACGGCTTTATGGACAACCCACTGGGAGCCCAGGGCAATGCCCTGTTCCGCGCCAAATGGGAAGGTGCCGGCGGTTGGGAAGGGCAGTACAGCGTACACGGTTTGGTGGACTCCGTCCGCGGCGGCGACGTGGGCCACGGGGCGGCTCCCGGCGCCCCTTTGTGGCGCAGCGGCATCCGGCACAACCGCCTGTCTGCAACCGCAAAAACCGGCTGGGTGGCCCAGCGTGGTAGGGAACGCAGCTTTGGCAGCATTGTGAACCTCAGCACCACCCGCCAGCGCGCACGCTTTGGGCTGCCGGGCGAAGGACTGATTTGGAACACGGGGCAGCAATCCGCCTTGGTGCAGTTGCTGTACCAAGTGGAACCGGTGGAAGGATTGTCGTTCACCGGCGGAACGTCGTGGTACGCGGATCTGTTTGACCAAGGCACTGACATCCCGGAAGAACAACTGCGCGTATTTGCTCCCGGCGCCTTCTTGGAGGGGACCTGGATGCCGGTGGAATCCTTCACGGCCGTGGCGGGAATTCGGGTGGACGCCCACTCCCTGTACGGAACCCAATGGTCCCCGCGTTTGCATTTGCGTTGGAGTCCAGCGAATCGCCATGTAGTTCGCCTGGCGGCGGGCCGCGGCTGGCGCATGGCGCTGCCTTATTTGGAACAACTGGGGTACCAAGCGAGCAACCGAGTCAATGCCTCCGGGGGGCAACCGCTTTCTGCCTTGGAGGAGTCCGCCTGGAATGCGGGGCTGAGTTATGTTTGGAATTTCCGACTGAACTACCGCAGCGGAACCTTTGCGCTGGAGTTGCACCAAACGCAGTTCGACCGCGTTGCGGTCTACGATTTGTGGAAACCGCAGATGCGCTTGGTGTACGGGGTGGCGTCCAACGAAATCTGGGGGGCGGCGTCGGCCTCCAGCAGCGTGAGCGCCACGCTGGACTACAGTTTGACCAAACGGATCGACGTTCGCCTGGCGTACCGATACCAGGACGTGTGGTCCTTGTACGTGCCCAATTCCGTCGTTCCGGAAGATCCTCCCGTGCGGCAGGCCGTTCCGTTCGTGAGCAAACACCGCGGAATGGTCAACGTGGGATACCAAACCCGCACCCAATGGCACTGGGATGCCACGGTCCAAGCATTTGGTAGTAAGCCTTTGCCGGTGCTGGGGATTCAGGAGCCGGGTGGACCCACGGTAAACTACAGCCCTGCCTTTGCGGTGATCAACGGCCAAGTGCGGAAGGAATTCCGTTTTGCCGATGTGTACTTGGGGGTGGAAAATGCCGGCAACGTGCGCCAAAAGAATCCAGTCTTTGACGCGCATTCCGCCGCTACGAGTCCTTATTTTGATGCCACCGCCGTGTGGGGCCCTATCTTTGGACGGATGTTCTATTTGGGCACCAACGTGGCATTATGAACGTACTATCGGTAGAGGGACTGTCCAAGTCCCTGGGAGAGCGCACCTTATTTGAAGATTTGAACTTTGGCCTTCAGGCCGGAGAAAAAGTCGCCTTGATTGCCCGAAACGGCACCGGCAAAACCAGCTTGTTGCGCATTTTGGTGGGGGAGGAATCTCCGGACCGCGGTCAGGTGGTCTACCGCAAAGGCTTGCGGCTGGGGTACGTGGATCAAGATCCGCAGTTTCCTGCCGGGGTTTCTGCCTTGGACTGGCTGCTGGACAGCCCCCTGGAAACCCTGCGCGCCGTTTTGGCCTACGAACATGCGTCCTGGCGGCCGAACGAGCCCGATGCCTTGACGCACGCCTTGGCGGAAATGGAACGGCTCAACGCCTGGGACGCCGAGGCACAGGTTCGGGCCGTGCTGACGCAAATGGAGTTGCCTTTGGCAGATTTGCCCATTGAAAAGTTATCCGGTGGTCAGCGAAAGCGCTTGGCCTTGGCCCGACTCCTGATCCAACAGCCCGATGTTGTTTTGCTGGACGAGCCCACCAACCACCTGGACCTGGATTTGATCGAAACCCTGGAAGGCACCTTGCGCGACGCCCCCTTTGCCTTGCTCATGGTCACACACGACCGGTACTTTTTGGAGACGGTGTGCGACCGGATTTTGGAATTGGAGGACCAAACGCTGTACCGGTACGACGGCAACTATTCCTACTATTTGGAGAAAAAAGAAGAGCGTTTGGGGGCCCAAAGAACGGCCAGCGAACGCGCCAAAAATTTGTACCGTCGGGAACTGGAGTGGATGCGGCAAACGCCTCAGGCGCGAACCGGCAAGAGCAAAGCGCGGATCAATGCGTTTGACAACGTCCAGCAAGCCGCCAAGAATCGCGTGCAGCAGGGAGCCGTACAGCTGGAAATCAAAGGCGAACGCCTGGGAAGCAAGATCATTGAGTGGCACAAAGTGCGCAAAGCCTACGGCGAAAAGTTAATCGTTGATCAGTTCACCTACACGTTCAAGCGCGGCGACCGGCTGGGGCTGGTGGGCCGCAACGGCGTGGGAAAATCCACGTTTTTGAAGCTGATCACGGGCGAGGCCGAAGTGGACGGCGGTAAGGTGGTGGTGGGCGAAACGGTTCGACTGGGCCACTACCGCCAAGAAAATCCGCCGTTTGACCCGGAAAAGCGCGTGATCGACATCGTGAAGGACATTGCGGAAGTGATTCCTTTGGCAAAAGGCAAAACCTTAACAGCGAGCCAGTTGCTGGACCGATTCAATTTTGAAGGAGACCAGCAGTACACGTTTGTGGACAAGCTGAGCGGCGGGGAGCGGCGGCGTTTGTACCTGATGACGGTGCTGATGGCCAACCCCAACGTGCTGATTTTTGACGAGCCCACGAACGATTTGGACGTGCAAACGCTGCAGGCGTTGGAGGATTTCTTGGAGGGATTCGACGGTTGCCTCTTGATCGTTTCCCACGACCGGGCGTTTTTGGACAAGCTGACGAACCACTTGCTCGTGTTTGAGGGGGACGGCGTCATCAAGGATTTCAACGGAACCACGGGCGAATGGAGGGAGGCGGCGCGGGCCGCGGCGAAGGCGCGGGCCGCGGCCGACTCGGCCGCCGCTGCTGCGCAGCGCGCCGCCTCCTCCCTCAACCTTTCTACCGGCAGCTCCCCTACCGCGACGTCCAGCACCCCATCCGCTCCCGGTTTGCGTCCGTCTGCCAAGCGTTCGTACAAAGAAGAGCGCGAATGGGAAGAATTGGATCGCAGCCTGCCCGTTTGGGAGGCGCGTCGGGCCGAAATTGCACAACTCTTCGCGCAGCCCCCTGCGGGCGCTGCGCTGGACTTCGCTGCCTTGACCGAAGAATCGCATCGATTGACGCAAAAGATTGAAGAGGCAGAATTCCGGTGGTTGGAACTGTCGGAGAAATCACCACACGTTTAAAGCAAAAGCGCGTAACTTGGCCCTATTCTTGCAGGAATAAAGACATGTCGGAACCCGTTCTCTCCCTCCGCGGTATTCGCCGCGATTTTCCCATGGGCAACCAGTGGGTTCGCGTGCTCAAAGGCATTGATTTGGACGTGCAACCGGGTGAATATATAGCACTTATGGGGCCGTCCGGCAGCGGAAAATCCACCTTGATGAACCTGTTGGGTTGCCTGGATACCCCCACTTCTGGATCCTACTTTTTGGCCGGTGAAGACGTCAGCCGCATGGACGACGATGCCTTGGCGGAAGTGCGCAACAAGAAAATCGGGTTTGTCTTTCAAACCTTCAACCTATTGCCGCGCCAAACGGCCCTTCAAAACGTTGCACTTCCCCTGGTGTACGCGGGTTGGTCCAAGGCGGACCGACTGGCACGCGCCACCGAGGTGTTGGGAATGGTTGGCTTGGCGGACCGCATGGACCACCAACCCAATCAGCTTTCCGGCGGACAGCGCCAGCGGGTAGCCATTGCCCGAGCGCTGGTCAACACCCCTTCCATGGTGCTGGCAGACGAGCCTACGGGCAACTTAGACACCGCCACGTCCGTAGAAATTATGCGGCTGTTCGACGAAATCCACGCCCAAGGAAACACTTTGGTGGTGGTCACCCACGAAGAAGACATTGCGCGCCACGCCAAACGCATTGTGCGTATGCGCGATGGTGTGATTGAATCCGATGAACCCAACCGCTGATTTATTTCGCGCTGCGGTGGCTTTTGCCCCGCAAGCGGGCGCAACCACTCTAGCGCATCGTCGGGCAGCCTTGGCCCGGCTGAAGAAGACCGTACTGGCCCACCGAGAAGATTTTCACCGCGCCCTGCGAACAGACTTGGGCCGGCCGGAAGTCGAAACCGATTTGAGCGAATTGTACGCGGTCACCAGTTTGGTGGACTACGTTTCCGGCAAATTGGCCGGATGGATGCGCACCGAGCGCGTGCCCAGCCCGTTGACCTTGTGGCCCGCGAAAGCGGAAATTCGGCACGAATCCAAAGGGGCGGTGCTGGTGATGGCCCCGTGGAATTTTCCCGTCAATTTGAGTTTGAGCCCGGTGGTGTACGCGGTTGCCGCGGGCAATGCGGTGGTGCTCAAACCCAGCGAAGTAGCCCCTGCCACGGCCGAGTTGCTGGCAAAAGTGGTACAAGAGGCATTCCCCGAGGGTTGGGTGCGCACGGTACAAGGCGATGCCGAAACCGCAAAATCGCTGTTGGAGCACCCTTGGAACCACATTTTCTTCACCGGAGGACCGTCGATTGGCAAAGCGGTGATGGCCGCCGCCAGCAAGCACTTGACTTCCGTAACCTTGGAATTGGGCGGAAAATCACCGGTACTCCTGGATCCTTCGTTCCCCGTGGAACGCGCGGCAAAGCTGTTGGCTTGGGCCAAAAGCATGAACGCCGGGCAAATCTGCATCGCTCCGGACTACGTGCTGGTTCCGCGCGAGCGAATGGGCGATCTGGTGCATGCTTTTGCGCACGCATTGAAGAACCTCTACGGCGACCGACTCGTGGACAATCCGGACTATACCCGCATCATCAACGAACGCCACTGGGCTCGATTGCAGGCCTGGCACGAAGACGCCGTTGGCGCTTGCGCTCAAGTGTGGCAACCGGAGCCGGCAGACGTTTCCAAGCGTTTCTTTCCGCCCACCCTGTATTTGGACCCGGACCCGTCGTGCCGCATTTCCTGCGAGGAGATCTTTGGCCCCTTGTTGCCGCTCATTCCCTACGACAAGCTGGAAGACGCCATCGCCTACGTCAACGCCAAGGAGCGTCCCCTGGTCACGTACGTACTTTCCGAAAACAAAGCCTTTCAGGAGCGCACCGTGAACGAAACCCGTGCGGGCGCCACGGTGGTGAACGATTTCATCATCCACTACATGCACCACGACCTCCCCTTTGGCGGCGTGAACCATTCCGGCATAGGAAAAAGCCACGGCATTTGGGGTTTCCGCGAGTTTACCAACGCGCGCCCGGTGGTTCGACGTCGGTGGGGCGTGAATCCTACCCTGTTTTTAGGGCCACCCTACACCAACTGGAAAAAGCAACTGGTTTCCGCGCTGCTTCGTTGGCTGTAGCCCAATGTTTGCACAAAGGATCTTTTAGTACTCCCGTACGGCGCGCAAAGCAAACGGTAGCCCATTCCACGATCCGCGCAGTTCGTAGGCCTGGTCCAGCGAATCCAATTGCCACGTTCCGCGAAGGGTTTGTCCTTGCTCCTGTGCCGGCAATTGCCAAGTAGCTACAAACTCGTTTGAATTGCTCGCTGACCATTGAACGTCTGCCATGCGCGTGGATCCATTGGGATATTGTAGGAGAAGTTTGCTGTCAACGTCCCAAACAAGCGTTTCTGGGCGGCCGTGACCGGGATTGTAAAAGTCCACCACCCCAAAGCGACCCGCTACCTCCACATTGGACTCTTGAAAGAAAGGCCGTGCGGCGAAAAACGTCCAAAGAGGAAGCAAAATCCAAACCCAATTGGGCCAACTTGGTCGATCTTGGGTGCGTCGCGCGTCAAAAGACCAAACCAGAACCGGAAACATAGGCAGCGCCCACAACCATGACGGTCCTGCATCGTAAAACCAAGCTGTAAGGCCACCCGGGAGTGCGGCAAGAAGAGCCATCGCCGCACCCCAGCGTCGGGATGCAGGAAGTAACAGGAAAAGTAAGGCCATTGTCAGAGCAGCTCCCAAGAAATGCTGAGCCATGGAATGCTCGGCCCAAAAGAGGGCCCATTGGATGGAATCCGGCCATTCGTCTTGCGGCAACAGCGTCCATCGGTACCGAAAGGGCAGGTAGTACAGTGCAGATTGGCGGAAAGCCAAGGGCATCCAGGAGGCCAAAACGCCCCAAAGTGCCAAACGCTCAAAACGTCGGCCCCAGAGTGCGGCGTCCATTTGGTTGAAAAAGTGGTGAACCAAAAGCAGCACCACGGCCAAGGCAGCCGCGCCCAGTACCCACGCCACCGAAGGCAGCTGGATCCATGCGGTGGCGTGCAAGAAGGAACCAAGCAATAGTATGGTACTCGCGGCGGCGGATAAAAGCAGTCGGTATTTGGGATTCATGGGGCGCTATTTAGAAACGAAGGTACGGGGAAGGCGTTGGTCCGCCAATCCGTTGACGCAGGGATAACGCACGTTGACTTGTTGGCGTATGTGGAGGAAATAAAAAAGGCCCGCGGGAAATGCCGCGGGCCTGAGCTTAATGAACGCAGTACTGGGAATTAATCCAGCGTACGTTGAACTTCTACTTCCTTGAAACCTTCGATGACGTCGCCCACCTTGATGTCGTTGAAGTTCTTGATGTTCAGACCGCAATCAAAACCTTTGGAGACTTCGCGAACGTCGTCCTTGAAGCGCTTGAGCGAACCCAATTCACCAGTGTAGATGACCACGCCGTCGCGGATGATGCGCACGCGGGTGTTTCGGTTGATCGTTCCGTCCATAACCATGCAGCCGGCAATGGTGCCCACCTTGCTGATTTTGAACGTTTCACGCACTTCAACGGTGCACGCAATCTCTTCCTTAACCTCCGGCGACAACATGCCGGACATCGCGTCGCGGATGTCGTTGATGGCGTCGTAAATGATGGAGTACAGACGGATTTCGATTTCTTCCTTCTCGGCCAGTTTGCGCGCGGTGGCAGACGGACGAACCTGGAAGCCCACGATGATGGCTTTGGAGGCGCTGGCCAACAAAACGTCGGACTCCGTCACCTGACCCACCGCTTTGTGGATGATGTTGACCTGAATCTCTGGCGTGGAGAGGCGCTGAAGCGAATCGGACAAGGCCTCGATGGATCCGTCCACGTCGCCTTTCAAAATGATGTTCAACTCCTGGAAGTCGCCCACCGCCAAACGACGGCCGATCTCTTCCAAGGTGAGGCTCTTCTGGGAACGCACGCTTTGTTCGCGGCTCAACTGCTGGCGACGCTGCGCAATTTGCTTGGCCTCGCGCTCGTCGTCCATGACGTTGAACGTGTCACCCGCTTGCGGGGCGCCGTCCAAGCCCAGGATGGAAACAGGAGCCGAAGGTCCCGCTTCGTCCACCTTTTGGCCGCGTTCGTCCATCATGGCGCGAACCTTGCCGGAAAACTGACCCACCAGCATGTAGTCGCCTACGCGGAGGGTTCCGTTTTGCACCAACAGCGTGGTCACGTAACCACGGCCTTTGTCCAAGGACGCTTCGATCACCGTACCCTTGGCCATCCGCTTGGGATTGGCCTTGAGGTCCAGCAATTCTGCCTCCAGCAATACTTTGTCCAGTAATTCCTTAACGTTCAGGCCGGTTTTGGCGGCAACGTCCATGGATTGGATTTTACCGCCCCAGTCTTCCACCAGCAAGTTCATGCCGGCCAACTGCTCCTTGATTTTCTCAGGATTCGCTGCGGGGCGATCTACTTTGTTGATGGCGAATACGATGGGAACACCGGCCGCTTGGGCGTGGCTGATGGCTTCCTTCGTTTGGGGCATGACGGCGTCGTCCGCAGCTACCACAATGATGGCGATGTCCGTTACCTGGGCACCGCGGGCACGCATGGCGGTAAAGGCCTCGTGACCCGGCGTATCCAAGAACGTTATGTGCTGACCGCTTGGCAATTGTACACTGTACGCGCCAATGTGCTGGGTGATTCCACCCGCTTCACCGGCAATGACGTTGGCCTTACGGATGTAGTCCAAAAGCGAGGTTTTACCGTGGTCAACGTGACCCATCACCGTGACAATTGGTGCGCGTGGCGACAAATCCTCCTCGGCATCCGTGTCTTCAGACAGCGAATCGTTGACTTCTTCGTCCAAAAAGTTCACCGAAAAACCAAATTCGTCGGCAACAATGGTCAAGGTCTCCTTGTCCAGGCGCTGGTTCATGGTGACCATGATTCCCAACGACAGACAGGCCGAGATGATGGCCGTCACGGGGACGCTCATCATGTTGGCAACCTCCATCACGGTAACGAATTCCGTTACCTTCAATACTTTATCTTCTGCAGAACGCAGCTGCAGTTCGTTCATCACCTGGTCCCTGCGGTCCGCACGCTTGTCGCGACGGATTTTGGAGCCCTTGGATTTGCGACCGCCGGTGAGTTTCTCCAGCGTCTCGCGAATCTGCTTTTGGATTTGCTCGTCCGTCATCGCCGGCTTGGGCGCTGCGGGTTGTTTGTCCCGACGTCCGGGTCCTTGGCGCTGACCTTGCTGTCCGCCTACCGAGGCAGCACCGGTGGTGGTGCGACCTGTTCCGGCGATGCCAGGGCCTCCGGCAGCACCGGTCTTGATGCGGGCGCGCTTGCCTTTTTCACCACCGGCTCCCGGCTTGGTGGCCTTGGGTCGGTTGAACTGACTTAAATCAATGGTTTGTCCGGTCAATTTGGGACCGTCCAATTTTTGGTACTGCGTAGTATGGTGTACAGATCCCGCTGCCTCAGCTGCTGCCGCTTCTGGAGCAGGCGCCTCTGTTGCCGCAACTGCATCCGAAGTGGGAGCTACTGCTGGAGTTCCTTCCACCACCGCGGGTGCTGATGGTGCTGCAGCCGCTGGCACTTCAGGGGACGGCGCCGGTTTTGGTGCTTTTGGCTTGGGGGTTAAGTCTATTTTTCCGGCAATCTTGGGGCCGGCCAGAGACGCGCGTCCGCGGATCACGTCGTCCTTGGGCTCCGCAGGAACCGCGGCGACTTCAACCGACTTGGGGGCTTCTTCCACGGGGGCAGCAGGCACATCTGCCGCGGGTGCCGTTGCCGGAGCAACCGCCGCCACAGGTGCCGCAGGAGCAACCGGTTCGGAGGCAGGAGTTGCCGGGGCTACTGGTGCTGGAGCAGCAGGAGCTGCGGCAGCAGGAGCCGCGGGTGCGGGCTCCGCCGCTGGCGCTGTTTCGGCAGGTGCTTTGGGCACCGCCGGAGCGGCAGCAGCCTGTTTCTCAGCCAACTGACTGGCCTTCTCCTCCCGCTTCTGCGAGATGATGGACTCGGCCTGGTCTTTGTGGCTCTTGTCCGACGCGAAGTTTCCAAGGAGCAGTGCATACTGCTCATCGGAGATCTTGGTATTCCGGTTCTTCTCGACCTCGTGGCCTTTAGACAACAGGAAATCCACGGCCGTATCTAGGCCGATGTTTAACTCGCTGAGGACTTTACTGATGCGAATGCTGCTCATGCTGGGAAATTAATCTTCAAATTCGGCTTGTAAGATGGCGCGTACTTCCTGAATCGTTTCCTCTTCCAAGTCGGTACGGTTCACCAAATCTTCCACGCTCATGTTGAGGACGTCGCGAGCCGTATCGCAGCCCACGGACTGCAACGCCTCGATTACCCACTCCTCGATTTCGTCGGTGAAATCCGTCAGGGCAACGTCTTCTTCTTGGGCTACATCGTCGCGGTACACGTCGATTTCGTAACCCGTCAAACGGCTGGCCAACTTGATGTTGAAGCCGCTGCGGCCAATGGCCAAGCTCACTTGGTCTGGCTTGAGGTACACCTCCACGCGGTTGGTGTCTTCGTGCACCACCATGTTGGTGATTTTGGCAGGAGCCAGGGCACGTTGAATGAACAACTGCTGGTTGGTGGTGAAGTTGATCACGTCGATGTTCTCGCTGCGCAGTTCGCGGACGATGCCGTGAATGCGGGATCCTTTCATGCCCACGCAGGCACCTACTGGATCGATGCGATCGTCGTAGGATTCCACGGCAACTTTTGCTTTCTCACCGGGGATGCGAACCACCTTGCGGACGGTGATGATGCCGTCAAACACTTCGGGAATTTCAGTCTCGAACAATTTGGACAAGAACAATTCGTCCGTGCGGCTCAGTAAAATGAACGGCTTGGTGCCTTTGATTTCCACTTTCTTGACCACGGCGCGAACGGTGTCTCCCTTGCGGAAAAAGTCTTTCTCCGGGATCATCTCGTTCTTGGGGAGGATCAACTCATTTTGGTTGTCGTCGTAGATGATGATTTCGCGGTGGCGCACGTGGTGCACTTCTCCGGAAATAATCTCACCTTCCATGCCTTTGTAGCGCTTGTACAACTCCTCAGAATCGTGCTCTTGAACGCGCAGCATGAGGGTTTGACGGAACGCCAAAACAAATCGACGACCCAGTTGCTCGAGTTTGATTTCTTCCGAAACCTCCTCGCCCACTTCAAAGTCAGGCTCAATTTTCAACGCAAGGCTCAACGCGATTTGCGTGTTTTCATCTTCAACGGCATCATCTTCTACAATGATGCGGTTGCGCCAGATTTCCAAATCGCCTTTGTCCGGATTGACAATCACGTCGAAGTTGTCGTCCGCTCCATACTTCTTTTTGAGCTGGGTGCGGAAAGCGTCCTCGATGAACGACATCAAGGTAACGCGATCGATGTTCTTTTCTTCCTTGAACTCGCCGAAGGATTCAATAATGGCCAGGTGTTCCATGGTCCCGAGTTTGCTTAAAACTTGAATTCTAAAACCGTTTCTACTACTTCCGAAAGAGGCAGAGCAATGCGCTCCACCGCGTCCATTTTTCCTTTGCCGATGGTCTTGGGCACGCGAACTTCGCGCGTCAAAACCAACTGCTCCCCGTCGTATTCCGCCAGGGTTCCTTGCTCCACTCGCCCACCCTGTGCGGTCACTTTCACGGTGCGCCCAATGGCCTTGCGGTACTGGGATTCCACCTTGAACGGACTGAACATTCCGGGCGAGGAAACTTCAATGCTGTACTGTTCTGAATCGTCGCCCAGTGCAGATTCCACCGCGCGGTTGATCATTTTCAACGATTGGATGGAAATGTGACCAACTTCCAAATCTGTGTAGACTTGAATACGCCCATCCATGGAAAGATGTAAATCCACCAGAAAGGCGTTTTGGGAAGCCAAAGCCTCCGCAACAATTGGTCGTAAGTCGTTGATTGTGAGCATAAATCAAAATGTATTAGAACAAAAGAGGGGACTGATGTCCCCTCCTCCGCCGCTTAATACGCTGCAAATATATGGATTTTCCCGCAATTACTCGTGGAATTCGTACAACGGGTCAATGCGGGTGCCGGACGGCAAGTCGCAAACGGTTTTGATGAGGCCGTCGGACAAACCGTAAACCCAGCCGTGAAGATGAGGCGCTTGGCGTTCTTTCCACGCCTTTTGAACGATGCTGGTCTTGGCCAAATTCATGACTTGTTCCTGGACGTTCAACTCCACCATGCGATCCACCCGTGCATCCTCATCCGCAATGGCCTCCACTTCATCCGCGTGGAACCGGTGCACGTCCTTGATGTTGCGCAGCCATTTGTTGATGATGCCGAAGGACTTGTTGGTCAAAGAAGCCTTGACGCCGCCGCATCCGTAGTGTCCGCACACAATGATGTGTTCCACTTTCAAATGGTGAACGGCATATTCCAACACGGTGAGCAAATTCAAATCCGTGTGCACCACCATGTTGGCAACGTTGCGGTGCACAAAAATTTCCCCAGGCTCCGTGCCGGTGATTTCGTTGGCCGGAACCCGGCTGTCCGAGCATCCGATCCAAAGGAATTTCGGGGTTTGGATGTTCTCCAAACGTTTGAAGAACTGAGGATCGTCGTCGGTGCGCTCTTTGGCCCAGGCCTTGTTGGCCATGAGGAGTTGGTCAATGGGTTTCATGCGGTTGGGTTTGAAGTCTGAAATTCGCTGTAGCGATCAAAGTCTTTGGATTGCATTGGATTTTTCTTGCACGCCACGCGAACGTTGCGCAAGTGCGCATGGGCGCAGTAGTCCAGGATAACTTCCTCTACGTCGGGGTCCATGTAGTCTGCATGAGACAAGTCAATCAACAATTCGGAACCTCGGGGAATGGCTTCCAGAGCGCGTTTGATGCCTCCCTTATTGAGGAAGGAAACGTTGCGTCGGAGGCGAAAAAGAACCCGATTGTCTTCCCGAACCTCGGTGTACGTGGCGTGAAAGGCGTGGTACGCAATAAAAAAAACGGACACCACCAAGCCCACCGCAATTCCCACCAGCAGGTCGGATAGTAAAATGGCGAGCACGGTGATGAGGAACGGAATCCACTGCCCTCGGCCGCGCACGACGGCGGAGCGCAGAATGTTTGGGTGCGCCAATTTGAACCCGGTAAAAATCAAAATGGCCGCCAAACTTGCTTTTGGGATGGCGTTGAGGAGGTCGCTGGCGAGCAAAACGGCCAGAGCCAAAACCACTCCGTGAAGGATGGTGCTTGCCTTGGATTGGGCCCCGCTCTGCGCGTTCACGCTGGAGCGAACCACCACAGAAGTCACGGGCAGACCCCCAATGAGCCCGGATAGAACGTTGCCGGCGCCTTGCGCCATCAACTCGCGGTTGGTGGGCGTTACGCGTTTGAGCGGATCCAACTTGTCCGCTGCTTCGATGGACAATAAGGACTCCAAGCTCGCCACCAAGGCAAGTGTAATGGCCACCGTCCAAACCAACTTCTGTTGGATTCCGTTCCAGTCCGGAGTGATCCAAGTATTGAATCCGTCCCCCAGCTCCACCCGATGGGCGGCAGTCAGCACCCAATCCGGACCCAACCCCTCCAGAAGGAAGGAAAGTCCAATGCCGGCAAGTACGGCAACAAGGGCCGCCGGGAAAATTCGACCCACCGATGTTTTGGCCCATCCTATTTTATCTGCCAGAATCAGGAGAATCAGCGAAAGGGTCCCGACAGCCGCGGCGGCGGGCGTAATGCGCCAGAGTGCGTGGTACAATCCGGTAAAGGTGTTCTCGTGGGTGGGCTGTTCAAAATTTTCGTCCCCCATGAAGTCCACGTCGTAGCCCACCAAGTGCGGGATTTGCTTCATGATCAAGATGATCCCGATGGCCGCCATCATGCCTTTGATCACGGTATTGGGAACGTAGTGCCCGACGGTTCCCAGTTTGGCCAAGCCAAAGAGCAGTTGAAAAAGTCCCGCCAATACGACCGCGGTAAGAAAGAGCGGAAACGATCCGAGGTCGGAAATCGCCGTCAATACGATGGACGTCAGGCCCGCAGCAGGGCCGGACACGCTGATGGGCGAGCCGCTCAGCGCACCCACCACAACCCCGCCTACTACGCCGGCAATGACGCCGGCCATGGGGGGAGCTCCGGATCCCAGCGCAATGCCCAAACACAGGGGCAAGGCCACCAGGAAAACAACCACCGAAGCAGGTAAATCGTTCTGTAACAAAGATTTCATTCGGAGGGTGACAGGGGATTGGTTGAAGATTGGTACCTTGCAAGGTAGTAGAAAGCCCCGAACGAACGGGCGCTTCAAACGCTTAAGAATGCCCGAAAACGAAGAATTAGTACCCGGAAACGAGGGTGGCGCCGAGCGCACCCCAACTGCCGAAAGCAGTTCCGAACAAAAACCGTCCCGCGGTCGCGGACGTGCCTCCAGCCCCGCGAAAACCAGCGATGGAGAAGTTCAAGATGCACAAGATCAAACTGTTGCAAGCGAAGATCGCCCCAAGCGGCCGTCCGGCCGGGGTCCTAAAAAGCCCGTTGCTGCGGAAGAAAACAGCGCGGATTCTCCGGCAAGCTCTGAAGAGCGCGCGGAGCGTACCTCGCCTGCCGCAGAATCCACCGACACCCCAGCTGAAGGAGACGGCTCTGCGTCGGAAGAAGTGCGTCCCAAGCGCAAAAAACGCAAAAAGAAGAAGCGTCCCGCTGGAGACGGCACCCCGGAATGGGAAGATATTGCCGGCGAAGACGGAATGGATGCGGAGCGCCGCGGACCTCGTGGGTTGAATGATTTTTCGCGCCAGCGCGACGGTGCTCGGCCTGAGGGGCGCGACGGACGCGGAAACGACAACCGCAACAACAACGGACGCAACGGCGACGGACGCGGAAACGACAACCGCAACAACAACGGTCGCAACGGCGACGGACGCAATAACGGTCGTAACAACAACGACCGCAACGACCGGAACCAAAACAACCGTCGGGGTACGGACAACCGCCCCATCGGTGCGCAGCCCAAAAAGAAGAAAGCCGGACTTTGGCCCGCGCTCGGCTTCGCCTTGCGCGGCGTAGGCCTGGGTTTTGCCCGGGAGGTGCATATCGCCATTCACTTTGCAGCAGCCCTTCTGGCGCTGTTTGCCGCTTGGTGGTTGAGCATTCCCGCGGCAGAAACCGCTTTGGTGGTCTTGGCCATTGGCGGCGTACTGGCGGCTGAGTACCTGAATTCTGCCCTGGAGACCCTGGCCGACGTGGTGCACCCCCGTCCCAACGGAGGCATTGCCAAGGCCAAGGACATCGCTGCCGGCGGTGTGCTGTTGGCAACTTTGGCCGCTGTGGGCGTTGGTTTGCTGGTCTTTGGACCGGCGTTCCTGGCCTGGGCGCAAGGACTTATGGGGTAACCCGCTGCCGCTCTAAGGAGTCGACGGATTTTCAGTTGCAATTGCCTAAGTGAAATTTTCAAATTCCACGATAATCTGTATATTTGCAACCCCGAATCGGGAAGATTGCCCCATCGTCTAATTGGCAGGACAGCGGTTTTTGGTACCGTATGTCTAGGTTCGAGTCCTAGTGGGGCAACTCTAATAAACCCTAACATTCTGTTTAACAGTTTGTTAGGGTTTTTTATTTGGAATCGATTTCACCTCAACACTTTTGGGCGGGTCCCACGTCACGTGCAGACGTAGGTGCTTCGCTTGGGTCGTGGCACTCCGCACGGTTCCAGCGGGCCCTGTGCGCTGCGGCAACCGCGCACTGCAAACAAAGTCGATTTACCGCAGTCACCCCCTTCGTTGGGGAACAAAAACAGGGGTTTGCAAGTTAACTGAGGTAGTACCGAACCATGAGCGACAAAGGATTCTTCTTCAAACAGTTTGAGCCCAAGAGCATCTCGCCCTTTGACAAGCTCTTCGATATCTTCAAGGAGCTGATTGTGCATGTGTCTGGCGATTTTGACGAGGCCATCGATTGGCTCCGAGAACTGGACAAAGAATACGAGCTGACGGACGAGAACTACACCGTGGACGACTTTGTTGCTGAATTGCAGGAGCGGGGCTACATCCGCCCGGTGGTGGACGGCGACGGCGTTCCCGGCATGGGAATCACCGCCAAAACGGAACGACAGATCCGGCAAACGGCCCTCCAGCGAATCTTTGGCGATCTGAACAAAAGCGGGGCCGGAAACCACAAAACCAAAAGCTCGGGCGACGGCGACGAGCCCACGGGAGAAACGCGTTCGTACGTGTTTGGCGACGGCTTGGACAAAATTTCCCTCACGGAAAGCATCAAAAAGGCCCAAATCAACCACGGGGTAGGCGATTTTCAACTGAGCGAGGAGGACCTCGTGGTGGAGGACAGTCGGTTCAACGCCCAAATGAGCACGGTGCTGATGATTGACATCAGCCACTCCATGATCCTCTACGGGGAGGACCGCATCACGCCGGCCAAGAAGGTGGCCATGGCCTTGGCGGAGCTCATCACCACGCGCTACCCCAAGGACAGCCTGGACATCCTGGTCTTCGGAAACGACGCGTGGCGGATATCGATCCAGGAAATTCCGTACCTCAAGGTGGGCCCTTTTCACACCAACACGGTGGCCGGATTGCAGCTGGCCATGGACCTTTTGCGCAAAAGACGAAACAGCAACAAGCAAATTTTCATGATCACGGACGGCAAGCCGAGCTGTGTGAAGGAGCGCGACGGCACGTACTACATGAACAGCAACGGGCTGGACCCCTACGTCACCGAGCGCTGCTACACGCAGGCGGCTCAGGCACGCAAACTGGGCATCCCCATCACCACCTTCATGATTGCCCGGGACCCCTACCTGCAGCAATTTGTGGACACGTTTACCGAAGCCAATCAAGGAAAGGCCTTTTACACCGGACTCAAAGGCTTGGGCGAGATGGTATTCAAGGACTACGAAAACAACCGAACCAAAAGACGCAAATAGGATGATCACTACGTTAGGAGAACTGAAGGCCACCGGCTACCAGAGCACGTCCATCAAGGACGAGCTCCGCGCCAACCTGATCAAGCACTTGGCCGCTGGAACCACAGTTTTTCAGGGCGTCCACGGGTTTGAGGAAACCGTGTTGCCGGAGCTGGAGCGCGCCGTGTTGTCCCGGCACAACATCAACCTTTTGGGCCTTCGGGGGCAAGCCAAAACCCGTTTGGCGCGCCTGATGGTGGAATTGCTGGACGAATACGTGCCCATTGTAGCGGGGTCTGAAGTCAACGACGATCCCTTGGCGCCCATCTCCCGCTACGCCAAGGACCTCATTGCGGAACACGGAGACGCCACCCCCATCGCGTGGCTCCACCGCTCGCAGCGTTATTCGGAAAAGTTGGCGACGCCCGACGTCACCGTTGCGGACCTCATTGGGGACATCGACCCCATCAAGGCGGCCAACCTCAAACTGTCCTACGCGGACGACCGGGTGATTCACTTTGGCATGATTCCGCGGGCCAACCGGTGCATTTTTGTGCTGAACGAGATCCCGGACCTCCAGGCCCGAAACCAGGTGGCGCTGTTCAACATTCTCCAAGAGGGCGATGTGCAAATTCGCGGGTTCAGCATCCGACTGCCGCTGGACATTCAATTTGTGTTCACCGCCAACCCCGAAGATTACACGAACCGTGGAAGTATTGTTACGCCGCTGAAGGACCGGATTGGGTCGCAAATCCTGACGCACTACCCCAAAAGTGTTGCCGTGGCGCGCAAAATTTCTGCCCAAGAAGCCAAGGTGAACCAAGCCCAAGCCAACCGCGTTTACGTTCCGGATTTGGCGTACAACTTGTTGGAGCAAATCATTTTTGAGGCGCGCGAAAGCGAGTACGTGGACCACAAGAGCGGGGTAAGCGCGCGCATGAGCATCTCCATGCTGGAAAGTTTAGTCAGTACGGCAGAACGCCGCGCACTCCTCAACCAAGAAGATCACACCACCGTGCGGTTGTCCGATTTCATGGGCGTGATCCCGGCCATCACCGGCAAAGTGGAGCTGGTGTACGAGGGCGAACAAGAGGGCGCTGCCTTTGTGGCGGAACAGCTCCTGGGCGCGGCCATCAAGACGCTGTGGCCCACCCTGTTCCCCAAGATTGAGAAGCTTACCAAAAAGTCCGAAAGCAGTCCGTACGCGCCGGCCGTGGCAGCGATTTACGAGCAGGGAGGCGTGTTGCTCTACGACGAATGCGACCAAGCCGAATACGCGTCTACCCTGAACAAGGTGACTTCCTTGGACGCTTTAATTGCGCAACACCAGCCCGATTTTGAGCCGCGCGACCTGCTCTTCCTCAAGGAATACATGCTTTGGGCTTTGGCCGAGCAGCAGCAGCTGGGCAAGGAGCGACTCCAGCACGGTTTTGAGTTCAACGAGTTTTTCTGAGCGATCGGCAGGTGGTTGCCTGGGGATTTCGTCAGGGAAGCACCAACTTTTTGCTCCTGCCGTCCGCGTAGCGCACAAAATACAGTCCGTGGAGACCGTCGAGCTGGGTGCCGCACAACCGTCCGTAGGCATCAAAAACGCCGACGATTGTAGGCGACAAAGTGTATTCCGTCTGACCGAAGGTAGCGGAAACGGTTAGGGTGAGTGGGAAATCGTAGTGGGCCTTGGGGTTCGCCACGCGCAGGGTTCCCTCGAAGGAACCGTCGGTGGTGAGGTTGCGCAATACCCAGGAGGTGCTGGCCTTTTGAACGACGTCCACGCCGGGGATAAGGAGTCTGGCCTGAGTGAAATCGATTCCACTGACCGAAACTTCCAACGAATCTCCCTGCAACCGATCGTGCGTTAGGGTGACGGTGCTGTCTGGATGAAAAGCAATGTTCGTGGTATTTTTTATTCCTGGCATGTTCCCGTAGAACACAAAGTACGTGTGCTGTATGCGGTTCACACCGATGCACTGGCCGTTGCGGAATTCGGATAGGGAATAGCCGGTGACGAAATTACCCGTTTGATTGGGTGTCCATTGAATCAAGCCATTGGGACGTACCACATACGCACCGTAGTTGTTCAGCTGAGTGAAGTTCAGCATTGGAGTGAACGTACTCCCGTTGTGCACCCTCGCGGCGAAGTCCGGGGCCACAAAGACGGAGTCCCCGTCTGTTTCTTCCAAAAACAGCGTGATTTGAGACCCCTTGTCAATCACCAAATGGGCGGGTAAATGATGGCGCACCGTTGCCATGGAGTGCGAAGCAGAGCCCGCGGGCAGTTTGGTGTAGTCCATAGAAACCACCGTTTTTGCTCCCGTAGGCGAATACCCGTTTGTGAGACTGGTGAGACGGCAACAATCTTCATAAACAAACCGGTAATTTCCGGCCGTCAGCATTCCTTTGGTTTTGTACGTATTGACTCTGTATCCTTGCCAAAATAGAGTGGTGTCGTAGGGAAGGTTGATGGGGATCAGTTGGGTGTAAACGCCAGAGGCGGCTTGCACCCAAATCTGGATGGGTAGTGCAACTCCTGCCGGGTATCCTCCGGGATCAGCGACCAAGATGAACTCCAGAACGACGGTGTCCGAGGTGCCGATCTGCTTGACATTGAAATGACCCCCCATAAAGTGGGTGGCCTCTACCGCTTGCGCGGCAAAAAATGCAAGTACAAACAGAGCTATTCGCAACATCTTTTTTGGGTTTTCGCCTCAAAATTCGTCCTTGTTTCGTTGCAAAAAACGACCAATTATTTTCCGAGACGGTTGGGGCTTTTTTCGGTGGCTCATGGTGCACTGTGCCGACCTGCCAAAAACGAAAGGACGAAAACTACCCGAAACCACAACGAATTAGTGTGTAAATTCGTCCCATGACATCGCGTGAAAGGATTTCGGAAATGCTCAGCTTTGGCCTGCTGTTGTTTGTGGTGAATGCTTGGTTCATCCCCTGGTTTCAGGGCAAAACACTTACGGGAACGGAAATCGCCGTGTACGCCGGCACCTCAGCTTTGGGCGGCGTCGCGTACCACTACACCACCCAGTGGATGAAGAGGCGTCGGGAGGAAAAGAACCGGAAGAACTGATTCCGCGCGGTCACTCCATCGAAAACAATTGCTCCACCGGCGTTTGAAACGTCTTTGCCAGCGCTAGCGCCAGCGGCAAACTGGGGGCGTACTTCCCCTGCTCGATGGCGTTGATGGTTTGGCGGCTGACGCCCACCGCGTCCGCCAGTTCTTGCTGGGACCAATCTTTGTCGGCCCGGAATACCTTGATTTTATTCTTCACGGCCGGATGCGTAATGCGTTCTTAAGGACCAAGCCAGCAGGACGTTGAACAACACCAAGAAGGCCACCAGTTGTGCGTACATCACGTACAGGTAGGTGGCGCCGTACACCGTGAGGGTAGCAGCCAAAAAGAGCAAGGCGTTGATCCAGGTGGCGTGCGCCAGTGCCTTCCACCGAAGTTGCCGGATGAGCTCATCTTCCACGCGTTCGCGGGAAAATCCCAGCACCAAGCCGCTCAAGGTAACCACCACCAGCAGCAACTCGTCCGTCAGGTTGTTCACCACCCACTGCGGACCCGCGGCCGTGCTGCTTAAAAATTCGTCCGACCACAGAGCGGGAATGCGCCAGGACAACCACTTGATGCCGCCCTCCGGGGCGCCCACCGCCAGCCAAAAAGCCGCAGACAGGACGCTGAGCGCAAACAAAACTGCGGCAGGGGCTTTCCAAGCTGCCGGCAACAAACCGTCGTCTTTCATGAGTGTAGTTTTCTTGTTCAACGCGTCAAATGTATATATTATTTTACATAATGTAAAACTTATTTTACATTTTAGTGGGGCAAACCAAAAGTCTTCGCCGCACAAATACCCTTCAACCGACGGATGCGCGTCCAATTCCGTACCTTCGGGTCCTCTACCTAATCTTTGAAGACCATGCTTTCAAAACGCACCCTGTACTGGATCGCCACCGGCATCATCGTCGTATTCGAAGGAGTCATGCCGGCCCTGACAGGCACGTCCGAGATGGCCCTAGCGGGCATGAAGCACTTGGGTTACCCGGAGTACTTTGCCTTGATGCTGGCCACCTTCAAAGTTGTGGGCGTTTTGGCGTTGGCGCTCCCAATGGTGCCCAAAACCTTGCGCGAATGGGCTTACGGCTGCTTCGTTTTGGAGCTGATTTCCGCCACCTGGAGCCATGCTGCGGTGGACGGCTGGAGCAACGGTCAAACGTATTTTCCCTTGGTGATCTTGGGCATCCTGCTGACGTCGTACTTTACCCAAGACGCACGAGGCGCTCAACCCAACGCAGCCTAAAGAGGTTTCTTCCTCAATGGCGGACGTGCACCATTCTTTGGGGCGCGTACACCGCACCACTTGCGGAAGACCACTGAAACAGGTACGTGCCAAAGGGCGGTTGGAAGTCCAATTCCGGCCGGTCCGACGACACTTCTCCGGTAAACACCCGGCGTCCCCAAGCATCAAATAAGGTCAGCGTTCCGGCGCGAAGCACACCCAACTCGGTACGCACCACCAACTTGCCGTTCACCGAAACCAGGTGTATGGGAGCGGTACGGTATTCGGGGAATCCGATTCCTTGCTGTACAAAAGCCAAACAATCGGAGGTGTCCACGCAACCGGATTCTTCCACACGAACTGCATAAACCCCCGTTTTGGCTGGCATCCAAAATCGGGTGACGGCATTGGGAATCGGAGCGTATGCGCTGTCGCACCGAAGCCATTGGTACGAAGCCTGCGGACTGTTGTGCGAGGAAGAAAGGGTCACTTCCGGCACGGTGGTGCTGTCCACCAACACCGCATTAGCCAAGCCAAAGATCACGTACTGCTGGGTCTGCTGGGAGGCGTTACCGCTGGGGTCCGTAAACGTCCAAACCACATTGTGGGTTCCTGGTGCGGTGATGGTTCCGGGACCGTTGGTGGTTCCCACCAGTATGCCCGCACAGGCATCCGTGGCATAAGGCGGTGCTGCGAGCGAAACAGTACACAAGCCGGTAACGGTGGGCAAGTTGGCCAAATTGGGGACGGGTGCCACGGTGTCTGCCGGTGGGACCACCGCCAACGAAGCACACGTACCCGCACAAGCACCGGTGCCGCGTACCCAAAGAGTAGTGGGTCCCGTAAGGACCATTTTGATTTGCGCACCTTGGCCTACGACGGCTCCTCCGCAACTGCCGGTGTACCAAGTCCACTGCGCGCTTTGATTGAGGGAACCTGTAGCCGCGAGCAAAGCCGTGTCTCCAGGGCAGGAGCCATTGAATGTTGCTTGCAGCACGGGAGTGCTGGCCGGGACACAGGGATTGGTGAGCAGCCGTAGAATGCGACCCGCATTAACGCCTTGGTACTGGGTGAAAACTCCGCCCAACACAATTTTTCCGTTGGACTGATGTGCGGCGGCGTGGGGATTGCCGTTCAGCCCGGTGCCTATTGCAAAAGCCGGATCCGGTGTTCCATTGGGCTGCAACCGTACCACAAAGGGTTGGCTGACGCCGTTGAACGTGGTGAACTGCCCGCCCACCACAATCCGACCTTGGGCGTCGAGCGCCAGGGCACGCACGGTACTGCTTGCGCCTGTTCCGGGGCCAAACGTCGGGTCCAAATTGCCGTTGGCGAGCAGGCGCGCGATGCGCACGGCGGGCTGGCCGTTGTACGTGGTAAAGCTTCCGCCTACCAAGAGTTTGCCGTCCGGCTGCTCCAACAGAACTTCTACCGGTCCGTTGAAACCGACGGCCGTGTGGAAGGAGGTGTCCAGAGTGCCGTTGCTGTGGAGCCGAACCAGTCGACCGGCAGCCGCGCCTCCAAACGACGAAAAACTGCCCCCCAAATACACTTGGTGGTTGGGGCGAATCAGTATGCATCGGGACAATGGTGTTCCGCTGGGGTAGGTGAATGCGGGGTCCAACGCCCCACTCGAAGTGAGTACGGCGTAGGTTGGGACGGGCGTTCCGTTGTACTGACTCAAATACCCGGTAATGCCGATGCGACCGTTGGACTCAGAAATGCCGGTAATTTCGTTGTTCGCCCCCGCGCCCACTTGGAACGACG
Organism: Cryomorphaceae bacterium; assembly: GCA_034679985.1. GTDB lineage: Bacteria > Bacteroidota > Bacteroidia > Flavobacteriales > Schleiferiaceae > CAMDTE01. Next base: position 102,125 of record JAXITR010000001.1, read on the forward strand.
GGTCCAAGGCACCGTTGGAGTCCAATCGAGCGAGGTTCTTGCGTGCAGCGCCTTGAATGTTGTCGAACAAGCCTCCAATCAACAAACGTTTGTTGGGCTGAAGTGCACTGCCGCGGATCGGTCCGTCCACACCCAAGGCTTGCGAACCCTGCCACGTGGGGTCCGTACTTCCGGTGGGCAACAACCGCACGGTTCGCAGCGCGGGAATTCCGTTGAACGTGGTAAACTCCCCCGTTACATAAATGCGATCCGATGCATCCACATGCAGGTTACGCACGGTTTGGTTGGCCCCGTTTCCCACCAGGAACGAGAGATCGCGATTCCCGGCTTGCCCTGCTGCCGATAACGTTGCACCCAAGGCGCATCCCAGGAGGAAAATTCGCATACTCATGGATTAAAGTTAGGCCAATTCCGAAACACGGCACTTTTCATTGCATGCCGTACGTCTTGGGGCCCTCAATTACAACGGCTCGTTTCCGTGCTTTTTGCGCGGATTCTTGACGGCCTTATTTTCCAAGAGCGCAAAAGCTTCCAACAAGCGAATGCGCGTTTGGCTGGGGAGGATGACTTCGTCCACGTAACCGCGCGCGGCGGCGCCGTAGGGGTTGGCAAACGCCTCGGCGTATTCGGCTTCCTTCTGGGCCCAGGTTTCGGCCGGATTGCTGCTGGCCTCAATTTCCTTCTTGAAAATGATTTCCGCAGCACCTTTGGCGCCCATTACGGCAATCTCCGCAGTGGGCCACGCAAAGTTGAGGTCAGCCCCAATGTGCTTGGAGTTCATGACGTCGTAGGCACCGCCGTAGGCCTTGCGGGTAATGACGGTAATGCGCGGGACGGTGGCTTCCGCAAAGGCGTAAAGCAGTTTGGCGCCGTTGGTGATGATGGCGTTCCACTCTTGGTCCGTGCCGGGCAGGAAGCCGGGAACGTCTTCAAGCACCAACAAAGGAATGTTGAAGGCGTCGCAAAAACGCACAAAACGCGCTGCCTTTTGGGAGGATTTGATGTCCAAGACGCCCGCGAGAAAGGCCGGCTGGTTGGCTACGATGCCAATGGAACGACCGCCCAGTCGGGCAAATCCCACCACAATATTTTCCGCAAATTCACGGTGCACTTCAAAGAAAGAGGCGTCGTCCACCAATCCATCAACGACCGCGCGCATGTCGTACGGGGCGTTGGCGTTTTCCGGGATGACGGCGTCCAGGGCCGGGCGCGATTCGTCGGACGGCGTGTAGTCCCACCGCGGAGGAAGTTCCTGGCAGTTCTGCGGGAGGTAGGACAGCAACGTACGGAAACCGTCCAGCAGTTCGCGTTCGTTGGGGTAGGTAAAATGCGTGACGCCGCTTTTGCTGGCGTGGGTAAAGGCGCCGCCCAATTCCTCGGAGGTCACCTCCTCGTGGGTCACCGTTTTCACGACGTTGGGGCCGGTGACAAACATGTAACTGCTGCCCTCCACCATGCCGATGAAGTCCGTCAGGGCGGGGGAATAAACAGCTCCTCCGGCGCAAGGGCCCAGGATGGCGCTCAACTGGGGAATGACGCCGCTGGCGCGGGTGTTTCGGTAGAAAATATCCGCGTAACCGCCCAGCGAAACCACGCCCTCTTGGATGCGTGCACCGCCGGAATCGTTGAGGCCGATGACGGGAACCCCATTGTCCATGGCCAGGTCCATGATTCGGCAAATTTTCTGCGCGTGGGCCTCCGCCAGCGATCCGCCCAAAACGGTGAAGTCTTGCGCAAAAACAAACACTTTGCGGCCGTCCACCAAACCGTAACCGGTCACCACGCCGTCGCCCAGGAATTTCTGCTGGTCCAGACCAAACAGGGTGCTGCGGTGCTCCACCAATCGGCCAATTTCCACGAAGGAATTGGGATCCAAGAAGAGCTCAATGCGCTCGCGCGCGGTCAATTTTCCTTTGGCGTGCTGGGCGTCGATACGGGCTTGACCGCCGCCCAACTGGGCCTGCGCGTTCAAGTCCTTCAACCGGTCGAGGGGGGATTTTTGAGCCATGGGGCAAAGGTACAACGAGAGGAACCGATGCCCAAAGTTAAATGTTTATTTTTCCAACCTTTTTTTGTTGGATTAGAATACAATTTATAAATTTGTAGTGTGAAAAACGAAACCGAACAAAATCTTGGGGCGGCTCTTACCGCTTGGCGCAAAAAGTATGCACTATCGCAAGATCAAGTCGCTGGAATTATGGGGGTTGCACGGACGGCTGTGGTTCAAATTGAAGGCGGAGGAAGGCAGTTAGGTTTGTATGAAGCGCGCGCCTTGGCACACTACTACGGCATTCCCTTGGATGCCTTGTTCTTTCCGCCTTCCGAAACGGACAATCGCACAGGACTTTTGAACGAACCCACAGCGACCTATGCGCCTGTTCTCCCATCGGAACGAACGGTGTCTGCTTGGAATCCGGCCGCTTTCGCAGAGGCCATACTCTTCCTATTGGAATCAATCGGGCCTGCTAACGGTTTGAACGAATCGACGGCGCTCCTATTAGCCTATTTGTCTGATTTCGAACACTACGCGCGATACGAGACCGGGATTACGGGAGCCAAATACCTCAAAACGGGTCCCTCCACTTTAACGCTTTCCAACCGAAAAGTCTTGGATGAGTTGTACGCCAGCGGGCGCGTGCAACGTCTTGCCGATGGTCCAAACAAAGGTGGTTCTGCGCGGTTGCTTGCATGGGATCAGGCCAACCCGCGGCTGTTAATCGGTACTGCTTTTTGGGTATTATCCAACACTGCCCGGCGATTTGGCCATTTTTCGCCTGAAGAACTTAGCGCACTCGTGGAAACCGACGTGCCCTTAAAAGGAGCCGCCATCGGCTCTGAGCTCAACTACGAGCTGGCTTTTTACCGGTTACCGCCTTTTTATTCGCCCATTCATGAAGAATGACCTTTGGCTTGCCGATCCCCGTTTTTTGAAGGATATCAAACGCCACGAACGCAAATGGAAAACGGTATCGAACGCGAGCCCTCTAAATGATCCCGATCAGTCGTTCAGCTTCAAAACGGCCAAAAAGGCTTGTTGGGGAACTTCAACGTTGCCCAACTGGCGCATGCGTTTCTTGCCCGCCTTTTGTTTTTCCAAAAGTTTGCGTTTGCGGGAGATGTCACCGCCGTAGCACTTGGCGGTTACGTCCTTGCGGAGGGCAGAAAGGGTCTCGCGGGCAATGATCTTGGCGCCAATGGCGGCTTGAATGGCAATGACGAACTGCTGGCGCGGGATGAGTTCTTTGAGTTTCTCGCACAGCCGGCGGCCGATGTCGTGGGATTTGACGCGGTGGATCAAGGCAGACAGTGCGTCCACGGGCTCGCTGTTCAGGAGGATGTCCACTTTCACGAGGTCCGACGCCCGGTATTCCGTGGGGGTGTAGTCAAAGCTGGCGTACCCGCGGGAGATGGTCTTGAGGCGGTCGTAGAAGTCGAATACAATTTCTGCCAAGGGCATGTCGAAGGAGAGCTCCACGCGGTCTGAGGTGAGGTAGGACTGACCTTTGATCTCGCCGCGCTTGTCGATGCACAGGGTCATGATGGCGCCCACGTACTCGGACTTGGTGATGATTTGCGCCTTGATGTACGGCTCCTCAATGCGGTCCAAACGGGTAACGTCCGGGTAGTCCGACGGATTCGTCACCAGCACGCGCGCGCCCGGATCGGACTTCATGTAGGCGTAGTAGCTTACGTTGGGAACGGTGGTGATGACGGTCATGTTGAATTCGCGCTCCAATCGCTCTTGGATGATCTCCATGTGGAGCATGCCCAGGAAACCGCAGCGGAAGCCAAAGCCCAAGGCAGCCGACGTTTCGGCCTCGTACGTGAGGGAGGCGTCGTTCAGCTGGAGTTTTTCCAGGGAGGCGCGCAGTTCTTCAAATTCTTCGGTGTCCACCGGGTAAATTCCGGCAAAAACCATGGGTTTCACGTCCGTAAAGCCCTCAATGGCCACCGTGGCGGGCCGATCGGTGCCGGTGACGGTGTCGCCCACTTTGACTTCGCGCGCGTCCTTGATGCCGGAAATGAGGTAGCCCACGTCGCCGGCGCGCACTTCGTCGCGCGGGGATTTGTCCAGTTTCAGGATGCCCACCTCGTCCGCGAAGTAGGTCTTGTCCGTGGCCATGAACTTGACTTTTTGGCCTTTTTTGATGACGCCGTTCTTCACGCGGAAGATGGCTTCAATGCCGCGGTAGGAATTGAAGACGGAGTCAAAAATGAGGGCTTGCAGCGGGGCATCCTCCTCGCCTTTGGGCGCGGGAATGCGGTCTACAATGGCGTCCAAAAGCACCTGAACGCCGTCGCCGGTTTTGGCACTGACGCGCAAAATGTCCTCCATCTTGCACCCTATGAGGTCGATGATTTGGTCCGACACCTCGTCCGGATTGGCACCGGGGAGGTCCAGTTTGTTCAAAACCGGAATGATCTCCAAGTCGTGCTCAATGGCCAGGTAGAGGTTGCTGATGGTCTGGGCCTGAATGCCTTGGGAAGCGTCTACCACCAAAAGGGCGCCTTCGCAGGCCGCAATGCTCCGGGAAACTTCATAAGAAAAGTCCACGTGGCCCGGGGTGTCGATCAAGTTCAGACGGAAGTGTTCTTTGCCGCGGACGTAGTCCATTTGGATGGCGTGGCTCTTGATGGTGATGCCGCGCTCGCGCTCCAGATCCATGTTGTCCAGCAACTGGGCCATTTTCTCGCGGGAGGTAACCGTTTTGGTGACGTCCAATAGGCGATCGGCCAAGGTGCTTTTTCCGTGGTCGATGTGGGCAATGATGCAGAAGTTTCGGATATTTTTCATGCGAATAAGGAACGCAGACGGTGCAGTAAAGGTTCTATATCAGTGAGGCGAAGGGTTCCAACGGAGAGGCGGAACCAGGGGCTGGTGGCGGAGGCGCCGAAGGCGCCGAACGGCACCAGGGCGATGCCGGCGTCGTTCAGTAAACGAGCGGTGGCGTTGGGCAAATCCACCCGCACGGACAAATAAATGGCTCCTTGCGGGGCAATGGAATCCACGGGGAGACCTTCGGCCTTCAAGGCTTGGAACCCGGCGTGGAGCGCCAACAAGCGTTCCAGGGAAGCCTTTTGAATCACCCGAACGTCCTGATCCGCCTGCGGAGTCCCCAGGTAACGCGCCACCGCCACTTGTTCGGGCTTGGGAGCCCATGCGCCCAAGTGGCCCAGGAGGGTTTTCATTTTGGCGATCAGGGGAGCAGGACCCACGGACCAGCCCACGCGTACGCCCGTGGCGGCAAAGCTCTTGGAAATGCCGTCCACGTACACCGTAAACTCCTTCATTTCTGGGCGCAGGCCCACCGGATGCACGTGCGCGGTGTCGTCGCCGGTGAGGGTCCAGTACATTTGGTCGTACAACACGAGAACCGGGCGTCTGCCGCTGTTGGCCCGACGTCGGTTTTCCTCCAGCACGGCGTCGCACAAGGCGCCCAAACCGTCGGCCGTAAAGACCGTTCCGGTGGGGTTCAAGGGCGAGCACAAAGCCAATAAACTGGCGGTTTCCAAGGTGGGAAGAACCTGTTCCGGCGTGGGCATGAAGCCGTTTTCCGGCAGCGCTTCCAGTTCCACGGGGGTTCCCCCCACGAGGTAGGTGTAGTGGTTGTTGTTCCAACTGGGCACGGGGTACACCACGTGTTCGCCCGGATTCACCCACGCTTGGTAAATGGCGTAGATCAAAGGCCTGCCGCCCCCGGCCACCAGAACTTCGGTGTTGGGGTTGCACGGCAACTGCAAAGCATCCGCGTACCATTGGGCAATGGCGGCCCGAAGCGGCGCAATGCCGTCCGCAGGTGGGTAGTTGGTTTCGCCCGCGCGGTAAGCCGCTTGAATGCCTTCGGACAGTGCCTCAGGCAACGGGAAAACCGCGGGATCAAAGTCGCCAATCGTTAAATTGAGGATGTCTTTTCCCTGCGCTTTGAGCGCGTTGATTTCTCCAGCGAGTTTGATGATCTCGCTGCCAATCAAATGGGCGGCTTTGTTGGATACTTGCATGGCGTTCTAATGAAGGTGCAAAGGTACCAAATCCCTGCCGGACGGCCTTGGAGAATTGAGTGCCACGGTAGACACAACCGGCGCACCAAAAAAAGAGGCCGCCTCGTGCGAGGCGGCCTCTTAAAACAGGGGCTGCGCGGCCGCTGGGGGCCGCAAACCGTACATTCGTTTACTTCACCAACGTCATCTCCTGCACCAGGTGACCGGCGCCGGCGTACTTGTCGATGATGAACAAAACGTAGCGGATGTCGCACGAGATGGTGCGCTGCAGCTGCGTTTCAAAGAAAATATCGCCGCTCATGGCTTCCCAGTTGCCGTCGAACGCCGTTCCAATCAACTCGCCGCGGGCGTTGATCACCGGAGAGCCGGAGTTGCCGCCCGTGATGTCGTTGTTGGAAATGAAGCCCACGGGCAATTCGCCCGCTGCGTTGGCGTAGATGCCGTAGTCCTTGGCGTCGTACAGCGCCTTCAGTTTGGCGGGTACCTCAAATTCTGGGTTGCTGTTGTCCATTTTCTGCATCACGCCTTCCAGGGTGGTGTAGTGCTTGAACGTCACGCCGTCTTTGGGCTGGTAGCTGCCCACCTTGCCGTACGTCATGCGCATGGTGGAGTTGGCGTCTGGCGCCCACTTCTTCTCCGGCATCATTTCGCGTACCGCAGCGGACCACTGGCGGTAGGCCAATGCCTTCTTGTCTGCCGTTGCCTTGCGCGCTTTGGCACCGCCCGTGCGGATATCCCAAATTTGCTTCATGGCCTGGCCCAACAAATCGCTCTCAACAGACGCCAACGTGGGATTGGCCGCCCAGGCCTCGTAGCGTGCAGCGTCGGTAAATACCGATGAGCTGTACACTTTTGATGCAAAATTCGCAAACGAACCGTGCTCGGCGTTGACTTTAGTCAGGAAGGCAGGAAGTTGGTCTGCGGGAACGTTTTTCGCCCACATTTCCCACAAAATGGCCATCATTTCCTGGTCCGACGCCGCGTGGAACTCCGCAAAAAATCCGGCTCCACCCTCTTTCAACGATGCGGCCAATTTGGCTACATCGTCTGCGGAGGCATCTTTCTTCAACATGGCCAAACGGCGGTAGGCGGTCAAGGCCAACATGGGGGCCGCAGGGCCGCGCAAACCGGCTTCGTTCGCATAGACGTCGCCCACCACGGTGGGGTCAGACTCCTGATAGGACTCCGCCAACAACTGCATGGTGTTGCCGTACTTCGCTTGGCGTGCGGGGTCTTGCGCCACCCACGTGCGGAAACGGTTTTCCAAAGCGGCCTTCTTGTCGAAAACCTTGTTGTTTTTGAGCTGCTCGGTTTGGCCGATGAAGTACTTCCAGTAGTTGGCGGTCTGCGCGTAGTTTGCGGACAACATGATTTCCACCTTCTTGTCCGCATTCATGTACTTCTTCATGGTCTTGAGCTTCGCGTCGCGAATGGTCACCACCGTGGGGTTGTACTTGTCGATGGCCTGCTGCACGCCCCACGAGCTGAGGTAGCGGTTGGTGCGGCCTGGGTAACCAAAAACCATGGTGAAGTCGCCGTCTTCCACGCCGCGCAAGCTCACGGGCAAGTGGTGCTTGGGCTTCAAGGGAACGTTGGCGGGATCAAAGCCCTTGGAAGGGGTACCGTCGGCGTTCATGTACACGCGGAACATGCTGAAGTCGCCGGTGTGGCGGGGCCACATCCAGTTGTCGGTATCGCCGCCGTACTTGCCTACGCTGCTGGGCGGTGCGCCCACCAAACGCACGTCGTTGAAGGTGTTGTAGACAAACAGGTAGAACTCGTTGCCGTGGTAAAAGGACTCCACCGACGCGTTGTAGGTAGTGCCTTCGGTTGCTTTTTTGGTCAATTCAGACGCTGCTTTGGCGATGGCCGCGCGGCGCTCGTCTTCCGACATGCCGGCCGTCAGCTGGGCGTTGATTTGTGCGGAAACGTCTTCCATGCGCACCAAAAAGGCCGCGTACAAACCGGGGTTGGGAAGCTCTTGCTCCTTGTTCATGGCCCAAAAGCCGTCGTCCAAGTAGTTGTGTTCCACCGTGGAATGCGTTTGGATGGCGTCGTAGCCGCAGTGGTGGTTGGTCAGCAACAAGCCCTGCGAAGAAATAACTTCGCCGGTGCAAAATCCGCCGAAGGAAACGATGGCGTCCTTCAGGGAGCCGTGGTTTACGTCGTACAGATCTTTGGCGGACAACTTCAGTCCGGCCTTGCGCATGTCTTGGTAGTTGAGCTTCTGCATCAAGAGCGGAAGCCACATGCCTTCGTCGGCCCGAACGGCCGTGGGCAATGCCAGGACCAGGGCGAGTAGGAGGGAGAGGAATCTTTTCATAGGGATCAAAGTTAAGGTGCAAATGCAAACGGAGGTATTGGAGCTCCGGGGGCACCTTCCGTACCTTGGTGCGCCATGATTGTACACCCTGCCCCCAGCCACCAGCCCGCGGTGCGTCCCAACCGCGCCCAAACCGCTACCGTTGCCAACGGAACGGTCCGCATCGCCACCGAAAACGGCTGCCAACTGCTCGTTTCTGCGGTAAACGACGGGGTTCTGCGCCTTCGCTTTTCGCCGGATGGGCAGGAACTTCCGGATCATTCGTACGCCCTGGACCCGGGGGCTTCCCGGTCGCTGGGAGCAACCGAGGCATCTTCGCACTGGACGGAGGATTCTGTGCAGGGAATCTTGCACACGGCCGGCGCGCAGTGGGTGGTCCAAAAGGACGGATTGGCTTGGGCCTTGAGTACCGAAAAAGGCGAATTGCTGGCGCAAACGGACACGGGTTTCCACGCGAAGCCGGACGCGCAAAACGGCGGTTTTACCTGCGGCCTGGGCTTGCGCAGCAGCAAAAACGAGCGGTTTTACGGCCTGGGAGACAAGGCCGGGCGCCTCAACCTGAAGGACCAGTGCCTGGTGCATTGGAACACCGACGCCTTTCGCTACCAAGCGGATACGGATCCTTTGTACAAAACCGTGCCCTTTTACATTGGCTTGAACAACGGCAAAGCCTACGGGGTGTTTGTGGACACCCCCGCCCCCACCCGGTTTGATTTTGGGGCCGGACGCGCGGACGCCGTGGACCTCACCGCCGCCACCGACGAATTCAATCTGTACTTGATTGCCGGTCCGGATCTTCTGGACGTGGTGCGCCGCTACACCCGCCTGACCGGACGCACCCCACTTCCCCCCCTATGGGCGCTGGGCCTGCACCAGTCCAAATGGGGCTATGCTTCCCACGGCGAAGTGGTGGGCCTTGCGGAAACCTTTCGCCGCCACCGCTTACCGTGCGACGCGCTGTATTTGGACATCGACTACATGAACGAGTACCGCGTCTTCACGTGGGATTCGGATCGATTCCCGCAGCCCCGAGCCACGGTCAACGAACTTCTGACGCACGGCATCCGAACCGTCGCCATCCTGGACCCCGGGGTAAAAATAGACCCGGACTACTCGGTGTACTCCGAAGGGCTGGAGCGCAACGTCTTCTGCCGCACGGCCGACGGCGCCCTGGCTTCCGGCAAGGTGTGGCCCGGGGAATGCCGCTTCCCGGATTTCACCCACCCCGATGCCCGCGCTTGGTGGGCCGACCGGGTGGCCGCCTTCGCGGAAGAATCCGGCATTCACGGCCTGTGGAACGACATGAACGAGCCCGCATTGATGGGCGTTTCCAGCAAAACCCTTCCGGAAGGGGTTCGGCACGACGCAGACGGCAACCCCTGCTCGCACCGCAAAATCCACAACGCGTACGGCATGCAGATGGCGCGCGCCACGCACGACGGGCTGCGCCAACACGCCCCCAACGCACGTCCTTTTGTGCTCACGCGCGCGGCCTTCAGCGGCACCCAACGCTACGCGCTCTCCTGGACCGGGGACAACACCGCCTCGTGGGAACACCTTTCCGTGGCCAACCGCCAAGTGCAGCGCCTCAACCTCTCCGGCATGGGCTTCACGGGATCGGACATCGGGGGTTTCATTGAACAGCCCGACGCGGAACTTTTTGTGCGCTGGGTGCAGTTGGGGTCCTTTCATCCCTACTGCCGCATCCACAGCTCCGGCCACCACGGCGATCAAGAACCGTGGAGTTTTGGCGCGGACACCCTGGCGCACGTTCGCTTTGCCTTGGAGGTGCGCATGACCCTCCTGCCTTATTGGTACACCGCCTTTTGGCAGCAAGCACAAGACGGCACGCCCGTCCTGACTTCCTTAGTGGCCGCAGACCCCAGCAATCCCCAAACCCACCACCGCGAGAACGAGTTTCTGGTGGGTTCGCACCTGCTGGTGGCGCCCGTGGTGGAGCCCAACCGGCGCGCGCAGCGCGCCTACCTGCCGCAGGGTACTTGGTACGCGTGGGAAGATTCCCAAACGTTTGTGGGCCGCGAAGAACATCCGGTGGCAGCGCCCCTGCACCGCATTCCGCTGTTTGTGCGCGCCGGCGCGTGCATCCCGCGCTACCCGGTGCAGCAACACGTGCACGAACGCCCGGTAGAAGAATTGGTTTTGGACGTGTACGGCCCCGCAGACGGCGAAACCGTTCGCTCGCAAGGCTATTTTGATGCCGGCGACGGCGTGCCGGAATCCGGCACCGCCCTGCCCCACGAACTCCGAACTTGGACCACCGAAGCACACGCCTCTAATGGATGGACGCTGCACCAGGAGTGCTCGAACCATTCGTTTTCGTCGTTTTCCTCCGTCCGACTTCGGGTATTTGGCGGTTCCACAGACACCCCTCCTTCCGCGGTGTGCGACGGCCTCCCGGTGCACTTTGTGCGGGCAAACGCCGCCTGGGTTTCCGAACCCCGCACCGACGCCTTGGACCCCACCGAAACCGGGGTTTCCAACGACGGTACCGTGTGGACGGCGGAACTGCCGTCCTCATTTACCCGGGTAGACTTCAGCGCCTGAGCTACCCCTTAAAAGGTAACGCCCAACGTAGCCACGCCCAGGCGTCCATCGCCCGGCAAAGCGCCCGGCCCCGGATACCCCCCCGCGCGCCACGTGAAGTAACGGACGTTGGTTGCGTTTTGCACCCCTATTTTGAGGTAAACCGATGGGCTAGGTTTGAATTGAGCGCTGATATCCAGTAGGTTGTAATTGGGAATTCGCCCAACGGTGGCCGCGGCATTGGGGGCCTTGGTGTTGGCCGCAAAACTAATGTTCAAACCACTTTTCACGCAACCCAAATCAAAAAAAGTATGCCCGTAAAAGGCGGTTATTGCGGAGCGCCGTCGGCCAGAAAATCATCCAAAAGGGACGGCGTCACCCAACCCGTTTCCGCTTCTGGGTAAGCGGCCTCAAAGGCCTGCGACCGCTTGGGACGCGCTTTGTCGTTCCATTTGCACTCCCAAGCTTTCAGGCTTCCAGCAGTTCGTTCCACCCAATCCCACTCCACTCCGTCCTTGGTTCGCCAAAAAAACTGTTCGGCGGATTGACCTCGATGAAGCAGCGCTTTTCTCCGCTCCGACAACGCATAATTTTCCCACAAGGCACCAACGTCCTTCCGCATTTCCAAGGGACGGAGGTCGCCCAAGACCGCATTGCGGATGCCGTTGTCGTAAAAATAGACCTTCTTGGCGCGCTTGAGCTCGGACCGCAAGTTGCCGCTGAAGGCGCCCACGCGAAATACCACGTAGGCCTTCTCCAGCAAATCGATGTAGCGCTCCACCGTTTTTGCGTCCAACCCCGCTAACTGCGCCAATTCGTGGTAGGACACCAACGATCCTACTTGAAAGGCCAAAGCGCGCACCAGCTTGACCAGTGCCTCCGGCCGCAAGACGGAATCTACCGCCAAAATATCGCGATACAAGTAACTGTCTGCGAGGAGCTTCAATCGGTCGTCGCGCCAATCCGACGCCAACACTACCTCCGGGTAGGCGCCGTACACCAACCGCTCGGGAAGCATCCGTTGCTCCTGCAGAACCCCAAAGTGTGCTTGCATTTCTGCGCGCGAAAAAGGCAACAACGTGAATTCCCATTTGCGACCGGTGAGGGACTCGTTCACCGCGCCAGTCAACAAAACGGACGAACTTCCGGTGAGGAAAACCTGAACATTTGGGAAAAAGTCCACCACGCGCTTGGCGATTCGGCCTACCTCCGGAATCAGTTGTGCTTCGTCGATCACCAGAAAACGCTTTCCGCGCAAAGCCACTTCCCACCGGTCCGTGTTGAGGCTTTGAAGCCACCCCGACGTGTCTGGGTCGTCGCCCGTCAGCCACAACGCCTCCGCATTGGAGCCCACCCAACGTTTGCAAAGCGACGTCTTTCCCACTTGACGAGGACCGGTCACCACGACTGCTTTCCCCAGGAAAAAACGCGCTTCTGCTCGCTGGAACAAAGTTCGCTCAATCCAGTTTTTTGCTTCCATAACGCAAAAATAACGATATTTTAGGAATTGAATCCTAAAATATCGCGATAAAACAGGAATTGAATCCTAAAATATCGGGATTATTAAAATCGGAGGGACTGGACTACTTCGCAGGAAGGGCCGCCAAAATCGCGTCCCAAAGGGCGCGTCGGGCCGCCAATGCTTCCACCACCGTGTCTTCTGCCTCCGCCCACTTAGCGTCGTCGTCCCCGCACACGGCATGCATCATGCGCAAGGCCGCCGGGCCGTGCTCGTCGCCGTCCAGCTCAATGTGCCGGTCCAAATAGTAGATGAAGGCGTCAAAGGTTCCGGGGTGGTTGCGGTGCAGTTCGCGCACCAATTCTGTAAACATGTCCGGAATCAGATCTTCGCGTCCAAACGTGAAGGACGCCATGATTTCGTGCAACTTGCCGCGCTTGATGATGCGTTCGGTGGCGCGCAAAAAAGCCAGCTGGGCTTCCGGCACCTCGGCGGTATTGTAGCGCAAAACGTCCCGCAGGGAAAAGCCCCGCTGCAGGGTTTGGATGAAGTGCACCACCGGCCGCGTGTTGGCGCCCGCTTGGCGCATGGCGTCCAGGTACAGTTCGTAGTGGCTGGCGGGTTGGCCAAAGGGGTCCACGTCCGACTCCTCGCCCAAAACAATCTCGTTGATCAACCGACGCGCCGCTTTGTGTTTGGTGGGGACCCAAGCAGTTTCCACGCTCGTCAAGGACGCCTGAAGCGTTTTGAGCAAGCTCATGAAGTCCCATACGGCAAAGACGTGGTGCTCCATAAACGTTTGCACGTCTTCAACGCTGCGCAGTTGGGCGTACAGCGGATGACCAATGACTTCGTTGCGGACCGCATGCATGCGGCGCTGCAACGAAAGCAGGCGGTAGTCTACGGGGGTTGCTGGGGCAGCGGTTTCGGCAGCAAAGGGAGCACTCATGGGACCGAAGGTAGGGTTTAAACGGTTGGGGACGTGTTCTTGAACAGCGGAACGGAGCTGCAGGCTTCGCCGTACAGCACGGATTTGGCCACCGGACGCAACGCGGCGGCAGCGGCGGCGTACGCAGATTCCGGCACGGGGTGTTTTCCGCAGCCCTTGATCAGGACGGGGCGCCCGCGGAAGGGTTCGGCGTCCAGCTGGGCCATGCGGTGGGCGTAGTAGGTGTCCAGCAATGCTTCAGGCGCACACCAGGCAACATACCGGGCGGTTTCCGCCAAACGGATGGCCACCAAAGCCGGAACCCATTGGGGCAAAATGCAGCCGCTGGGGTTGTGCACGGCCACGGCAGCATCACGAATGCTTTCGCAGTCAAAAGCCAGTAAGGCGGCGCGGAATTCCTTTTCGCGCACGATTCCGTCCGGGCACCACTGGGCCACGTCCAAGACCGCTTGCCGCACGGGAAAAATATCTTCCAAATCCAAGGTCACGAGCGGGCTTTCCGCCACGCGGTTGCGGATGGGGTCGGTACCTACATTATTCACAGCATTCCCAACTCAAGCCGGGCCTCTTCGGACATCATGTCTTTGGTCCACGGCGGTTCAAACGTGATTTCCACCTCGGCGTCGCGCACGGCGTCCAAGGACTGCACTTTTTCCTTCACCTCCACGGGAAGGGTTTCCGCTACCGGGCAGTTTGGGGAGGTCAGGGTCATCAAAACGTGCACGGATCCTTCGTCGGACACTTGGACGTCGTAGACCAATCCCAATTCGTAGATGTCCACGGGGATTTCGGGGTCGTAGATGGTGCGGAGTACGTCAACCACCTGTTCGCCCAGGTGTTGCATTTCTTCTGGCGTCATGGTTTGGGGCAGTATATCCGGACGTTCGGCGGTGGGGTTCACTTGTTGGCGGCGTAGGCGAGGGCGTAAAACTTAATTTGCTTGACCATGCTCGCCAATCCGTTGGCACGGGTTGGGCTGAGGTGGCTCGTCAATCCTATAGCGTTTAAAAAGGCAAAAGGTTCATGGGCCACTTCTTCCGCAGGCCGATTCTGCACCACGCGTAGCAGCAAGGCCACCATGCCCCGGGTGATGATGGCGTCGGAGTCCGCCGTAAAGTGCAGCAGTCCGTTGGGGCATTCGGCGTACAGCCACACCTTACTTTGGCAACCGCGGATGAGGTTGTCCTCCGTCTTGTGGGCGGGATCCATCGGGGGAAGTTCTTTGCCCAGGGCGATGAGGTGGTCGTACTTGGCCATCCAGTCGTCGAACAAATCAAATTCGTCGACGATGTCTTGTTCGATGGGGGACATAGGGGGTAGATTGGAGGGGTGCAGTTCAGGCCAACAGAGGATTACAGCAACATGTGTGCCGCCTTTTGCACGCCGTCCACCAGGGCGTCCAGGTGCTCCACCGTGGTGTAGGCGGCCAGCGAAGCGCGGACGGTGCCGGGGATGCCGTAGCGGTCCATGATGGGTTGGGTGCAGTGCTGACCGGTGCGGACGGCGATGCCCATTTGGTCCAGAAGCATGCCCACGTCGTAGGGGTGTGCTCCGTCCAGGTTGAAGCTGAGGACGGCGGCTTTGTGGGCAGCGGTTCCGTACAGGCGGAGGCCGTCTACGGTTTGAAGCTTGGCCGTGGCGTAGCGCAGCAGTTCGTCTTCGTGGCGCGCAATACGCTCCAAGCCCACGCGGTGCATCCAGCGAGAGGCCTCGGCCAAACCAATGGCTCCCGCAATGTGCGGGGTGCCGGCTTCAAACTTGAAGGGCAATCCGGCGTAGGTGGATCCCTCCAGACGAACTTGGTCGATCATCTCGCCGCCGCCCATGTACGGGGGCAGGCGCTCCAGCCATTCGGTCTTTCCGTACAGAACGCCCATGCCGGTGGGTCCGTACATTTTGTGGCCACTGAAGGCGTAAAAATCAACGTCCAGCGCCTGAACGTCTACGGTGCTGTGCGGCACGGCCTGTGCTCCGTCTACAAAGACCGCGGCGCCAACGGCGTGCGCTTGGGCGGTCATGTCGCGCACGGGATTGACCGTTCCCAAGGCGTTGGAAATGTGGTTGAAGGCCACCAGTTTGACCCGACGGTCCAGCAACGATGCGTAGGCGTCTTGATCCAAGGAACCGTCGTCCAGCAAGGGAATGAAACGGAGTTCCGCGCCGGTGGCTTGGGCCAGCATTTGCCAAGGCACCAAGTTGCTGTGGTGCTCCAAGCTGCTGACCACGAGGGCATCGCCCGGTTGGAGCAGGGTGCGGAAGCCGTGGGCCACCAAGTTGACGCCTTCGGTGGTGCCGCGCGTCCAGAGGATTTCGTGGGTGTGGGCAGCGTTGAGGTGCATGCGGAGCTGCTCGCGCGCAGCTTCAATGGAGTCCGTGGCGCGCTGGCTCAGAGTATGTACGCCGCGGTGCACGTTGGCGTTGTCCGTTCGGTAGTAGTGGTCTATGGCGTCCAAAACGCATACGGGCTTTTGCACCGTGGCCGCGTTGTCCAGGTACACCAAGGGGCGTCCGTTAATCGTTTGCTTTAGGATGGGAAATTCATCCAAAAGACTGGTAGGCAGTAGGTTGCGTGGATCCACAGTGCAAAGGTCGGGAATTAAACGCATATAGGTGTGTGGCGTACGGCTAGCGGAGGTGGGACGGGGGTCCTTTGGTGCATGACAAAACAATGGATCTGGGCGTGCCTCCTTCTGGGAGGAGGGGGTGCGCCGCCCAGCTTGTGGGCACAACAAGTACCGGCGGGAACCCGCCCGTTCGTTGCGGTGGTTGAACAAAGAACGATCCGCTGGGCGGAATTGTTCCGGATGGAAGACACGGCGCAGTTGACGCCCCTGGACCTTCGGCACTTTTTTCCGGAGGAGGAGACGCAAACCATGAGCCGGGTGTGGGACGGAACGCAGTTTTTTGAGGTGGTGGACTTCACCGGTACTACCCGTCCGGAGGAAGGGATGCCGCACCCGCTGCAGCGCGTTCGGCACGGCCGCGGCGTGGATTTTTACTATGCGGATCCGCAGCAAAACCACGCGCTGGTGTGGACGGCTGCCGACGCACAGGAATGGCAGGAACATGCAGCTTTACTGGTGCCGCGTACGGGCGGTTGGTTGCTCCCCCACTCGCCCCTGCCCACGGCCGATCAGGTACGGGAATGGGGACGTGCGGTGGAAACCAACAGCGCGGAACGTACCCGGGTGGTTTGGGACGGTGCAACGGTCGAATACAACCGTCGGACGGGGGTGCGTACCGAGCGCTGGGGGCAAAACGACTCGGTCCGACGCACGCGGTACGCGGCACTGCCCACCGGCGACTATTTCCTGACGGAATTGGAGGAACGCGGACGTGCAACGGGCGCCAACGGGGTGTGCTGGACGGGATACCGTCGGGCAGAATGGGGGACGCCGCGTGTGGACACCGGGGCTGCTGCGGTGGAAAACTGGCTGGCCGCCCGCGGGTGGAGCAACGGCATCAACGGGCCGTACGCTCAAGCCAAAACTTCCCTGGAAGGCAGTGCAGACCGTGCACCGGGAACCGCAAACAGCGCCGCAACTTCGTGGCAATCTTGGGTTGCGCTCGACGCCGGCGGCAATAGTCGCTTGGTTGCGCGGGGACCCTCAGTCGGGGTTGAGGCCGAAGTATTTGTGGCGGACGCCACCGGTCGGGTGGTTTGGACGCACCGCGGGCCTTGGAGCGGATCGCTGGATTTAACCGAATTGCCGGACGCACACGTCTACACCGTCTGGATCCAACAAGGAGGACAACGCCACGCCACGCGCTGGGTGCGGGCCGCTCGATAAAATCACTCTGCTTTCTCACTTTCTAATTCGAAAAAAACATGCGTAAATCTTCTCTTTCCAAAAAACGAGCTCCCAGCGGCGAAATGGCCGTGTTGGTGGGCCTGATACTCACCATTGCAGGCATTCTCTTGGTGCATACCGCACGAGCCCAACCTTGTGCCGCTACCGCTCCTGGTTCGGTTCAGATGTGGTTCCCGGAACCCTGCGCTTTTGTCCCACCCTTTTTTGCGCCGCAACCGGGTTTCAAAATACAAGGAACAGGAGACCGATTGGTCCACCACCTGCACGGCCTCGGCGGCGACGGAACCAGTTGGAACCTGGTGGCTGCGCGCACTTCCTACGGCGGAGCCCCCAATTTTCCAGCCCGACGCGTTCCCTACAGCACGCCACCCACTTACTACCACAACGGTTCCTTGGCGGACGCGGCATTGGACGCGCATGCAGCGGTAGCCACCGCCCACCAAGCACTGGGCGCACCTTTGGGTTTGCTGCCTGCCAACAACTTGGTGGTTGCCCACAGTTTGGGCGGTGTGGTAGCCCGAAAAATGGACGATTTGTACCGAGACAGTTCGGCCTTTCAACGCCAGTTTGGCGGCATCGCCACCTTCGGTTCACCCCACATGGGTGCCGTTGCGCTGTACAACGCCAGTCCCAACGGTTTGGATTTGGCCCGACCCTTCGTAACCGAGGCCTGCGCGGTGTTGGGGCATCCGGAGGTGGTGGTCTACCCCTCCTTGCCCCTGCTGCGCTGGGTGCCGGGCCTGGATCCCCTGTTGAAGCAAACCGTTCAGTCGGCCTGCGGTACTCTTGGAAAAGTCTTCACGCCCTTTGCCGCGCGGGATTTTTACCGACCGATCACGCTGGACCTACTGCCGTGGAGCGCTTCCATCCAAAACCTCCACACGCAAGGCAGTGAAGTCCCCATCGTCGCCTTCTACGGCGTGGAAGAGGAGCCGGTATTCTGGAGAACGGCGCAGTCTTTTTTCTCCCTGGACTCCATGGGCGTACAGCAAATGACCGACCCCTTCAACGCTACGGACGATCAAGGTTTGGTTAACTTCGCCCAACGGGAACGCGATCGATTTGAAGCGCTGGCCGACGCCGCTGCAGACCGTGCCTTGGCCTACCGCGAAGCAGCACATGCCTGGCGCCTGGCGGTTCCCTTGGCCAATTATTACCGCAAGCGCGCCGCGCAAAAAGAAGCAACCGCAGCGGCACTGGAAGCGGCCGAACGCTGGTACGTCCACGCCAACGGGGTGTACAAAACCATCGTGGGGGCCCAGGAAATTCACTGGTTGCAAGACGGCTGGTGGTGCACGTGCGTGAACTTGCAAACGGGAGCGGTGGAACGTTGCCGTACGGAATCGCCGGACGATTGCGAGCCGAGCGGCGGTTTTGAAGATTGCCACGCCACCCCCCGGTACGTGCTCCGCGTGTTTCAGTACGAAAGCGACGGCATGGTGCTGGCGCACTCCGCGGGCAATGTAAACGGCGCCGTGCTCTCGGTCCGACTCCCCAAAACAAACCACCAGCAGATGCGCAACTGCACGGAAACTAAGGACAAACTGCGTCTGCTGTACAACGGACAACTATCCAACGCAGGGTTCTTTGCTCTGCCCGTTCGGTGATGAAGTCCGGCACTTTTACAGCAGCGGCAGGGTTGTTCGCCTTGTTCGGCTGGACGTCGTGCACCGAGGGAACGGTGGCACCTCCGCTCCCTGATCCCTGGATTTCCTTGTGGACCTTCCACCCCCGCGCCGGCGCTGCCGGCGCGGGGGTGGGCCCCTGGTCCTGCTCCGAAAACGTGGTGGCCTCTTCCGGCGATTCCCTTTGGCTGCTCCACGGACGCACCGGCATGCCCCTCCAAAAAGCCTACCTGCCTCGGGTTTGGACCGACGGCACCTACCCCGGGTCGGCGTCGCTGCAACAAGGAGACTGGGCCTACCTGTTGGGAGAAAAGGGCATCCTGGTCCTCCACCTTCCGACGCTTCGTTGGAAGGAGCTTTCCTGGCCGTCCACCACCCTCCCTGGGGAAACCCAATGGGTGGAACCGGCCTTGTTTGCGGGGCCGGGGCATTCCGTTTGCGTCGTCACCAAATCCATGGGGCTTGGTGCGCGTTCCGCGGTTGCGGGAACAAGCCCGGGCGGGCATTTGGGCGCGAGCACTTTTCAAAGCGCCAAAACAAACCCGGGAACAAGCACAACCGAAAGCCCCGCCAACGGTTGGACGTCCACGGCGTGGATCTGGAATCCAGATAGCATCAGGGAACAAGGGGCGTGGCAAGTCCTTTGGAAGCAGGGGTGGCGGGGCGCGTTCGTCGGCAGCGCCGACGGACTCGCCCGGTCCCCGGGCGCGCCCGGGGACACACCAGCTGGCTGGTGGCGCCACCGCGCTCCCCATTCCGGCACCTTGGTGCACTCCTCCGGGAGCACGGTTGCGTTGCGCGGCAATCCCGTTGCGCACCCACCGGTGGTCCTCAACCCCAACCAAGTGGCGGTTTTGATGGAACACAAAATTGAGTCCTACCGCGCCAACGGAATCCGATGCTGGTCCGTAACGTACTCCGACTCCACGCAATTGGACCGAACACTTTGGCTGGGTTGGGCCGTCGGGACAAAGGAACCGAGTGCGTTCAACGGTACACCATCGCTGTGGGTGAAAGGTTCCGACGATCAACTGTGGTTGGTCCGGGCGTCGGACGGTTGGGTGGAACGTCGGTGGAATCGGGCGGGCTGGTCTCCGTCGGGCACCCCAAAATTGGACGCACGCGGAGGTCTGTGGTACACGGCCGAAGGTGCGCTTTGGCGAGCCACTGCAGATGGGTTGGGCCGAATGGTGGATGCGCAATGCACGGGAACGCCGGCGGTTTGGAACGAACCTCGGGGCACGGCGGTTGCGGTCCGCGACGGCATGAAAATATCGGCCTACCTTTGCAGCCAACCATGAATGCCATCAACATCCTCCTGCTCGGTTCCGGCGGTCGCGAACATGCGTTCGCTCGCGTTTTGAGCCAAAGTCCACTCTGCAACCAACTCTACATTGCTCCGGGCAACCCCGGAACCGCGTTGGAGGGAATAAATGTAGACGTCAATTGGCAAGACACCGAGGCTTTGGCACGTTTTGTTACCGAATCGGGCGTGTCTTTGGTGGTGGTGGGACCGGAAGATCCCTTGGTTCACGGGTTGCGCGACGTTTGCGCCGCGCATCCGGGGCTGAGTCACCTGGCATTCATTGGTCCGGGAGCCTCCGGCGCGCGGCTGGAAGGGTCCAAAGATTTTTCCAAAGAGTTCATGGGGCGGCACGGGATTCCCACCGCGGCCCACCAAACGTTTACTCCGGAAACCGTCGAGGCAGGTTGTGCCTTTTTGGCCACCTTGGCGCCTCCCTATGTGTTGAAGGCAGACGGATTGGCGGCCGGCAAAGGTGTTTTGATTTTATCCTCCCTGGAAGAAGCCCAAACCGAATTGCGCGCCATGCTGCTGGAAGCCAAATTTGGCGAGGCGTCGGCCAAAGTGGTGGTGGAGGAATTCTTGGACGGCATTGAATTTTCTGTTTTTGCGCTGACCGACGGCGAACACTACGTTTTGCTGCCGGAAGCCAAGGACTACAAACGCATTGGCGAGGGCGATACCGGCCTGAATACCGGCGGAATGGGTGCCGTTTCCCCGGTGCCGTTTTGCACGCCAGAAGTATTGGAGGAAGTCCGCAGCCGCATTGTGGAACCCACGGTCAACGGATTGCGCGCAGAAGGGATTCCGTACGTCGGATTCCTGTTTTTTGGCTTGATTCGGTGTGC
The DNA here is from genome assembly GCA_034679985.1 of Cryomorphaceae bacterium. GTDB lineage: Bacteria > Bacteroidota > Bacteroidia > Flavobacteriales > Schleiferiaceae > CAMDTE01. Next base: position 122,988 of record JAXITR010000001.1, read on the forward strand.
CGACGCCGTCAAGGTGATTGAGTACAATTGCCGCATGGGCGATCCCGAAACCGAGGCTGTTTTGCCGCGACTCAACGAGGATTTGGTTGCCCTTCTGATGGACGCCGCAAATCATCGGTTGACCAACCGCACGGCGGAAGTGCGTCCGGGAGCGCAATGCGTTGTGGTTTCGGTAGCGGGCGGCTACCCAGAAGCCTACGGGAAAGGAGACCCTATTTCTGGACTGGACAACTTGGATCCCCACGGCCCCACGGTGGTTTTTCACGCAGGAACCAAGAAATCAGGCGCCGAAAGCGGCGTGGTCACCAACGGAGGGCGTGTGTTGGCGGTATCTTCCCAAGGCAAAAACGCCTCGGAGGCGCTTGCGGCAACCTACGAGGCGTTGTTTAAAATTTCGTATCCCGGACAGTACTACCGTCGGGACATCGGAAACGATTTACGGGGATAACGACCGCGAAACGCGTTTATCCCGAGGGCTTACTTTTCGCCGGCCTTCTCGTGCTTGCGCATTTCACCAATCCAGTAGAGCAAACCGCCGGTGATGATCAAGGAAAATAAAATATTGGGCAAATTGCCCGCGAGGGGGACCAGCTTCAACGTCCAGTGGAGAAATTCTCCCAAAGCTTCAAAAACAGTGCGCAACGGCATGGCGAAATTCTTTAATTTTCCACAAAGATAAGATGTTAACCGGCTTCTTCAAAAGCAATAAACCCATCGCAGGCCCCATGATGGTGCTCCTGCCCATCGTGCTGCTGCCCGCCTTGGTGGTATCCCAACCGCATCCGGCCTGGGAGATTGTTCTTTTGGCGCTGTGCACAGGACTTTTGGCCGGTTTGGTTAATTTGTTTTTGATCTACCGAAGCGGCTACCTCAAGGCCACTTATCTCTTGGGATGGACCTGGTGGGTAGTGGCCGTTGGGCTGAGTCGAAGCGGTTCGGGATTGAGCTGGGTGGATCTTTTGGCGGCCATCTTGGTTGTTTTGAGCACCGGATTTGTTTTTACGTTGCACCAACCCGTTGGCCAAAAAGACAGCGTCGCATTAAATGTGGGCCTGCTCGGCGCACTGTCCAGCTGGGTTCATCCCGACGCCACCGTAGTCTTGCCCCTGGCTTGGTTGGGAATGGGCCTCTACGGTCACCTGAGTCTTCGGCGTGTCTTTTTGACGCTTCTGCCTGCTCTGGGTACGTGGACGCTGCTCTATCCACTGGCGTCACACTTTCCCGAGTCCTTGCAGCCCAACCGCCTGCCCTCTTTTTTTGATTGGAGTGCCTATCCGCGGGAGCTTCCCGTGGGTTGGATTTGGGCTGGGGTGTCGTTTTTGCCCATTCTGGGGCAATCCATCGCCGCCATGTCCAAAGCAAAGTTGGTCAAGCGCCACGCCATCCAGTTTTCCTTGGGTTCTGTTGTTCTAATGCTCGTTTGGGCTGCGCTGCTGCCGTCCGCATGGGTTTGGTTGCCCGGAGCACTTTCGGTTCCCGTGGCCTTACTGACCGCTAATGCACTGGACTACACCCAACGCGGGTGGATTCGTTCGATCTGGATTTTTGGGTACTTACTGGCCGCCGTGTGGTCCGCCTGGGGAGCCGCGACGGGCTTCAGTTTCCTTCCGGAAGGAATAACTTTTTGAGCTCGGTAGCTTCATTGGGCTGCATTTTGCCCGCCAAAATCAACGCCAACTGACGTCGGCGCAGGGCACCGTCGAAGCGCTGCTTTTCCAAGTCCGTTTCGGGTTCAATCGGCGGAACCGAAATGGGGTTGCCCAGTTGATCGACCGCCACAAACGTATACATGGCTTCGTTGCAACGAATTGCATTGCCCTGGCCGCGCTGATCTTCCATGGTCACCTCCACGTAGACCTCCATGGAAGACGAAAACGCGCGAGAAACCTTGGCCTCCAAAGTGACGATACTCCCGACAGGAATGGCTTGTTTGAACGAAACATTGTTCACACTCGCCGTAACAGCAATCCGACGAGAATGTCGGTGAGCTGCGATGGCGGCGCACCGGTCCATCCAGCTCAGCAATTGACCCCCAAAAAGATTGTTCAGGTTGTTGGTGTCGTTCGGCAGAACAATTTCGGTCATCACCGTGAGTGACTCCGACGGGCGTTTTGCCTTCATGGTTGCGGATTGCCGCGGAAAACCCAAACTGCCGGGAAGGATTTCTTCAATACGTCTCGCTGGGCCTGAGCCTCTTCTTCCGAACGCGCAACACCTGCAGCCACTTTGGTGGTTCCCAAGGAGGAGGGCACAATTTGTGCGTTCTGACCCTGAGCACGCAAGGTGTTGACTAAGCGCTCTGCATTGGTGCGGTCACCAAAGGCACCCACCACCAAGTAATACTGATCCTTGGATTCCTTGGTTGCCGTTACTCCTTTGCTGGAGGCTTTGTCCTTTTCGGCGCTCGTTGCGGAAGTGGTCGACTTGTCCTCTTTGGATACCGACGTCTCTGCCGGCGCATCCGCTTGGGGTTGCGAAACCGGTGGAGCCGGGGTCTCAACGGCCGGGGCGGATTCTGCTGTTGCAGTTACGGCCGCGGGTGCTTCAACCTCTTTCTTAGGCGACGCAGGCTCTTCGAGCGGGGGTTGCGAGAATAAATCCATGGACGGCCACGCTAATTTGGGGAGACGCATCCACGACGCTTCGTGGAGAACGTTTTGAATATCTTGTTGAAATCCAGGCTTCGTTCCACCAACCACCAACAGACCAACGATGCCGGTGAACACCGCGGCAGAACGAATCGGTGCCAACCATTTTTCTCGGTTGGAACGAATTCGGCGATCGGTTAAGGGGCGTGCCGGTGGGGTTGCTCCCGCCTCAGGATTAATTGGGGCGGTAGTCCGAGCCGCAGCAGGGGCTTTGCGTACCGCATCCGAAGGAATTGTTGTTTCCGGAGCGGAAGACCGGGCCGGAGAAACAGTAGCGCGCAAAGCGCGAACCGGGACTTCGTCGGCAGGAACCAAAACCGGCAAGCGGTAAATGGGCAATCCGTAGGACTCGGGCAAGAAATTCGCTTCCAACGCGGGTTGAAAGACCCACTGAAATCCATTGCGGAGGGAAAATGCCCCGATGGAATCCAAAAAAATGCGTTCGCCGCGGTCCAAGCGCACCCGCCATCCGCGCACTACATTGTGCACCAAACGTGCCGCTTCGGAAGAATCACATCCTTCTACAGAAGCCACCTGACGCAGGAAGGATTCCCCAAGCACGGAGTCGTTTGGGGAAAAAGAAACCCGGCGAGCAGGAGGCAAGAAAAGACCAGAAACCAATTGAATGTCTGCGCCAAATGGCCGCACCGCAAACACTCCCCACCCGGGAACCTCCACGGAATCGCTGGCACACAGCGCGTGGAAGAGATGCTGGCCCAGGCGGGCTTCGGAGAAGGTGTTTGTATGCACGGTAGTTGGGTTCCCGTTCATCGGGACTAACAAAGATACGGATTTCTTCCTACCTGCAACAAAACGTGCTTCGCGCAACGCTTGAACGAATTGTCCCGATTTACTTTGTGGTAAACGACAGAGCGGTGTACTTTTGTTCAAAATTTAGACCCGTTCTAAACAAGCGTTCGGATTTTGCGGTTAATCCCCGTGAAACCAGCGTTGAGCTGGGTCCATAACCAACAGTTCCTAACCTAAGTCCCACCCCATGGTGCACGTATCCGATGCTGCCGCCCGTCAAATTCAGCGCCTCCTCAGCGACGAAGGCCGGAGCGACGCCTTTATTCGCGTTCGCGTGAAGAGCGGTGGCTGCAGTGGCCTCAGCTACGATTTTGGTTTTGTGGACGCCCCCGAGGAAGGCGACCAAACGTTTGAAGAGCACGGCGTCAAGATGCTCGTGGAGAAAAAGAGTTTGCTCTATTTGTTGGGCACCACCCTGGATTTCAGCGGTGGCCTCAACGGCAAGGGCTTTGTGTTCAACAACCCCAACGCAGCGCGCACCTGCGGCTGCGGCGAATCCTTTGCGGTATGAGCCAAGACGAAATCCTGGAAGGCGTCACCTCCGCCGAGTACAAGTACGGTTTTACCACTGATTTTGAGTCCGACAACCTGCCTCCGGGCTTGGACGAGGGCGTGATCCGCGCACTGTCGGCCAAAAAGAACGAACCGGAATGGCTGACGGAATGGCGCTTGGAAGCCTTCCGCATTTGGCAGTCCATGGAAGAGCCGGAATGGGCCAACGTTCGGTACACCAAACCGGACTATCAGGCCATCTCCTACTATTCCGCACCGGTCAAAAAGCAGGTGAACAGCTTGGACGAGGTGGATCCGGAGTTGCTCAAGACTTTTGAAAAACTGGGCATCAGTTTGGACGAACAAAAACGTTTGTCTGGCGTGGCCATGGACGTTGTGGTGGATTCGGTTAGCGTAGCCACCACTTTTAAGGCCACCCTGGCCGAAAAAGGCATCATCTTTTGCAGCATTTCCGACGCCGTACACGAGCACCCAGAATTGGTGCGCAAGTACTTGGGAACGGTGGTTCCGCGCACGGACAATTTCTTTGCTGCATTGAACAGCGCCGTCTTCACGGACGGCAGCTTTTGCTACATCCCCAAAGGCGTGCGTTGCCCCATGGAGCTCTCCACGTACTTCCGCATCAACCAAGCGGGGACGGGTCAGTTTGAGCGTACATTATTGATTGCAGACCAAGGCAGCTACGTGTCCTACTTGGAAGGTTGCACCGCACCTTCCCGGGACGAAAACCAGCTGCACGCAGCCGTGGTGGAATTGGTGGCGTTGGACGATGCGGAAATCAAGTATTCGACGGTCCAAAACTGGTACCCGGGCGATGCCGAAGGCAAGGGCGGGGTCTTCAATTTTGTGACCAAGCGCGGTATTTGCGAGAAGCGCGCCAAAATCTCCTGGACGCAAGTGGAAACCGGTTCTGCCGTTACGTGGAAGTACCCCAGTTGCATCTTGAAAGGTGACGACAGCGTGGGCGAATTTTACAGCGTGGCGGTGACCAACCACTACCAACAGGCAGACACGGGCACCAAGATGATTCACTTGGGCAAGCGCACCAAGAGCACCATCATCAGCAAGGGCATCTGCGCGGGGCACAGCAACGGCAGCTACCGCGGATGGGTGAATTTGGGGCCGCGCGCAGAAGGCCCGCGAAACTTCTCCCAGTGCGACTCCCTGTTGATGGGCGACGGATGCGGCAGCCACACCTTCCCGTACATCGAGATCCAAAACAAATCCGCTCAAGTAGAACATGAGGCCACCACCAGCAAAATTGGGGAGGATCAAATCTTCTACTGCAACCAGCGCGGCATGGACACCGAAGCGGCCATTGCCCTGATTGTCAACGGTTACTGCAAAGATGTTTTGAACCAACTCCCCATGGAATTTGCCGTGGAGGCCCAAAAATTACTCGCCATCAGTTTGGAAGGATCCGTCGGATAATCCGCAAAACCGCCCGAGCGAAACAGAAGAAATCATGCTATCCATTCAAAATTTACAGGCCGGTTTGGCCGACGGAACGTCCATCCTCAAGGGCATTAACTTGGAGGTTAAACCGGGTGAAGTTCACGCCATAATGGGCCCCAACGGCTCCGGAAAAAGCACCTTGTCCAGCGTGGTGGCCGGTCGGGAAGAATACGAAGTCACCGGCGGCGATGTTCTTCTGGACGGCGAATCGCTATTGGATTGCTCGCCGGAGGAACGCGCCCACAAGGGGATTTTCTTGAGCTTTCAATACCCCGTGGAAATTCCGGGAGTGTCCGTCAGCAACTTCATCAAAACCGCGCTGAATGCCCACCGCGCTGCGCGCGGCGAAGGGCCGTTGGAAGCCGCTTTACTGCTGAAAAAAATGCGCGAAAAGTTGGAGCTGTTGGAAATGGACAAGAGCTTTTTGAGCCGTTCGTTGAACGAAGGGTTTTCCGGCGGCGAAAAAAAGCGCAACGAAATCTTCCAAATGGCCATGCTGGAGCCCCGTTTGGCCATTTTGGACGAAACGGACAGCGGCCTGGATATTGACGCCTTGCGCATTGTGGCCCAAGGGGTTAACGCTTTGAAGAGCCCAACCAATGCGGTGGTGGTCATCACCCACTACCAGCGTTTGTTGGACTACATCGTTCCGGACTACGTGCACGTTTTGCTCAACGGAAAAATCGTCAAAAGCGGCACCAAAGATTTGGCGCTGGAGTTGGAGGAGCGCGGGTACGACTGGATCAAAAAAGAAAACGCCGGCAAATAATGCACAATACGTTGCTGAATTTATACGCGGAACACGAGGCAGACTTGGCCCGGGAAAGCGGCGATGCGGTTGCGTCCAAACGACGTGCGGCCATCGATCGATTTGAGGCGTTGGGCTTTCCCACCAAGCACTGGGAATCCTGGAAGTACACTTCGCTGAAAACCACCCTTGCGACGGAATACACCACCGTGCCACCGTTTGCCTCTGCGAGCCAACACGCTCTGGAGTTTAAGGACCTGGAATCCTACTTTTTGGACGAGTTGGACGCCTACCGCGTGGTGTTCGTCAACGGCGTCTATTCTTCTTGGCTGAGCAGCACAACTCACCAAGGCATCGACGTGTGCACGCTGGGCAGCTCATGGCGCAAATCCCCCGAGTGGTTGGCGGAAAACTTTGCCGCATTGGACGAATTGGACGAGCCCTTGGTGCTCCTGAACCGCGCTTTGGCCCGGGAAGGCGCCCTGGTGCACGTCCCCAAGAATACTGCCGCAGACAAGCCCATCCAAATCTTCTACTTCACCACGGCGGACGAGCCGATGTTTGCCCAAGTGCGCAACATCGTAGTGGTAGAGACCGGAGCGCGCGTGGAAATCGTGGAGCGGCACCAAGCACTCAACGGTAAAGCCCACTGGACCAACGCCGTCACGGAAATTCGCGTGGCGCCCAACGCTCACGTTCGGTACACCAAATTGCAAAACGACGTTTCCACGGCCACGCTCACGGACGCCACTTTTGTGCACCAAGCGGCGGACAGCACGGCCGTCGTCAATACCTTCAGTTTCGGCGGAAAACTCACCCGCAACGACCTTCGCTTCCATCTGGCCGGTTCTAATGCGGAGGCGCATTTGCATGGATTAACCCTCATCAACGGCGACGAGCACGTGGACCACCGCACTTTTGTGGACCACGCCGTGCCCCATTGCACCAGCCACGAGGTGTACAAAGGAGTGTACGACGGCCGTTCCCACGGGGTCTTCAACGGACAAATCATGGTGCGTCCGCAAGCGCAAAAGACCCTCGCCTTTCAGCAAAACGACAACCTGTTGTTGAACGACCGCGCGCAGATTGATACCAAGCCGCAGTTGGAGATTTTTGCCGACGACGTCAAGTGTTCCCACGGCTGCACCGTGGGCCAGCTGGACGCCGACGCCCTCTTTTACTTACGTGCCCGCGGAATCCCCGAAACCGAAGCACGCGCCCTGCTCATGCTGGCCTTTGCCAACGATGCCTTGGCGCAGGTGGAACTTCCCGCATTGGAACGCAAACTCCACGCATTGATCCACAAAAAGCTCGGCGTTGCGGTAGCCTAAAGACCCCAAGAGGTCGTCAAATTCCTTATCTTCGTTCGCTCAAAGCGTGAAAACAGCCAGCGAATGAATGCTTCTTCCTACCAACGCATCAACAACCTACTCGGTTGGTTGGTGTTTGTGATTGCCAGCGCCACCTACGTCCTAACGGTAGAGCCTACCACCAGTTTCTGGGACTGCGGCGAATACATTGCGACCTCGGTCAAACTGCAGGTGGGACACCCTCCCGGAGCGCCGTTGTTCCAGTTGATGGGCGCGGTTGTGGCCAACTTGTTGGCCGGTGACGTAACGCAGCAGGCGTACTACGTGAACCTGCTGTCTGCGTTTTCGTCCAGCTTCACCATTTTATTCCTCTTTTGGTCCATCACGGCCATCGCCAAGCGCTTGATTGCGCGATTGGGCGAACAAACCCCGGCCCGTACCGTCGCTATTTTTGGTGCTGGTGCAGTGGGTGCCTTGGCCTACACGTTTTCCGACTCCTTTTGGTTCAGCGCCGTTGAAGGCGAAGTTTACGCCATGAGCTCGTTCTTCACGGCCTTGGCCTTCTGGGCCGGTCTGAAGTGGGAAGCAGCGGTGGACCACGATCCCTACGCCAACCGCTGGTTGTTGCTCGTGGCTTATGCCGTGGGCCTCACCGTGGGCGTGCACATTTTGGCCTTCCTCGTCATTCCGGCGGTGGTCATGGTGGTGTACTACAAGCTCTATAAAGACCGTTCCTGGAAAGGATTCTTGGTAGCCAATACGGTTTCTGTGGCGGTCCTGGCCTTCGTTTTTGCCATCATCATTCCGTTCATCCTGAAGGTATTTGGCTTCTTGGAAATACAGTCGGTCAATACCGTAGGACTCCCCAAGAACTCCGGTACCCTGCTGGCGTTTGGCCTGTTTGTGGGCGCCGTGGTATACGGCTTGCAGTGGGCCAAAAAAACCAACAAGCCCCTCATCTCGCAAGGAATTCTGGCGGTAGTGTTCATCATGATTGGGTACTCCACCTTCTTGACCTTGGCCATTCGTTCGAACACCAATACACCCATCGACGAAAACAATCCCGAAGACGCCATTTCTTTGCTGGCGTACTACAACCGCGAGCAGTACGGCGACTGGCCTGTTTTGTACGGACAGAGCTTCAACGCTCCTCTGGACCCGCAACAGCCCTACAAAGACGGCAAGCCTACCTACGCGTTCAGCGAGGAAACTGGTAAATACGAAGTGACCAACGACGGCAAGGCGTCGGTGCCCAACTACGACAAGCGGTACATCGGCTTCTTCCCGCGGATGTGGTCGGACCAGTCCGACCACGTGCAGAACTACATGAGTTTGATGAAAATCGCGGACAAGGACGCCCCAATTTCCTTTGGGAAGCACTTTTCCTTCTTCGTGAAGTACCAACTTGGTCAACTGTGGTTCCGCTACTTCATGTGGAATTTTGCCGGACGCCAAAACGACGAGCAAAATCGCTACGAATTCACCAAAGGCAACTGGATCACGGGCATTACGTTCTGGGACGAAGCGCGTTTGGGCCCGCAAGACAACCAGCCGACGTTCCTCAAAAACAACCCGGCCCGAAACGTTTATTATGCACTTCCGCTTGTTCTGGGCTTGGTGGGGCTCTTTTTCCAGTTCTCCAAAGACAAAGACCACACCTGGGTGTTGACCTCGTTGTTCCTCTTTACGGGCATCGCGGTTGCAGTCTACACCAACCAAAAGCCGTTTGAACCGCGCGAGCGGGACTACGCCTTTGTGGGCTCCTTCTACGTCTTTGCCATTTGGATTGGTCTGGGTGTGGTGGCCCTCGTGGAGTGGCTGGGCAAGTTGCGTTCCACAGCCACAGCGGCCTTGGTTACCGCGGCTATGCTCGTAGCGGTTCCGGGCCTCATGGCACAACAAAACTGGGACGACCACAACCGTTCCAACCGCTACACCGCACGGGACATTGCCAAAGCCTACTTGGATTCCTGCGAAAAGAACGCCATTTTGTTCACCAACGGAGACAACGACACCTTCCCTTTGTGGTACGTACAAGAGGTAGAAGGCTACCGAACGGACGTTCGCATTGTGAACCTTTCCCTGCTCAACACGGACTGGTACATCGACATGATGAAGCGCAAGTACTACGAAGGCGCGCCAGTGCCCTTCCGCTTTGAAAAAAGCCAGTACGTGCAGGGCACGCGCGATGTGCTCTTCTACCAAGACATTGGCGTTCAAGGACGCTGGTACGTAGAAGACTTTTTGAATTGGACCCGTCGGGACGATGCCGCCACCAAGTTCACGGCCTACCAAGGCACGGAGGCGCCCAAGCAGTTCTCCTTCTTCCCCCAGAAGAAATGGCGCATTCCGGTCAACAAAGAGCAGGTTCTCAAGAACAACGTAGTACCCGCAGACCAGGCGGACCGCATTTTGGAGTACATCGATTGGGACTGGGGGTCCAGCGTGGTGTCTAAGCGTGATTTGATGCTGATTGACCTCTTGGCCAACAACGACTGGTCCCGTCCGATTTACTTCAGCACCACGGTAGGATCCACGGCCAGCGGATTCTTCTGGCTGACGCCGTATTTCCGTTTGGAAGGTTTGGCGTACCGTTTTGTTCCCGTAAAAAGCTCCACCCCCGAAGGTTCGTACGACTTTGGCGACGTGAACGCCGAGGCTTGCTACAACTTGATGGTGAACCCGAAGAACGAGGCCGGTAAATTCCTGTACGGAAATATGGAAGATCCCAACGTTTACTTGGACGAAACCAACCGCCGCTTATGCTTCAACTTGCGCACCTCGTTTGGGCGTGCAGCATCCACGTTGGCCATCCAAGGCCAAAACAAGAAGGCCATTGAAATGCTGGACTTTGGCATGCAAAAAATGCCCGTAGAACGCTTTGGCTACGACTACTTCTTGCTCAGCATGATTGAGGGCTACTTCCGCGCCGGCGCTAAAGACAAAGCCAATAAGTTGGTGGACGGTTTTGCTTCCTCGCTGGACGAAAACCTCAGCTACTACGCGCAATACCGTGGCGCCAAGCGCTCGTTTGTGTCCCAAGACATCGAAGGCGATTTGCAGTACTACCAAATGCTGGTGCGTTTGTCTTCCGCGTACAACGGAGGCAATTTTGATCCGGCCAAAATGCAAAGCGATCCGCTGTTTGCGCGCTACGCGGAGCAGGCTTCTAAGTTTCAATAAGGCGCCAAATACGCTTTAAAAAGAGGGGCCCGGCGCTTGCGCGCCGGGCCCCTCTTTTTGGTCTTTGCCGCGCGCGGTGCGCGCGCCTCCTACTGGTGCTGAAACCCTTGCGCCTTCAGCTCCACCTCTTGGCCGGAATTCAACACCAACCAGCGTTGGGGTGACTCCGTCAGGTGGCCAATGGCCGTCAGGTTGGGATTGCCCTTGATCTTGTCCCAGTCGGACAAAGGAACCGTGAAGAGCAATTCGTAGTCCTCGCCGCCGTTCAGTGCGGCCGTGATGGGGTTGATGCCAAACTCTTCCGCCAAACGGATGACGGTGGGGTCCATGGGGATCTTGGCTTCAAAAAGCTTGCAGCCCAAGCCGGAGGCGTCGCACAGGTGCAGAACCTCAGACGAGAGACCGTCGGACACATCAATCAGGGAAGTTGGGCGCACGTCCAAATCGCGGAGGAGTCGGATCATGTCTACCCGCGGCTCCGGCTTCAATTGGCGCTCCAAAACGTACTCGTGGCCCTGAAGCTCCGGCTGCAGATTGGGATTGGCCTGCCAAGCGGCTTTCTCCCGCTCCAGAACCTGCAAACCCAAATACGCCGCGCCCAAATCGCCCGTAACCACCAACAAATCCGTGGCGGAAGCGCCGGACCGACGCACCGCAGTGCCCCGCTGCACGTGGCCGATGGCCGTAACGGACAGCATCAAGCCGGTTTGACTGGAGGTGGTATCGCCCCCCACCAAGTCCACGCCGTAGCGATCGCACGCCAAATACAGGCCGTGGTAGATTTCCTCCAAGGCCTCCACGGGGAAGCGATTGCTGACGGCCAAGCCCACCAACAACTGCGACGGTGTTGCGTTCATGGCGCAGAGGTCGGACAGATTGACGGCCGCTGCCTTGTAGCCCAAATGCTTGAGGGGCGTGTAGGAAAGATCAAAATGCACCCCCTCCAACAGGAGGTCCTTGGTGACCACCACCTCGGAATCGGGTCCAAAATCCAGCACGGCGGCGTCGTCTCCCACCCCCAAAACGGAAGTGGTGTTCTTCAGGGAAATGGCTTCCGTGAGGCGCTGAATCAGCCCGAACTCGCCCAAAGCGGACAACGGGGTTTTTTGGGGAGTCGGTTCTTCTATCATGGCACAAATTTCGCACTACCTTTGCATTAAATATCAACCCATGGCTCAGAAATATCAAGCCCAAATTGACGCGTTCATGGAAACCGTGCGCCAGCGCAACGGAAATGAACCGGAATTCTTGCAGGCCGTTCACGAAGTGGCCGAATCGGTTATTCCTTTTATCGAGGAAAACCCCAAGTACAAGACCGCCAAGATCTTGGAACGCATTGTGGAGCCCGAGCGCACCATCTTGTTCCGTGTGCCCTGGACTACGGACAGCGGCGAGGTCATGGTGAACCGCGGCTACCGCGTGGAGTTCAACAGCGCCATCGGCCCCTACAAAGGCGGTTTGCGCTTCCACCCCACGGTGAACCTGTCTGTATTGAAGTTCTTGGGCTTCGAGCAAATCTTCAAAAATTCCTTGACCACGTTGCCCATGGGCGGCGGCAAGGGAGGTTCCGACTTCGATCCCAAAGGCAAGTCCGACGCCGAAGTAATGCGTTTCTGCCAGTCCTTCATGACGGAATTGGCCCGCCACATCGGTCCGGACACGGACGTTCCCGCCGGTGACATCGGCGTGGGCGGTCGCGAAATCGGCTACATGTTTGGCCAGTACAAGCGTTTGCGCAACGAATTTACCGGCGTTTTGACCGGTAAGGGTCGCAACTGGGGCGGTTCTTTGATCCGTCCGGAAGCAACCGGTTACGGCACCGTGTACTTCGCACAGGAAATGTTGGCCACCAAGGGAATGGACTTCAAAGGCAAAACCGCTGTGGTTTCCGGTTCCGGCAACGTGGCGCAGTACGCTGTTGAGAAGCTGAACGAATTGGGCGCCAAGGTTTTGACCATGTCCGACTCCTCCGGTTACATCATCGACCAAGACGGCATCGACGCCGACAAATTGGCCCACGTGATGGACATCAAGAACGTGAAGCGCGGCCGCATCAGCGAATACACCGCCAAGTACCCGAACGCCAAGTTTGTTGCCGGCAAAACCCCTTGGGGCGAGGCGTGCGACATGGCCTTCCCGTGCGCCACGCAAAACGAATTGAACGGCGACAACGCCAAGGCCCTCATCGCCAACGGCGTGAAGTGCATTGCCGAAGGCGCCAACATGCCTTCCACTCCGGAAGCCATTGAAGCTTTTGCTGCTGCGCGTGTGTTGTTCAGCCCGGGTAAGGCATCCAACGCCGGTGGCGTAGCGACGTCTGGCTTGGAAATGTCCCAAAACTCCTTGCGTTTGTCTTGGACGCGCGAAGAGGTGGACGGACGTCTGCACCAAATCATGAAAGACATCCACGCTTCTTGCGTGAAGTTCGGTGCCCGCGAAGACGGTTCCATCGACTACGTAAAAGGCGCCAACTTGGCCGGCTTCGTGAAAGTTGCCGACGCCATGTTGGATCAAGGTCTGGTTTAATCCTTCGGCCGCCGGCCTACCGGCGGCGCGAAGCGCCGTACCTTCGGAACATGAATGCGTTCCGGAACCCCAAAGCCCACCGGAAGGTGGGCTTTTTTTGTACCCTCAAGCAGGCCTTTTTAGGCGTTGCTCTGCTGGCGCTTGCCCCTACCGGTTGTACCTACTACGGGACCACCGTGGGCCTGGAACAGCTCAACGAGCAGGTACGGCCCCGCTACGTTCGGTACCGACTGGAACGCGAGCCCTTTACGGGATACGTCACCACGGATACCAGCCGATTCCGCACCAAAGACGGACTGAAAAACGGCATGGAGCGCGTGTTCTACCCCAGCGGCTCCTTGCGCCGCGAGATCAACTGGAAAAACGGCCTGCGCCACGGAACCGAGCGCATTTACGGTGCCGAAGGCGAGCAACTTGCGCGCATGCGCTGGACACGGGGCAAGGAGGCGCGGTAAGGCGCCCTTCCCCTCCGTCAGCACGCCATTGTCTGCTCGCCTCCGAACTGAATATATTTGAGTATAATTATACCCGTTTTAAAATATATTTGAGTAATATTGTACTCAAATGATTGCATCCTCGCTCAAAGCTCTTCCGCCCAGCACCCAACGAACGTTGGAAACCCTGGGCGAAAACGTCCGCAAGGCGCGCCTGCGGCGCGCCCTCACCACCGCACGCGTAGCGGAACGCGCGGGAATCAGCCGCAAAACACTGTACCAAATCGAACGGGGAAGCGCAGCCGTGGCCCTCGGCCACTACGCCGCGGTGCTTTTTGTGCTGGAATTAGACGACGAACTGGGTGGCGTGGGCGCCGCGGATCCCTTGGGACGAACCCTACAAGATGGACGGATGCTGGCGGCGCAACGAAACCGGAGGTCCGAAACGTAAGCGCGTAAATCTGGGGGGCTCAGCGCCGAACCCGACGGTCGCGGCGCAGTGCGCGACGCTCCATGCGGCGCACCTTTCTGATCATGCGGTCGCGCTTCAAACGCGCTTTGGCCAAGCGAAGCACGCGCCGCTTTTCCCGCAATTCCTTGCGGGATTCATGCACTTCCTTGCGGCGTTGTGCCAGGGTGGCTCGCGAAGGGGATGCCTCAACGGTGGGGGAAGCCGCAGAACGCGGAACGCGCGCCGTAGGACGGATTTGTGCGGTGCCGGATACGGTCACCAATACGGTCAAAAACAAAAGGAGAAGGGTGCGCACAACCACTTAACGACGCGGTACGCGAAAATAGTCTGTGTCTGCCCCGGGGGCATTTTTCATGGCCTCCGCATGGGAAACGGTCTGCTCCACGGCGTCGGGGCGCAATACGTTGACTTCGTCGGACAGATGGACCAAGGGTTCCACGCCTTCCAACTCCATGCGTTCGATCTTGGCCACAAAGCCCAAAATCTTCTCCATGTCCTGCTCCAATTGGGCCTTGCGTTCGGGAGCCAACGTCAAACGGGAAAGGTGGGCGAGTTTGTCTAGATCCAGTTGTGCCATGGGACAAAGGTACACCGATTGAGCGGATGTGCGGCTGCGCGTCAGGACTTCCGGTCCTCCGCTCGGTAGCGGTTCAGTTCTCCCAAAAGGAGGGCGTGCACCCGGTCCGACACCGCCTCTTGGTCCGCCACGGTGAGGCCGGTCACCTCAATGGGGGCGTGTACGGTAGCGCGGATCACGCCGGGGGAGCCTCCCAGACCAAAATCCGGGAAGCGTCGACGGTGGTCCGGGAACGTGATGGGAAGAATGGGGGTTCCGCTCTCAATCGCCAGCTTGAAGGCACCCGCTTTGAACGGGGCCAGTAGGGTCTTGGGGTTCTTGGGGATGCCGCCTTCGGGGTAAATGCACAAACCGGTTCCGCGCGCCAAACGGCGCGCTGCTTTGTCCATGACGGCGCGTTTGGAGGCCAAAGAGGTGCGGTCCACCAGGATGGAGGTGCGTCGGTAAAAGAAACCAAACAGCGGGATTTTGGCCAGCTCCGCCTTGCCAATGAAAACGATGGGGGACTTTACGAGCCGGTAGCAAAACATGACGTCCAGCTCGGAGGTGTGGTTGCTCACCACAATGTAGGGCCGGTCCCAAGGAATTTGGGCCTCGTAACGCACCTTGCGCCAGAGGAACATGCCGTTTAAAATGAACGCCGCCCAGCGTCGGGCCCAAGGATAAAACCGAGGAAAGTCCGATGCTGAGCGGGAAGTCCAGTACAGCCCAGGGCTTAGCAAGACGATGCTGACGAGCATGCACCAGTAGTACCACAGGTGGTACAGCATGCCAAACGCCCGTTTCATCAATGCAATTCGAACGACTCCATAAACTTCGTGGTGTAGTTTCCTGCCACAAAGTCGGGGTTGTCCATCAGCTGTCGGTGGAACGGAATGGTGGTTTTGACGCCCTCAATAACGAACTCGTCCAGTGCACGCTTCATCTTGTCGATGGCCTCCTCGCGGGTGCGCGCCGTGGTGATGAGCTTGGCGATCATGGAGTCGTAGTGCGGCGGAATGGAGTAGCCCGCGTACACGTGGGTATCCAAGCGAACGCCGTGCCCTCCGGGAGCGTGGAACACGGTAATTTTACCGGGAGCAGGACGGAAATTGTTGTACGGATCTTCCGCGTTGATGCGGCACTCAATGGCGTGCAATTCCGGTTCGTAGTTGCGTCCGCTGATGGCAACACCGGCGGCTACTTTGATCTGCTCGCGGATCAAATCGTAGTCAATGACCTGCTCCGTGATGGGGTGTTCCACCTGGATGCGGGTATTCATTTCCATGAAGTAGAAATTCCGGTGTTTGTCCACCAAGAATTCGACGGTTCCTGCACCTTCGTAGCCAATGTACTCCGCTGCCTTAACGGCCGCAGCACCCATGGCGGCGCGCAATTCGGTGGTCATGAAGGGACTTGGGGTCTCCTCCACCAATTTTTGGTGACGACGCTGAA
>JAXITR010000002.1:0-95654 GCA_034679985.1 Cryomorphaceae bacterium
GGCAAGACGCGACCGCAAAAAGGCCGCCCTGGCATCCGGAGTGATGCAAAACGGGTTGCCGGTGTACTACGCGCAAAAGGGGCAAACCTGGGACGAAATTTCCCGCGAAACGGGCCTGAGCACGTCCTCTTTGCTAAAAAAGAACGACGCCCTGACCTACACTCCCGTAGTTGCCGGAATGCCGATTTACCTGAAGACCAAGAAAGCCCGCGCACCCAAAGACCTCCCGTACCACACCGCTGTTGCCGGCGACACCCCGTGGACTATTGCCCAGCGCTACGGCATCCGGGTCAACTCCTTGTACGCGCTCAACAACTGGGAAGCCGGCGAGCAACCCAACCCCGGAGATCGGGTGGTGTTGCGGTGAGAGAGGGCTTCACAACCCCGAATCCTCTCGTTAAAAGGGTTACTAAAAAGGGGAGGACCTCACACCTGCGAAGTGAACTCAAGACTAAGTGGCACAGTTTGGGCGGATTTTGCAATCAAGCGTTATTCTTTGAACTGCCTAAAAGTAACCTCATTCACTGTGGGATTTACCAAAATCAAACTCAATTCTCCATTCCGATTTGTGGAGGACTTTCTGTAGTAAACCGATTTCTCCACTCTAAATTCAACCATAGAGTTTTCGTTTATTATGGAACGCAAACAGCCTGAGTCAACTTTCAACGTATACGCGTAACCATAGTCCGTGATTGCGTTCAAGTCCTGTTCTGCTACTAATTCGTGACTATTGACGCAAGGAGGCACTTTCCATTCTCTGTTTGACCGAATTCTATCCATGTAGTCTCCGGAGCATGAAACCATAGTCATTATAAAAGCACATGCAACTGTTTTCATTATCAATGCAATGGAAATCTTTCTGTTCCATGGAAATAAATAGGGACGCTCTTCCATACTCTATTTTCCTTCGCTTCCCTTTAGCGTGCCGGCCCAGACCGTGAATTGGAGTTCGTCGGGGTTGTGTTCTACCCACTGCACCCACAGGGGGAGGGCGGAGTCGTTGAGCCGACGGAGGCCAAAGGAGTGGCACTTTTGGGGGGCGTCGTCGAACGGAATTTGCGGAGCACGGAGGGCCTGAACCAAGATGCGCAATTCTTCCTCGCTGGAGGCCCATACGGTGGCGGTTGGGGTGGCGCGCACCAGGGCGGAGGGGGCTGCGTGTACCCACCGGTTGCCGTGTTCCCGTTGGTCCCAGGCGGTGGTGGAGTCCGGAGCGCTCAACAGCCATCCGCGCACGGGAAGGCCTTGGTGGATGCCCTGAACCTCGCCCCACCAGTACCCCGATTCCCGTCCGGGAAGGGGTCTGCACCAGGTGCAACCGATCATGCGAACCGAATCCGGGGATCCGTCGACGGCTTCCAGTTGCACGCGGGTCCATTCCGGGGCCAACCACAGCGTCCAAGGCAAACGTCCCGGAGCGGGCAGGGTTTGACCTCGGTCCAACCGGTCCCAAACGTGTGCGGCGGTTGCGCTCCAGCCCACCCAGGGGGTGCGCAACGAATCCAAACGGGTCAATTCCATCGGTCCATTCGGTTTGCCGGTACCTAGGGTGTTGTCGGGCAGGAGGGAAAATCCTTGGTCGTAGTCCCACCCAGCGTTTGCGAAATGCGGTGCGTACTGGGGCTCTTCCACGTCCAACTGCCGGAAGGCCTCGTCGATCAAGGTTTCGTGCGCGGACAGCGCCACCAAGTCGTTTTTCTCGCCCAAATACAGGGGGAGTTTGGCGGTACCCAGGTTCCACACCGTTCCGCCCGCGTAGGCCTTGCTGGTGGGTTGCGCTCCCGGGCGGGAAGAACTTTTGGTGCGCCAGGCATCAAAATCCCGACGGTCCCCCAGCCAAAGCCACCCGGTGCCCTGAGCTCCGGTTCGGTGCCACACCAACCGACCTTGGGCGTCGGTTTGGGCGGAGTCCAGCCACGTGGCGGCCAAGGAATCGGAGGCGTCTGTGCGCTCCCAACGGCGCCAGGCGGCGGATTGGTGGCGTTCTTGGTGCATTTCTTGGTTCCAGGGCAGGGCCAGCAGACTCTGTGCCGGAACGGCACGTTCGTAGGGCGTAGTGGGGTTGTTGGAGGCGCAGCCAACCAGGGTCAACGCCAGCAACAGTGCGGAAAATAGTTTCATTTGAACGGGTTTCCACCGGAAGGTTTTGCGGTGGTGGGGGCTTTCTCCGTGCGCTTCCAGGGCCTTGCGGTGGGCATCCGTGGGGTAGCCCTTGTTGACGTTCCATCCGTAGGCGGGAAACTGTTCGTGGGCGTGCTCCATGAGGGCGTCGCGCTCGGTTTTGGCAAAGATGCTGGCGGCGGAAATGCAGGCAAATCGGGCGTCTCCCTTCACTTCGCACCAGTGCGGGATGTTGGGGTAGGGGGCAAACCGGTTGCCGTCCACCAGCAGGTCTGTGGGCGCGGGGTGGAGTTGGGCGACGGCGCGGTGCATGGCCAAGTAGGTGGCGCGCAGGATGTTGCGCTCGTCTATTTCTTCCGGGGAGGCGGAGCCGATGGCCCAGGAGCCGGGGGGGAGTTCGGCTTCCAGGCGCGCCCGCAGGCGGGCGCGCTGGGCAGCACTCAGTTTTTTGGAGTCCGTCAGTCCTTCCAAGGCGTAACCCGGGGGGAGCACCACGGCAGCGGCCACCACGGGGCCGGCCAAGCAGCCCCGTCCGGCTTCGTCAACTCCGGCTTGCCGCACGGCTCAAAACGTTGAAGACGGTCTCCGCGGAGCGGTCCCACGAAAAGTCTGCAGCGCGGCGCAAGCCGCGCTCCACCAGGGATTGGCGCTCGGACAGGGGAAGGGCAGTCATACGCTCCAGGGCGTTTGCCCAATCCGTGGCGGAATGCGGATCCACCAGCCAGCCGGCGTCGCCCACAATTTCCGGCATGCAGGAGGCGGAACTGCTGATGACGGGAGTTCCGGCTTGGAACGCTTCCACCAAAGGAATGCCAAAACCTTCAAAAAAACTGGGGAAACACAGGGCTTCCGCCGCGCCCAGCAAAGACTGCAGGGCGTTGGATTTGGCCCGGCCCGGGAACACCACGGAAGACCGGTGTTGGGTGTTTTTCAGGGCTTTGTCAAAGGCGGGGTCCGCGTGCAGGGAGTCTCCCACCAGCACCAGTTCGTGGTTGGAACCGGTCTTTTCTTTGAAGCGGTCAAACGCTTCCAGCAGCAGGGCCAGATTTTTCCGAGGGGTGAAGGAGCCCACGGCCAAAAAGTAGGGCCGACCGTTGGTCCAGCGAGCCCGAGCGGCATGTGCTTCGTCCGGTGATAGGGGGGCAAAGGCGCGCTGCGGCGCGTTGTACGCGGTGTGGAGTTGGGCCAAAGGATAGCCGTAGGTGCGGTGGACGTCGGTCCGCGTGGTTTCGCTCACGGTCAAAAGGGCGTCGGCCTGACGAACGCTGCTGCGGTAGATCCAACGGTAGTAGGCGCCCAAGACCCGCCCCAAATCCTGCGGGCGGTGCACAAAACCCAGGTCGTGGACGGTGCCCACCAGGGGCACGGATCCGCGCCGGGGCAGCATGCCGTCTGGGGACCAATAGACGTCCGGTTGGATGCGTTTCAAGGCGACGGGAACCGCTGCGCGGTTCCACAGGTGCCAAAGGGTCCAATGGCGTGCGGGGGGCGGCACCACGTGCACGGTGGCGTTGGTGAGGAAATCCCACGAGGTGGAGGACGGTCGGTCCACCAAAACGTGCCATTCCACTTCCGGATGCTGCGCCATTAAGCGCTCCAGCAATGCACGCGTGTACCAACCGGTTCCGTCCAATCCGGAGGTCAAGAGCCAGCGCCCGTTGACGGCAATGCGAAGTCTGCGGTTCATCCACTCAAAAGTAAGACCTTTGCACCGATGGCGAAACGGAAAATCCCCCCGCATTGGGAGCGTTTGTTGCGCGGGAGTGCTTTGGTGCTCGCGGTCAAAGTGCTGGGGGCCCTCTCCGGTTACGCCTTTGTGTTTCTGCTGGTTCGTGCTTACGGCAAAGAAGGCTACGGTTCGTTTGAGTTGGCCTTCACCATCCTTTCCTTGGCCAGCGCCTTGAATCGCTGGGGTTGGGACGGGATTGTGGTGCGGGAAGTTTTGGCCCGAAAAGGCAAGAAAAAGAAGCAGAACGCGGTGGTGACCGCAGCATTTTCGTTTGTGTTGGCCACCGGAGTGGTGCTCAGCGCCGCGCTGTACTGGGGCGCTCCGTTGCTGGGTCAACTGTTTCATTCCGAACAACTTCCCCAGCATTTATCCGTGGTGGCCGTCCTCCTGATTCCGTGGGGTTGGTTCCAGTTGCGGTCCGACGTCTTTCGCGCCAAGAACAACCTGTTGGCCTACGGCCTGTGGCAGTACGGCACGCTTACTTTACTGGCGTCCATCCTGTTGTTTCTGGTGCCGGTGGACACCTCCGTTTTTTCCCCCGTGACCTTATTGTTGTTGGTTTTGTTGCCGTTCTTAGCCTGGAACCTGTGGAAGTTGCGCGCCCCGGCGGCGGCCGTTTCCCTTCCGGAACAACGCGCGGAGTGGAAGCAGGCCTTGCCCGGCGCCACCTCCATGCTGGTGAGCAGTTTGCTGTACTTGGTCCTCTCGTGGTCCGACACCCTCATGATCGGCTACTTTCTGGACGAAAGCGCCGTGGGGCTGTACCGGGTGTCGTTTAAAGTGGCCACCCTCATTGTGTTTGCGCAGTTTGCCGTGAACGCCCAAGCGGCACCGGACATTGCGCGCTACTGGGCCCAAGGAAACCGCGAATTGCTGCAAAATGCCGTCACGCGGATTGCGTGGATCAATACGGTGGTGGCCCTGCCGGCCTTTTTGGTTTTGACCCTGGCCGCCCCGTGGTTTTTGGGCTTTTTTGGGGCGGATTTTACCGCCCAGGCCGGCACCCTCCGGTGGCTGGCGCTGGGTCAATTGACCAACGCGTTGTGCGGTCCGGTGATGTACCTCCTGAACATGACCGGGCACGAGAAGTCGGCCCGTAACACCATGGCCGTGGGGGTGGTGGTGAACCTCGTAGGAAATGCCGTGTTGATTCCCACCGTGGGCATTGCCGGGGCGGCGATTGCCACGAGCTTTACCATGGCCCTGTGGAACGGCTGGGCGATGGTGGCGGTGTACCGCAAAACCGGCATACGAACGTTTCTCTTTTGGCGTTGATTGGAGCATGAACGCGGCTCCTGATTTTGCCCTCATTGGCGCGGCAAAGGCCGGCACCACGCAACTGGCGGGGTGGTTGGCGCAGCACCCGGGAATCTATTTGAGTCCGGTGAAGGAACCGCATTTTTTTGGTCGGGAATTTGACCCCACTCAGTTTTCAGACCCCTACCGACGCCAGCATCCCCCTTTGCCCGCAGACTATTTTTCCCAGCTTCCCCTGGGCCCCGTGCACTTGGCCTTTGTGCGCGACTCCGCCCAGTACGCACAACTGTTTGCCGCCGCCGAACCGCACCAGGTGCGGGGCGAGTGCAGCACGGGTTATTTGTTTTCCACCACCGCCGCTGCGGAATGGTCTGCCGTTCGGCCGGACGCCCGCGCGGTGGCTCTTTTGCGGGATCCGCGGGACCGAGCCCTTTCGCACTACAGCATGGCGCTTCGCTACGGCTACGTCCAGGGCTCTTTTGCACAGGAGTGGGAGGCCGACGCCCGACGTGCGCCCAAAGGATGGGGACGGTCCGAGAATTTTTTTGAATTGGGTTGCTACGCCGACGCCGTAGAACGGTGGATGACGGCCTTGGGCCCGGACCAACTGTTGCTGGTGGATTTTGCCGACCTCCGCGATTTCCCGCTGGAAACGTACAACCGAGTCCTCTGCCATTTGGGGTTGGCTCCGGTGGATGCCGTTCCGGAAGCGGAGCGGTTTGCGGCGCGCACCCCGCGGTTCCCGCGGGTGAACCGCTGGCTGCACGCCAGCGGTGCGGCGCACGCGGCACGCCGCCTCATCCCCAGCGCCTGGTTCCGTGCCTTGAAAAACAAGTGGCTGGCCCCGGGCAAGCCCACCTTGCCGGCGGACGTGCGCGCGGCGCTGCGCGCCGCCTACCTCCCAGACCAGCAGCGCCTGCAGGCGCTGCTCGCCCAAAAAGGCCTCCGCCTTCGGTCCGTGGATGCCTTTCTGGCGGAAAACGAATAATCCCCACCGCGCGCGGAACCTCACCCCGCGCAAATGCGTAAATTTGTGCCCGTTATGGAATACAACTCCACCTTTCTGCTTCAGTTTTTGTACCAATGGCGCAAGCCTTTGCTCGCGTTGCCGCTAATAGCCGGGCTCTTGGGCGCCGTCGCCTCCAGCTCCTGGTTCATCAAGCCCCTGTACAAGAGCTCCGTGATCGTTTTCCCCGCCACCACCAACTCCGTCTCCAAAGTTTTGCTGCCGCAAACCAGTTTTTCCGAAGACGACATGTTGGCTTTTGGTGCCGAAGAACAGGCCGAACAGCTCATTCAAATTTTGAATTCCGACGAGATTTTTGACACCATTGCCGTCAAATTCAACTTGTTGAAGCACTACGACATCGACCCCACCGGGAAGTACAAGATGACCTACTTGCGCGAGGAATTCAACGACAAAATTTCCTTCCAGCGCACCCAGTTCATGTCTGTGGAGATTCAGGTATTGGACACCGATCCTAAAATGGCGGCGGACATCGCCAACGAGATTGTGGACATGCTGGACCGCGTCAAGTCCCGCATTCAGCGCAACCGCGCCGGGTTCGGCTTCAAAATCGTCAAGGGCGAGTACGACAAGGTTCGGGACGACGTCTTGGAAATGGACGCGGAGCTGCGCAATTTGCGCAAAAAAGGCGTGCACGACTACGAGCAGCAGAGTGCCGTCATTTCCGAGCAATTGGCCACCGCCATCTTGGAGGGGAAAGACAAGAAGATTGTTCGTGAGTTGCAGAACATGCTGGACACCCTGGCGCGCTACGGCGGTCGGTACGTAGCCTTGCGGGACGAATTGTACTTGCTCAAGCAAGAGGAAGTGAAAATCCGCACGAAATTGGATCAAGCCCGCGTGGACGCGGAGCAATCAATGCCCGCCACCTTCCGCGTGACTAAGGCCATCCCGGCCGAGCGCAAAACCTACCCCGTTCGGTGGTTGATTTTGGCAATTTCCATGTTCTCTGCCTTTGTGGGCACCATGCTCTTTATTTTGGTGGCCAACGCCATTAAAGACCTCCGCCTGAAAGAAGCGTGAGCGCGCCGCTTCCACCGCGTTGGGTTTGGGCCGTTGGCTTGGCCCTGGGACTGTTTCTTGCTGCTGCGGTAGCTTGGGAACAGTACGCTCTGCTGGCCGTGCCGGTGGTGCTGGCGGTGGTGTGGTTTGCGTTTGTTCGGATGGACTGGTTGGTTTTGGCCGTGGTGGCGATGACCCCCCTGAGCGTCACCCTGCAGGACCGCGGATTCAACGTGGGTCTTAGCTTGCCCACGGAGCCCTTGCTGTTTGGCATCACCCTCCTTTTGTTTTTTCGACTCATCATGACCGGGCACATCAATCGGGAAGTGGCGCGCCATCCGGTTTCCTTGGCCATCTACTTTTACTTGGGCTGGATGTTGCTCACCTCCATCACCAGCTCCATGCCCTTGGTCAGCATCAAGCACTGGGTAGCGCGCGTCTGGTTTGTGGTGCCCTACTTCTTTTTGCTCGTGCACGTTTTTCAAACGAAATCCTACCGGGAGCTCTTTTTTTGGCTGTACTTATTGCCGCTGGCCGTGGCCGTAGCCTACACCTTGAGCGTACACGCCCAGTACGACTTCAGCAAGCAGACTTCCACGTGGGTCATGTATCCCTTCTATAAAGAACACACCGTGTACGGAGCCGCTTTGGCCCTCTACATCCCGGCCGCGCTCTATTTTGCCTTGCGCAAACAATCCCTGCTCACGCGCATGGGGACGGGCTTCTTGTTGTCCCTCCTGCTGGTGGGCTTGGTCTATTCCTTCACGCGGGCGGCGTGGTTGAGTTTGGTGGCCGCGGCGGGAATCTTCCTCATCCACCGCTTGCGGATCAGTTGGTCTGTGGTGCTGTTTTTGGGTTTGATCGGTTTGGGCGGCTTGTACGCCGTCAAAGACCAGGTGCAGCGGAGTGCGGAGCGGAACAAGGCGGTGTCCTCCGATAAATTGGGCGAGCACGTGGCTTCCATGAGCAACATTTCCACCGACGCCTCCAATTTGGAGCGCCTGAACCGATGGAATTCTGCCCTGCGCATGTTTCAGGAGCGACCCTGGACCGGCTGGGGTCCGGGTACCTACCAGTTCCAGTACGCTCCGTTCCAGCATTCGTCGGACTTAACCATCATTTCCACCAACGCCGGGGACAACGGAAATGCGCACTCCGAATACATTGGGCCCTTGGCGGAGGAAGGCGTTTTGGGCCTGGTGGCCGTCTTGTTGTTGTTGGCCACTTTTTTGCGAACCGGGGCGGCCGTTTTGCCGCACTACCGGGAAAAATCCACTTCATTCACCAACGATTATTGGCTCGCGGTGGCTGCCGCAACCGGGCTCGTAACGTACTTCACCCACGGGGTGCTCAATAATTTTTTGGATACCGATAAAGCCTCCGCTCCGGTGTGGGGTTTCGCAGCCTTGCTTGTGGCGCTGGATTTGCAAAGGCGCAAGGAAATGGACTGAAGGTTAGCAATTTGTGAACAAAAGTGTTGTTGGAATTAAAAAATTCTTACATTACAGCACTTAACACAAAAATAACCTTTATGTCAAACAAACTGTTTGCTGGTGTGCTGGGCGCTGTTATGGCGGTTGGCGCAGGTGTGGCACCGGTTCGGGCGGCTTCAACGGGATTCCCCGATCAGCGGGATTCCACGAAGTCCGGTCAGCTGGGTGAAGTCACCGTCTGCTTTGGGGGTTCAAAGCAGCAAGGACAAGAAGGGCATTGCTTCCGTGAGTGTAGCGGGAGGAAGCGTCCAGAAGTCTGGTGAAAGCGGAATCATCCAAGGTCTTTCAGGCAAAGGCTCGGGTATTTCCATCACCCGAAACTCCGGTGACCCAGGCGCGGGCGCCTTCATCCAGATTCGGGGACAATCAACCATCACCGGCAGCTTGCAGCCGTTGATCGTAGTCGACGGTATTCCCGTGAGCAACTCCAGTGTGGGCCAAGGCGTAGACGGCGTCGTACAACAGAGCCGTTTGAACGACTTGAACCCGGACGACAT
Organism: Cryomorphaceae bacterium; assembly: GCA_034679985.1. Lineage (GTDB taxonomy): Bacteria > Bacteroidota > Bacteroidia > Flavobacteriales > Schleiferiaceae > CAMDTE01. Next base: position 9,127 of record JAXITR010000002.1, read on the forward strand.
TGCCTCCGTTGAAGTGCTGAAAGGTGCTGCGGCAGCGGCTGTTTGGGGTACCCGTGCCGCCAACGGCGTGATCATGATCACCACCAAAAAGGGCAAGGCGAACGCCAAAGGTTACAACATCGAAGCGCGTTTCTCTGTAGGCGTAGACCGCATCAACCGCGAGTACGAAAAGCAGGGCAAATTTGGTCAAGGTGCCTACGGCAGTTATTCTCCCACCAGTGCATTGAGCTGGGGAGATCGCATTTCCGACCGCAGCGGAGCAGCGGATTCGGTCAATACGAGCGGAGCCTACTTTGAAGCAGCCGACGGATCAAAATACTACCCCATTATCCAAAAAAACAGCAAAGAGGTATTCAACCAGACCAATCGGGATCAAGTTTTCCGCGACGGTTTGACGATGGACAAGAGCATCAGCTTGTCCGGAGGCAGCGAGCGCGGCAACTTGTTTGTCAGCCTTTCGGATTGGGACCAGAAAGGCGTCATGAACGGCATGTCCGACTACCGCCGCACTACCGGTCGCATCAACTTCACCAACAACCTGAACAACAACCTGCGGGTAGGGGTGAATACGTTTGTGTCGAAAGTGAGCTCCAACCGGATTCAGCAGGGTTCGAACCTCAACGGTTTGTACTTGGGTTACTTGCGTACCCCGGCCGACTTTGACAACTCGGACTACACCGGTACCTACTACAACGCAGCAGGTGTTCCCACCTTCAACGCCCACCGCGCCTACCGCCGGTACTTGGGCAATGCGGCGCCTTCCTACAACAACCCCGGTTGGACTTTGAACGAGCAGGTGAACACCTCTGAGGTGAACCGCGTTATCTTCACTCCCGAGCTCAACCTGCGTTGGGGCGGTGTGCACCAATTGACGGCCCGTTACGGTATGGACTTCAGTGCCGACGACCGGATCACGTACTTCCCTGTATTATCTGCAGCGAGCTACGCCAACGGCCAATTGACCGACGAGAGCATTCAAGAGTCCGAGTCCTCCTTGCTCTTGTTTGACCGCGCTACCTACAAGCTGAACGAGCAAACCAACATGGCCGTGACGGTGGGTTACACCACCAACGCCCGTCGGTTCCGTTCCATCGGAGGTACCGCTTTCAATTTCATCATCCGCGACCAGGAGCGTTTCTCCTTCAACAACACCACGACGGCCAACAGCAATCCGTTCAACAACCGCTCGTACGTGATCAACAACCGCGGCTATGCGGTGGTGAATTTGGATTGGAAAGACCGCTTATTCGTGGAACTGACGGGAGCAGCAGAAGCCGCTTCTACCTTCAAGGGTCAGTTTTTCTACCCTTCTGCCAACGTGGCCTACGACCTGACCAAAGACCTGAACTTAGACCCCAGTGGGTTGTCTTTCTTCAAGTTGCGCGGTTCTGCCGGTACCGTAGGGGTAGAACCCCCCGCGTACATTTGGACCACCAACTACGTTTCCGCCAGCTCAACCTCCGGTTGGGGCGAAGTATTGGACGCCAGCTACTACGGTGGTTCTTTGTACCGTTCTACAATTCAGGGAAATCCAGACATCAAGCCCGAGCGCAAGACCGAGTACGAAGTGGGATTTGATGCCCGTTTCCTCAACAACAAGTTGAGCCTCAGTGGAACCTACTACCAAAACGTAACGACCGGCGCCATTTTCGCCGTGGACGTACCTGCTTCAACCGGTTACTCCTCTAAGTGGGACAACGCCGCCACCATCTCCAACACCGGTTTGGAATTTGATGCCAAATTGGACGTAGTGGATACCCGCGATTTGAAGTGGAATCTTTACGGCAACGTGACCCGCAACCGCAACAACGTGGACGACTTGAAAGGCGTACAGTCCATTTTCTTGGCTGGATTCACCGGAGCATCTTCCCGTGCGGTAGAAGGCCATGCCCTTGGCGCGCTTTGGGGTGGCAAGTGGGAGCGTGATGCATCCGGCGCGTTGGTATTGGATGCGAACGGATTCCCGCAGCAAGCCATCGCTGAAGGCGTATTGGGCGATCCTAACCCCGGATACCGTGCTGGTTACGGTACGTCACTTACCTACAAGGGAGTTTCCATGAACGTTTTGTTTGAAACGTCACAAGGCCAGCAAATGTGGGCAGGAACCACCGGGGTATTGAACTACTTCGGCATTGACCCGGTAACCGCCAACGAGCAGACTGTTTCTGCGGAGCAAGCAGCTGAATTGAAAAACATCTACGGCGAGTCTGTTGCCGACGTAACTACAGCCAACGCCGACGGCTCCTATACCTTCCGCGGCAACATCAAGGATTTTGGCGCAGGAAACGTTTGGTTGGATCAGGAGTGGTACACCGGTTTGGGCGGTGGCTTTGGCCCAGTTGCAGAAGACTTCATCGTGGACGGTTCATGGACCCGCTTGCGCGAATTGAGCCTGGGCTACAGCGTGCCACGCGCAACCGCCAAGCGCATGGGCTTGTCCTCCTTGGACTTGGGCTTCACCGGTCGCAATTTGCTTCTTTGGTCGCCCTTCAAAGGGGTAGATCCTGAGTTGAACTTGACCGGTGTTTCCAACGGCCGCGGTTTGGATTACTTTACCAACCCCGGAACCAAGTCCTTCATTTTCTCGGTCCGTCTGGGCCTTTAATGAACTCCCATAAAAAATAGAAAACATGAAAAATTTCGTGAAATTCGGGAGTGCAGTCGGAGTAGCGGCGGTCTTGTTGACGGCTTGCGAACCCAACGACATCAACTCCAAAAACCCCAATCAATTCTCGGACGCTGCTCCCGAATTGATGATTACCGGTGCTCAATTGGCCAACGTTATGGTACAAGAAGGCGAATTGGCCCGTATGGGCGGCATTTTTGCCGGCTATTTTACGGGTTCCGACCGCCAGTACATTTCTGTAGGCCAATACAACGTAGTGGCCGGTGACTTGGACAACATCTGGGGCACATTGTATGCGGAGGGCATTGCCCAGTCCCGCATCATCCAAACCAAGGCAGCCGCCAAGAACGACCTCGTGCTGAAGGGCATTGCCCAGGTCAATGAGGCGCAGTTGCTGATGACTGCCGCCGCCTTGTGGGGAAATGTACCCAATGTTGAGGCATGCGACGTGGAGAACTTCCCCAATCCATCGTACGACAACCAAGCCGATGTGTACGCCGCTGCAATTGCTTTGTTGGATTCCGCCATCGGCAACGGGGTAGGAGGCTCAACCAAATACCGGGCAGCCTATGCGGGTTCCTTTGATTGGGAAGAAGTAGCCAATACGTTGAAAGCGCGTGCCTACCTGCATTTGGGCAATTACGCGGCAGCCAAAACGGCAGCGATGGCCGGTATTTCTGAGGGCAACGACATGTATGCTTTGCACAATGCCGGTTACACCCCGGGCAAGCACAATTTGTTCTACGACTTCTTGGATTGGAACCGTGGGGGCTACATGAGCTGTGCCGGTTCACACATCGAAAAGCTGATGGACGCCAACAGCACTTCCTACCGAGGCAATGCCAAGACCGACGAAACCGAGCGTTTCAACCACTACTTCTTCCCCGATGGTTACACGGCCTTGGATCCCAACTGGGACGATGCCTCCTACGGCGATCACTACGGCATCTTCGCGTCGGACAACAACTACTTGTTGGTGTCTTATGTAGAGAACCAAATGATTTTGGCGGAGTGCTACGCTCGCGAGGACAACTTGGTGGATGCTTTGGTGGCCCTGAACAATGTTCGTGCAGCCCACGACGCTCAGTTCGGTGGTTTTGATGCGTACGACGCAGCCGATTTTGGTCCTGGAGCTCTGATTGCAGGGGCAACAGCTAAAGACGCCCTGATGAAAGAGATTCTAACGGAGAAGTACGTTTCCATGTTCGGTCATATTGAGGGCTTCAACGACGTTCGTCGTACCGGAAATGCCTTGGGCATTACCCCGTACATCGGAGCGGAATTGCCTCAGCGCATGATCTATCCGCAGAGCGAGATCAATGCCAACGCAAATGTTCCGACGCCTCAGCCTGGAACCTTTGTTAAGACGCCTATTTGGCAATAAGGAGTTCACGAGCATTGCGCTCGAAGGGCCGACTTGCAAGAGTCGGCCCTTTTTTTGTGCGCGTTCGCATCTGGCCGGCGCGCGCGGTTACGGCAAACAAAAAGGGCTGCCTCCATCCGGAGGCAGCCCTTTTTAGTTGGGAGCGGTTGGCGATTACTTCGCGCGCTCTTTGTACGTTCCGTCGGCCGTGTTGACCACAATCTTCTCTCCGTTTTCAATGAAGAGCGGAACGCGGACTTCTGCACCGGTTTCCACGGTAGCGGGCTTCAGGGTGTTGGTGGCGGTGTTGCCTTTCATTCCGGGCTCCGTGTAGGTTACTTCCAAGACCACGGTAGCAGGAATCTCGCAGGATACCGGACGGTCCTCGTCTGCATGCCACAAGATGATGCACTCCATGCCGTCTTTGATGAACTGGGGCGCGTTGATGACGCTTTTGGGCAAGGTGATTTGCTCGTACGTCTCCATGTTCATGAAGTTGTAGCCGTCTGCGTCGTTGTACATGTACTGGTAGTTGCGGTACTCCATGCGGACCACGTCCAACTTGGTGCCGCTGGGGAAGGTGTGCTCCAAAACCCGACCGTCGTTCAGGTTGCGCATTTTGGTGCGCACGAATGCGTTGCCTTTGCCCGGCTTAACGTGCAAAAATTCAATAATTTGGTACGGAGCATGGTTGTGCTGGATGCACAGTCCGTTTTTGATGTCGGCAGTTGTGGCCATGGTTCAAAATTTGTGCAAAGGTACGTCACGGGACGTCAATGCGCGTTCGTCGGGGTCGTTGTTGGTAGCCACCACCAGGATGCGAGCGCCCCAAGGGGCAAGAGCTCCGCAGTGGTTGCGAACCAGTTGCGCCGCCCAGTGCCGGCCGGCGGCGTCCAGGTTGCTGAACGGTTCGTCCAGCAGCAGGATGGGGGTGTTGGCCAGAATGGCCGCGGCCAATTTGACGCGTTGCTTCATTCCGGAAGAAAAAGACTTGATGGGGCGATCCCAGGCGGCCTCCGGCAAATCCAGGTGCGCCAAGGCATCGGCCGCAGTCACGCGCAGGGGTTGGAATTTTTCGTGCCAACGCAGGTGTTCGCGCGGCGTAAATTCTTCAAAAAGCTCCGTGTACGGCGCGGCCAGGGATACGCTTTGGGACCAGGAACCGTCGGGCAGACCCAGTGCGCGCGCCACGCCGCGGGAGGGGTCGTTTTGACCGCTCAGCAGCTTGATGACCGTGCTTTTTCCGGAACCGTTTGAACCCAAGAGTGCCACGCAGTCGCCCTCGTTCAGGAGCAGCGAAAAGTCTTGGAGTACACGGGTGGCTCCAAACGATTTGGAGACGGACTGCAGTTCCAGTTGTACGGCCACGCGCGGAGGCTTAACGCCCTTTGACAATACCGCGCTCGGCGGCTTGAACAAAGGAGAGAATGGCTTCGATTTCCGGTCCTTGCGCTTCTTCCGAAATCCGGTCCACGGCTTGCGTGGTGTTCAGACCGCTTTGGTACAGGAGGCGGTAGGCGTGGTGGATGCGGTCGATTTGTTCGGGGGTAAAACCGCGACGCTCCAGTCCGATGGCGTTCACGCCTTCAAACGAGAGAGGTTCCTTGGCCACTTTGATGAACGGTGGAACGTCTTTGCGCACCAAGGCGCCGCCCCCAATCATGGCGTGGGCCCCAATGTGTACAAATTGATGCACGGCGGACAGTCCGCCCAAAATGGCGAAATCACCAATTTCTACGTGGCCCGCCAGCGCTACGCTGTTGACCAAAATAACGTGGTCCCCCAAAATGCAATCGTGCGCCACGTGGGCGTAGGCCATGATCAGGCAGTGTTTTCCCACCACGGTTTTGCCGTAGGCTTTGGTTCCGCGGTTGATGGTGGCGCATTCGCGAACGGTGGTGTAATCACCCAGTTCGGCGGTGCTGTCTTCCCCAGAAAACTTCAGGTCTTGGGGGATGCCGGATACCACGGCTCCGTTAAAAATGCGCACACCTTTGCCCAGACGGGCGCCGGAATGAATGACCGCGTGGGAATAGATGTGGCAATCGTCGCCGACGACGGTGTTCTCGTGGACCACCGCAAACGGCTCAATCGTCACATTGGCCCCGATTTTCGCGTCGGGGTGGATGTAAGCAAGGGAAGAATGCACGGTAGGCTACTATTTATCTTTTGTAATTAACGCAGTGAGCACGGCTTCTGTTGTGCACTTGTCTCCCACGTAGGCTTTTCCAATCATTTTGACGATGCCGCGGCGAATGGGCTCCATCAGTTCCAAGTGGAACACCAGGGTGTCCCCAGGCACCACCTTTTGTTTGAATTTGACGTCGTCCATTTTCAAGAAGTACGTCAGGTAGTTTTCCGGATCCGGCACGGTGCTCAGCGCCAAGATGCCGCCGCACTGGGCCATGGCTTCAATGATCAAAACACCGGGCATCACCGGGGCGCCGGGGAAGTGGCCCACAAAATGGGGCTCGTTCATGGTGACGGCCTTGGTGCCCACCACGTGGCTTTCGGACATTTCCATGATCCGATCCACCAACAAAAAGGGCGGGCGGTGGGGCAATATTTTTTGAATTTGAACCACGTCCATCAGGGGAGCGGCTTGTAAGTCGTAGGGGAACGACAGGGTGGTTTTTTCTTCCATGGTTTTGAGCAACAGGAGTGCAAAAGCGGTGTTGGCCACATGACCGGGCCGACGGGCGGTTATTTTGGCGTGCAAGGGAGCGCCCAAGAGGGCCAGGTCTCCGCACAAGTCCAGGAGTTTGTGACGGGCGGCCTCGTCCGGCAAGCGCAGGGGCGTAGCGGCGAGGGGGCCGGGGGTAAGGGGAGGCGTGAGGCGCTCGCCCAAGGGTTCGGTCCAGCGAAGGTCGTCTTCCTGGGGGTGGTTGGGGTGTACGTAGACCACTCCGGCTCCAGGAGCTAGACCCTGGAGTAATCCGCTGTCAATCAGCGGTTTGAGTTCGTGCAAAAAGCTGAAGGTACGCGCGCGGCTGGTTTGGGAAAAATCGGGTTCCAGCGCCGCGCTTTGGGGCCCAATGGATGCTTCCGGATAGTCCAAAACCACCGTAAAATCAGAACGATCCGACGGTTCCGCCGTGTACTGGGCACCCGTAGCGGGGTCCGTCCACTCCACAGTTTGACGCAGTTTGCGCGGGGCCGTTGCGGGGCGAAGGCCGTCGGGAAACGAGGTGCGCAGAGCGTCCATCCAAGGAGCGGCACTGCCGTCCAAAATGGGAACCTCCGGACCGTCCAACTCAATCACGGCATTCCACAAGCCAAACTGCGTGAGCGCTGCGAGGAGGTGTTCCGGGGTAGTGACGCTGGCCCCGTTGGCTTCCAACCGGGTGCAGCGTGCGGAAGGGCTGACGTGCTCCAAACGAGCCGGAATGCGGGGCGCGCCCGGCAGATCCGTGCGAACAAACACCAATCCGTGGCCGGTTGGGGCGGCCTGCACCCGCACACAAGCGTGTTGCCCGGTGTGGATTCCAATGCCGGATTGTTCCAGAACAGCGCTCATTTGCTGAGGCTTTTGAGGGTGGCCCAGGCGCGCAAAAACTGGGACATGGGCATGGCGGGAGTGCCCCACACCACGCTTTTGGGCGCCAGAGATTTGGTGACGCCGGATTGGGCGGCAATTTCGCATTGGTCCCCAATGGTGATGTGGCCGTTGATGCCCACCTGACCGCCAATCCGAACGTAGTTGCCAATTTTGGTGCTGCCGGCTACGCCCACCTGGGCCGCAAAAACACAATGCGCACCCACTTGAACGTTGTGCGCCAAATGGCACAAGTTGTCTATTTTGGTACCTGCACCGATGCGGGTAGCGCCCACCACGCCGCGATCCACGCAGGTGTTGGCGCCTAGTTCCACATCGTCGGCAAGCTCCGCCCACCCGATGTGCGGGATTTTGCCGTATCCGGCTTGGCCTTGGGCCGGTCGGGGGGGCGTGTAGCCAAATCCGTCGGATCCGATGACGGCATTTGCGTGCACCACGCACCGTTGGCCCAAAACGGAATTGGGGTAAATCTTAGCCCCGGAATGCAGCACGCAGTCCGCACCAATCCGAGCCCCGGCGCCCACCCAAACCCCGGGATGGAGTTGTGCGGAAGCGTCCACCTGCGCGGTGGGATGCACCCAGGCTCCCTGCGGAGTTGTGGTGGCCGCCTCCGTGCGCGCAAAAGGGGAGTCGGCGTGCAGCACGCGCAAGGCCTGTGCCCAAGCTTCGTACGGGTGCTCCACGCGCAGCAGCGCTGCACCGTGTTGGTTGTTCAGTGGGAGGTCTCGAGGTAGGATGATGAGGCCGGCACGGCTGGATTCGGCCGCTTTGGCGTAGGCCGGGCTGGCCAAAAACGAAAGGTGATGGGGCTCAGCTTCCTCCAAGGTAGCCGCCCCGGTCAACGCGCGTCCGCGCGTCTGCTCCAAGGTGCCCCCCAAGTGCTCTGCCCAATCCTGTTCCGCAATGCCCATCCTTCAAAGGTACAAAGACTCCGCGGAGTACTCCTTGGGCCAGCACACAAAGTGTCGGGTGATCCGACGGTTCAATACCTCTGCATTCAGGATTTCTGCCGCTTGGGACAAGCATACGAGGCTGCCGTCCTTCTGAAGCAGGTGAATTTGGTCCGCGTCGGACTTGTACGGGATGTTGGAGGAAACGCCTTCCAGGAGGAAGTAGTGCGCGTCTTCACGGGAGCAATTTTGGAGGGCGGCCAACGCGTCCAGGGCGCGTTCGCGTTGCGCTTCCGTGAGCGGTTCGTTCAAAAACCGGATGCGGAACAGGCGTCGATCTACCATCTCTGGCTCAATTCTGCCAAAATGGGATCTTCGTGCTGCGTCCATTCCTTGATGGCGCCCAGCAAATCCGCGTCGTCCAGGCGGAGGAAGCGGTCCAGCCACTGCGGGTCCGTCTCAAAATCGTGGGCCGTGGGCGTGTGCTGCAGAAAGGGTCCCAGGGCACTGGAGGCAAATACGGGGGTGCCGGATTGGGTGAGTTGCACGGCGCGCTCCAGAATGCGCACCAGTAGGGTTTCTGCGCTGAGAACGGCCTTGTGCAGGTAGACCTGCCAGTACATCATGCTGCGGGCCACCAGGAACTTTTCCACGGAAGAAATGCCTTTGGCGTCGATGACCAATTCGTCGTTGTGTACGTTGAGCATGGCCAACAGCCGCTCGGAATTGACGGCTCCTTCGGTGACGCCGGTGTAGAAGGCGTCGCGGCGGAGGTAGTCCAGTCGATCCATGTCCAATTGACTGGAAATCAACTGGTGCAAGAATCGTTTGGGGTAGCGATTTTCAAAAATGCTGCGGGCGAGGGTGAGGGCGCCGTCCAGTTCAGCGTCCAAACGCTCCATGATTTTGATGGAGAGGGACTCGTGGGATACCCCGCGCACCAAGGCGTGCTCCAGGGCGTGCGAAAACGGACCGTGGCCCACGTCGTGCAAAAGGATGGCCAAACACACGGCTTCCTCTTCTTCGGAAGAAATGGCATGACCCTTGCTACGGAGTACCTCAACGGCCCGTTGCATGAGGTGCATGGCCCCCAAAGCGTGGTGAAAACGCGTGTGGTAGGCCCCCGGGTACACGAGGTAACTCAGTCCCAGTTGGGTGATGCGCCGCAAGCGTTGGAAAGCGGGATTTTCGAGCACGTCGAATACCCGCGGCGAAGGCAGGGAAATAAACCCGTAAATGGGGTCGTTAAATAGTTTAAACTTGTTGGTTTCTATCGAAGGAGCCTTCATACTGCAAAGTAAAGAAAAAGCCATGGAGAATGCCCGCATTTTATGGGTGGACGACGAGATCGACGCCCTCAAGCCCCACTGCCTGTTTCTGGAGGCGCGCGGCTTTGCCGTGCACACCGCCAACAACGCGGCCGACGCCTTGGAATTGGTGCTGGCGGAGCGCTGGGATGCCGTTCTTTTGGACGAGAACATGCCGGGCGGCGGCGGGTTGGAACTCCTTCCCAAAATCAAGCAGGCGCGCCCGTCGCTCCCGGTGGTCATGATCACCAAAAGCGAGGAAGACGGCGTGATGCAGGAGGCCATTGGCGCTCAGATTTCCGATTATTTGTTGAAACCCGTGCACCCGCGCCAGGTGTTGACGTCCCTGACCAAGCTGATTTCCGGCGACAAATTGGCCGCGGCCCAAACGGAAACCAACTACCAACAAGCGTTTCGCGAGTTGTCTGTGGAGGTCAACGATGCGCGCAGCTGGGAGGACTGGACGGCCGTTCACCGGGCGCTGTGCCGTTGGGAAATGGCTTTGGAGAAAACGGGCAACGAAGCGTTTTCCCAATTGCTGCAAACGCAACGAGACGAGGCCAACGCCCTTTTTGCGCGGTTTGTGGAACGCAACTACGCGGACTGGATGGCCGACGAGTCTGCCGCACCTCTGCAGGCACACCGTTTTTTGAAGCGCGTTTTGTTTCCGGCGCTCAACAGCGGTCAGCGCGTCTTGTTGTTGGTTCTGGACAACCTGCGTTGGGACCAATGGAAGGTGCTTCAACCACTCTTGGAGGCGGAAGGCCACGTGCGGGAGGAAGGATTTCACGCCAGTTTGCTGCCCACCGCCACGCAATACGCCCGCAATGCACTTTTTGCCGGAATGACGCCGCTGGGAATCTCCAAGCGCTTCCCACAGTATTGGGTGGAGGACCGGGTGGAGACGGAGTCTGGACGCAATGCTTTTGAAGAGCAATTGCTGGGGGCGCAACTGCAAACGCACGGATTGGGCACCTTGGATTGGGCCTACGCCAAACTGACCCACGCGGGTTCCGAGCGGAAGTTTGCGGGCCAGTGGAATAACCTGAAAAAGAAGCAATTGGTGACGGTGGTGGCGAATTTCATCGACATTCTCTCCCACGCCAAGGCGGAACAATCCGTGGTGCGGGACTTGGCTTCCGACGACGCCGGCTACCGCGCCCTCACGCGCACGTGGTGGGAGCGAAGCCCCCTGCGGGAGGTGGTGAACGACGCCCTGCTGGGCGGCATGGAGGTGCTCATCACCACGGACCACGGCACCGTGTTGGTGAAGGATCCCGTGAAATTGGCTGGAGACCGCGATTTAACCACCAACCTTCGGTTCAAGCAGGGCCGCGGAATGCAGGTAAATCCCAAGGAAGTGGTGGCGTTTGATTCGCCGGAAAAAATCGGATTGCCCTTGCGCGCCCTGGGCGAAAAAGTTGTTTTTGCCCGACAGTCCGACTTTTTTGCCTACCCCAACCAGTACAACCACTACGTGCAGCACTTCCGCAACACCTACCAGCACGGCGGGGTGAGTTTGGAAGAAATGGCCGTTCCCTACGCCTGGCTGACCCGGAAAAAATAAACCGAACGGCGTTGGGGCGCCGCGGGCGGTTTCCCAGCTTCGCAGGTAGGCGGTACCCTGTTTTTTCCTTCCACGTACCTTTGCACCGTGAACAAGAGCATTTTGGGTTTGGAGGATTGGCCCCGTTGGGCTGCGGAACACGGCCCGCGTCTTTGCGGCGTGGTGGTGCTGCAAGGGCCCATGGGTGCCGGGAAAACCACCCTGGTTTCTGCCCTGGGCACGGCTCTGGGCTGGCAAGACACCGTGCAGAGTCCCACCTTTGGCCTGATCCACACCTACCGCGATGCCCAGGGCGCGCCCGTGTACCACTTGGACCTTTACCGACTGCGCAACGAGCAGGAGGGTTGGGGGTTGGGATTGGACGAGTTGTTTGATTCCGGTGCCCTGTGCTTGGTGGAGTGGGCGGAAAAAATCCCTACCTTCTTACCGGAAAACCCAATGCGTATACTCGTTGATTATCATGAAGATACGCAGTTGCGGACGGTTGAATTGATTGCCTAACATGGAACTGTACGTCCCCCAAGAAGAGCGTTTGCTGGTGCAAACCCGCCGCCAATCGCTGACGTTTGGCGTGCCGCGCGAATCCGTTTGGAACGAGAATCGGGTGGCTTTGACGCCGGAAGGGGTCGATTTATTGGTCAGCCGCGGGCATCGGGTCAAGGTGGAAACCGGAGCGGGAGACATGGCTCGATACACGGACGCGGCCTACGCCGAAGCGGGTGCAGAGTTGGTGTACGACGCCCCTGAGGTTTTTCGCTGCCCGTGGGTGGTGAAAGTGCAGCCCCCCACAATGGAAGAATTGGGGCACATGTCTTTGGGGGCCACCTTGGTGAGCGCCCTGCAGCCGTCTTCCTTGCGCAAAGAAATTGTGGAGGCCCTCATGCTGAAACGCATTACGGCGCTGGCCTACGAACATTTGGAAGACGCCCACCACCAAAAACCGTTTGTTCGGAGCATGGGCGAGATTGCCGGATCCACGGCGATTTTGCTGGCTGCGGATTACCTGAGCACCACCTTGAACGGCCGCGGCTACGTGATGGGCGGCGTTACCGGCGTGCCCCCCACCGACGTGGTTATTTTGGGTGCCGGCATGGTGGGGACGGTGGCCGCGCGCGTAGCGCGCGGAATGGGTGCGCATGTACGGGTTTTTGATACGTCGTTAACGCGTTTGCACCGCCTGCAAAGCCAGGTGGATGCGTCGGTGCACACCGTGGTCATGCAGCCGAGGTTGCTGGCTAAGGCCTTGATGGATTGCGACGTAGCCGTAGGTGCCTTGCGCGCGGAGAACGGTCGTACGCCGGTGGTGGTTTCGGAGGCCGTCGTGTCCCAAATGAAGACGGGGAGCATTGTGGTGGACGTCAGCATCGATCAAGGCGGCTGTTTTGAGACGTCGGAAATTACCTCCTGGCAAAGTCCCTCCTTTGAACGCTTTGGCGTTTTGCACATCGGCATTCCCAATTTGGCCGCGCGTACCGCACGCACCGCCTCCTTTGCGTTGAACAACCTGACGGCTCCGTTGCTGGATCGATGGTCCGAGGCCGGAGGCTGGGAGGGAATTGTGGACCGCTACCCGGGCGTGGCGCGCGGGGTCTACGTTTTTGGCGGAACTTTGACGTCCCGTCCGCTGGGCGAACGCTTTGATTTGCCCTATTCGGAAATTGGGTTGTTGCTTTGATCCGTTTCAGTGCCGCGCCGCGGTATTTTATCTCTAAATCGAACCGTACAGAACGTGAAGTTTGCCCGTAAAGTAGCTTTTTTCAGTGGAGGTGTGGTCCTGGGGACCGTGTTGGTGGTCTGGATGTTCGGCGAACGAACAGACATTCAATGCACGTATTTTCCGAACGATCGGGTCCTGTACGATTTGCGTTTGAAAACGTGGGTTTGGCCCGACGGATCTGTTCCCACCGACACCGCTTGGACTTGGGCCGTGCGCAACCGTTCCACCGTGGACTGGGACGCCACCACCGTGGCCACCCGTACGGAAACGACGGAGGATTCCGCCAACGTCTATGTATTGCGTCTGGAGTACCAAGGCCGCCCCACGGAAGTGGTGGTGGAAGGCCGGAAGCACCGAGCGGTGGTGCTGCGCTGGAAGCAATAAGGGTTCGCCGGACGCACGCAACCCTTTGGGCCGCGGGCGAACCGATTGGAAGTTAATCGGAAGAATCAGGAGTCTTTTCGCTCGGCGCGACGTCGGTTCATCTCCGCACGCAGGTTGCTGAGTTCCCGACCGGTTTGGCCCGCCACGCTGGTGTTTTCCTCAGCGCGTCGGAACAAATAGGGAAGAACATCGCGCACCGGACCGAACGGCAAGTACTTGGCTACCCGATGGCCGTCGTGCGCGGCCACGTAGGAAATGTGGTCGCTCATGCCGTAGAGCTGGGCCAGCCATACGGGAGCATCTCCTGGAGCCCAACCGTTTTTGGCCAAGCAATCCACCGCCCATTGGGTGGAGGATTCGTTGTGAGTGCCTACCACCAGGGCGTTTCCGGTGGGAGCTCCGGGGGTGCCTAGGGCGTCCACCAACAAGGCCACGGCGCGGTTAAAGTCGCGGTCCGTGCTGGCTTTGTCCGGTTGGATGGGCGAGGGGTAGCCCAATTGGGTGGCGCGCTCGCGCTCTTTTTCCATGTAAGCACCGCGCACAATCTTGACGCCGTATTTGTAGTTACCCTCTTGGGCCGCTTGAAGCTCCGCCTCCAAAGCCTCAATGCGTCCGGTTCTGTAGAGTTGCACGGTGGTGAAGACCACCGGGCGTTCTTGGTTGAACTCCTGCATGAGTTGACGGGCGGTGCGGTCGATGGCCGGTTGAATCCAGGTCTCCTCCGCGTCAATCATGATGCTGCGTCCTTCTTTTTGGGAGTAGGCGGCCAACCGACGGAATCGGGCCAAGGCACGTTCCCATTCCGCTTGCTCCTCCGCAGACAAGGCTGCGTCGGCAGAGATTTTTTCCAACAGCGCAAAGCGGGACAATCCGGTCATCTTGAAGACGCCCAGCGCCAGGCCGTCGAATTTGGTGTGGGCCGCCAACGTTTGCAACGTGATGTCCAAACCGCGTTGAAAATCCGCCTCGGTTTCTTTGCCTTCAACGGAATAATCCAAAATGCTGGAAATGCGGTAGTCCCACAGTTTCTGGATGGCGGGCCCGCAATCGGCGATGCTTTCCCCGCCCACAAACTGCGCGAAAACGGTTTTTTTCACCAATCCTTTGATGGGGAGTCGCAACCACAAGGCCGCTTCAACCGCGGGTTTTCCCAAGCGTACGAGCCAGGGAAGCTGCAGAAGTCCAAACAAAAATTGGCTGCGGCGCAAGTCGGCGTCGGACCGACTGTGGAAGGCGCGGGCGGTGTTGTTAAAATCCATGGTTCTGAGCTGTGCACAAAGATACATTTGAACCATCTTTGTAGGGATGAAAACCCACAGAAATCCTTGGGGCGATGCCGTTGTGGGCTGGGGCGCGTTGAGTGCCCTGGGCGCCTGGCTGCGCGCGGAACCCGCGCCGCGTCGGGTCTTCTTTTTGGTGGACGAAAATACCCACGAGGCCTGTTTGCCGCTGGTCCATCCGGAAGTTCCCGACGGTTGTGCCGTTGAAGTGCTGGAGGTTCCCGCGGGCGAGGGCAGCAAGGAGCCGGAAATGGCCCTTTCCCTGTGGGAGGCCCTGCGCGAACACGGCGCACATCGGGACGATGTCTTGATCGCCGTGGGCGGCGGAATGGTCACGGACTTGGGCGGCTTTGTGGCCGCAACCTACAAACGCGGCATGCGCTACGCCGCCGTTCCAACGTCTTTGTTGGCCATGGTGGACGCCAGCGTGGGCGGTAAGTCTGGAGTTAATTTAGTGGGATTGAAGAACGCCGTGGGCACGTTTTACCGCGCCGAGGGCGTTTTTGTAGATCCTGTTTTCCTGGAAACCTTGCCTCCTCGGGAGGTCGCCGCCGGTTGGGCGGAGATGATCAAGCACGCCTATTTGGACGGCGGTGCGCATTGGAACACCATCGGCCAATTCGCCGAAGCCGATGCAGACACCGTGGAGCGCTTGATTCAGCTCAGCGTGGCCTTCAAAGCACGTTTGGTGGAAGAAGATCCGCTCGACCGACTCGATCTGCGCGCTGCTTTGAACGCGGGGCACACCGTGGGGCACGCCCTGGAAGCCTTGGCTTGGGCCGACGAATCGGACGAATCTGTACCCTTGTTGCACGGCGAGGCGGTTGCCGCGGGCTTGTGGATGGAGTCTTGGGTTGCGGAAGCGCGCGGATTGCAACCGACGGCCGACGCTGCGGCCTTGCGTGCGCTACTGCGGGCCTATTACGCACGGGTTCCCTTGCCCTCTCTGGAAGCGGCCTGGACCGTGATGCAGCACGACAAGAAGAACCGAACCGACGAAGTCCGTATGGCCCTGCTGCAGGCGCCGGGCAGCTCTGTTGTTCTGGCGGCTGTGACCAAAGCCGAATGCGCCGAAGCCTGGGAGGCCTACGCCAAAACCTTTGTTTGAGGTGAACGAGTTCAGCGAGGAAGGTTGGGCTGGGGCTACTGCCGGTAGTGCTTCGTCGCCACAAGCGGGGTCTTCCGCGGGGGACGACGCGTTGCACCATGCGGATTCTGAAGGTGGCGCCTTGGATGCTTTGACGAGCGCGGCGACGGGCGTTTTGTCTATTGCGGCGGTGGGCGCATTGTCTGGCACGGAGCTGGGCACCATCCCGGAACTTGATTTACCGCTTTCCAAGAGCGTGTGGAACCGACTGCAGGTACTTCGTGCCGTTGTGCCCGACCGCGTAGATCTTAGCAAGTGGCCGGAGGTTGGCGTTTCGTTCGATTCAGGTGTTACGGAATCAGCTACTTCCAACGAAACAGCCGGTGCTCCGGAGGACGTTTTGGCCATGGCGCGTGCGGTGAAAGCCGTGCGTCGGTCTTGCGCAACGGATACTTGGCAGCAGGTAGACGTGGGTCCCGCGGGCACCGCGTGGCGTTTTGGATTGGCGTTGGCCTTAGCCACGCCGGGCGCGAAGGTGGTTCTGGAGGGGCACGCCCGTTTGCAAGAACGACCGATCGAACCTTTGGTAAAGGCCTTGAGATCATTAGGCGCGGAGTTGGAGGGCGGCGTTCCGCCGCACCGGTGCACGGGCCGCCGCCTGCGCGGCGGCCAATGCACCCTGGACGCCTCCGCGTCCAGCCAACACCTCAGCGCCTTACTTTTGATCGCCCCTTTGTTGGAGGAACCCCTCACCGTTCACCTGACCGCTCCGCTCGTCAGCGCTCCCTATGCCCACATGACTGCCGCGCTGTTGCGTCGCGTGGGCTATTCCGTATCGATTGACGACGCTACCTGGCGTGTTCATCCCTTCAGCAATTCCAACGCAGGCCCGCTCCCCAAGCCTGTTGTTTTTGATCGAGATCCGGACTGGTCCGCCGCAGCCGTTCACGGCGCGGTTGCTGCCCTGACCGGAAAGCCGGCCTTGCTGCGGGACCTTCGTTTGGCCTCCCTCCAGGGGGACCGCGCCGTTGGAGCTTTGTTGGCCAACTTGGGCGTTCGGATGGAATCGGTACCCGGAGGCATCCTCGTTGCTGCGCCTCAAAGGGGGGCTGCGGTTACTACAAACACCTTAATCCATCCGGAAAATGGGAACAACACCGGTCCATTGGCCTGGGATTTTTCCGAAATCCCGGACACCGCTCAGCCCTTGCTGGCCGCGGCCATGGCGTTGGGGAGGTCCGGTAAAGCCGTAGGATTGCACACCTTGGCCGGCAAAGAAATCAACCGAATGGACGGCTTGCTGGAATTGGCCGAGGTGTTGGGCGTCTCCTGCTCGGCGGATGCGGATACCTTCTCCTTTTCGCCGGGGCCCAATTTTGGGCAGCATGAACGGTTGTCCGGACCGGGTTCTTCGCAACACCGCTCCGCGCAAGGCGATCACCGTCAGGCCTTTGCATGGGCGTTGGTGGGGCTCCGGGTTCCCGTTTCGGTGAGCGATCCGGATTGCGTGCGGAAGTCCTACCCGGACTTTTGGCGCAATTTCAGCGTCCACGTGGGCGCGTAGCGGACGCGGAACGAGCCGCGCGCAATCCAACCGTGATCATTTCCCAATAGGTAGTCGCGGGCCGGACGCAGGCCCGGTTGAAGCGAACCGCGCAAGAAAAATGACCAATTTTTCCAGGATTTACTCCACTCCGCACTCAATACCCAAGGATTGCTGCCGTAGGGTTGGGTTCCGTACAGCACTGGCAAACCCGGCGACGCGGAAACCCACGCCGCAGTGGCGGACCACCGACCCCAGGGATTGGATTGGCGGTAGGTCAGTTCCACAAGTTCGCTCGTGGGACGTTTCGCCAGCATCGGAGCCGCTCCCCAGTCAACCATCCCCACCGGCCACTTCCCGCTTTGGCTCCAGCGCACCGTCCAACCCGAAAAGTTCCCCGAAAAAACTACCCGCCAACCGGAGTCTGACGTCCAATTCCACTGCCCCCGAAGCGCATACTGTGGCGTTGATTTTTCGCCCCGCACCCAACCGTCCCATTGGGGCAATTCCCAAGGATTGCGTCGGTAGCGAGCCGTAGCGGTCCAGTGCACCCGCCCGGGAAGACTCGTGTTCCAAGAAGCTTGGATGCGTCGCTGCGGCCCGGTTATGGCGGCGGTGCTGCCCCATTCCGCCGTCCAACGCTGCCCGGCTTCCGGCGTCCATACTGCCTGGAGCCAAGGGGACCAGCCGTAGGTACCCCATCGGATTTGGGCCGTGGAGCGGAGCGATCGGCCCGGAAAGGTGCCCCGCAACTGAAGCCAATCCGTTGGACTGGGGAACCAGTTGATTTGTGCCGGTCCCCATCCGGCCTGGCCTTTCCACGGCGTTGGGGAACCGACGAGTTGTTTTCCCCAAGCGGCGTGCAACCGCCAATTCCAATGAAAGGTAGGAAGTCCGTTGGACCAACCGGCGGCCGGTTGGCCCAGGGCGCGAACGGGGGCTTGGCGCAGCAGGTCCAAGGTGCAATAGTGCCGCACCGTGGCTTGGGTGCACGAATCCATTCCGTCCACAAAATCCAATTCAGACCAATCCAGCAAAGCGCCTCCCCGGCTTCGGTAGTAAGCCAGCGCAGCACCCGGACCCACTTCCCAAAAGGGCAAGTCCACCCATTCCGCTGGGGGCAGGGCATTGAGGGCCAACGGAACCTGTTTCCACTGCAAAAGCAATTCGCGTATTGAATCTTGCGCTGCGTCCGTCACGGGCGCGTTGCGTTCGGACCACCGTTGAACCACTTCCGACGCTTCCCAGCAGGAGGGTTGGCCGGCCACTTCCAGCCCACCGAACACCCCAGAAAACCAGACCAACCCCACGAGGTTGAGGCCGTTGGACCACCACCGTTCCAAGCGGTTGATTCCCATACTAACTGCATCCCACCCCCTCGGGAAAAGGCGGCCAGAACGTTTTGGCTGCTGCTTTTCCACCGGGCGCCCAGGGTCCAGGCCGTGGGGATTCCCGCGGGGTGCAGTTCGCATTGTCCCCAGGTTTCCCAGCGTCCCCCCGGGCGGTATTCGCCGTACAGCCAACCGGTTGGACCTGCCGATGTCCAGCCCGCCCAAGCCTGGGCCCGGTACCGGGAGTGCTCCCAGGCGGCCGCCAGAAAGGGGTCTACTCGGTTGTTTTTCCAGCTTAAGCCGCCTGTTGCGCGCCATCCGCGGGCCAGGTTTGCGGAGCCCCACGCCGCGGCATGGGGTGCCAGAAAGGCGTCCAAACCCACCTCCCAACCCCACGCACGGCCCTGCCGCCACGTCCATTGGGCGTGCCCGGGCGGGGCCCCCCATTGCGTCCAACCCAACCAATTTTGGGAAGAAGCGCCGGGCGGCCCCAACGTGGGATGAACCGTCGGGTACTGCGGAGACCACTGCGCGGATAGTGTTGGCCCAAATCCGGCCCCAAACGCGAGCAGGAGGAAAGTGGGGTTCCAAAGTCGATTCCATAGTCCAAGGTTGGGCATCACGAGGCAAACCTCGGACGCAAAATCGCCGCTAGCCGTAGTTCACGCACTTGCATACGTTTGAAACAAAAAAAAGAGTGCACCTTTGGAGTATGGTCCTTCCAGCGCTCCATTCGCTAATTGTTCGCACTTCCGCATCGGCGTCTGCTCGCCGCGCGCGGGCGGTCTTGGCCTTGGGGATGGCCCTGCTAGCTCCTGAACCCGGAACTGCACTGACCTCCCTTTCTAGCCCTAGGAATGCGACCATCACGACCTTTTCAAACACCGAATCGTCCCGGTTAACGCTCACCGCCGCCGGGCTTACCGGACGCGAAGTGCGCGTGGAAGACGGGGTGTCCGGCACGGCCAAGCACGTCCTGGAAGCGGCCGACGGCACGCTGTGGGTGGCGTGGGAAGGGCAGGGAATCTCCGCGCGCTATGCCGGAAAAGAACGACGGTACGGGGTGGTTGACGGCTTGCCCTCGCCGGTGGTTTATCGGTTGGTGGAAGGAAAAAACAGGAGTACCGACGTTGCTCGCTCCTCATCAACTCTTTTTGCCGCCACCGAAAAGGGAATTGCCGCTTGGGTGAACGGTCGTTGGGCATTTCGCAAAGGGCTGGGCACGCATCGGTACGTGGATGCCGCAGCATCCCCCAGCGGTTTGGGTTTTTTGTCCGATCGATTCCTTTTGTTGGAACAGCAGAACAACTCCCGCGAGAACGCGTCGAATCCTGCCTCCAACCCCAAATCCTCAAGCCCACTTCGTTGGTTGCGCATTCCGCTTCCCGCGGGTGCAAAGGCCGAGTCCCTGGTCTCCTTCAAGGGAAAATGGTACGTTGCAACCCAGCAAGGATTGCTCGTTTGGAACGGAAAAAAGTGGTCCCGAAGCGGTCCCAACGAACCGTGTTTTTCCGTGGTTTTGGCGGAGTACAACGGAGAACGCACGCCGGCAGCAGCGTACCCCAACACGATGCGTTGGGTGGCGGCTGGAGAGGAAGTAACGGTCCCCTGGGAACGGTACGGGGTTCGTTCCTGGAACCGCACGCAATTGCTTTTTTGGGGTGAATTTGGGCTGGCGGGAGCGGACGGCAATTTGTGGACGGACGAGCGCGATCAGTTGTTGCCCGGTGTGCGGGCGGTACACGAAGTGGGCAGCTCCTTGTTGGTGTGGACGGACGACGCCTTGTTGCGGTTGCCGGCTCCCCACAGCGTTCTGATTCCCGAGCTGCGTTCCAATGGCTTTCTAACCGTGGTTCCGGGTCAAACCGCATGGGATTCCCAGAACCACTTTACCTGGGTAGGATCCAACAAAGGATTGTGGACGTGGTCCGCACAAGAGGGACTGCAATCGGCCGATTTTCCGGGCGGTCGGGTGGTTTTTGATCTGGAGCGATTGAACGATGGAACCTTGGTGGTAGCGTGCGAAAACGGGCTGTATTTTCGGTCTCCGGAAGGTCGATGGCGCGCCCATCCGCGCCTGCAGGCGTGTCTGGGAACCGTGGTGTACGGGACGAATTTGGTGGTGTCTTTGGGGGACAAAACCGTTCGTTACCAGCGTACTTCAGCGGCTATCCCCAGCGACCCCAACGCATGGCGCGCCGTAGACAGTGCATCGGGGATGTTTGTGGTGGAGCTGGACGGACCGTTTGCAAACGGAGCCGTGTTGGGTTCGGGCACGGACGGTCAACTGTATTCCTACGAAGTCCAGGCATCCGGCAACGCGCAGTGGGTGGCCTACGCTCGGTTTCCGGGTGCCCCCCTAGTCCACCTGCAGCGGGACGCTGAAGCGCGGTTGTGGGCACAAGTGGAAGGGCGCGGCTGGTGGCTCAAGTCTGCCAAGGGATGGGTTTGGGCGCCGGGCCGGGCAGCAACTGATTTTCGTGCCGCAGAAGAGTCTGCACTGCACTGGAGCAACAACCAGTGGTTTGGCGAACTTTTTGCCCCCAACCAAAGAACCAATTACCGCGCACAATGGGCCACAGAGGCAACCGATGGGGAACGCGGAATCAAGCTAAGTTTCAAGCTGGCCGGTGCCGAAAGGCCTGAAGAATTGGAGTACCGCTTCAAACGGAACGACGGTTCCTGGAACCAATGGTCTGCGGCGTCGGAAACGGTTTGGCCTTTGCTTCCGTACGGACGCCACACGTTTGCGGCAGAAGTTCGGAATGCGCGCACCCTGCACCGATACGGTCCGTATGCCATGGAGTACACCTTGCCGCGTCCGTGGCAGCAAAGTCCTTGGCTGATTGGGGCTTTGGCGCTGACGGTGTTGGGCGTTGGGGCCGGAATTTGGCGCGGTCAAATGCGCCGTCGGGCCGAGCAACGCGCGTGGAAGGCCGAGCGCGAGGAATTGGAGCGCCGGGCCCTGCGTTTGCAAATGAATCCGCATTTTTTGTTCAACGCCTTGGAGAGTATTTCCGGATTCATCCTGCAGAGCAAGCCACAAGACGCCGTGCTGTATTTGCAACGTTTTGCCAAGCTCATGCGACTCACGCTCCAAAGCGCGCAGAATGCTTGGATTTCCTTGGCCGACGAGTGGAAATTATTGGAAAACTACACGGCTTTGGAACAGATCCGGTTTGGCAAGTCTTTTGAAGTGGTTTGGGAACCGGACGAAGCTCTGGACCCTGAGGAGTGGGGCCTACCGCCCATGATTTTGCAGCCGGTGGTGGAAAATGCCATCCTGCACGGATTACGCCCGCGATCGTCCGGTGGGATCCTTCGGATTCAGTGGCAAAAATTAGAAAACCAGCGCATTGCGGTGGTGGTGGAAGACAACGGCGTGGGCCGAAGTGCCGCGGAAAAAGCAGTTCGCACGGACGAAACCCGCCACCGATCTGCGGCAACCTCCATTTTGGAAGCGCGTTTGGCCCACCTCGCACAAGAATATGGATCCGGCATCGGCTGGACCCTCACGGATTTAACCCACCCCGACGGTTCGCCTGCCGGGACCCGCGTCACGGTTGTTTTGCCGACCGAAGCGCTGGAAACCTTTTAAAAATCAAAGCCATGCTGACTGCATTATTGGTAGACGACGAAGCGCAGGGCCGCGCCGCCCTCCGGGGAAAATTGGAGTTGTTTTGCCCCGAAGTGAGCCCCATTCACGAGGCCTCTACCGTGGAAGAGGCCTTGACGGCCGTTCTGGCGCATCGCCCGCAGCTCCTGTTTTTGGACATCCACCTGGGCGATCGGCTGGGTTTTGAATTGTTGGAATTGCTGGCGGCAGAAGAAAATCCATGGAGCGGTGAGGTCATCTTTGTGACGGCACACGACGAATTTGCGGTGCGCGCCATCCGCTTCAGCGCCTTGGACTACTTGCTCAAACCCATTGATCCCGAGGAACTTGTTTCAGCGATCCGTCGGGCCGAAGAACGCAAAGGATTTGCGCCTGGATTGCCCGTTTTGATGGACCACCTGCGCGGACATTCGGACGCCGGTAAAAAGATCGTGGTACCCTGCCAGGACGGCATGCACATTCTGCGCGTTAATGAGATTGTTCGCTGCGAATCAACGAGCAACTACACCCAGTTTTTCATGAAGTCGGGCAAAAAATTACTCGCGTCCAAAACACTGAAGGAGTACGACTTGATGCTTTCCGATTACGGTTTTGAGCGCATCCACAAGAGCCATTTGGTCAACATGGAATTCGTCAAACGCTACGTCCCTTCCGACGGCGGCTACGTCATTTTGGAGGACGACTCCACCATTCCCGTGGCCAACCGCAAGAAAGACGTTTTGGTGGCGCGGTTGCGCGCACTGTAGAAATTTGTTTTACCCGACAACCGCAAGAAACACGTTTGCTCGGTCACTACCCAAGACTACAGTTCGCCGGCCATGCGCAGCACGCGCTCCTTCAGGGATTCCTTGTAGGCCACCATCTTGGCTTGAATGGAGGCGTCCGACGTGCCCAAAATTTGCGCCGCCAAGATGCCCGCATTCGCGGCACCGTTCAACGCCACGGTAGCAACCGGCACCCCATTGGGCATTTGAAGGATGGACAAAACGCTGTCCCAGCCGTCGATTGAATTGCTGGATTTAACCGGTACCCCAATGACGGGAAGCGGCGTCAAGCTGGCCACCATGCCCGGCAGGTGCGCGGCGCCGCCGGCGCCGGCAATGATCACTTTCAACCCCCGGTCCACGGCCGTTTTGGCGTACTCCACCATGCGCTCGGGCGTCCGGTGGGCAGAGACCACGGTCATTTCGTAGGGAATTCCCCATTCGGCGAGCAAGTCTGCAGCGGCTTGCAGGACGGGAAGGTCGCTGCTGCTGCCCATGATGATTCCGACCATGAGTTTTGGGTTTAGTGGGGCAAAGTTACAACGCGCAAGGCATCGCGGCCTGCGGCCGCTCGCTTCCGCGCTTCGTCGGCCGTTTCGGCAACTGCCGTCAGGTGTCCCATCTTCCGAAACGGCCGCGTTTCGCGCTTGCCGTACAAATGCAGGTGCACTCCGGCTTGGGACAAAACGTCCAACGCCCCTTCGTAGTGCACCGGCCCTTGGTGGCCTTCGGCTCCCACCACGTTGGCCATGGCGGCGGCGGCGTGCGCTTGGGTTCCGCCCAACGGCAGATCGCAGGCCGCGCGCACCAACTGCTCAAATTGCGAAGTAGCGCAGGCTTCTAAGGTCCAGTGTCCGGAATTGTGCGGGCGCGGTGCCGCCTCGTTGATCCACAGGTTTCCGCTACGGTCCATAAAAAATTCCACGGAAAGCAGGCCTACTAGGCCCAAAGCTTCCACCAACTTGAGGGCCAGTTCTTGCGCCGCGGCGGCTGCAGCAGGGGAAAGTCGGGTAGGGACCACCACAAATTCAACTTGATTGGCCGTGGGGTGAAAATCCATATCCGTCACCGGGTAGACGGCCGTTTCGCCGGACCGGGTACGCGCCACTTGAACGGCCACCTCCAGATCCAAGTCCACCAGAGCCTCCGCCAGGCACTCGCCGTTGGGCAGCGCTTGGGCTTGTTCCTCCGTGCGCACCAGGGTAACGCCAAAACCGTCGTAGCCGCCGGTGGCTGCCTTCCACACAAAGGGAAGGGGCCACGCGCCTGCGGCGCGGTCTGCGTGCAGCGCTTCGATGCTTTCGTAAACGGTAAAAGGAGCCGTGGGCAACCCAATTTCCGCAAAAAATGCTTTTTGCCGGGCCTTGTTTTGCAGAATCTGCAACACGCGTCCGGGGGGGAAGCAGGGAATGCCTTCCACCTCCAATTGGATCAAGGCGTCGGCATTGACGGCTTCCAGTTCCAGAACGACGGACTGGCACTGCCGGCCAAAGTTCAGAACGGTGGCGTAGTCCGTGAGGGAGCCGCGTTCAAAACGGTGCGCGCCGTACTGCGCGGGAGCGTCCGCCGCGGGGTCCAGAATGGCCACGGCGATGTCCATGCGGCGGGCAGCGGCCAAAAGCATTTTGCCCAGTTGGCCGCCCCCAACAATGCCAAGGGTGAACTGGGGGTTGGAAAACGGAGAAGAGGTCATGGGTGCCAATGGATTTCCGAAGAAACAGGGGTTGGAGCGGGAAGTGGGGCGTCGGTCCAAACCACTTCTGCCAGGGGATGCACGGCAAAGGTACGGCCGCTGCCCACTTCCGTGCAGGCAATGCGGGTGCGTCGGCGCGGTCCTTTTACGAACGCCCGGCCGCTCACCAACCGAAAAGCAGCCCCTTCGGGCAGATCCCGTACGTGCGGACGTTCGGTCGTTTTGGGGCGGAGCACCTGCAGCAGGGCGGGGTCTGCGCCGCACGAGGCCTTGGGTTTGCGCAGGGATTTTTCCAGCACGCGCGCCACTTCCGGCTGAAAAACACCCTCCGTCAAAAAGGGGGTAACCACCGCGCGGTAGGCGGCTTGCCATTCGCTGCCGTGGGGGGCGGGTTTGACCGGCCGTACGGGCCGACCGCGTAAAACAGCGGTCAATTGCTTCAGCGGATTCAGTCCGCCGTTGAATGCACCTTTCTGCGCTTGCCACGCGGCGTCTACGTGGGCGTGGGCCAGCTCGTGCAAGAGGGTCAGGAGAAAGGCGTCGGGCGGCAAGTCTCGGTTCACCCGAATGCGGGCGGGTTTGCCGTCGTGCGCGGGCCGGAAGTCTCCCCATTTGGAGCTGCGCGGCGCCACGGCGTCAATGGCACCTGTGAATGCCTGTGCCAGCGGAACCACCAGTTCGGCGGCGCGCTCGTTGGGCAGCAGGGGAATCCAATTCACCGCGACGCGGAAAAATGCGGACAATCGCAGCCGCGCGCCCCGCCGCAGGCCGTTGCCGCGGTTGCCAGCGCCACCAGCGCCAAAACCGCGAAAAGAGTTGAAAAAGCACGTTTCATCCCCGTAAAAATAACGTAATTTTAGGGCATGATTTACCGCTTTTTTGCCGAATTGGGTGCCTACTGGCTCTTTTTGCGCCAAGTCTTCCGTCGGCCGGAGCGGTTTGCGGAATACCGCAAGGCTTTTTGGCGCGATGTAGACGCCTTAGGTGTGAAAACATTGCCCTTGGTGGCCATCATTTCCTTGTTCATGGGCGCGGTAGTCACCATCCAGACGGCACTGAATTTGGAGGATCCACTCATCCCGCGCTACTACATCGCCATTGCCGTTCGGGAGTCCATTTTATTGGAGTTTGCACCCACCATCGTGAGCCTCATTTTGGCGGGCATCGTGGGTTCCAACATCTCCGGATCTCTAGGCAACATGCGCATCACGGAGCAAATCGACGCCCTGGAAGTCATGGGCATCAATCCGGCCGGGTTTTTGGTGCTCCCTAAAATCGCCGCCAACGTTTTGTTCAGCCCCGTCCTGCTCATTTTCTCCATGGCGGGGGGCTTGGTGGGCGGCTACTTGGCCGGTTGGTGGTTGGGACTTTTGTCTCCGGGTGAATTTTTATTGGGTCTTCGGTTGGAATTTCAACCCTTTTACATCGCCTATTCGGTATTTAAGATGACCGTTTTTGCGTTCTTCATTGCCAGTGTACCCTCCTTCTTTGGGTACCGCGTGAAAGGGGGGCCTTTGGAGGTGGGACACGCCAGCACCCAGGCCGTCATCGCCACCATCTTGGCGATCATCCTGTTCAACTACATCCTGACCAACCTCATTCTGCAATGATTTCCGTGCGCAACCTCCACAAGTCCTTTGGTGACCAGCACGTGTTGCGCGGCATCGATGTGGAACTGAAGCCCGGCAAGTGCAACTTGATCATTGGCTTAAGTGGCTCCGGAAAAACGGTGATGCTGAAGTCCATTTTGGGGTTGGTTCAGCCCGACGAAGGCACCATTCTGTACGACGGCCGAAACCTGCGCGAAATGGAGCCCAGCGACGCCCGGAAGGTGCGCCAGGAAATGGGCATGGTCTTCCAAGGAAGCGCCCTGTTCACCTCGCAAAGCATCGAAGAAAACGTGCGTCTTCCCCTGGACTTTTTTACGAGCATGTCTGCGGCCGAGAAAAAGGAACGGGTTCGGTTCTGTTTGGAGCGCGTTCGCATTGAAAAAGCGGCCCACAAATACCCCGCGGAACTCTCTGGCGGCATGCAAAAACGCGTGGCCATTGCACGCGCCATCGTATTGAATCCCAAGTATTTGTTCTGCGACGAGCCCAACAGCGGCCTGGACCCAGAAACCTCCCTGGTCATCGACGCCCTCATCCAAGACATCACCCACGAGTACGGCATGACCACGGTCATCAATACGCACGACATGAACTCCGTTTTGGAGATTGGCGAGCACGTTCTCCTATTAAAGGGAGGCGAGAAGGTCTGGGAAGGCACGAACGACGAAATCCTGGAGGCGGAAGACCCGGCCGTAGTGGACTACGTTTTTCGATCCAACTTGATGAAAAGAGTGCGCACGGCCCTGAGCGGGCAGTGAACGCGCACCGCGATCTGCCTGCGATTTACCGCGCTGTTCGTTCCAACAACAAAGCCTCAACTTCGGCACTGTCCCAACGCTCTTCTAGGCCCGGCAAAGCCATTACTTCGCGCATGATGGCCTCCTGCCTGCGGCCGTTGGCCAAGGCCTCCGCGTAGGGCGTGTGCGAAAAGGTGACTTGGGTGTAGAGCGGCGTCCAGCGGTCCGGATGCTTGTTGGAGAACCACGCCTCAATTTTCTTCTGAAGCAGAAACTCCGGTTGGCCCACCAAATCGCGCATTTCAATGAAATTCAGCAAGGCCAACTCCGCAATGGCGTCGCCGTTGGGTTTCTGAATGCGGCTGTATTCAGGCAACACGTTGGGCCAGTCCTCGCCGTGTGCGTCCAGGAGGTCGTCCAGCACCGTGCAATCCTCAAAACCGGCGTTCATGCCCTGTCCGTAGAACGGAACGATGGCGTGTGCGGCGTCGCCAATGAGGGCGACGGTTCCGTTGAATTGCCAGGGGTCGCACCGCATGATGACCAGGGAACTGGCGGGGTTGGTTTCCCACTGCGTGCGAAAATCAGGCATCAGGGAGAGGGCGTCGGGAAAAATGCGGGCAAAAAAGGCTTCGGCGTCGTCCGTAGTGGGCAAGCTCGCAAAACTCTCGGGGCCTTCCCACGCGAAAAACAGCGTCAGGGTGAAGCTGCCGTCTGGATTGGGCAAGGCGATGAGCATGTACCCGCCCCGCGGCCAAATGTGCAAGGCGTTTTTCTCCATTTGGAACGCTCCGTTCGCGCCAGCCGGAATGTGCAATTCCTTGTAGCCGTGATCGATGTACTGCTGCTGGTACTGGTAGCGGTCCGTTTTGATCATGGCGGACCGGATGGCGCTGTAGGCACCGTCCGTGGCAAAAAGGAGCCCCGGTTCCACGCGTTCCACGGATCCGTCGCCGGATTCAAAAGCCGCAGATCCGGTTTTTAGGTCCACGTCCACGCATTTGCGGTCAAAATGCAGGTGTACGTTGCCGCTTTGCTCCGCCAAGGTCATCAGCTGTTCGTTCAAACCGCCGCGGGAGACCGAATAAATGGCCTGGCCGTCTTTTCCGTAGGGTTGGCGGACCAAGGTGCCGTCCACGGCGTGCATCACGCGGTGGCTCATGGGGATGGCCTCGCGGGCAATGGCCTCCGCCAATCCGGCGCGCTCCAAGGCCTTCCAGCCGCGGTTGGAAAGGGCCAAATTGATGCTGCGTCCGCCGGCGTAGCCTGCTTTGCGGGAGTCCGTCCGACGCTCGTAAACGTCCACGCGGTAGCCGCGCTTGGCCAACAGGGCGGTCCACAACGAGCCGACGAGTCCGGCTCCAACTACAGTTGCTTTTTTCATGGGGTCAAAAGTTCCAACAGGATGGATTCCAGACGGGACAGGTCTTCGTAGGAATTATAGAGGGGCACGGGAGCCATGCGAATGCAGTCCGGCTCGCGCCAGTCTGCCACCACGCCGCGTTCCGTGAGGGCGTCAAAAAAAGATTTGCCGCGGCCGGGGAAGCGCACGCTCACCTGCGAGCCGCGTTCGTGGTCTGCGCGGGGCGTAAACACTTCGATGGCAGCGCCGGTGGTTTCGGCCGTACGGTCCAACAAGCCCATCAAGGCCGCGGAGAGCTCCAAACTCTTGGTACGGCGCGCACCCGGATGTTCGGAGTCGGCGCGGTCAAACAGATCCAAGGAGGCCCGGTGCACCGCCATGCTCAACACCGGAGCGTTGGACAACTGCCAAGACTCCGCGGAGGGAATGGGGTGGAAGTCCGGCTCCATGAGGAAGCGTCGGGTTTTATCTTGGCCCCACCAGCCCGCCAAACGCAGGGTTTCTGCACCGTGGTGCCGCTCGTGCACAAAGATGCCCGCCACCCCGCCGGGGCTGCTGTTCAAGTACTTGTAGCTGCACCAGGCCGCAAAATCCACATTCCAGGCGTGCAGTTCCAACGGAACATTGCCCGCGGCGTGCGCCAAGTCCCAGCCCACCAGAACGCCGCGTTCTTGGGCGTAGGCGGTGAGTCGTTCCATAGGAAATACCTGTCCGGTGAAATAATTCACGCCGCCCACCAACATTAGGGCAATCTCGGAACCGTGTTTGTTCAGAGCCGCTTCAAAATCCTCCGGACGGTGCGTGCCACCGGGGCCGTTGGGGGCGATTTCGATCAAGTCCGTATCCGGGTTGAATCCGTGCCAGCGCAGCTGGGAGGCCAAGGCGTACCGATCGGACGGGAAGGCCTTGGCTTCGGTTAAAATCTTAAACCGCGAAGCCGTGGGGCGGTAAAAACTCGCCATCAAAAAGTGCAAGTTGGCGGTCAAAGAGCCCATGGCCACCACCTCGCTGGGCCGGGCGCCGGTCAAGCGGGCCAGGCTGGAGGTCATGCGTTCGTGGTAGGGCATCCACGGGTTTTTGGCGGCAAAATGCCCCTCCACGCCCAGGCGCTGCCAGTCGTCCAATTCCGTTTGCAGGGCCGCGGACGCAGACTTGGGTTGCAAACCCAGCGAATTGCCGGTGAGGTAGACGCAATCTTCGCCCGCGTGCTGGGGAATGAAAAATTCCGACCGGTAGGAAAACAAGGGGTCCGCAGCGTCGCGCAGGCGCGCTTCCGAGAGCGGTAAATAACGTGTTGATAAAGGGTCCATCAAAGCTTTCGTTGACCCCTGCAAGGTAGGGCAGTTTTGGAGTAATTTTGTGACCTTCTAAAACCCTTTGTCGCCATGACAACCCCCGACTTTGCGCGTCGCCACATCGGTCCAAGTGCCGAAGAAACCCAGCAAATGCTGGACGCTCTGAACGTCCCCACGTTGGACGTGCTGATCGAACAGACCGTACCTGCGGCCATCCGCATGAACGAGCCGCTCGACGTTGCACCGGCCCTAAGCGAGAGCGACTACCTGCGCCACGTACACGAGTTGTCCGGCAAGAACCAAGTGTTCCGCAACTTCATAGGCTTGGGCTACCACCCCACGGTAACGCCGTCGGTCATTCAGCGCAATATTTTGGAAAATCCAGGTTGGTACACGGCCTACACGCCCTACCAGGCGGAGATTGCCCAGGGCCGCATGGAGGCACTTTTGAACTACCAAACCATGGTGGTGGACCTCACCGGCATGGAGTTGGCCAACGCGTCTTTGTTGGACGAGGCCACGGCCGCCGGCGAAGCCATGACCATGCTGTTGGGCGCGCGAAGCCGCGAACAGCAAAAGCGCAACGCCAACAAATTTTTTGTTGACACGGACGCTCTTCCCCAAGTGAAATCCCTTTTGTCCACGCGCGGCATCCCCCAAGGCATTGAGTTGGTGGAGGGCCGTGCGGACGAATTCGTTCCGACGGACGACTTTTTTGGCGCTTTGATTCAGTACCCCACCGCTACCGGTGCGGTTCGCGACGGCAAGGCCTTTGCCGCTGCCTGTGCGAAGCACGAAATCAGCGTAGCCGTAGCCGCCGATTTGATGTCTTTGGCGCTATTGACCCCTCCCGGGGAATGGGGCGCCGCCGTGGTGGTGGGTACGTCCCAACGCTTTGGCATTCCCATGGGCTTTGGCGGTCCGCACGCGGCCTTCTTCGCCACCAAGGAAGACTTCAAACGCTTCATTCCGGGCCGTATCATTGGCCGTACCATCGATAAAGACGGCAATCCCGCTTTGCGCATGGCCCTGCAAACCCGCGAACAACACATCAAGCGCGACCGCGCTACCTCCAACATCTGCACGGCACAAGTGCTTTTGTCCGTCATGGCGGGCATGTACGGCGCCTACCACGGTCCCAACGGCATTCGCCAAATTGCAACCACCATCCACCGCAAGGCGGTGGCACTGAACGAAGCGTTGACCGCTTTGGGCTACGCCCAGCACAACGCCAACTTCTTCGACACCCTGCACTTGGCGGCCGATGATTCCCTGCAGGCCCGCATCCGCACCGCCACCGAGTCCCGCGGCATCAACGTGGGGTACTACAACGGCGGAGTTTTGGTGGCTGCGCACGAGGTAGCCAACGCTCAAGACCTGCAAGACCTGGTGGACGCCTTCGCAGAAGCGGCAGGCCGTGCCACCGTGTCCCTCAACACGCAAGCGTCTACCGCCCTTCCCGCAGAAATGCTGCGGACGTCGGACTTCATGACGCATCCGGCCTTCAACAGCTACCACAGCGAGTCCGAAATGATGCGCTACATCAAGAAGTTGGAGCGCAAGGACTTGTCCCTGAACCACTCCATGATTTCCTTGGGCAGCTGCACCATGAAGCTGAACGCCGCGTCTGAGATGCTCCCGTTGAGCTGGCCGGCCTGGGGCCAAATGCACCCCTTCGTCCCCGCCAAGCAAGCGGCCGGATACTTAGAAATCATTGAATCTTTGGAGCGCGATTTGGCAGTAGTCACCGGGTTCGACGCCACTTCCCTACAGCCCAACTCGGGCGCACAAGGGGAGTACGCCGGTTTGATGGTCATCCGCGCCTACCACCAGTCCCGCGGGGATCACCACCGCAATGTGGCCCTCATTCCGTCCTCCGCCCACGGCACCAATCCCGCGTCTGCCGTCATGGCGGGCATGGACGTGGTGGTGGTGGGTTGCGACGACCGCGGCAACATCGATTTGGTGGATTTGCAAGCCAAGGCGGAGCAGTATTCGGACCGACTGGCGTGCATGATGATCACGTATCCGTCCACCCACGGCGTATTTGAAGCGTCCGTAAAGGAGGCCACCAGCCTGATCCACCAACACGGCGGCCAGGTGTACATGGACGGCGCCAACATGAATGCCCAGGTGGGCCTCACGTCTCCCGGCCTGATTGGCGCGGACGTGTGTCACTTGAATTTGCACAAAACCTTTGCGATTCCGCACGGCGGTGGCGGTCCTGGAGTAGGACCCATCTGCGTGAAGGCGCATTTGGCGCCGTTCTTGCCGTCGCACCCGGTGGTGGCAACGGGCGGTAATCAGCCGATCACGGCCATTTCCGCAGCACCCTACGGAAGCGCTTTGGTGCTGTTGATCAGCTACGCTTACATCAAGATGCTGGGCGGGGAAGGGCTGCGCGACGCTACGCGCTACGCCATCCTCAACGCCAACTACATGAAGCAGCGATTGGAATCGGGCTTCCAAGTATTGTACACCGGTGACAACGGTCGTTGCGCCCACGAAATGATCTTGGACTGCCGACCCTTCAAGCGCGACGGCGGCATTGAGGTGGTGGACCTGGCCAAGCGTTTGATGGACTACGGCTACCACGCCCCCACGGTCAGCTTCCCCGTGGCCGGCACCCTGATGATTGAGCCCACGGAAAGCGAATCCAAAATGGAGTTGGACCGCTTCTGCGACGCCCTGTTGGCCATTCGCGCGGAGGTTCAGGACATCATCGACGGGAAGGTGGACGCGGAAAACAACCTGTTGAAGAACGCCCCGCACACCCTGACCATGGTGACCGCCAACGACTGGAATTGGCCCTACACCCGCCACGACGCGGCTTATCCGCTGCCGTACGTAGCCGAAAACAAGTTTTGGCCCACCGTTCGCCGCGTGGACGAAGCCTACGGCGATCGCAACCTGCAGTGTACCTGTGCTCCGGTTTCGTCGTATGCGGAATAGTCAATAAGGAGTCCGATTCTTTTCGCCATCAAGCCCCTGCCGCCGCAGGGGCTTGTTTTTTTGAGCGAAATGCGAAAAAGTGGCAAAGAAAAAGCAACGAAGAATCCGAAGTAATTTAATTCTTTCGTAATATTGGTCCTTGCGTAATGCTTTAAAGCCCATAACATGAAAAAAACCTACTTTTTTGCCTTGATGGCAACGGGATTGGTGGCGATGGCCCAGTCCCCGAAGGCCCGCGTTGAAGCTCAGCGCACGG
This sequence comes from Cryomorphaceae bacterium, assembly GCA_034679985.1. Lineage (GTDB taxonomy): Bacteria > Bacteroidota > Bacteroidia > Flavobacteriales > Schleiferiaceae > CAMDTE01. The sequence goes on from JAXITR010000002.1 coordinate 42,064, forward strand.
CCGACAACAACGAACAGCGCCCCGCGCGCTCTTCCGCAACGGCCCGCTACACGGGTACGGAAACGGTCATTTATTCTGAAACCTTTGCAAACGGTATTCCAGCTTCTTGGGACAATACCGGCGGTTTGGCCAACGGCGTTGCCGATGCTGATTCCAAGTGGGAATACCGCGGTACCACCACCACTCCAGGTGTCGTTACCGGTTCACGCGGTGGCTACGCCGGTACGGCCGCTACCGGTCAGCTGGCTATTCAAAGCCCTACGGCAGCCAACGGATTTGTCTTGTTTGACTCCGACTTTTTGGACAACGCAGGCATCGCCGGCAACTTCGGAAACGGTATTGCCGCAGCTCCACACGTTGCTAACCTAACCTCTGGCGTCATCAACTTGACCGGCTACACCGAGGTGGATTTGGTGTTTAACCAATACTACCGTCGTTTCGCAGGCCCAACCGGCCAAGGCGTTCCCGCTACCTACATTGACTTCTCAACCAACGGTGGCACCACGTGGCCCTACACCGTAACGTTGAATGCGGGCATCGCGGTTAACTCCGCCACCACCCGTACTGACGTTGCTGCTGTACCCATTCCCGCTGCAGTTGCTGGTCAAGCCAACGTGAAGTTCCGTTTCCGTTTTGACGGTGACTACTACTTCTGGCAGATCGACGACGTGAAAATCATCGAGACGCCCAAGCACCGCTTGGAGTACATCGTGAACGCCAACGGCGCTCCTAAAGTGGACATCATCTACGGTCCCGCTTCCGGTTCTTCCAAGTTGGGCAACATGTCCTTGAAGCAAAACCGCTCCATCACGTTCGACGGCAACGTGGTAAACACCGGTTCTGCCAACCAAACCAACGTGAAGTTGCAAGTGAAAATCTTGAACAGCACGGGTGCTGTTGTACAAACCTTGAACGGCCCTGTAAAGGCTACCTTGGTTTCTGGCGACACCGCTGACTACAACGATTTGAACACCTTGGCCACTGCTTGGACACCTGCTGCTGTAGGTACCTACGGAGTAGCGATCAGCGTTGTTACGGACTCTACGGTTGCTGTGTTCCCGGACACCATGGCCGTAACGGTGACCAACGACTTCAACTCTTTGGACTTCTCACGTTTCTCCAACTCCATCGGTACTCCGAACATCGGTGTGGACGGTTCTGCCTTTGCAGCACGCCACGATTTTGTCAACGCTGAGCGCTTGTTCGGCGTGAACGTTGGCATCTCCAACCTGACCACCGGCGGTGGTATTGTTGAAATGTCGGTTTTCGACTCTTCTGCCTTCGACGGCTTCACCACCGGTTTCGACCAGAACGCCATCTTGGCTTACGTACAACACACCATCACGGCTGCCGATACGGCCGCGGGTACGATCTACTTTGATTTGACCGACCCCACCACCGGCTTCCCCATGTTGTTGCCCCAAGGTTCGTACTTCTTTGTGTTCACCATGTACTCCAACAACGGTGCAGAAGTGATCCGCATGCGCAACGACGATAGCTTTGAGAATGCATCCGGTTCTGCCATGATGTACCTGACTACGGTGAACGGTACTGCTTACAACCGTTGGTTTACGGGCTACAGCAGCGGTCGTTCGTTCGAAAACCCTTGGATCCGTTCCAAGACGTGCGAATCAGCGAATCCCGTTGCGTGCATGGGCATTGGCATGACCGAAGAGGCTATGGCTTCCATCACGGTTGCTCCAGTTCCTGCGAATGAGTTCATGAACGTTGCCTTCGGCGACGCAGACGGTCAGTTTGAATTGACCTTGATCGACATCACCGGTAAAGTGGTAAAGGCCCGCAACGTAGTTGCTGAAGCCGGTACTTCCGTGCCTGTATACGTTGGTGACTTGGCTGCCGGTATGTACACCCTGAACGTACAGAACGGTGCACAAGTGAAGACTTTGAAAGTAGCCATCCAATAAGGACTGCCTTTCTAAACTGAAGGAGCCGCCTCGCAAGAGGCGGCTCTTTTTTTTACCCCTCCGTAACGGTTGGGGTGGCGTGCGGTCAGTATGGGGACGGTGGGAACCGTCGGTTGCTACTTGCCGGCGTACTTGGGATTGACGGTGCGCGTGATGAAGTCGCGCTCGGCGCTCCAACCGCGGGCCGGGGAGTATTCCCGACCGTAGAAGATGATTTGCAGGTGGAGCTTGTTCCATCGGTCCTCGGGAAAAAGACGCTTGGCGTCGCGCTCGGTTTGTTCCACGCTCTTGCCGTTGGTCAGTTTCCATCGGGTTAAAAGGCGGTGGATGTGGGTATCCACGGGAAAGGCGGGCACCCCAAAGGCCTGGCCCATCACCACCGAGGCAGTTTTGTGGCCTACGGCGGGTAGGGCCTCCAGCGCTTCAAAGGAGGCGGGGACCTCGCCACCGTGCTGGTGAACAATCATTTCCGACAGCCCCTTCAGGCCCTTAGACTTCATGGGCGTCAGACCCACCGATCGGATCAAATCCGCGATTTCTTCCACCGAAAGTTGCGCCATCTGGGCGGGGGTGGAGGCGCGGGCAAAGAGTGCGGGCGTGACGGTGTTGACGCGAGCGTCCGTGCATTGCGCGGAGAGGACCACCGCCACCAACAGGGTGAAGGCGTCGGTGTGGTCCAAAGGAATGGGCGTCTCCGGGTACAGGCGCTCCAGTTCGTCTTGGATGTAGCGGACGACGTCGGATTTTTTCATAAGACAAAGGTAGATGCGAACCGCAAGCACTGTTTCTTTGTTCCTTTGATGGGTACGAACTATCGGACCCTTCCAATTTTATCCGCCATGACCCATTTGAAACCGGGCGACGCTGCCCCAGCCTTCCAATCCATCGACCAGAACGAGGCCCCCGTTGCCCTGTCTGATTTCGCCGGCAAAAAACTCGTTTTGTACTTCTACCCCAAGGACGACACCCCCGGCTGCACCGCCGAAGCATGCAGTTTCCGCGATTCCTACCAAGAACTCTTGGACGCCGGTTTTGCCATCTTAGGGGTCTCCGTGGACTCTCCCAAGGCCCACCAGAAATTCATCGCCAAATACAGCCTGCCGTTCCCGCTTTTGTCCGACGGCGACAAGTCGGTGGTCACTTCGTACGGTGTGTGGGGTCGCAAGAAATTCATGGGTCGCGAATACGATGGAATTCATAGAGTTACCTTCGTAATTGACGCTTCTGGAACGGTGGAGCGCGTCATCACGGACGTCGACACCAAGGCCGCTGCGCAACAAATTTTGGCCGACAGCCGTAGTTAAGTGTTTACCTTTGGGTAGGGCCAAAACCTTGCCCTATTTTTGTTCACGTCGGGGGCGAATTCCCGACGTGACTTTTTTTATATCCTTAAAACTGCAGTGCCATGAGCAACGAAAAAGAAGCCAAACTGAAAGCCCTCAAGCTGACCATGGAAAAATTGGACAAGACCTACGGGAAAGGGGCCGTCATGCGCATGGGCGATGCTGCCGTTGAAGAGGTTGAAGTCATTCCATCCGGTTCCTTGGGCGTTGATATTGCCTTGGGAATAGGCGGGTATCCACGCGGTCGCGTGATTGAAATTTACGGTCCGGAATCTTCCGGTAAGACCACGCTAACCTTGCACGCCATCGCGGAAGTACAAAAGTTGGGCGGAATTGCCGCCTTCATCGACGCAGAACACGCTTTTGACCGCGCGTACGCTGAGAAATTGGGCGTCAACACGGAAGAACTGATCATTTCGCAGCCGGACAACGGCGAGCAAGCCTTGGAAATTGCGGATAATTTGATTCGTTCGGGCGCCATCGATTTGGTGGTCATTGACTCGGTTGCAGCCTTGACTCCCAAAGCGGAAATTGAAGGAGAGATGGGCGATTCCAAGGTGGGATTGCACGCTCGCCTGATGTCTCAGGCTTTGCGCAAATTGACCGGAACGATTTCCAAGACCAACTGCACCTGCTTCTTCATCAACCAGCTGCGCGAGAAGATTGGCGTCATGTTTGGCAACCCAGAGACCACCACGGGCGGCAACGCGTTGAAGTTTTATGCTTCCGTACGCATCGACATCCGTCGCTCCACCCAGATCAAGGATGGAGAAGAGGTAGTGGGCAACCGGATTCGTGTGAAGGTGGTGAAAAACAAAGTAGCGCCTCCCTTCCGTTCGGCGGAATTCGACATTTACTACGGCGAGGGCATTTCCAAGGCCGGCGAGTTGATCGACTTGGGCGTGCAGCACGGCATCGTCAACAAGAGCGGCAGCTGGTTCAGCTATGGAGATACCAAGTTGGGTCAAGGCCGGGATGCGGTTCGTCAGTTGTTGAAAGACAACCAGGAGTTGGCCGACGAGTTGGAAGTCAAAATTGCTGCAGTTCTGCGTGGTTAAGTCGATTGCTTACCTCGGGCTCGCGGCCGCCCTCTGGGCGGCCTGCTCGCCCTCGGCTCCGGAGGAGCAGGTCAAAAAAACCGAAACGCCTTTGGATTCGGTGTCGGTGTATTTGGAATCCAATCCCAACGATCTGGACGCTCTGGCGTTTCGGTCCGGATTGTACTTGGAGCAGAAGAACCTTCCGTACGCCAAGGCAGACATGGAGGCGGCACTCGCCCTAGATTCCAACCACGTTCCCAGCCTCTTGCGCAAAGGGGAAGTCTACTTCATTGGCAACCAAACCCGGATCTCCAAAGAGGCTTGGGAGCGTTGCATTCAATTGGATCCGGACAATATTCCCTGCCGGCTCAAACTGGCGGAGTTGTACTCCATCGTTCAAGACTACGACAAATGTTTATCGTTTGTGGATGCCGTTTTGAAGCGGGACGAGAACAACGCCATGGCCTACTACATCAAGGGCTTGGCTTTGCGCGACACCAAGGGCGATACGGCCTTGGCGCTGAAGTACATCCAAAAATCCATCGACCTGAATCCCACCTTTGTGCCTGCCTTGGACATGGCCGGTGTGCTCCACACGGGGTTGAATTCTGGGTTGGCCGGTGGGTATTTTCAGCGAATCATCGACCAAGACCCCAACAATGCCAAAGCGTACTACAACTTGGGCATGTTCCACTTGGGCGCCAAGGACTACAACCCGGCGATTGCTGCGTTTACCACCTGCGGTCAATTGAACCCCAACGACCCTGAACCCTTTTTCAATTTGGGATTCATCCACTTGGAGTTGAATATGCTCGCGGAGGCGCGCACGTATTTTGGCCAAAGCATCAAGGCCCAAGAGATCAACTACCGCGCGTACTACGGTCGGGCCTTTGCGGCCGAACGCGGCGGTGATTTGACCAACGCGGAAAAGGACTACCGCAAGGCCGTGGAGTACAACCCGGCCCATACCCCTTCAAAGGAAGGATTGAAACGTATTTTACAGGAAAAGTCGCGCATGAAATGGGAATAGAACCCGTTGCCCCGCGTCGGGACCATCGGATGGAAATCCACGGCCACGAGCGAATTGATCCCTATTTCTGGTTGAACGACCGCGACAACCCGGAGGTCGTTGCCCACCTGGAAGCCGAAAACGAGTACCGTCGGGCCGAAATGGAGCCCGTACGTGCGCTGGAGGAAACGCTCTACCAAGAAATGGTGGGACGAATTCCCCAAGTGGACGAAAGCGTGCCGGTTTTGCGCGAAGGATTCTGGTACTACACGCGCTACGAGGAAGGAAAGGAATATCCGTTCCACTGCCGCAAGGCAGATGGGGGCGGCGAGCCGGTAGGGGAGGAAGAATTGCTCTTGGACGTCAACAAGTTGGCCGAAGGTCATGCGTATTGCCAGGTGAGCGGTTTGTTTCTCGCACCGGACCACCGGGAGATGATTTACGGTGTGGATTTCGTGAGCCGACGCCGCTACGATTTGTACCGCACGGTGTTGGGAAGCGATGCTCCTCCCGTTTTGGTGGCCTCCGGCACGGCCGGATCCGCGGCGTGGTCTGCTTGCGGCACGTACGTGTTCTTCCCCACCAAAGACGAGCAAACGTTGCGGGTGGACCGCATTGTTCGGTTGGAGGTGCGCGCCTCCGGCGCCGATCCCGTAGAATTGTTTCACGAGCAGGACGAAGCGTTTTCCTGCACGGTGTACCGAACCAAGAGCAAAAAGTTCTTGGTCATTGCCACCGGCAGCAGCACGTCGGACGAAATGCATGTTTTGCGCGCGGACCAGCCCACCGGTGCCTGGCAGTGTTTTCAGCCGCGAACCCCTCAGTTGGAATACGGTGCCGCTCATTTTCAAGACCGCTGGTACATCCGAACCAACGCCGACGGCGCGGAGAACTTCAAACTCATGCAGTGCCCGGAGGATCAAACCGACCGAAGCCATTGGACCGAGGTGCTGCCGCACCGTCCGAACGTATTGCTGGAAGGCATGGAGTTGTTTGCGCATTTCTTGGTTTTGGAGGAGCGCGTCAACGGCTTGACCCGCGTGGTGGTGAAACCTTGGGACACCGCCCAGCCGGAGCACGAAGTTGCTTTTGAAGACGCGGCCTACACCGCCTACCTGGGGGCCAATCCGGACTACGACACCGAATGGCTTCGGATGGGCTACACCTCGTTGGTTCAGCCCAGTCAAGTATTTGACTATCACATGAACACCCGCAAGCGACGCCTGCGCAAGGTGCAGCAGGTGGTGGGCGGATACGCCGCCGAAAAATTCCGAACCGATCGCATTTGGGCCACGGCTTCAGACGGTACGCGCATCCCCATTTCTTTGGTGGTTCCTGCAGATGCAGCGGGTCCCATTCCGTTCTTGGTGTACGGATACGGCTCCTACGGCTACTCGTTGGATCCGTCGTTCTCTTCCGCTCGTTTGAGTTGGTTGGAGCGCGGCTACGGCTACGCCATTGCGCACATTCGGGGCGGTCAGGAAATGGGCCGCTTTTGGTACGACCGCGGCAAGATGGAGCACAAGCTCAATACCTTCACGGATTTCATTGCGTGTGCGGAGCATTTGGTAGCGGCCCGCTGGGCCGACGGCTCCCGCCTCTACGCCATGGGCGGCAGTGCCGGAGGTTTGTTGATGGGCACGGTGCTCAATTTGCGACCGGATTTGTTCCGGGGCGTGGTGGCCGCCGTTCCTTTTGTGGACGTGGTGACGACCATGCTGGATTCGACCATTCCCTTGACCACCGGAGAATACGAAGAGTGGGGCAATCCCAACGAACAGGAAGCGTATTTCCGCATGCTGTCTTATTCGCCCTACGATCAGGTTCAAGCCGTCGACTACCCGGCGCTATTGGTCACTACCGGTTTGCACGACAGCCAGGTGCAGTATTGGGAGCCGGCCAAGTGGGTCGCTAAAATTCGCGCCGTTCGGACGAACCGGAGACCGCTCTATTTGCACTGCGATATGGAGACGGGGCACGGAGGGGCGTCCGGCCGATTCCAAGCCTACCGCGATGTGGCGATGGAGTACGCCTTTTTGCTGGGGGTAGACCAGGGGCTACTGGGGACTGTCGGGTAAGGGATCAAGTCGGAAGTATCGCCCGAAGGGTAGCCTCTGAAGCACCGCCTTTTTGCTGCATCCACGCGGTGCAACCTTGGGGAGGATTGTTTTGCCAACGAACCCATTGTTCGCGCAAATCTTCGGTTTCGTGCGCCGGATGCAAGAAGCCGGCATCCACCGCTTCCCGTGCGTCCGTGCGTGCTTCCAAGCCCTCGTGGGCAATTGCCGTGGGAACGCCCCAGGCAAGGGGCTCCCAGTAGTTGTGCTGTCCGTCGGAACGACCTCCGCCCACGTAGGCGAAGGAGGCCAGGGAATAGAGCGAAAAAAGAAGCCCCACACGGTCCACCACAAGTGCGCGCGCGTTTTCGGGGTGCAGGGTTCGGTTGGATCCTTCGCCGCTCACGCCTTCGAGCTGGGACCAGCGCAGGAGGGGAACGGGCAATTTAGAAGTCCAAAAGCGCAGGGATTCTTCGCCGATGTCGTGCGGCACCACCAGCCATTTGTACTCCGGAAAGCGGGCAATCAGGGGGAGCACCAAGGGAGCGTCTTCCGGCCACACCGAGCCCAGCACCACCAATCCTTGAGCGTCGTTGAACGTGTGGAAGGCATCGGGCAGCCAGTTCAGGGGCAACGGTTGGGACGCGCGTTGCACGACGTTGTCGAACCGGGTATCGCCCACGGCCTGAGCGTTCAATCCCAGGCGCCGGAAGTGCGCTGCGTCCTCCGAGGTTTGGACGGTAATCCAAGAAGCGGATTGCCACAAGTTGCGCGTCCAGCGCAGCGAGGGAGTCCATCGGGCATTGACCACGCCCCACGGTATGCGACGGATGCGGCAGGCGTGCAAAAGGGCGGGCCAGAGGTCGTACTGCACCAGCACCAAGCGCTGGGGTTGAGTGCGGTCCAGAAAGTTGCGCACGGCCCGTGGGGTGTCCCAAGGGAGTGTGGCTATACTGGCGTTTAAAGAGGCCGGGATGCGCGCGTGGAGGCCGCTCGGGGAAAAAAAGGTTACGAGGATTCGGTTCGACGCGTGTTCCGCGCGGTAGCGGAGAACTACGGGCTGCACCGTTTCCCACTCGCCGTGCGAAGCGCAGTGGATCCATAAGTCAAACGGGCCGCTGGGAATGGGGGTGCTGGATCGAAAACGGAGCAGGGCCTGGGCGCGCCGGTGGCCCAAAAGGGCGCCCGCGCGTACGCCGGCCCGGAACACTTGGCCCGCAAAGGGCGTCAGTAAGGCGTTAATCCACATAAAAACGCGGGCCGGTGGTTGGGGCGGCTGCGCGGAGAATGTTCAGGTTGTAGAGCGCACGAACGCCCACGGAAAAATCCCACTTGGCTTGCGTGTCCGGGAGTCGGGTGTCGTAGTTGTAGCCCCGTTGCGGGGTCAGTCGGGCCTGCTGAAATTCCAAAGCAACGGACCAGCCGTATTCGTTGTTGCGCGACTGCCGCAGAAAGCCAATACTTTGCTGGGCGTAGTAACCGCGGTGCAGCCGGTCCAAACCGTACCGGTACGGCTCGTAAACCATAGGCACGCCGCCGCTGGGGTTGAAGAACAGGATGCGGTGCTGGAGCCAGCCGGCGCCCACGCGAAGGTCCAAGCCGGAGTTGCGCGCGGCAGCCGATTTTGCTCCCGTTCCGCCGAAGGGCACCACCTTGCCCAATTGCATGCCCAGCTGCGTCCCGCGTCCTTCCGTGCGCACTTCCGCATAGCTGCCGCTCAACCCCAAAATTTGGTTGTCTTCGGTGGTCAGGAATCCCAACAACGACGAGTCTATTTTGACGCGCATGCCGTACAAGGCACGCAGTTGCAGGGACCAAATCCAGTTTTGGGACGTTTTGTAGGCCGGTTCCAAATGCAAGGTGCCGCCGCCCGCGTAGGTTTTGGCCCATGCACCCAGCGGTTGGTAGGTTCCCAAGCCCACTTGGATGAGCGCACCGCGCATCGGGACAGGCGCCGCGGCGAATCCACGCGTTCCAGGAACGACCGTTTTTGGCGGGGCCGAGGGGGTGGGGCGCCCGGTTGTTGCGGGGGTCTGGCCGTGGGCGGAACTAGCCAATGCAAAAACGCCCACCAAAAGGCCAAAAAGTCGGGTAAATCCTGCCATTTCAAACAAAGGTAAAACATACCCGCCACCCGTCGGTGCCGTATCTTTGTGGTTGACTGACTTCGACGAAATTCGCCTACCGCACGTGAACGCATCCGCCCCGCAGCCCCCGCGCCCCATTCAGATGGTTGATTTGCTCCGCCAAGCGGAGCGTTTGCAGCCCGGACTCAACGAGTCGATGCACGCCGTTGTGGCCTCCGGAGCCTTCATACAGGGGCCGGAAGTGAAGTTGTTTGCCGCGGAATTGGCCGCGCACGAAGGGGTTCGGCACGTGGTTCCCTGCGCCAACGGTACCGACGCCCTGCAACTGGCGTTCATGGCGTTGGGATTGAAACCGGGCGACGAGGTCATCGTGCCCGTTTTTACCTACGTGGCCACTGCGGAAGTGATTGCCTTGCTGGGCTTGACGCCGGTTTTGGTGGACGTGGACCCCGATACCTTTTTGCTGCAGCCGGAAGCCGTTGAAGCGGCGGTAACCCCGCGCACCAAGGCCGTGGTTCCGGTGCATCTTTTTGGCCAGTGCGCGCCCATGGAAGGCTTACTGCGCGTTGCGGAGCGCTTCAACCTCTTTGTGGTGGAAGATACCGCCCAGGCCATTGGTGCCACCTACACCTTCACGGACGGCCGCACGGCCCAAGCCGGAACAATGGGGCACATCGGATGCACGTCCTTTTTTCCTTCCAAGAACTTGGGTTGCTTTGGCGACGGCGGCGCCCTGTTCACCCAACACGACGACCTTGCGGCGCTTTTGCAGCAGATGGCCAACCACGGTCAAAAGGTCAAGTACTACCACGATACGGTGGGCGTTAATTCGCGATTAGACACCTTGCAAGCGGCCGTTTTGCGCGTGAAATTGCCGCATTTGCGGGATTTTGCGGCCCGTCGCCAAGCAGTGGCGGCCGCCTACGACGCAGCCTTCTCTGGAAACGATCGGTTGAAAATTCCGGTTCGTGCGGCGCAGTCCACCCACGTGTTTCACCAATACACCTTGCTGCTGCAGGGCGTGGACCGGGCCGCCTTTCAGGCCGCCCTCCAAGAACGCGGCGTGCCCACCATGGTGTACTACCCCGTGCCCCTGCACCTTCAAAAAGCTTATGCTCGCCCGGAATACCCCATCGGAACCTTTCCGGTGGCGGAACACCTGGCGCAAAACGTGGTGTCGCTGCCCATCCACACGGAGATGCAGCCCGATGAAATCCAGTACATTGTTCACACCGTACACCAAACCCTTTCCCAAATTTCGTTTGCATGAAAATAGCAGTAGTGGGCACCGGCTACGTAGGCCTGGTCACCGGCGCTTGTTTGGCCGACGTCGGCATTGACGTGACGTGTGTTGACGTCAACGAGCAGAAAATCAACAACCTCAAGAAGGGCATTCTGCCCATTTACGAGCCCGGTTTGGACGCCATTGTGGAACGCAACGCGGCCTCCGGACGGTTGAAGTTCAGCACTTCGTTGGCGGAAGCCCTTCCGGGTGCAGAAGCTGCGTTCATCGCAGTGGGTACCCCTCCGGGCGAAGACGGAAGCGCGGATTTGCAGTACGTTTTGGCCGTGGCGGACGGAATCGGCCGCACCATGAACGACTACCTGGTGGTCATCACCAAGAGCACAGTGCCCGTGGGTACGGCGGAGAAAGTGCGCGGCGCCCTGCAGAAAGCCCTGACCGAACGCGGCTCCTCCTTGCCGTTTGACGTAGCCAGCAACCCAGAGTTTCTGAAAGAAGGCGCGGCCATAGACGACTTCATGAGACCGGACCGCATTGTTTGCGGCGTAGAAAGCGCCCGTGCCCAAGAGGTTTTGTCCCGACTGTACCAGCCGTTCACGCTGAACGGTCACCCCGTGCTCTTCATGGACATCCCGTCGGCGGAAATGACCAAGTACGCCGCAAACGCCATGCTCGCTACCAAGATTTCCTTCATGAACGACATCGCCAACCTGTGCGAAATCATGGGCGCGGACGTGAACATGGTGCGCAAGGGCATCGGCAGCGACCCCCGCATCGGCAACAAATTCATTTATCCGGGCATCGGGTACGGCGGCAGTTGCTTCCCCAAAGACGTGAAGGCCTTGGCCAAGACCGCCAAGGAGAACGGCTACACCATGCGCATCCTGGAAGCCGTGGAAGCGGTGAACGACGACCAAAAGAACGTTTTGGTTTCCAAGGTGGTGGCGCATTTTGGCGCGGACCTGCGCGGCAAGCATTTTGCGTTTTGGGGCCTGAGCTTCAAGCCGCAAACGGACGACATGCGCGAGGCACCTTCTGTAGTCATTGCGGAAGCATTGCTGGCCCGCGGTGCCACCGTCACGGCCTACGATCCCGTCGCCATCGAGGAGGCCAAGCACCAGCTGCAAGACCGCATTCACTACGCAGAAAACGCTTACGCAGCCCTCACCGGCGCGGATGCGCTCCTCTTGATCACGGAGTGGCCGGAGTTCCGCGTGCCGGATTGGGACCGCGTGCAGGCGGCTTTGAATGCTCCCGTTCTATTGGACGGCCGCAACATTTATTCCGGAGCCGAGTTGCGGCAGCGCGGATTCACCTACGCCGGCATTGGCGTCAACTAATACCAGCCTCCGCATGCCCCGCATCCTCATCACCGGCGCCGCCGGATTCCTGGGTTCCCATTTGTGCGACCGCTTCATCGCGGAAGGCTACGAAGTGGTGGGAATGGACAACCTCATTACCGGCGATTTGCGCAACCTGGAGCACCTTCAGAGCCTACCGCAATTCACCTTTGTGCACCACGACGTCAGCACGCACATCCACCTGAACGGCCCGCTGGACTACATCCTGCATTTTGCATCGCCGGCATCGCCCATCGACTACCTGAAGATCCCCATCCAAACGCTGAAGGTCGGTTCCCTGGGCACCCACAACTGCCTGGGCCTGGCCTTGGCCAAGAAGGCGCGCATTTTGGTGGCGTCCACCTCCGAGGTCTACGGCGACCCCATGGTGCACCCGCAAACGGAGGCCTACTGGGGCAATGTGAACCCCATCGGTCCGCGCGGCGTGTACGACGAGGCCAAACGCTTTCAGGAGGCGCTCACCATGGCGTACCACACCTACCACGGCCTGGAAACGCGCATCATCCGCATCTTCAACACCTACGGACCGCGCATGCGCCTGAACGACGGTCGGGTACTTCCGGCCTTTATTGGCCAAGCTCTGCGCGGCGAAGACCTCACCGTTTTTGGCGACGGCAGCCAAACGCGTTCGTTCTGCTACGTGGACGATTTGGTGGAAGGCATTTACCGCCTCTTGTTGAGCGACTACGCGCTGCCCGTAAACATTGGTAACCCCGACGAAATCACCATTTTGCAGTTTGCGGAGGAAATCATCAAGCTCACCGGAACCGCTCAAAAAATCGTCTTTGAACCGTTGCCCAAGGACGACCCCACCCAGCGCCAGCCGGACATCACCAAGGCCCGCGAGATCTTGGGCTGGGAGCCGCGCGTTTCGCGGGCAGAGGGCCTAAAAATCACCTACGACGCCTTCCGGAATTTGCCGGAGGAGGTCCTCTACAAGCAGGAACACCGGGACTTTAAAGCCTTTGTAAAATGAAGACCGTCCTCGTCACCGGAGGCCTGGGCTACATCGGCGCGCACACCGCCGTCGTGCTTTTGGAGCGCGGCTACAACGTGGTGCTGGTGGACAACCTGGACAACACCCGGGCCGAGGTACTGGACGGCATTGAGGCCATTGCCGGCGTTCGACCGCGCTGGGACAACGTAAATCTGTCCGACGCCGCTGCCGTGGAAGCCTGGTGGCCCACCTTGCCGCACGTGGACGGAATTGTGCACTTTGCCGCCCACAAGGCCGTGGGGGAGAGCGTCGCCCAGCCGTTGAAGTACTACCGGAACAACCTGATGAGCCAGGCGTTGCTTTTGGAGCGGGTCGCGCAAAAGCCGGAGACGGCGTTTTTGTTCAGTTCTTCCTGCACCGTCTACGGCCAAGCGGAGCACCTGCCCATTGCGGAAGGTTCGCCCATCTTGCCGGCGGAGTCCCCCTACGGAAACACCAAGCAAATCGGCGAAGAGATGCTGCGCGACGCGGCTCGGGCGCACGGTTTTCACGCCATTGCCCTGCGTTACTTCAACCCCATCGGTGCCCATCCGTCGGCCCTCATTGGCGAGTTGCCCTTGGGCGTGCCGCAAAATTTAGTACCCTTTGTTACCCAAACGGCAGCGGGAATTCGCCCGGCGTTGAGCGTTTTTGGCAACGACTACCCCACGCGGGACGGCACCGCCATCCGGGACTACATCCACGTGGTGGACCTGGCCGAGGCCCACGCCGTAGCCTTGGAGCGTTTGCTGGACCGGACGAGCGAGGAACCTGTGGAAGTGTTCAACCTGGGCACGGGCACCGGATCCACCGTTTTGGAGGTCATTCAGTCCTTCGAACGATCCACCGGCGCTACCCTTCCGTGGAATTTTGCGCCCAGACGCCCCGGTGATGTGGTGGCCGCCTACGCGGACACCGCCAAAGCCGAACGGGTTTTGGGTTGGAAAACGAAACGTACCTTGGACGAGGCCATGGCCGATGCTTGGCGTTGGCAGCAACACGTCCTGAATTCATCCTCCAGCATTTGAACCGATTGCAGCGCTCATGAATTTCCGCGAAACCCTCCTCATTACCGGCGGTGCCGGGTTCATCGGTTCCCACACGGTCCGACGCTTTCTACGCAACCCCGAAACGCGCGTGGTCAATGTGGACGCCCTGACCTACGCCGGGAATTTGGAGAATTTGGTGGACCTGGCGGAGGCCCCCAACTACGTGTTTGAGCGCGTGGACATCACGGACGCTGCCGAGGTGGCCCGGCTCTTTGCGCAGTACCGGCCCGATGGGGTGGTGCATTTGGCCGCAGAAAGCCACGTGGACCGGTCCATTGCGGACCCCATGGCCTTTGTGCGCACCAACGTGATCGGCACGGTGACTTTGCTGAACGCGGCGGTGGCCGCCTGGAAGGTCGATGGCTTTGCCGGCAAGCGCTTTTACCACATCAGCACGGACGAGGTCTTTGGCGCCCTCGGCGCAGAAGGTTACTTCACCGAAACCACGCCGTACAGCCCCAACAGCCCCTACAGCGCAAGCAAGGCGGCGTCGGACCATTTTGTGCGCGCCTACCACGAGACCTACGGCCTGCCTGTGGTGCTGTCCAACTGCTCCAACAACTACGGCTCGCATCATTTTCCGGAAAAGTTGATTCCCTTGATGATTCACAACATCGTTGAAAAAAAGCCATTGCCCATTTACGGCGACGGTCAGTACACCCGCGACTGGCTTTTTGTGGAAGACCACGCCACGGCCATCGAAACCGTTTACCGCTCCGGTGCACCCGGCGAAACCTACTGCATTGGCGGGTGGAACGAGTGGACCAACCTGGATTTGGTGCATTTATTGTGCGCCGTAATGGACGAGAAGCTAGGTCGGGCGGCAGGCGAAAGCGCCCAGCTCATCACCTTTGTGAAAGACCGCCCCGGGCACGACAAGCGCTACGCCATTGACGCGTCCAAAATCGAACGCGAATTGGGCTGGAAGCCTTCCGTCACCTTTGAGGAAGGCCTGGCACGAACCGTCGATTGGTACCTGAACAACCCCGAATGGTTGGCCAACGTGACCAGCGGCGCCTACCAACAGTATTACGAAAAACAGTATTTGCGATGAAAGCACTGTACGCATTGGCCCTGGTGGCAGCACCCTTTCTGGGCAAGGCCCAAGGCAATTCAAACGTTGGAACCGTTCCGACCGACCTCAAGCCCTTGACCGCGGAGACCCTGTGGAAATTGGGACGTGTTTCCCTGGAAGCCGTTAGCCCGGACGGAAGCCTTGCGTTATACGGCGTGGCCCGGTACGACGTGGCCGCCAACAAGGGCGAGCGCAACCTATTCACGGTAGACACCAAAAGCGGCATCGCCCGAGCGCTCACGGAAACGGAAGGAGCTGAAACCGATGCCTTTTTCCTGCGCGGAGGCGCGCGGGTGGGGTACCTGTACCAAGGCCAGTTGTGGTCCGTCGGGGTCAACGGAACGGACCGCAAACAGCACACCCAGTTTCCCGACGGAATCTCCAACCTGAAGGTTCAGGAAACCAAAGACGGTCGCCTGTTGTGCGTGTTCACGGTGGTTCAAAAGGTGGGTACGGCTCCCACCGAGGGGCACCCCAATTTCCCCAAAGCAGACTACAAAGCGTACAACGATCTGATGTACCGCCACTGGGACCACTGGACGGACAACTCCTACGAGCATCCGGCTTGGTCTTTACTGGACCTCAACGCCACTGCCCCCGCGGCGGCCTTTACGGACCTCCTGGAAGGTTTGGCCTATTCCTCTCCCGTGCCTCCCATGGGCGGGTCGGACGCCTACGCCATCAGCCCCGACGGCCGCTACATTGCCTACGTGTGCAAACGTCAGAACGGCAAGGAATTTGCCCTCAGCACCAACAGCCAAATCTATCTGCACGATCGCGAATCTGGATCCACCACGGAGTTGCCCGGCCAGCCCGGTTACGAAAGCCAGCCGGCTTTTTCGCCCGACGGTTCGGTTTTGACGTACCTCTCCATGCCCACGGACGGCTTTGAGTCCGACGTCAATCAGCTGTGGGCCGTGGCCCTGCGTTCCGGTCCCGGTGCGGGCCGCAACGCCGTGCGCTTGTTGGAGGAGGAGTACATCGAGTCTTACAAGTGGATCAATGCCAACACGTTGTTGTTTCAGTACGCCACCCAGGCTACCCAACAAATTGCGCGGGTTGATTTTGTTCCGCGTACGGCCGGGGGCATCCCCTCCGTCAAGAAGGTAACGCCGCTGACCGGCGGCGACTTCAACTACGGCGCCTTCGGCGCCGGCGGCACCACCGTCGTGGCCGAGCGCCAAGACATCAACCGAGCCAACGAATTGTTTGTTCTATCCTTGGGCGGCGGTGAGGCCAAGGCCCTGACCCACGTCAACGACACGGCCTACGACGGCATTGCCAAGAGCAAGGTGCAGAAACGTTGGATCACCACCACCGACGGCAAGAAAATGCTGACTTGGGTGGTATTGCCCCCCAACTTCGACGAAAAGAAGAGTTACCCCGCTTTGCTGTACTGCCAGGGCGGCCCCCAAAGCGCCGTGTCGCAATTCTACTCCTTCCGCTGGAACTTCCAACTGATGGCCGCCAACGGCTACGTGGTGGTGGCCCCCAACCGACGCGGCGTTCCCGGATTCGGCAAAGAATGGAACGAAGCCATCTCCGGCGATTGGGGCGGGCAGGCCATGAAGGACTATTTGTCTGCCATCGACTCCGTTGCGAAAGAACCCTACGTCAACAAAGAAGCCCTGGGCGCCGTGGGCGCCAGCTACGGCGGATACTCCGTTTACATGCTGGCCGGCATCCACGAAAACCGCTTCAAGGCCTTGATCAGCCACTGCGGCGTCTTTGATTTGCGCAGCATGTACCTCACCACGGAAGAAATGTTTTTCGCCAACCACGACATCGGCGGTCCCTACTGGGCACCCGCGCCTCCGGTGAGCTACGACCTCCACAACCCCAGCAACTACGTGGACCGCTGGAACGCCCCGCTGTTGGTCATCCACGGCGGACGGGACTACCGCGTTCCGGAAAGCCAAGGCATGATGGCCTACCAAGCCGCGCAACTGCGCAACGTGCCCAGCAGATTCGTGTATTTTCCCACGGAAGGACATTGGGTTTTGAAGCCGCAAAACGCCATGGTCTGGAACACGGAGTTCTTTGGTTGGTTGGATCAGTGGCTGAAAAAGCCGTGACGCCCTGGGTTGCCGGTACCTTGCCGTGCGGTCTGCGTTGGGTGCACCAAGAAACGGCGGCACCCACGGGGCACATTGGTTTGATCGTACGGGCCGGAACCCGCGACGAAGGTCCGGACGAACCCGGGTTGGCGCACTTCATTGAGCACCTCCTGTTCAAGGGCACCGCAAAACGCAAACCGTTCCACCTCCTGTCCAAGATTGAGGACGCTGGGGGCGAGCTGAATGCCTACACCGGCAAGGAAGACACCACCGTCTACGCCAGTTTCCTGGCGGAAAATTACCCGGCCGCGTTGGACGTTCTGCTGGACATTGCCTTCCGATCGGTCTTTCCGGAGAAGGAGCTGAAGAAAGAACAAGAGGTTATTGCGGACGAAATCGACGCCTACCTGGATGCTCCGTCGGAGTTGATTTTTGACGATTTTGAAGAACTCCTTTTTGCGGGGCATGCTTTGGGCCACAACATTTTGGGCACCAAAGAGTCGTTGCAAACGTTTACCCGCGAGCAAGTGCTGCGTTTTGTGCGCACGCACTACGTGCCCGCAAACATGGTCCTGTCTTCCGTGGGCCGGATTTCCGCCGCCCGTCTGGAGCGCCTTTTGCTTCGTTTGACGGCCGACTTGCCGGAGTCCCTAAATGCCCCCGTACCCCAAAGATCCCCTGCACCTTCGTATGCGCCAGTGCAAAAAACCGGCCGCGATACCCACCAGTGCCACGTGGTGCTGGGAAGCAGGGCCCTTTCTGTCCACGATCCCGCTCTGACCACAGGCGTGTTGCTGAACAACGTGTTGGGCGGTCCGGCCATGAGCAGCCGCTTGAACTTGAACATTCGGGAGCGCTACGGCATTGCCTACCAAATCGAGAGTTTTTTCACCCCGTACTCGGATACCGGCTTGCAAGGCGTGTACGTGGGCACGGATTCCGACGCCGTGGACCGAGCTGTGCGTTTGATCCACAAGGAATTGCGTCACTTGCGTGAAGTCCCCTTGGGCGTGGTGCAACTGGCCAAAGCCAAGCAGCAACTGTTGGGTCAGATGGCCCTCGCCCAGGAAAGTCCGGGTGCGTGGATGACGGCTTTGGGACGATCCTATCTACTGTTCAACCGCATGGAAACCTTTGACGAGATTCGCGCCAAGGTAAACGCCGTTACGGCTCACGACGTGCAGGAGCTGGCCAATCGCTGGTACGATCCTGCCCAACTGACCACCCTCGTGTACGAACCTACCGACGAAGACGAATAGATTCAAGCCCCATGGAATTTTTACCCGAAAATATTGATCGGTACGCCGGTCTTTGGACCGAGCCGGCGTCGGAATTACTGCAGCGCATTGAGCGCGAAACCTGGCAGGAAGTGTTGATGCCGCGCATGCTCAGCGGCCACCAGCAAGGGCGTTTTCTCAGCCTCATCAGCCACCTGATGCACCCCAAACGCATCCTGGAAATCGGCACCTACACCGGCTACAGCGCGCTTTGTTTGGCGGAGGGAATGGCGCCGGACGGCGTTTTGCACACCATAGACATCAACGAAGAATTGGAGAACCGGGTTCGTGGGTACTTCAACGCCTCCGGCAAAGGCGATCAATTGCACCTGCACGTGGGTGCGGCCTTGGACGTCTTGGCAACCGCAGACTGGGCCCGTGAGCCGTGGGATTTTGTCTTCATCGACGCCGACAAAGAAAACTACAGCGCGTACTACAACGCTGTAGTGGATCGCGTGCGTCCGGGGGGATTGATCGTAGCAGACAACGTGCTGTGGAGCGGCAAGGTGGCGGACCCGCAAGAGCAAGATTCAGAAACGGAAGGACTGCGGGCGTACGTGGCGCACGCCCAAAAAGACCCCCGCGTGGTGCACCAATTGCTTCCGTTTCGGGACGGGTTGAGCGTCAGCCGTCGAGTCGCTCGGCCGTAAACTCGTTCTGGATTTCCAGCAACGTGCGGAAAGCCACGAATTTGCCGCCAAAGCGTTCTTCCGTCTGCCTGCGCAGCCCGGGTGCATACAGTTCCTGGTACAGCTGAAAGTCTTCCATCAGGGCAAATCGGTACTGAATGGAGTAGGTGGTGCCGGTTTCCTCCTCCACCAAAACGCGGGTGAACCGACAGTCCAAAAATTGGCCCGTGGACAAGACTTCCGGAATGTGGACCTCCAGCATCCAATCCTTCCAAAGGGCGTGTGCGGAGTCGTCGATGTTGACGGTAACGTTGTAGACGTACATCAGTTGGCGGTTTTTGGGCCCGGTCGGTAGCGCTGGCGAGCCAGCTCGGACCAATACGAGTCCGGGTAGATTTCCATTAAACGAAGATACAGAGCACGGGCTTCGTCGGCCCGACTCCCCCCAGAGTTGGCCACAATTTGCGCCCACTCCCACAAAGCATCGTCGCCCAGGGCATGCCGTTCCGGCCATTCCACAAGCGGCCGATAGGCCGCCTCAGTTTGTGCGGTGTTTCCTTGGTCCCGGTTCCAACGCGCCCAAGCCAGGGCCGCGTGGAAGTACAGCGGATTGGATGGGGGCAGGGCACGCACCAACGAATCCAGAATCCGGCCAGCGGCGGCCTCGCTTCGCTCGGCCCGCAGCAGTTCTGCGCGGGCAAACGGACGCAACGACGCGCCGGTGGAATCCTCCGCCAGAATCTCGTCCAGCAGCTGCGTACGCGCCAGCGCGTCGTTCGCAATTTTCTTCGACGTACTCGTCTTCAGCACCTCCCACTGCGTTTTGGCCCAGGCGATGTCCCCGGTTAAGTAAGCCACCCGCGCCTTGCGAAAAGCCGCTTCGTCCCCCAAGGGGTTTCCACCAAAGTCTTGGGCCACCTCCGCATACCGCATCAGCGCGGAAAAGGGCGCTCCCAAGAGCAAATCCAAATCCCCCAAAAACAAGACCACGGAACCCCGCAACGGATCGTTGTCCGGGAGTCGGTCCGGAACCCCATCCAGCACGCGTACGGCAGAATCGCTTTTGTTCCATCCGGCCACCAAAACCTGCGCCAAGGCCAATCGGGCCGACGGTTCCCAGCCGGCGGGCCATCCGGATTGCGGCTGCAAACCCAAGTTTAAGGTGCGGCGAAGTTCCGCATACCGCTCCGGGCGTTTTCCCTGCAAAGACCATAGGGCCTCGTGTGATTCCCGGGCAAACGGCATTTGCACCCCCGCCAGAATCAGGTAGCCGTAGCATTGCTCCGCGGCATCCCATCGTTCCGCATTTTCTGCGGCACGCCCCAACTGGTAGATTGCCAAGCGCTGGGCGGGCTCCCCTCCAGACCGACGGTCCAACGCCTTCAATTGGACCAAGGCGTCGTCAAACAACTGCTCCTGGATGTAGCACCACACCAAAAAATCCTCGTGCGGAAGTGAATTCCCCAACTGCAGCCGCCCAATCAAGGCGTCGTACAGCAATTCCGCGCGCGGAATCCGTCCGTTCTCGTCCAACGAGTTGGACAGAAACATTTGCAAAGTAGCCACGAAACCGGGGTTTTCGTCCAGCAACTGAACGTAACCGCGGTAGACGTTGGGCAGGTCGCCCAAATCTGCCCAGAGCAGTACTTTTTGGTAGGTGAACCGCATGCCCGGCACGGCGCTCTCTGCTGCTTCCAAAACAGCAACGGCCTCGGCAAAAAGACCGTAGGATTTGAAACGATCGGATAGGGGAGAAGCGTTGCCCGGTTGCAGGGCCGCACCCGCCGCGGCGGACTTTAGGGCTGCGGCATAGTCTTCGGTGCGCCCCATTTTTTTGCAAACGTAGGCTTCGTCTGCGGTGTAGAAAAGTGCGCGGTTGCGCATGCGTTTGGCGTGCCGGTCAACGACTTTGCGTGCTTCGTCGCCGCGTTCTGCTTGGAGCAGCAATCCAATCAACGCCTGCAGTCGCTCGTCGTTGGGCTGGTCCTTGTAAGCTGTTTCAGCTACCGCCAGCAAACTGTCTATCGACGGCGGAACAGCGCCAACAATACCGGTCGGAGCACGACGAACCTTGTTTTGGGTTTCCCCTGGGGATTGAGCCCTAGCCCCTCCAGCGGACAGGGCCGTCCAAACAACCAGCAGGAACAGGGACCTCATTTCGGACTGCCCCACTGGGCAAAGTGGTCTTCCATGCGGACGTTCAAACTGTCAGCCTTGTCCAAGCACCATTGCGCGGCGTGCATTCGGGAGCGGGCGTCTTGGAGCACCGCCCACAGGGCACCTTCTTCGTCCCGCAGGTAAACCCGGCCTTGCGCCGTATCCAGGTATTCCGTGCGCACGTCGTGGGCCAGGCTTTTCAATCGTGCGGATCCGGCGGTTAAGGCGCCCATCCAAACGCGTCGCTGAGCTTGAAATTTAAAGAGGTTTTTCGCAGACCGGTCCAGCGTCGTTCCGTCGGACACCACCACGTCTCGCTTGCTGCTGTCTGCAGCGTATGGAGCCAACCGCTCTAAGTTGACGCGGTATACGATCAGCGCGTTTTCCACCGCCAAACTGTCCACAGCGGCCAGGCTGTCGTGCAAAGCTTCCACTTTTTCCCGCAGCGCCAAGGCATCCGCTTCCACCTCAGATGAAGCGCTGCACCCCACCGCACCCACCACAAGGATCGCCAGTGAAAGGCCCGTGAGAAAGGGTATAAACTTCATAGTGAGCTGCTTAAGAAATTCGGTCAAAGCCCGTGTACGGCACCAAAGCCGACGGAATTCGGATTCCGTTTTCATCCTGGTGGTTTTCCAACAGCGCAGCCACCACGCGCGGCAAGGCCAAGGCACTGCCGTTCAGGGTGTGCGCCAGTTGCGTTTTGCGGTCCGACGTCCGTCGGTAGCGCAGCTTCAAACGATTGGCTTGGTAGGTCTCAAAATTGCTGACCGAACTCACCTCCAGCCAGCGCTGCTGCGCAGCAGACCACACCTCAAAATCGTACGTCAGGGCAGAGGTGAAGCCCATGTCGCCTCCGCACAAGCGCAGAATGCGGTAGGGAAGTTCCAGCGCGTCCAGCAAACCGGCCACGTGCTGCACCATCTCCTCCAATCGGCCGTAGGAATCTTCCGGACGGTCAATGGTGACCACCTCTACTTTGTCAAACTGGTGCAAACGGTTCAGTCCGCGAACGTCCTTGCCGTAGGAACCTGCCTCGCGGCGAAAACAGGGGGTGTAGGCCGTGAGGCGGATGGGCAAATCAGACTCGTCCACAATAACGTCGCGGTACAAATTCGTGACGGGCACTTCCGCCGTGGGAATCGCGTACAAATTGTCCGCAACGGCATGGTACATCTGACCTTCCTTGTCCGGCAATTGTCCGGTTCCAAAGCCCGACGCCTCGTTGACAAAGTGCGGCGGCTGCACTTCCGTGTAGCCTGCTGCCGTATTGCGGTCCAAAAAGAATTGGATGAGTGCCCGCTGCAAACGAGCACCTTTCCCCAAGTACACCGGAAACCCCGCACCCGTGATTTTCACGCCCAGCTCAAAATCAATCAGGTTGTACCGGCTGGCAAGATCCCAGTGCGGAACGGCCCCCTCGTGCAGTTGGGGGATGCTGCCCGACGACCGAACCTCTTCGTTGTCCTCGGCGCTCTTCCCAGCAGGAACGGAGGCGTGTGGCGTGTTCGGCACGGCCACCAACAGGGATTGGAGTGCATTTTCGGCATCGCGCAGAACACCTTCCAAGCGTTTGGCCGTTTCCTTCAGTGCTGTTGACTTTTCACGCGCCGCATCGGCTTCCGCCTTTTGCCCGGACTTGAAAAAGTCACCAACGGCTTTGGCCAAAAGATTGCTCTCCGCCAGGCAATCGTCCAGAGCCACTTGGGCCGCGCGCCGCGCGTCGTCCGCCTGGAGCAACTGCTCCACCAGAGCAGCACCGTTTAAACCGCGTTTGTTGAGAGCGGCTTCGGCCGCGGCGCGCTCAGCGCGAAGGGTAGGTAGGTATAGCATGGGGATACAAAAGTAAAAAACCCCCTGGACCATGAGGCCTCAGGGGGTAAATTCTGTGCGACGGACCTCGTTTAGGCTTCGAACGGCTGTACCGATACAAAAGACTTGTTGTCTGCCTTTTTGCGGTATACCACCAAACCGTCCACTAGTGCGAACAAAGTATGGTCTTTTCCGATGCCCACGTTTTGTCCGGGGTGGTGCTGGGTGCCGCGTTGGCGCACGATGATGTTGCCGGCAGTGGCTGGTTGGCCGCCGTAAATCTTGATGCCCAATCGCTTGCTGTGGGATTCGCGTCCGTTCTTAGAACTACCGACGCCCTTCTTGTGTGCCATGGATCTGCGGAGGGATTAAATGATTATTCAGCAGCGGCCTCAGCGGCTTCTGCTTTTTTCGTTGTTTTCTTTTTAGGAGCGCTTCCGGCACCAATGCCCGTGATGAGCAATTGGGTCAAGTACTGGCGGTGACCGTTTTTCTTGGTGTAGCCTTTGCGGCGCTTCTTTTTGAAGACGATTACTTTATCGCCTTTCAGGTGCTGCAGAACTTGTGCTTCTACGGCAACACCTTCGATAACTGGGGCGCCAACGGTTACGGTACCGTTATCGTCGGTCAAAAGAACCTTATCAAAAGATACGGTTGCTCCTTCTTCCGACGCCAAACGGTTGACGTACACGCGCTGATCTTTTTGCACTTTGTACTGCAGCCCTGCTATGTCAACAATTGCGTACATGATTCTTGGGTTTCTTATAGGGCTGCAAATGTACAAAAAGAATTTGAATCAAATACCGCTGCACCCGAATATCGATAGGAATCTACTTTGCCCTGTAGATGTGCTCGCCCCAATTGGGTGCTTATGCACAGCGGCAGGGTTGCGAATTTCGCGCTAAACCGGGTCGATCCCAAACAAAAAGGACTCAAGAACATTCTCCCGGTTGGAAAAATCATTAAATTCGTGGCCCCTCGTAAGAAAAGCGCACGCGCAGCATCCCATGAGGTAAACGTATTAGAAACCCAAATTCCATGAAAAAATCATTGCTGTTTGGCGCACTCCTGGCTGCCTTGCCTCTGGCACAGGCCCAAAAGACGCAAATTGCCTTTGAGGAATACGACCTGCCCAACGGCATGCACGTGATCCTCCACCAAGACCCCACCACCCCCATCGTGGCGGTTTCGGTCCTGTACCACGTCGGTTCCAAAAACGAGGTCCCCGGACGCACCGGTTTTGCTCACTTTTTTGAGCATCTGTTGTTCGAAGGAACCGAAAACATTGAGCGCGGCGAGTACATGAAGCTCATTCAGGCCAACGGCGGCGCCCTCAACGCCAACACCAGCCAAGACCGCACGTACTATTACGAGATCCTGCCGTCCAATCAATTGGAATTGGGCCTTTGGATGGAAGCGGAGCGCATGTTGCATGCCAAAATTGATCTCGACGGTGTGGAGACGCAACGCCAAGTGGTTAAAGAAGAAAAGCGTCTGCGCGTAGACAACCAACCTTACGGTTCGTTCACTACGGAAATGTTCAAGCGTGCCTTCACCAAGCACCCGTACAACTGGGTTCCCATCGGATCCATGGAGGATCTGAACGCGGCACAGCTGAGCGAATTCATTGATTTCTACAAGCGTTTTTACGTACCCAACAACGCTACTTTGAGCATCGCGGGTGATTTTGACCCCGCTCAGGCGAAGGCATGGATTGCCAAGTACTTCACGGACATCCCGAGCGGTGCCCAAGTGGTACAGCCCAACGTGCAAGATCCGCTGGCTGCAGCCGTGGTGGATACGGTGTACGACAACATCCAGATTCCTGCTGTTTTTGCCGGCTACCGCATGCCGGGCGAAACGCACCCGGACGCCTACGCCATGCAAATGCTGACGTCTGTTTTGTCCAGCGGCAAGTCTTCCCGCCTCACCAAGCGCATGGTGGACGAAGACCGCAGTGCACTTCAGGTTCAAGCGTTTCCTTTTGCCTTGGAGCAAAATGGGGTATTCATCGCCTTGGCCTTGGCCAACGGTGAGAACACCACCGGCGCGCTGCTGACCACCATCGAGGAAGAAATTGCAAAGCTTCAAAAAGACCTCATCAGCGAGACGGAGTTTGCAAAAGTGCTCAACAAAATTGAAGCCGATTTTGTGACCAGCAACGGTTCCGTAGCCGGCATTGCAGAAAGTTTGGCCAACTACCACGTTTACTACGGGGATGCCAACCTGATCAATACCGAAATCGAGCGTTACCGCAAAGTAACCCCGGAAGACATCCGCCGCGTGGCGCAAACCTACCTCGTTTCTTCTAACCGCGTGGTGCTGCATTACTTGCCCAAGCCCACTGCACAATCTGTAGTTGAATAAGATGAAAAAAGCACTTTTCCTTTTGGGTCTGGCCTTGTCGGCTTGGACCCTCGGTGCCCAGCCTTTGGACCGCGGCGTTCGCCCACAACCGGCAGCGCCCCGCACGCCGTCCATTGCAGCGTACGAGAAAATGACGTTGAAGAACGGATTGACGGTGGTGGTGGTGGAGAACCACAAATTGCCGCGGATGTCCGTGAGCCTCTCCTTGGACATGAACGGTGTTCGCGAAGGAGACAAGGCCGGATACGTGGAGTTGATGGGGCAAATGCTGTCTGAAGGCACCACCACCCGCACGAAAACCCAATTGGACGAACAAGTGGATTTCATCGGCGCTCGTTTGAGCACCAGTGCCTTCAATGTTTCGGTGTCCGGATTGAGCAAGTACAGCGCGAACTTGTACGAATTGGTTGCCGACGTCGCCCTGCATCCCTCTTTCCCGGAGGCTGCATTCGACAAGCTGAAAAAGCGGACCCTTTCCGGTTTGAAGGCAGACAAGGACGACCCCAGCGCCATTCAGGCACGTGTTTCCAATGCTTTGTTGTACGGCACCAACACGCCCCAGGGAGAGATGATGACCGAATCGACGGTCAACAAAGTCGCCTTGGACGATTGCAAAAGCTTCTACAGCCAAGTATGGGTGCCCAACCACGCCATTCTCTTGGTGGTGGGCGATTGCAAGGCCAAGGACGTGTTCAAAGCCGCCAAAAAAACCTTTGAAAAGTCTTGGCCCGCCGGAACCGTTCCTGCAAAACCCACCTACGAACACCCCGTGCAAACCAAGTCGTTCATCGCCTTGGTAAACCGCGAAGCATCGGTACAGTCCAACATTCAGTTGGCCAACTTGATTGATTTAAAGCCTGGTGATGCTGATTTGGAGGCAGTACGCGTGATGAACAACATCTTGGGCGGCGGTTCCGACGGTCGTTTGTTCCAAAATTTGCGCGAAGACAAGGCCTACACCTACGGCGCGTACTCTTCTTTTGGAACCGGTAAGGAAAAGCAAATCTTTGAGGCCTCTGGTGAAGTTCGCAACGCCGTTACGGACTCTTCCGTGGAGCAGTTCTTGTTGGAATTGAACCGCATCCGCACCGAGTTGGTCAGCGAAACAGATCTGCGCAATGCCAAGCAAGCGTTGGCCGGCAGCTTTGGTCGTTCCTTGGAAGGCCCGGGCGCAGTGGCCTCGTTTGCCATCAACACCTTGAAGTACAACCTTTCCGCAGATTACTACAACCAATACCTGAATCGCTTGCAAGCGGTTACCGCGGAGGACGTGCGCCGCGCAGCCCAGAAGTATATTCAGCCAAATAAAATGGTGGTGTCCATCGTGGGCAAGGCGTCGGAAGTTGCTGCTGGCCTGGAGCGCTTGGGCGAAGTGCGTTATTTCGACGACCTCGCACAACCCGCAGAACGTCCCAACATCCCCATTCCCGAGGGCGTTACGGCAGCCTCCGTGGTCAATCAGTACCTAGCAGCCATTGGCGGTCAAAAAGCCATTGCGAGCGTCAAAGACCTGACCCTGGAAATGGTGGCTGAAATTCAAGGCGTCAAGATCGAAACCAAAGACGTATACAAGCTGCCAAACATGCACTACGAAGGCCAATTCTCGCCGATGGGCAAGGAGGAAACCTTCTTCGACGGCAAGAAAGGACGCATTGTACGCAACGGTGCCAAGCAACCTGTTACGGACGAGGACCTGGATGCCATGCGTAAGGACGCTAATTACTTTGAGGAGTTGAAGTGGTTAACCGCAGCGGTGCCCCTACAACTGGCGCCCACCTTCTCTTCCATGAGCGGAGAATCGTGCTACGCTCTTACCGTAACCCAAGGCACCCAAGTGCAGACGCATTACTTCTCCGTGAAGAGCGGTTTGCGTGTTGCTACTTCTACACCCGTTGGCGAAGGGGAGAAGGCTACGGTACAGACCGTGAACTACGGTGATTACCGCGCTGTAGGTGGGGTATTGTTTCCGCATTCGGTTGTACTCCCTATTGGCCCCGGCATGAACTTGGAGTTCAAAGCGGTCAACCTCACGGTCAACACCAACGTAGCGGATACGTTCTTCAAGTAAGGATTGAATTGATCAGCGCATTTCAGCGCTGTGATTGCCCAACAAACAGGGCCGTCCCCACCGGGGACGGCCCTGTTTAATTTTGGCCCCAAGCACCCCCTGGCGCTATTCCTTGCTCTGCCTCGCCCGTGCATTTACCAAATAGACCCCAAATAATATGGTGCCCAGTCCAACCGCGTGGTGCACGTGCAGTACTTCGCCCATGGACAATCCCCAAAGCAAGGCTACCCCGGGAACCAGGTACGTGGTACTGGCAGCGAAAATTGGGCTGGTAATGGAAATTAAGTAGTTGAACGCCATGATGGCACCTGCGGTCCCCACAACGCCTAAAAAGGCAAGGTACCCCAAGACTTCCCCGGCCTCCGGATTCGTGGCCACTCGGTGAACAAAGTCACCACTCAGCAGCAAGCCCAGGGCAGGAATCCCGGCCACTACGAATGCCCACAGGGTCAAAGCCACCGGATGCGCATGAGGAAGTTTGAATCCAATAAAATTGATGGACAGACCGTAGCACATGGAACTTGCCGCCGCCAGCAAAACATAGGCCCAAGCACCGGGTTGCGCCTCCGCTGCGGTTGCCTGCCCACCCACCAGCAAGGCGGCACCCGCAAAGCCCACGGCGACCCCCAGGGCCTGTTTGCGTCGGAGTGTTTTTCCAAAAAACAGCAATCCAAAGAGCAATGTAAACAAAGGAGTCAAAGAATTGGTAATCCCCACCAGCCCCGACGGGATGTGCGATACGGCAATGGGGAACAATACATACGGCAAACCATTGCCCAAGAAGCCCACCACCAGGTAAGCAGCCCATTCTTTGCGCGGGGGCAGCACCCGAACGTACTTCCAACCCACCACCAAGCAAAACAGCAGGGCATAAACGATGCGAATGGCTCCAACCTGGTGTGGCTCAAACACAGAGAGGCCCTTTTTCATCAACAAAAAAGAAGAGCCCCACAGGGCCACCAAAGCAACAAAGATTACCCAGGCACGAACGGAATTTTCTTTCATCGGACCGCAAAGGTACTCTACCTTTGCCTCGTGGCCTCTGAACCTACCCCTCGCTGGACCTTTATTCTGCGGAGCTTCCTCCGACTGTCCTTGGCATTGACGCTCCTGGTTATTCTTGCCGGCAGCGTAGTTCGGATGACCGGATCTGGCATGGGTTGCCCAGACTGGCCCCGGTGTTTTGGCCAAACCATACCGCCCACCCGAATGGACCAGGTGCTCTGGAACCCATTGCAGATGTATTCGGAAGGGCAGATGGTCCTCCACCAAGACACCCTCTGGACGGCGAACAGCGCTACCCAACCGCAGCCCCTATTCAACCGCGCCCAGTGGTCCGCGTACACCAAGCACAACTACGCCACCTTTGTGCCCGCACACACCTGGATCGAGTTCATCAACAGGCTCCTGGGTGCAGCACTCGGGATCCCGGTATTTTTGGCTTTTGTATGGTCGATTTCCCGTTTTCGAGCGCACCGGAAGTGGGTTGCAGCTTTGGGCCTAGGACTGGTTCTGCTGCTTTTTGAAGCTTGGCTGGGTAAGGTAGTGGTGGACGGCAACCTGGTTCCGCACCACATTACCTACCATTTGTTGGGCGCCTTTGGTTTGCTGGCCGTTTTTACGGCCGTGCACCGAAGCGTTTCCACGGAGGCGGAAGCCCATTCGTGGTTCTTTGAAGAACAGTCGCGCAGCGAGCAAACCGAGTCTGCGGGCAAATGGCTGGCGCTATTTGCCGTACTTCTGCTGGTGCAGATTGGCACCGGAGCACTGGTTCGCGAGTCCGTGGACGGATTGCGAGCGGCCACAGGTACGGCGTTGTCCAGCCAATTGACTTCGTTGGTGTACGTTCACCGGACCTATTCCATACTCCTGGTAGGTTTGACGTTCTACATGTTGCGCAAAACCGACGGTTTAGCCGGTATTCGTGCCCGTGTTGGTCTGATGACGGGATTGGCCTTGGCGGAAACCGCCTTGGGCGCGGTCCTGTACTACTTCAATATTCCGCAGAGTCTGCAGCCGTTGCATTTACTATTCTCGGCTTTTCTCTTCGTCTTGGTGGTGGACGCCGCGGTACTGGCATTTCTGCAAGTGCGTTCGCACAAGCGCCTATCTGCTGGTGCATGAGGAACGATTCCGAACAACTTCTGCACAAAGAGCGATTCCGCTCAACTACTCTTTGAGGAGCGGAATTCCACCCAGGATCACCGCCCTCACTTCATTCCTTCATTTCCCAACCTTCCAGCGTGCCGTCTCCATCAAACGGATGACTTCCGCTTGCAGGAAAGCGTTTACGGGTGCTAGGGAATCTGCATTGGGCTTGGCCAGCACGTAAACGGACCCGCGAAGGAAATGGTTGGTGCTGTCCGTGATGAAAAATTGACACGGGGTAGCCGTATTGCCCTGGAATTGGTACAAAATTCCGTGTACCCGGCGCTCGGGGTCCGAATAAAGTTTCTCCTTGATTCCTTGGGCCACAACATCGTGTTTGAAGGCCAACTGATGCGCGTCGTCCAGCAACTTGGGCAATTGATCGCCGACGGCAACGTAACTCAACTGAATTTCAGCACCTAATTGGGGAAACGACACGGTTCCCCAGCCTTTGTCGGCATTCACCGTTTTCCACACGGCTGATTTGTTGGTGCGGAAATCTACCCGAAATCCGTCGTGCGCTTCAAAGGCAACGGAGGCAGTGTCCGGGAGTGCGATTTCAAAATATCCTTTGGGCTTGGGCAATTCGGCGGCAGACGGCCGTACCGACGACCACCAAAAGAACAATCCCCCGGCAGCTAATGCGCCCACCGTAAGCACCAAACGCGCCTTCCTATTCAACATCTCGGTCCAATTCTACTTTAACGCGCACAATCCGTCGTTTGTCCACGGCCTCCACGGTTAGGATGAGCCCGCCCACTTGCGCTTGATACCCTTTTGTGGGCAGGTGGCCGGTGGCATTCTGCAGCAGCAAACCGGCTAAAGATTCTGCTTCACCCCGCCAATCGTCCAATCGGTCCGACGGCAGTCCCAATACGCGAACCACGTCATTCAGAGGTGTTCTACCTTCAAAAACAACGGTGCGCTCGTCCAAACGCGAGTAGGGAAATTCCTCCTCGTCGAATTCATCTTCAATTTCGCCGATGATTTCTTCCATCACGTCCTCCAGGGTAACCAAACCAGACGTTCCTCCGTACTCGTCCACCACCAAGGCCATGTGCATTTTCTTGGTCTGAAATTCGCGCAACAAATCGTCGATTTTCATGCCCTCCGGAACAAAAAGAATCTTGCGCACCAAGCTCCGCCAAGCAAAATCGGTTTCAGCACCCAAATAGGGCAGCAGATCTTTGGTGTGCAGGATGCCCACTATTTCGTCCAGTGACTTGCCTTGCACGGGAAAACGCGAATAACCATGATCCACAACGGCCTGCAGGACTTCCGAAAAGGTCCATTCTGAGCGAACCACCACCATGTTGCCGCGCTGGGCCATGATCTGATTGGCAGACACCCCTCCGAAGCGAACAATGCCCCGGAGCCATTGGTTTTCCTGTGTTTGTTCTTTTCCAGATGTCGTAATATCCAAGGCGTTTTCGAGGTCGTCCACGGAAAGCGTTCCGTTTTTCTTAGCTTCTCCAAACCACTGTCCGGTAGCCATCAGCGGAGAGGTTAGCGGCGTGAGAGCCGAGAAAAGAGCACTTAAAGGAGCCACCATGCGCCGGGCGGTAGCCAAAGGATGGGCGGATCCTACGCTCTTGGGCAAAATCTCCCCGAACGTTAAAATCAAGGCCGTTACTCCAACAATCTCCAAGAGGCCGACGGTCCACGCGTCCAGGTGGGGTGCAGCAAAACTCTGGAGCAGCCAGGTAGACAAAAGGGCCAAGGCCAAATTGAACGAATTATTGAGCACCAAAAGGGTTGCCAATAACTTTTCCGGGTGATTCAACAAAACATGAATTCGTTGATCGTCAGCGCGCACACTTTCGCGTACATCGTTGCGCATACGGGGATCCAACGAAAAGAAGGCAACCTCACTTGCTGAGGCGAACGCAGAGCCAATTAAGAGTATGCCGAGCGCGATTAGGCCAACGAGCAGCGGGAGCGGGGAAGGGTCAGGGTCCAAGGAGGGGGTATTGGTTCACACAAGGGATCAGCCCAAATCATCGGTAGGGTCGTCGTGCTGTCCGTACGGACGGTCTTGACGATCCTGCTGGCGCATGGGGTTGTGGCCGAGCATGGTCATGCTGTCCGCTGCAATTTCAACAGAATATCGTGTTTGGCCGGAATCATCGGTCCACTGGCGCGAACGAATCTTCCCTTCAATAAATACCTTGTCACCTTTGTGCAAATGACGTTCGCAAACTTCGCCCAGACGCGGACTGCGCACCACAATCGTGTGCCATTCCGTAGACTCTTTACGCTCTCCCTCGCGGTTGGTGTACGACTCGGTCGTTGCCAAAGGAAAGCGAACGAGCATGCCGCCGTTTTCAAAATTTCGAACCTCAGGGTCCTTGCCCAAATTCCCAATGAGCATGACTTTATTTAGGGTACCGGCCATTGTATTAGAATAGCAAATGAGTTGTGTTTATTTAACCAAAGGTACTATTTTTTTCAAGCCAACGACCCACCGGCACGGGCCAAGCAAGGTCTTCCCAATTACCTTGTGCGACCCACTCAAATCCATCCGGTTGGCTGGTTACATCACGGGCGTCCAGGCGGTAAAAATGAATCCACAACCGTCGGTGACTCAGCCGGTGTTCCACCGGGCTTCCGGCATTCCATGCTTTGATTTCAGCCTCCGGCATGCCCAAATCACTCGGTTGAGGCAAGTCCATCAATCCCGGCCAAATGCCGCTAACGGGCCTTTTTCCGCACAAAAAATGTCCGTCGCGAACTACGAACATGCGGTGCCAGTCCTCTTCCAGAACTTTTGTTTTACCCAACTTTACCGGGAGCATTTCTGCCTTTTTGGATTGAAATGCCACTGCGCAGTCTGCCGCAACGGGGCATTCACCGCACTTGGGTTGCTTGGGTGTACAGACCAAACTTCCCAGTTCCATGAGTGCTTGGGTGTGGTCGCCGCAATCGCCGGACGGCAGAAGGGAATCCGCCAATTCCCATAGGGCCTTATGGCCTTCCGGCTTATCGATGGGGGCTTCAATTGCAGCCCATCGGCTCAGAACGCGGTAAACGTTTCCGTCCACAGCGGCTGCGCGGGTTCCAAAGGCAATGGAGGCAATGGCTCCGGCGGTGTACGGCCCGACTCCCGGCAAGGCGCGCCAATCGGCAACCTCGGTTTTCCATACCCCTCCCCATTCGTTCGCCACGATTTTCGCGGCAGCGTGTAAGTTACGAGCGCGGGCATAGTAGCCCAATCCTTGCCAAACTTGCAGCAAGTCGTCCAGTTGCGCTGACGCTAAATCTTCCACGGTGGGAAATCGTTCCACAAACCGCAGGAAATAGGGAGTACCTTGTTCCACCCGGGTTTGTTGGAGCAGCACCTCGCTCAACCAAATGGCATAGGGATTGCGGTGTTCCCGCCAAGGGAGCTCACGTTTGTGCGCTTGGTACCAGCGAACCAACCGATGCGAGAAGTCTGTCATGCAAAAAGGCTTGTTAAATCAGGGTTTACTTCGTATCTTTGCGCCCTCAAAATTAGCTACCTACAACTCTTTTTAAACTTATTTAAATCGAACCAAAATGACCAAAGCCGACATTGTCAACCGCGTTGCTGAGAAGACTGGTATGGAAAAAGCCGACGTTCAGGCAGTTGTAGAAGGAATGATGCGCGAAGTTAAAGCGAGCATGGAAGCCGGCGACAACGTTTATTTGCGCGGCTTCGGAAGCTTTATTTTGAAGAAGCGCGCCAAGAAAACAGGCCGCAACATCTCCAAGAACACCACTTTGGTGATCCCCGCCCACTACATTCCTGCTTTCAAGCCTGCGAAGACCTTTGCAGACTCTGTGAAAACCAACGTAGCCGTTCAGGAGTAATCCGGAACAAACCCTTTGCCGATGACTCCTTCGCGTTCCAAACTCGTACTAAGTATCGCTGCAGCCCTTGTGGTATCGGCGTCCTTGGTGTGGTTGGTGCCGAGATCGCCATCGGCAGCGCCGCAGGCAGAAGAAGCCGCGCTTTCTCCCTTGGATGCCAAGGTGCAAAAAGCGGTCGAATTGATTCAAGGAGGTTCGGAGAACCCCATGGAGGCCATTATGTTGCTGCGCGAAGTCGTCCAAGAAGATTCCAATCACCGAGACGCCCACTTTTGGTTGGGTGAATTTTCGGTGCAATCGGGTCAAATGGACAAAGCGGTGGAACGCTTTCGCCGTGTTGTATCCCTGGATCCTGCTTTTGCACCCGGGGTAGAGAAATTGGCCACAGTGTACTTGCAGCTGGGGCAGGCCGACAGTGCTGATGCCGTGGTGCATCGGTTCTTGGACCGATATCCGCAAGCGGAGGGAGCAGACCGTGTGAAAGCGTTGCACACGGAACACGCCCCCCAATAACCTTTTAAACGACTTAGCTATGCCAAGCGGAAAGAAAAGAAAGCGCCATAAGATGGCCACTCACAAGCGTAAAAAGCGTCTTCGCAAGAACCGTCACAAAAAGCGCTAATCGCCAATGCGTACCGAACTCGTCATTCAAACCAGCGGATCGGACGCAGAATTGGCTCTTCTTCAGGATGGTCGTCTTGTGGAGCTCGTCGCCGAAAAAGGCGACGATCGCTTCTCAGTGGGCGATATCTACTTGGGCCGCGTAAAGAAAGTAGCTCCAGGACTCAATGCCGCGTTCGTGGATGTAGGGCACGCAAAAGATGCCTTCCTCCACTACCACGACTTGGGTCCGCAATTGGCTTCTTGGCAGCAATTCACCAAAAAGGTGTTGTTGGGCAAGCAGCCAGCCACAATTTCCGATTTCCAGCTTCAGGCTGAAATTGAGAAAGAGGGCGCTATGGACGAAGCGGTTAAAGTAGGACAAGACATCCTGGTACAGATCATCAAAGAACCGATTTCCACCAAGGGACCCCGAATTACTTCGGAAATCTCCCTGGCGGGTCGGTTTATGGTGTTGGTGCCCTTTTCGGACCGTGTATCGGTTTCGCAAAAGATTCGGGAACGAAAAGAAAAAGAGCGACTGCGTCGGCTCGCGGACAGCATTCGGCCCAAGGGATTTGGGTTGATTGTACGTACTGTAGCGGAAAACAAAACCGAAGTCGAACTGACTGCGGATTTGGAAGGCCTGATGGCCAAATGG
Source organism: Cryomorphaceae bacterium (assembly GCA_034679985.1). Classification (GTDB taxonomy): domain Bacteria; phylum Bacteroidota; class Bacteroidia; order Flavobacteriales; family Schleiferiaceae; genus CAMDTE01. The sequence continues at coordinate 76,836 of JAXITR010000002.1, forward strand.
AAATCACTGCACCGGCAATTGCGCCAGGCCAAGTCTGGTCAGCGCGTAATGCAGGAAATGGACCGAGCGTCTGCGTTTTTGCGCGACGTCTTCAACGAATCGTTCACCAAGATCCACGTGGACAACGAGGATTGGGCGAACGAAGTCAAGCAGTACCTCCAGGAAATTGCCCCGGACAAAGCGGACATGGTGAAGTTGTACTCCGGTACGGCGCCCATTTTCCAGCATTTCAACGTGGACCGTCAGGTTAAAACCTCGTTCGGTCGCACGGTAACCTTGCAAAAAGGTGCTTACCTCATCATTGAGCATACGGAGGCGTTGCACGTCATTGACGTGAACAGCGGCAACCGAGGCGCGGTGGGAGAAAGTCAGGAAGAAGGTGCCTTGGCGGTCAATTTATTGGCAGCGGAAGAGGTTGCTCGTCAGTTGCGCTTGCGGGACATGGGCGGCATCATTGTGGTGGATTTTATTGATTTGCACTCCAACGAGCACCGTCGGGCACTGTACGACAAGGTGAAAGAAATGATGTCCCAAGACCGGGCCAAGCACAAAATTTTGCCTCCGTCCAAATTTGGATTGGTGGAAATTACCCGCCAGCGAGTGCGTCCGGAAAAAGCAATCGAAACCCAAGAAGAAAACCCAGACATGTTGGTGGATGCCCCCATTGTCTTGGTGGAAAAATTGGAGCAGGAGTTTGCTTCGTTGGCGCAGCGCAAAAAGAAGGACGGGAAGAAGTGGGCCTTACACGTTCACCCGTTCCTGCATGCCTACTTGACCAAAGGGCTGTTTTGGAGCAGCATACTGCACCAATGGCAGCGCAAGTACAAAGGCAAAATGGATGTAGTTCCACGGGACTCGTTCAAGATGCTGGAGTATAAGTTTCAGTAAGGCTTGCCACCGCGTTGCATTGGATGGTTATCCTTTTCAAGTGGTGTACAACTTAAGTGTTTAAAAGGCGGCCCCTGGGCCGCCTTTTTTGTTTCTTTGCGGTATGGCTTGGCAAGCAAAGAAAGTATTCACCTTGGAGGACGGGAGGGCGGCTTTGGAACGCTACTGCGCCTACCAGGAGCGGTGCCAGAGCGAGGTCAAAACCAAGATTGCCTCTTTGGGTTTTCGAGGGGACGCCGCGGATCAACTCCTATTGGATGCTTTTGCAGCGGATTGGGTGAACGAAGAGCGATTTGCGCGGGCCTATGCGCGGGGAAAGTTTCGGTCGTTGGGCTGGGGCAGAATCAAGATTATCCACGGGCTGCGCGCCAAAGGAGTGTCCGGAGCGTGTGTGGCGCTGGGATTGAGTGAATTGGACCCGGAGGAATACGAGGCGGCCGCGCGCTTGCGCGGAGCTAAGGAATGGGAGGCCGCGAGCGGGGTTCCCGTGCACCAACGCCGCTTCAAGGTGGAACAGGCTTTGTACCAGCGCGGATTCGAATCCGAATGGGCACGGGAGACAGCACCCGGCAGAGAAGAATAAAGCGTTTGTTGTCCCTTCCCGAGGATTTAGGCTTGGCGGGGCGCGAAGGAATTCAATCCCGCACAAAGGGCTTCCACGGCGCGGTCCGCTACGTCGTAGTGCGTGACGGCGCGCAGCCACCGTGCGTCCATGGCAGAAATTCCGATTCCCTTTTCGGCCAAATGACTTTGCAGCTGGCGCGCGTCGCAACCGTCGGCCAGGCGAAAGATGACGATGTTGGTGGCCACCGGTTTGCATTCTGTCACCCAAGGAAGCTGCTTCAAAAACGTCCCGATTTGGGCAGCTCTTCGGTGGTCGTCGGACAGGCGTTCCACGTGGTGGTCCAAGGCGTAGAGGGCTGCTGCGGCCAGGTAGCCGGCTTGGCGCATGCCGCCGCCAAAGCGTTTTCGGATGCGCCGTGCGTGTTGAATAAAATCGCGGTTGCCCACCAAGACGGAACCCACGGGTGCACCCAGTCCTTTACTGAAACACAGGGAAATGCTGTCGAACAATCGGCCGTAGTCTTCGGGGGACTCGCGGTCGTGCACCAAGGCATTCCACAAGCGAGCGCCGTCCAAATGGAAGGCCAGTTGGTGTTCGCGGGCAACCGCTTCAGCGGCCCGGAGTGCGTCCAAACCCAGGCAGGTGCCGCCGCCCTTGTTGCTGGTGTTTTCCAAGACCACCAAACGGGTGGGGGCGGCGTGAACGTTGTCTTGTGGCTGCAACGCTCCGCGGATATCGTCGGGTGACACCCGTCCGTAGGCGTCGCCGGCAACCCGCACTTGCACGCCGGAGTTGAAGGCAACTCCGCCTCCTTCGTAGTTGTAGACGTGGGCCAGCGGAGAGCAGATGAGTTCGTCCCCCGGACGGGTGTGCACGTTGATGGCGATTTGATTGGTCATGGTGCCCGACGGACAAAAAAGACCTGCTTCCATTCCAAACCGTTCGGCGGTAGTGGCCTCCAAAAGTTGAACGGTGGGATCGTCGCCCAGGACGTCGTCCCCTACAGGCGCAGCGTTCATGGCGGCGAGCATCTGGGGCGTGGGACGGGTCACGGTGTCGGACCGAAAGTCGGCCCAAAAAGCAGGAGCATTCATGGCACCAAAGTACGGCAAGTGCCGTATTTTTGCATACTTATGGTGACTACGGATCGCGTACGCGAAATTTTTGATCGATTGAAGGCCCTGGAGGGCTACCTGCGCCTGGAAGAGAAGCGCATCACCTTGGCCAACGAGGAGGAGCGCACGGTGAACCCCGGTTTTTGGGACGATTCCAAAAAGGCGGAGACTACCATGAAGAAAATCCGGGAACTGAAGTACTGGGTGGATGGATTCAAGGCGGTTAAGGCGCAGTGCGAAGAACTGGAGTTGTCTTTGGAGTTTTTCCGGGAAGGCGAACTCACCGAAGCAGAAGTGGACGCACTCTACGCCGCAGCCGACGATGCCTTGGGTACCATGGAATTCCGGAACATGCTTTCCGGCGAAGAAGACAAATTAAGTGCTGTCCTCCAGATTACGGCGGGTGCAGGCGGAACCGAGTCCTGCGACTGGGCCGGGATGCTGATGCGCATGTACCTGCGTTGGGCGGAGCGCAACGGCCACAAGGTTCGGGAATTGAACTTCCAAGAAGGCGAAGTGGCCGGCGTGAAGACGGTCACCTTGGAAATCGAGGGCGAGTTCGTCTTTGGTTACCTCAAAGGCGAGAACGGAGTGCACCGGTTGGTGCGGGTTTCCCCGTTCGACAGCAACGCACGCCGGCATACGTCGTTTGTGAGCGTGTACGTTTATCCGTTGGTGGACGACACCATCGATATTCAGGTGAATTTGGGCGAGATCGAATGGGACACGTTCCGTTCCAGCGGCGCCGGCGGTCAGAACGTCAACAAGGTAGAAACCGGGGTGCGTTTGCGGCACAAGCCGTCGGGCATCGTGATTGAAAACACCGAAACGCGTTCCCAGTTGCAGAACAAGGAAAAGGCGATTCAATTGCTGAAGTCTCGTTTGTACGAGATGGAAATAGAGGCGCGCAACGCCAAACGCGCAGAAATTGAATCCGGCAAGAAGAAAATTGAGTGGGGTTCTCAGATCCGAAACTACGTTTTGCACCCGTATAAATTGGTGAAGGACGTGCGCACTGGCGCGGAAACTTCGGATCCGGACCGGGTGTTGGACGGTGAGATTGATGCATTTTTGAAAGCGTTCCTCATGTCCGACGGTTCGGCGGCTCAAGAGCTGGACGACCTGGATTTGTAATTCGTACCTTTTGACCGTGTGTTCGGTCTCCATCGTGAAGGTTTTTAAGGGCCAAGCAGCTTTGCTGCTGTTGGGTTGGTGTTTTTTGGCGCTACCTGCTGGTGCAGCATTTTTTGGCCAGCAGGCCGTAGATAATTCTGCGGGGACTCAGGACACTGCGGCCTTGCCCGCCGGGACGGCGGAAGGTCGGACTACCCGCGTGATGACCAAAGGACCGCGCTTGGTGGTTCCCAATTTAGGACAATGGGCAACACCGGAGGTGGCCCGTTTGGTTTTGGACGAGGTCACGGTGCACGTGGAGCGCGACGCTCTGGTTTTTTCCGTTCGCGTTACGGACTCCCTAAGGCCATCGGATTCTACCGCTGCGGTGGCTTACCAATGGGCCGTTCGGCAGCGGTTTTTGGGAGCGTCTCCTGCCGTTCTTTGGGAATTGGAGGCTTCCGAGCAAGCCCCTGGCGTGAAGCATCATTATTTTTTGGGCACGGATCGTTCCCGATGGCGCTCCAACGTGCCGGGCGGACGGGTGTTGGTGGGCAAGGGAATTTATCCGGGAGTGGATTTGCGTTTGGAGGTAGTGGATCAGCAGCTGAAGTCCACCTGGGTGGCTGCTCGCGGCACCGATTTGCAAGCCGTTTCGGTGGTGTGGGAGGGCGCCAGCGATTGGCGGATCAACCGTCGGGGCGGGGTGTCTGTTCGTTTGGGGGATGAGTGGGCGGAGGAGACAGCGCCCACAGCCTTTTCGCCCGATGGGGCTCCGCTGGCTATTGGCTGGCGCGCGCAGCGCGGCAGCCTCCGCTTGGTGGGAGACGCTGCACGAACCCAGGACTCGGTTTTCGTGGATCCGCGGTATGTTTTCTCCACGTTCAGCGGCGGCACCTCCGATAACTTTGGCTACTGCGCCACCTACGACGCCCAAGGGCGAACCTGGTCTGGGGGCGTTTCCTTCGGTCCCGGATACCCCAGTGCCAACGGCTTTCAGCCCGCCTACCAAGGCGGTGGGTGCGATGCCGTACTCACCTTGTGGAATCCGGACGGCACCGGGTACCGAAGTTCCACGTTTTTGGGCGGAAACAACCGGGAAGCGCCGCACAGCATTTCCGTAGCGCCCAACGGGGACTTGGTGGTTTTTGGCACCACCGGTTCGACGGATTTTCCGCACCTGCCCAATGCGTTTGACACCACCTTTGCCGGAGGGACGGGGGTGAGTGCGGACGGCGTCTTCTTCAACAACGGAACCGACTTGTTCGTTGCCCGTTTGGACTCCACGGGGGGCGTTTTCCGGGGCGGAACCTATTTGGGAGGAGCACAGAACGACGGCATCAATTTGGAGCCGAACAGCTTGCCCATGAACTACGGAGATCCCGCGCGCGGGGAGCTTTTGGTCAACGGCGTGGGGCGCCCCGGTTTGTCTTCACTCGGAGAGGTTTTTGTGGCCACCAGCACCCGTTCTCCCAATTTCCCGGTCTTCCAGCCCAACGTGCTTCCGGGTTACGCCCGGGACACCGCCTTTGGCGGTATTTTGGACGGGATCGTGTTTCGCATGTCGCCCTTTTTGGACACCTTGCGTTGGTCCGTGGCCTTGAACGGCAGTGCATACGATGCATGGATGGGCTTGGTAGAATCACCGTCGGCCCTGGCGTGTGGTCAATTGATGGCGGTAGGGGCCACGCGAAGCGACAGTTTGGCGCGTGGCGCCAACGTCCTGCAGCCCCAGCGCGCCGCGCACACGGACGGCATCCTGGGCGTTCTGGACGTGGCCACCGGAACTCGTTTGCGCTCCACCTACTGGGGAACGGGTGGTTTCGATGCACTTTTCTGCGTGGCCTCCAATCTGTCGGGTTCGTTATCTGCCTTGGATACGGTTGCCGCGGTGGCCGTTGTGGGGCAGTCCAAAGCCGCGTCCGGTTCAGCACCGTTTGCACCTTCACCTGGCGTTTGGGGTCAGCCCGGATCCGCCCAGTTCATCCATTACATCGGCACAGGACTGGATACCGTATACCGCAAGATGAGTTTTGGCAACGGCCAAAACCAGCAGGCCAACGCTTCGCCCACCGCCTTGGCCTGGGACGATTGCGGCAACACCTACTTCAGCGGTTGGGGCGGTTTGGTGAATTCCGGCGGCAACACCTTGGGCCTGGTCACCACACCCAATGCCTTGGATTCCAATACGGACGGTTCAGATTTCTACTTTCTCGTCTTGGCTCCGGACGGTCAGTCCGCCCGCTACGCCAGTTTTTTTGGCGGCACCTCCCTGGAACACGTGGACGGCGGCACATCTCGCTTCAGTCCGGACGGCGTGATCCACCAAGCGATTTGCGCCGGTTGCGGGGGCAGCAGCAATTTTCCCATTTTTCCGGCAACCGCCCACAGCGCCACCAACAATTCCGGAAACTGCAACATTGCGGCGGTGCAAATTGATTTGGAAGTACAGTCCGTTTCTTTGCCCGGTTTGAAGCCCTTGAGCGGATGCGCTCCCTTGACCGTTGGCTTCGCGGCAGAGGCCTTGAATGCCACGTCGCTCAGCGTCAATTGGGGCGATGGAAACACGGCCGCCCCCAATGCGTTGCTCGGAGTCCAACACACCTTCACCGCCCCAGGCACCTACCTAGTGGTGGCGCAGGGCTACGATTCGCTGTGCAACACCACCGCGCAACGCGTTTATACCGTAGTCGTTCGCGCGGGCGCTGGAGCGCTTCTCACGCCAACCGTTCAGAACGACACCTGCTCGGAGGAGCAAAGGGCCGTGCTGCTTCCCCCAACGTCAGTTCCCTCCGGAGTAACCTACCGCATCCGCTGGGGCGACGGTTCAGACACTTCGTGGTTCGGTTCGTGGTCCCAGCCTGCGGCCCACCGCTATTTTGGTTTTGGTCCTTACCGTGGCTGGGTGATCGCCGTGGACACCGTGTGTTCGGTTCGGGACAGTCTTCCGTTCCGCATCCGCTTTGCAACGCCTTTGTCTGCCGTCCCTCCAGTTGTTGAGGTAGATGCCTGCGCCCAGCCTCCCGTGGTGCGCGTGCAAGGCGCGGTGATAGGAGCCACCCAATACACCTGGTACCCTTTTGGATTTAACGGCCCAGCCGTCAACGGAGCTCGCGCCCAATGGACCGTGCCCGCCCTGGGCAACTACACCGTTTACTTGGTGGCTGCAGACACCGCCTGCGGAAGGGCGGACACCAGCACCACCACCATCAATGTGGTTCCCTTGGACTCCAATTCCGTCAAGCTTCCCAACGTATTCAGTCCGGACAACAACGGCACCAACGACTGCTTCCAGCTGCCTTCCGCCGGACAAGTGGGGTTGGTTCTGTGGCACCTGCAGGTGTACAACCGATGGGGCGAGTGCGTGTACGTGGAAACGGACCCCGCGGCTTGTTGGAACGGAACCCGAAACGGTTTGGATTTGCCGGACGGCGTTTATTTTTACCGCGCCCAATGGTCCGACGCCTGCGGCCACGGTGGCGATCTGCACGGAAGCGTGACGTTGGTTCGAAGTCGATAATCACGGACCCACCGGCAGACTATATCTTTGCCGCATGAAAATCCAATTCTACCACAATCCGTCCTGCGGCACCAGCAGAAATGCATTAGCTCTCTTGCAAGAAAAAGGAGTGGAGCCGACGGTTCGCAACCTGATCGACGAGCCGTTGACCTTGGAGGAATTGGAAGATATATTGAATCTTTTGGACTTGGACGCCCGGGATTTGGTCCGAACCAACCACCCTATCTGGAAGGAGCAATTTTCAGAATTGGAACTGGACGACGAGGAAGAAATCATGCTGGCCTTGATTGAGCACCCCGCCATGATGCAGCGCCCCATCGGCGTGTCTGAAAACGGCAAAGCTGTTTTGGCGCGTCCGGCGGAGCGAATTTTGGAATTGCTGGCGCTCTAGCGCACACAAGCGCTCCAGTGCACGTTCGGTTTTGCACGAAACCAGTCAATGAAAAAAGGGGCGGTCGCGCAAGCGACCGCCCCTTTTTAATGGAGTCAGAAATGACGAAATCAGTGCATGCTGCCCACCATTTCCTCCGGTTTCACCCACGCATCAAACTGCTCGTTGGTCAAAAGGTTCAAAGCCAGCGCAGCCTCCCGCAAAGTAGTTCCCTCCTTGTGGGCCTTCTTCGCAATAGCCGCTGCGTTGTCGTATCCAATGTGCGGATTCAAAGAGGTCACCAACATCAAGGAATTCTCCAGATGCTTCTGAATGACCGGAAGATTTGGCTCAATACCTGCGGCGCATTTATCGTTAAATGACACGCACGCGTCGCCCAAAAGACGGCCGGACTGCAGCACATTCGCCGCAATCATCGGTTTGAACACATTCAATTCAAAATGACCGGTGGCTCCGCCAATCCCAACGGCTACGTCGTTCCCCATGATCTGTGCGGCCACCATGGTCAGCGCCTCCGGCTGCGTGGGGTTGACCTTTCCGGGCATGATGCTGGACCCCGGTTCGTTGTCCGGGATGACGATTTCGCCAATTCCGCTGCGCGGACCGGAACTCAGCATGCGGATGTCGTTGCCAATTTTCATCAAAGAAACCGCTACGCGCCGAAACGCGCCGCTCAATTCCACCATGGCGTCGTGCGCGGCGAGTGCCTCAAATTTGTTTGGAGCCGTACGGAACGGCTTTCCGGTTAAAGCGGCAATTTTCTCTGCAACTACCCCATCGTAGCCTGCTGGAGTGTTCAGTCCCGTGCCCACGGCGGTGCCGCCCAAGGCCAACTCCGCCACCATTTCCAGGGCGTTTTCAATGGCCCGAATGCCGTTGTTCAGTTGCTGCACGTACCCGCCAAACTCCTGACCCAACGTCAACGGCGTGGCGTCCATGAAGTGCGTCCGGCCGGTTTTTACAATGCTCTTGAACGCGTCCGCTTTTGCCGCCAACGTGTCGCGCAGCAAACGAATGCTCGGCAACGTAAGGTCCACGGTCTGTAGGTACGCCGCTATGTGCATGGCCGTGGGGAAGGTGTCGTTGGAAGACTGGCTCTTGTTGACGTCGTCGTTGGGGTGAAGCACTTTCTGTGCATCGGTCAACAAGCCGCCGCGCAAGACGTGCGCCCGGTAGGCCACCACCTCGTTTACGTTCATGTTGCTCTGCGTGCCGGAACCGGTTTGCCAAACCACCAAAGGAAACTCAGCGTCGTGCTGGCCCGTGAGGATTTCGTCGCACACCTGGCCAATTAACGCAGCTTTGTCCGCATCCAACACCCCCAGCTGGTGGTTGGCTTGCGCTGCCGCCTTCTTCAAGTACGCAAAAGCGTGAATGATCTCCCGCGGCATGCTTCCCGACGGTCCAATTTTAAAGTTGTTGCGGCTGCGTTCTGTTTGTGCGCCCCAGTAAACCTGGGCCGGTACCTGAACCTCGCCCATGGTGTCTTTTTCAATGCGGTATTCCATGCCGCAAAGGTACGTCACAAGCCAATCCATGGCTTTTTAACCGGGCGTTTTCACTACCAATGGGTACAAAAAAAGCCGCCCCACAAGGGGGCGGCTGCGAATAAGGATTACGAGCAATTACTCTTTGGACTCCTTGTGACCAATCAGCTTGTATGCCCATTCGGGTTTCCATTGTTCCAAGCCAATCAACGTCAACCAATACCCTACAAAAAGGGCCAGGAAGATCAACATGCTAAAGCCCATCAAAATGATGACCACGCCAACGAGGAATCCGAGAAATTTCATAGGACAAATATAACTTCAAACGAATTGATTTCCCAACTTGAATTTAACTTCACTCACAAACTTCTTTATTTCTTGCTCCTGGGAGCGTCGGCAAATCAACAAGCGATTCTCGTTCACCACCACCACCATGTCCTCCAGACCGTCCACCACAGCAGCCATGTGCTCCGGGAGCGCGAAGGTATTGTTGTTGCTGTGGTAAACCAACACGTTCGAATGAATGCCGGTGTTGCCCTGCGCGTCGGGTACCTGTTGGTCGTGCACGGCGCCCCATGAACCCAAATCGGACCAGCCAAAAGAGGCCGGCAGTACATGAACGTTTTTGGCTTTCTCCAAAATGCCGTAGTCTACGCTTTCGTTGGAGCACGACGGGTAAACTTCCTCGATGTACGGCTTTTCGCGGTCCGTATTAAACGTATCCCATCCGTTGTGGAACAGCCCGTAAATTTCTGGCTGCAACTTTTCAAAAGCGGAGAGAATGGCGTTGGCATTCCACAGAAACACGCCGGAATTCCACAAAAATTCACCGGAAGCGAGAAAAGACTCGGCCATGGCGCGGTCCGGCTTTTCTGTAAAAGACTTGACCCGCTTAACTTCTGGGTGCAGCGAATCCTCGTCCTCCTTATACTGAATGTATCCGTAACCGGTTTCCGGCCGATGCGGCTTAATGCCCAAGGTAAGTAAGATGTTGTGCTCCTGTGTGGTGCGCAAACCTTCGGTCAACACGCGGAGGAACTCCAGTTCGTTCGCCACCAAGTGGTCCGACGGCGTCACCACAATGTTCGCCAGGGGGTCGCGTTTCTTCAATTTGAACGCCGCATACGCAATACACGGTGCGGTGTTCCGTCGGGCCGGTTCCAACAGCAGCTGATCCGGAGTCAGCTCCGGAAGTTGCTCCAAGGTCAGGGCGGCGTAGTGCTCGTGGGTAACCACATAAATGCGGTCCGACGGGCAAACGGCCTTCATCCGGCGAAACGTTTGTTGAATCAACGTCTCCCCGGTGCCCAAAATGTCCAAGAATTGCTTGGGGTTTTCTTCCGTACTGGCGGGCCAGAAGCGGGTTCCAACCCCTCCGGCCATAATGACGGCGTAGACGTGTTCCATCGGGATGTTGATTGCGGTGGCAAAGATACGGAATACCAACTCCATGCCGTAAATTTGTGGTTTCCTATTCATTATGTTGAACGTTGTACTATTTGGCCCTCCTGGTGCAGGCAAGGGCACCCAATCTACTTTTTTGGTTGAAGCCTACGGATTTGTCCACCTCAGTACGGGGGATGTTTTCCGGGCCAACATCAAGGGAGAGACCCCGCTGGGGACCCTGGCCAAATCGTACATGGACCAAGGCCAGCTGGTGCCGGATTCCGTAACCATTGACATGTTGGCAGCGGAACTGGCCAAATACCCGGCTGCACCCGGATTTATATTCGATGGTTTTCCGCGCACTGGACCGCAGGCAGAGGCTTTGGATGCCTTGCTGAGCGGGATGAATTCATCCGTTACGGCCATGCTGGCGTTGGAAGTTCCGGAAGCGGAGTTGAAAGCACGCTTGTTGGAACGCGGCAAGACGAGCGGCAGACCGGACGATGCGGATCCTGCCGTGATCCAGAAACGGATCGACGTCTACAACGCGGAGACGGCGCCCGTGCAGCACTTCTACGAAGCGCAAGGCAAGTACATCGGCATTCCCGGTGTGGGCAGCATTGAGGAAATTACCCAACGCTTGAAGGTCGCCCTGGACACCCTTTAATCCATGGCTGATTCCAATTTTATTGACTACGTCAAAATCCACTGCACCTCCGGAGCCGGGGGTGCTGGAAGTACCCACATGCTGCGCACCAAGGGCAACGCCAAAGGCGGCCCGGACGGGGGAGACGGCGGTCGTGGTGGCCACATCGTTTTGCGCGGCAACGCACAAATGTGGACCCTCTTGCACCTGAAATACCGCAAGCACATCAAGGCGGAACCCGGCGGTGGGGGAGACCGCAACAACCGCATTGGCGCCACCGGTGAGGACGTTGTGCTGCAAGTTCCCTTGGGCACCATCGTCAAAGATGCGGAAACCGGCGATTTGCTGGCGGAGATTGCCGAAGACGGTCAAGAAATCATCTTGATGGAAGGCGGCCGCGGCGGAAAGGGCAACGACTTCTTCAAGTCGTCCACCAACCGAGCGCCCCGCTACGCCCAGCCCGGCGGACCCTCCCAAGAAGGCTGGATCATCTTGGAATTGAAAGTTTTGGCAGATGTGGGATTGGTGGGCTTCCCCAACGCAGGAAAGTCAACGCTTCTTTCTGTTTTGAGTGCGGCCAAGCCGGAGATTGCCGATTATCCGTTTACCACCTTGGTTCCCCAATTGGGCATCGTATCCTACCGGGATTACCGCTCGTTTGTGCTGGCGGACATCCCAGGAATCATTGAAGGTGCCAGCGAAGGCAAAGGTTTGGGACACCGATTCCTCAAGCACATTGAGCGCAACGCGGTTCTTTTGTTTTTGGTTCCGGCGGACAGCCCGGATGCGGCAAAAGAATACAAAATCCTGCTGGCGGAACTCAAGAAGTTCAACCCCCAGCTGCTCACCAAGCGTCGAGTAGTCGCCATTTCCAAATGCGATTTACTGGACGACGAGCTCACCCGTGAATTAAAAGCCACCTTTCCCAAAAGGTTACCCATGGTCTTCTTTTCCTCCGTGGCGCAGCTGAATTTGGAGGTTTTGAAGGACCGTTTATGGGAATCCTTGCAGGAATCGTAGGATGGGATCGGGCGGCATTTGCCGCCATCAACGGAGGGGGACTCCCGTTGTGGGACGATCCCATGAAGATCATCAGTTCGGATATAGTTTTTTGGTTGGTTGGGATTGCTGTGTTGGTTTTGGCAACCCGAACGGCCTCTTGGCCCCAACGCCTACAAACGGCCGCCGCTTTGCTGCTGGGCATTCTTTTGGCCGACGCCATCAGCGTTCATCTGTTCAAGGACGTGTTCGAACGCCTTCGTCCGTGCCACGACCCCCTTTGCCAAGAACAGCTTCGGTTAGCAGCAGACGCCTGCCGCGGGAAATTTGGTTTTGTCAGTTCGCACGCCGCAAATTCCGCAACCTTATTGGCCTTGGCCTTTCGTCGTCCGCTGCCCCGCTGGTCCAAAGTCCTCCTGGTCTTTTGGTTGGTCCTTACCGGCTGGAGTAGGGTGCATTTGGGCGTCCATTTTCCGGGCGATGTGCTGGGCGGATGGTTGGTGGGCGGTTTGTGGGCCTTGGTTTGGACCAAAATCCTTAGCTTTCTTCCGTGAATTGGTTGTTGGTTTTTTTGGGAGGAGGTGCCGGCAGTGTGGTGCGCTATGCTTTGGCTCGTGGACTTTCCGCTGCAGCTAGCAGCCCTTTAGCCGCAGCCGGAGCTACCTTGCTTGCCAATGCCCTCGCAAGCACTTTGTTGGCTTGGTGGCTCTGGAGAGGTGGAGCGCAACAACCCCTACACGCGGCCTTGGCCATTGGGTTCTGCGGTGGACTGAGCACCTTTTCCACTTGGAGCGCTGAATTGGCCCACTGGATCAAAAGCGGAAACTGGCCCTTGGCTCTGGGGTACGCACTGCTGTCGTTGGCCCTGGGTTTGCTGCCGTTCTTCGCGTGGTCCGCAGCCAAAGGCCTTTGACGCCTACTTACCGCAGCAAAGTAACCGTGCCGCGCCGTTCGTACGGCGAATCGGCGAAATCCCGTACGTACACCACCCAAACGTAGACCCCTTCCGGACAGTCGGGCCCGGTATTGCCCACCTTGCCGTTCCACGCTGCTGCCGCATCCGTGCTGGAAAAAACCACGTTCCCCCAGCGGTTGAGCACCAAGAATTCGTAGGTATTGAATCCGGTCACCACCGGTCGGAACCCCTCATTTCTGCTGTCCCCGTTGGGCGTAAACGCGTTCGGAACGAAGACGTTGAAGGTGGGATTCACCCGAATCGGCAAAAAGGTGGTGTCCGTGCAACCCAGTGAATTGGTCACCACCAACTGCGCCCGAAAACTCCCGGAGTCCGCATACGCGTGCCAAACGGTAGGGATGCCCGCATAGATGGGGCCGTCGCCCGGAATCAGTACAAAGGTTTCGTCCGGGTCTTGTCCGGATGTTTGAAAAAGGACGAGGGGATCGTAGATGCTGACCACCGATCGGTCCGACGTCAATCCCATGGAGGGGGTTGGATGAACCACAACGGACTGCGGAAACACGCGGATGATTGTATCGATGCACCCCGTGTCCGCATAGACCGTTACCCGCACGGTGTAGGTTCCGGCTTGTCCGTACACGTGGACCGGATTGGCGGCGTGGCTGGTGTCTCCATCGCCAAAGTCCCAGACGTACTTCAAGCGCGTTCCCGCCAAAGAATCCTGCGCAAACGCAACACGCAACGGGCGGCATCCGGTATCGCCCACGGCCAAAGGAAACCACTGCGGCCGCGGCACCACCCAAACGGTATCCCAAGCCGTGGCTTCACAGGATTTGGAACGAATTCGAATGCTGACGGGGTACTTGCCGGGTGCGGAATACACAATGGGTGGAGGACTCAAGCCGGCAAAGGTGTCCAAATTGGCTTGCCCGGCAGTGCCGAATCGGTACAAAAACTCGGCTCCTGGGTACCACGTGCCGACGGCGGAAAAAACAAATTGCTGTGCGTCGTAGCAGCCGCTTCCCGAATGAGTTAGTGTTGGATTGATGGGAGGATACACTCGGAAAATGGCGACACTGGTGTCTGCGCACGGAAATCCCGGATTGCCTACCAAACGCACTACGTATTTACCAGTGTCCGGGAAGGTAAAGGTGGGGTTACGCCGCATGCTGGTGTCGGTGGAAGATCCCAGCACCCCAAAATCCCACAAAACCGTCTGAACGTTGGTGGAGGTCATTCGGAACGGCATGGTAGTGCCCAAGCACAAGAGGGTGGGGTCGTCGTCCGCGGTGATGATCTTGACGGACACGTTGGGGTCGCACTGGGTTACGTTGAATTGGTAGTCCCTCCGCACCGTACTCAACAAAACCCCATTGCGGTACTCGCTCACGCATACCCCAATGGAGTACTGACCGGTGGTGGTGAGGTACCCGTTCAGTAGGCCGGTATTCGCTTGAACGGAAATGCCCGGGGTACCGGGGATTGGATTGGCAAAATTTTGAGGTGCTTGAAACAAGACATTCGTGTAGGGGGGCGGAGCCGACGGATCCGGCGCGGGACAGGTGAGGCAGGCAGACCCGTTGGTTTGGCCGCCGCCGTGGAGCAATTGGCACAATTGGTAGTGCAGGGAATCTCCGTCCGGATCGGTTGCTGCACTGCTGATGGCCAAGTTTTCCTGATTGCACAACACAATGGGCGGGATGCTGCTGAACCGCGGGGAACTGTTTCCGTTGGCTCCGTTGGGCGGAATGCGCACCGTAAATGTGCTGCCCCATTGACTGGGGTTCTGCAAATTGACAATGGTGGAATTCCGGCAGCAGCGTTGGTGGCTCAACACGTAGCCGTTGGCCCGGGGCTGCAGCGTGATCACCTGAACATAGTCCGCGTACTCCGTACAGACATTGGGGGGCGCCCCCAAACACGGGCTGCCCGTACTGGCCGGAAGTCCAATGGTGGGGCCTTTACTGAAGGAAAAATTGGCAATTTGCTGTCCCGTGAGGCCGTCGAATGCCGTTACCGCCGCTTGCGGGTCCAAGGTAGCCCCGCTGGAATTGCAGTCTCGGTAGATGCGCAGGGTAACCCGGTAGCGGTTGTTGCCCAAGAAGTCGTACCAGATTTCACCGCCCACCAAGTGCTCCGCCCGCAAGTCCAAACCTGCGGCGGCACCCAGCACCCACGCCAGGATTAACCCAAGACGACGCAGTCGCTCCACGGCAAAACGGTTGAAAAGCCTAACGCTTTAATTATTTCCAGGTCCGACGGTTCCCGGACTTGTGCCAAAACGAAATCACCCCCCCAGGCACCCAAACTTTTGACCGCATGGGGGTAACTCGCAAAACGGGTTTCTGCAACAGGCACTCTTCCCAAAACCCGACCCATCGCCTCCTCGTGCACGCGCGCCGCCTCCGACCACTCCTGAGGCGATGAGGCCCGAAGCAGCAGTTCTGCAGCTTCCCCCACGGCTTCTAGCAAAAGGGGGTCTGGCGCAAGACTGCGGTACCGCACCACGTCCGGCGCACTGCGCTGCTTTTCTCCCAGATGAACTAAATACAACGTGGTGTGGGGCCAATGCGCCAACGACACCGGATCCCATTGGGCGCTTGCTGGTCCGGTTCTTGTGTAGCGAATGGGACCGGAGACTGAGGCACAAACGGCGTCGTACCCGCTGCCATTCTGGGTGGCAAAATGAAGCGCTAACGCATCAACGTCGGCCCACTGGGCCACCAAGGCAATTAACGTTGAACTGGAACCCCAGCCGTAGTCGTTGGGGAACTCCAAAAAGGTTTCCACGGATCCGCCCGGTATGGGGGTGCCACGCAATTGTTCCGCTGCTGTGAGCAAACCAGCTAAACCCTCCAAACCAGGAGCAGGTGGTTCCACAGATGAAGACGGCTTCCATCCCTCAGGGGTCCGTTCCAACGAGCCTTCCAGCCAAATACTACCGTCGTGCGCACGGGCTGTCCAATTCAAGTTCGGAATGTCTAAAACATCGGTCACCTCCAACCGTTGCCCCAAATGGGTGGGTACCGCAACGGCGGGAATTCCGTCCAGTACCACGTACTCGGACGTGAGCAGCAACTTGCCCCGCGCAAAGAAGGAGCGCGATGCAGATGCCATATTAAACGGTAGTTTTCGTCACCGCAGGGATCGGGATGCCACGATGGGCACAAAACGCAGCCACAACATCTGCGTGGTGCGGCACTTTGTCCTTAAAGAAGAGCGTAAAATGAGCTTTTTCTTCCTCAGTCGCTTCCAATTGGTTCAAAATATTCAGCAGGTGCATTTTCATGTGCCCCTTTTGAATGCCGGTGGTGGTGAGCGCACGCAAGGCCGCAAAGTTTTGCGCCAGGCCGGAGGCGGCTACAATGCACATCAATTCGTGCGCATTGGGTTTACCTAGCATTTCCAGTGACGTTTTGACCAAGGGATGCAATTGGGTCAAACCGCCCACCACGCCCAAGGCCAAGGGAATCTCAATCCAAAAACGGAACACCCCACCGTCCAAGGAGCAATGGGTCAAACTGCGGTACTGGCCGTCGCGTGAGGCGTGGGTGTGGCATGCCGCCTCCACCGCGCGGAAATCGTTTCCAGTAGCCAAAATAACGGCGTCTATACCGTTCATGATGCCTTTGTTGTGGGTGGTTGCACGGTACGGCTCAATTTCCGCAATGCGCACCGCTTGGAAAAATTTCGCTGCAAATTCCTCCGGCGCAATGCCGGATCCATCGCTGAGTTGATCGATGGGGCAGGATACCTCTGCGCGCACCAAGCACTCCGGGGTGTAGTTGCTCAAGATGCACATGATGACTTCCACGCGCTCCTCACCCAGGTGTGATTTGAGCGTTTTGGCCATTTGCTCCAAGCACGAATTGATGAAATTTGCCCCCATGGAGTCTTTGGTCTCAAAACGGACCTCCAGTTGAAAGTAATTCTCCAAGTCGACAGACTTGTCCACCAAGCGGGTACTTAAAATACCGCCACCGCGGGCCTGCATGTTGGCGGTCAGTCGGTCCGTATCCGCCAGCAGTTTGAGCTGCAGGATGGAGAATTCCGCCTGCAATTCCTCAGGGTTGCCCTGGTAGAGAAAATGAACGTGTCCAATCTTGGTAGAAGACAAAACTTCTGCCTTGAATCCTCCTCTTTCCATCCAAAACTGGGCGGCCTTGGCCGCTGCAGCCACCACGGAACTTTCTTCAATCGCCATCGGAATGGTGTAGAACCGATTGTTGATCAGGAAGTTGGGCGCTACGCCCAGGGGAAGAAAGTAGTTGCTGACGGTGTTCTCAATGAACTCGTCGTGCTTTTTTTGAAGCACATCGTCTTGATGCCAGTACTGCTTGAAGGTGGCAACGGCAGCGTCCGGTTGGGCAAAATGCGACTGGGCAATCCACTCGATTTTACCTTCTTTGGTCCACTTACTAAAGCCTTTAACGGGTTGATTCATGGGAGTTTGAATGGGCATGTAAAGGTAACACATTTCCCAGGGCAATGTTCGTGCCGAAGGCACCGAGTAGGTAGGCAATTCCGTCCAATGGATCTGCGGTAAACCGGGGGTCAAAGGTGGGGATCCAGCCTTCAAAGAGGACGGCCAAGCACAGGGCAAAGACCCAAATCCAAGAGGCGGGAAGGGGTACGGTCCGACGCCACAATTGACCAGCGGCTGCGGCAGGTAATCCCACCAATACCGGTACGGCCAACAACGGGTCCAAAAACGAATCCAAAAACCACCAGGTTTTGCCCCAAAGCATCAACCCCAATTGGTGCAAGGCAAAGAGCAAGGTGCAAGCCCCAACAAATGGGATCAAGGGAAGGCGAGGGGAGGGGGGCGTTTCCATGAAGTGCGAAATGAATACCCGGACGTTCAACTGCTTTTACCCCCGTCCGGATTCAGGAAATCCAATCAGACCGCAATCCAATAGGCCATCCAGGCCATTCCCCCCGCAAACGCCATCACCGCAACTTGGATGGCGTGTACAGTTCTTTTGCCCGCACGCGTGTGCCAGGGGTCGTTGGGATTCAAGTGAAGCATGGGGAAGTCAAATTTGGGAGGGCCGGGTGCCGAAAAGTTCGGATGGGATTCGGCCCGCTTTTGTGCGGCAGCGTGAAAGTCAAAACCGCAAGAACGGCAAGTTGACGGATCGCCTTCGGTCCAAACGCTGCATTTGGGGCACTTAATTTCCATGCTGCAAAGGTACGGCTGAATGGAAAATGTGGATCAAGTAATTGTCTTTCAATATTCTCATAGTTCAAACAGATTTTATATTTAATTTTCCTATGCTTAATTATATTTTTATGCACATCCGACTTCATCGTTTCCTTTTAGTACTGTTTCTAGCGGCAAGCACCTACTGTTCATGGGGCCAAAAGGCGCCTGAGTACCTCACCTGGTATGGAAAGGTGATTACGTACCGAGGAGAATACATGAACAACAAACGGCAGCTGATCCGGTTGTCGCAACGATGTTCTTGCGAAACTGCTGCCAACCATTTCCGATTGGCCCAAAAAGCCAACAGAAAAGTAGTTGGTTTAACCGTCCCCTCGATCCCGTTGGGCCTTGTTGTGGGGGTGTTTTTGGCTGTTCCAATTGCCTACAATACAGATAATGGCGGGGTTGGAATGCTGGTTGGTACGGCAGCGGCAGTTGGAATTTCAGCATTGCCCGCTCTTGTCTTGACACCGCAGTTAAAGAAAGAAATGGAGTTGGGCGTTGAAGCGTTCAACCAGTGCGTAAAGGAGCAAAGCAAGGGATTGGAACCCAGATTGGAGTCTATTTCGCCCCCTTGATCGGGA
>JAXITR010000003.1:0-92130 GCA_034679985.1 Cryomorphaceae bacterium
GCGATTTCCAGGTCTTTAGCTTCGTATAAATCGGTTCTAGTAACGCCCATGGCCTGCCTTTATTGTAATAACGCAATATTACGATGAATTGGGATTCAGATTGGTTTTCGAAGTTGTTTTTTGGCCTTTTTTTGGAGATTTAACCAAACGTTAAATTGGGTTCGGTTGGGTTGGGGCAAGGTTGGGTGTGCGCCGATGAACCGTCGGGGCGTACCTTTGCACTGCACGTAAAAAAATACCCCAATTGCATGAAACGCAAGGCCATCGAAGTAAAGTACCGCAAGACCTCTGAGTCTTTTCCGGAGTATTTGAAGTACGAAGTGACCATCCTCAACGAGGACGGCACCACGGAGGTGGTACCTGCTTACGGCAAGGATTTGCAGGATGCCTTGGACCGTTTGGTGACCCGCGAAAAGGCCGAGAAGGTTAAGAAAACGGTGGTCAAAGTGCCTTGGGGCGTTTGGGCCATCTTGTGGTTTTCCTACCTGGGCGCGTTGACGTATTGGTACGAAAAAAGTAAGCAGGCGTACGTTTTGGTGGCCGGCATTGTGGGCATTGTGGTGATCGCGGGCCTGGTGTATGCGTGGTTGAACAACGCCACCAAGAGCAACAAGTAGCAGTCGTTTGGCGGCTTCCAGCGGGGTAAGCTCGTTCTTCGCGCTGGGATCAAATGGACGCCAACTTGCGCACCGCGTAGGCGGCCGCGTGCAGCCCAAAGGCTGCGGGAATCCAGGCGCTGGTTCCGTAGTAGGACTTTTTGAATTTGGTGCCGTCGGTCAGGGCAATGGACTGTTTATCCGGCAGTTCCGTGGAATGCACGCACGGAAAATTGGGTTTTAACTGGTACTCCTTGCGCAGCCGCTTCCGAACGTGGGCCGCAAAAGGGCAGTTTTGAACGCGATCCAGCCGACCCACCTTGATTTGCTCGGGGTCCACCTTTCCCCCGGCGCCCATGGCGCTGACGAAGGGGATTTGCGCGGCGAGGGCCGTAACGAGAAAGTTCAGTTTGGGTTGGACGGAGTCGATGCAATCCAGGGCAAAGTCCACCGGTTGGCTCAGGAGCAATTCCCGCATGGCTTCTGGCTCCAAAAACGTATCGATGGCCGTCACCTGGAGTTCCGGATTGATGTCCAATACGCGGTCCCGCATCAGCCACGCCTTCTTTTGGCCGTGGGTGCTGGACAACGCTTGCAATTGCCGGTTTCGGTTGGTGGGGTCCACCACATCTCCGTCCACCAGGGTCAGGCGTCCCACGCCGGACCGTGCCAGAAATTCCACCGCAAAACTACCGACGCCCCCCAGGCCCACCACCAGCACGTGCGCGGCCTGCAGCCGCGCCAAAGCGTCGTCCCCCAGCAACAAAGCGGAACGTTCCAACCAGGGGGGAGTTGCGGTCATGAGGCAGCAGGTAAGGTGAGGGCGCAAAATTAACCGAAACAATCCCCCGCCCCAAGCGTTTAACCAACATGTCCCAAGACTCCTTCTACGCCCTGTCTGCAGAAACCCTGCAAGGCCAACCGTTTTCCTTCGACCAACTCCGCGGCAAGGTGGTTTTGGTGGTCAACACCGCCAGCAAGTGTGGCCTCACCCCGCAGTACGAAGGGCTGGAAGCCCTCTACCGCACCTACAAGGATCGCGGCCTGGTGATCTTGGGATTTCCCTGCAACCAGTTTGGCAAACAGGAGCCGGGCAACGCACAAGCCATCTCCGAAGGGTGCCTCATCAACTACGGCGTAAGTTTTCCCATGATGGCCAAGATCGACGTCAACGGCGCCAACACCCATCCGGTGTACCAACACCTCAAAGCGCGCCAAAAGGGCATCTTGGGCGGAACCATCGTGTGGAATTTTGCCAAGTTTTTGGTGGACCGCAACGGCCAAGTGGTCAAGCGCTTTTTCCCCACCAGCCAGCCGGCTTCCCTCGCGGCGGATGTGGAGCGGTTGTTGGGAAGTCAACCGAGTTAAACCGTTCCCATTGACTCCTCCAGCGAGCGTTCAACCAATTTGTTTAGCGTGGTATGCTCTTGCTGCGCGCGGATGGCAAGTTTTCGATGCAGTTCCGGGTTAATCCGAACATTGAAAACCCCTTTGTAGGACTTTTCTGGTTGTTTCCCCATGTGCGCACACGTTTCCAAGTACGCCTCAATAGCCTCTTGGAATGACTTTTTGAGTTCGGTTAACGAATCGCCATCAAAGGCAACTAAGTCGTTTATTCCCAGAACACGCCCGTACAGAACGTCGTCCTCCGCACTGTAGTTGACTTCTGCTTCGTAGTTTTTGTACACGAGATTTTTAGCCATGTCTTTTGGAGATTTCTCGGAGAACATAATCGATAGCCCAGCGTTTGAGCGTTTTCTGCGGATGAGGTTCGTGTAGAATCAAGACTTGCCCGTCGGGGTGTATGAATTTACGTGCAGAACCGCTTCCTCGAAAAAGTTCAAAACCGAGACCTGAAAGTACGGTTACCAATTCGTCCCAGGTAAAATCCTTCGGCCGGCTAAGAAGCCGACGGAGTAATTTTTCAGCACGACTCATTGCAACTAACTTTCAGTTACAAATGTAACTCAATTTACCCGCGCCACAAAATCCAAGATGGCGTCGCCCCAGTTCTGGGCACCCCAGCCGCCGCGAATGTTGTGGCCCACGCCGGCCAGCAGGTGCGCGCGCTTGAAGCGCCCTTGGTGCGCTGCGTATAAATTTTTGGCGTTGTCGATGGGCGCTACGTCGTCGTCCATTCCGTGCATCCACAAAAGTGCACCCGGATAGCGCGCCATGTTGCCGTCCACGTCAAAAGCGTAGTCCGTGGCCAACGACGACGGTACGCTCAGGCCCACCGCATCCTGAAAAAAAGCGTCCGAATTGGACTGCGGGCACTCCAAAACCAACTTGTCAATCTTCAGCGGACCGCCCTGTTCGCCGGCTTCCTGAGCTCCGGGCAACGTGCCCAAAGAGTTGCCAAAAACCACCAGTCGGTCGCTGGTTAGGCCGCGGTCTTTCAGCCACTGCAGGGCCGCGTGCAGGTCCTGGCGCATGCTGGCGGTGCCGGTCGACGGTCCCTCCGAGTTGCCAAATCCGCGGTAGTCGTAGCACATCACGCCGTACCGATGGTGACCGCCGAGGTTGGCCATCTGCCGCAGCGCGTTCCAAAACGCGTTCATGGAATTCGCGTTGCCGTGTAAATAAAGGATCACGGTGTCGGTGGCAATGTCCGCCGGGTTGCCCACGTACAAGCCCTTAAGGGTGGCCGCCGGAACGTTGTTGGCCGCGTCTGCCAGGGATTGAAGGTCCATTTGGTGGATGTTGGCAGGTTCCACGTAGTACGGGTCCGACGGATCGCCCGCAGGAAAATCATAGGGCTCTGGGGCTCCGCGCAGCAAGGCCAAATCCACGTCGCATCCGGTGCTGGTGAGAAGTAAAGCGGTTGCGGCCGCAGCCGCGGCCGTGGTGCGCAATGGGGTTAAGTAGCGGGTCATGGGATGCGGTAGGCTAAGGTGAAGTACAGGCCGCGCGCACCGGTACCCAGAAAGGTGGGGACGGTTTGCTGCGGCACCATGAAGGTCCGGGTGGGGTTCAGCCATTTGGCCTCAACGCCCGCTTCTAAATGCTTCCCAATCCACCGAAGTCCCCCGTGCAAATTGGGGTGGAGCAGGGTGCCTTGGCTAAATTCGGCCAGTCGGTAGGTGGGGTCCACCCACAGGTCCGTGCCGGCGTAGGGTTTGAAACCCAGCGGCAGGGACCAAACGGTGTGGAACCCGGCGTTGGGGTAAATGCGGGTAGCGCCGTCGCGGAGACCCACCAACAGGGTGCCGCCGCCAAAAGCATTCACTTCCGGTTTCCAGCTGCCCACGCCGCCGCCCGCGCTCACCCGACGCAAACTTCCGGCGTCCAGGTGCAGGGTTTGAAAAGCTGCGCTGACCACCTGCATACCCACGTAATCCGTGCGTTTTTCGGTGGCGCCGTGCGCCGCGTAGACGGAGATCAACGGGAGTCGATCCGTGTTGATTTGCGGGCCGCCCAAAGCGCCCCCCACGCGCCATTCGCCGGCGTCCAGCGGGGCCACCACGCGCGCCGCATTGCACCCGGTCAAGAGCGCTGCGGCCGCCAGGCCCAGGAGTAGATTTTTGTGCTTCACCCAGGCAAGTTATCGATTTTTTGGCCCGACACGTTTTGCACTGGAGAACTTAAATACTTGCTTTTGGCAAAAAGCGCATGCCAAACTTTTTCTTTACGGATTTCTGCAAATGAGCGGCTAAACGCCACTCAAAACAACCCGCTCACCGTGCCGTCGGGCGCCACGGTCATGCCTTCCGCGGCGGGCACCTCCGGCAGGCCGGGCATGCGCATCATCGCCCCGGTGATGGGCACCACAAAGCCCGCGCCGGCCGCAACTTCTACCTCGCGCACGGTCAGGGTAAAACCGGTGGGTCGCCCCAGAAGGGATTCGTCGTCGGACAAACTCTTTTGCGTTTTGGCCATGCAGATGGGGAAGGAACCCATGCCCAGCGCCGTCAGGCGGTCCAGTTGGCTCGACGCCAGTGGCGTGTAGGCCACGTCGGCCGCACCGTACCATCGGGTGGCAATGTTCTCAATCTTGGATTTCAACGGGGCGTCCAAATCGTACAACCAGTTCACCGGTTTTTCGGGTGTTTGGGCGGCGTCCACCACCGCGCGGGCCAAATCCGCTGCACCGGCACCCCCTTGGGCCCAAGCGCGGGAAACGGCAAAACCTACCCCCAATTTTTCGCAGGCCGAGCGCACCAATTCGTAGTCTGCGGGGTTGTCTTGCGCAAAGGCGTTGAGGGCCACCACCACCGGCAAGCCCAAAGACAGCAGGTTTTCGGCGTGTTTTTCCATATTCGGCAAGCCTGCCGCCAGATCGCCGCGGCCGTGGTACTGCAAAGCTCGCACGGTGGCCACCAAAACGGCCGCCCGCGGGCGCAAGCCCGCGGCGCGGGCCTTGATGTGCATGAATTTCTCTGCGCCCAGGTCTGCGCCAAAGCCCGCCTCAGTTACCACCCAATCCGCGTAGCTCAGCGCCATGCGCGTGGCCAGCAACGTGTTGGTTCCCTGCGCAATGTTGGCAAACGGGCCGCCGTGGAGGATGGCCGGATTGCCCTCCAAGGTTTGTACCAAGTTGGGACGGATGGCGTCCTTCATCAGCAGGGTCATGGCCTCGTTCGCGTTCAGCATGGACGCATACACGGGCTCGCGGTCCCAGGTGTCGCCCACGTAAATGCGCCCCATGCGCTCCTTCAAATCCTCCAAACTTTGGCTTTGGCACAGAATGGCCATGATTTCCGACGCCGCCGTGATGTTGAACCCGCCTTCGCGCGGTACCCCACCGTTTTTGCCGCCCAATCCCAGCACAATCTGGCGCAGGGCACGGTCGTTCGTATCCATGACCCGCTTCCAAGAAATAGTGCGGGGATCTAGACGCAAGGACCGTTTTTTGGACTGCAAGTTGTTGTCGATCAACGCGGCCAGCAGGTTGTTGGCCTTCTCCACCGCGGAAAAATCGCCCGTAAAGTGCAGGTTGATGTCTTCCATGGGGATGACCTGAGAATGCCCGCCTCCCGTGGCGCCGCCTTTGATGCCAAATACGGGTCCCAACGACGGTTCCCGCAAGGCCGCCGCACTTTTCAACCCAATGTGGGCCAAACCGTCCGTCAAGCCCACCGTGACGGTGGTTTTTCCCTCGCCCGCCGGGGTGGGGGAGATCGCCGTGACCAGCACCAAATTCGCTTGTTTTTCGCGCTCAGGATTCAGCAATTCCAAGGGCAATTTGGCCTTGTTCTTGCCGTAGTATTCCAGGGCGTCCGCAGGAATGCCGATGCGGGCCGCTGCTTCCGAGAGGGCGCGCGGCTGCGCCGCGCGCGCGATTTCCAAATCCGTCATGACCCAAAGGTCGGGAAGAATGTCTTTTGAAATCCGGACCGTTCTCCGCCTTGAGCGAAGATTCTGCGAATCAATGCACGCCCACGCTCAGTCGCACCGGAATTCCGTTTGCTCCAATCCACTCCACCCAATACCGTCCTGCGGGCAAGTGGGGCACGGCCAGGGCGTCTGCTTCCCACGATCCACGGGCTACTTCTTGACCCAAGGCATTGAGCCAACGCACCGAAAGTCCCTCCTCTCCGGAAGTGCCAAGACCGTCGGCGATTGCCTGCCAGCGAACCGAAGCTCCTGCCACAACCGGGTTGGGGTACAACCAGCCGGCGGGGTTCGCACCGCCCAAACTTTCTTCCAAACCGATGCTGTTCACCACGAGCCCCTGAACCACGGTGTCCGTCCGGCAGCTGCTGAAGGCCACGGCGGTTGCGGTGTACGTGCCGTTGGCGGTATAGGTGTGAAACGCACTGGGAGGAACGGCGCCCACCAAGGTGCCGTCGCCAAAATCAACCCACAAGGAATCCGCTCCTACTGGGGCCGTAAACGCCAGGGATACTGCGCTTTGCGCCACCAGCCAAGGCCCGCCAAACAACGGACATACGTTTAAGGTCACGCAGGAGGAATCTACCCCGCAGGCGCTGTACGCCACCAAACAGGCCGTGTAGGTACCAACCCCATTGTAGGCGTGCGCAGTCGTTCCGTTCGTGTCCTTCGCCCAGGTCCCGTCGCCAAAATACCACCGAGCGCTGTCCGCGTTCAGCACGCTCCCGGTGAACTGCGCCATCAAGCCCGTCGCAGAGCCGGTAGCCGTTGCCCAAGGCGCCGGACACGTCAACCCCCGACGCTGCGCGTACGGCCGCATTGCGCCGTTCCGGTTCTCCACCCACGTAGCGATGGCCTTGCCTGCAAATTGGCCGGAAAATTCCACGCGCGATTTCACCCCGGTGGGGTGGGTGCCCAAGGGAAGGGGCGCAGCGGTAGCAGGCAGGCCCGCGGTATTCAACGTCATCAATTTCAGATCTTTAGGAAAAACGCCGTTGGAGTTGCCGTCGGAAAACACAAAGGTGGGCTGGTGGTTGATCACCCGCAGGGCGCCTTCGTGCCGACGGTCCGCCGTTCCGATGCCAAATACTTGCACGCCGCTCGCGCCCAAAGGCCGTGCCCCCGTCTTTTTGTGGATCTTTTGGACGGTTTCCCCCGTGTTCTGTTGGGCGCTCGTGGTCATGGTGCACATGGCCCACAAAAACGGGGAGTCGTCCTCCAGCGCCAGCCGCAAACTCATCTCGTACAGTACGGACTGGTCCATAAAATTGACCCCGGTACTGCCCCAAGGCAGCGAGCCGTCGGGGTTGATTCGCTGCACAAATCCTTGAAAATCAAAGGCTCCAGCGCCTGAAAATCCAAAGTAGGCCGTGTCCCCCAGCGCAATCAAATCGTACCGATTGTTGAAGGCCGTGGCGTAGCCGCTGGTCAAGGCCACCGGCCCGGCCCACATGGGGAGGCCCGTTCCGTGGTTGTACCGCCGCGCGTAGGGCGTAGCGCTGATCCCAAAATTGCCGCGGTCGTGGAACACCACCAGAAACGTACCGCCCGTCAAGGCCGCCAGTTCGCCAATGCTGGTTTTGCTGCCCGACGCCGGATACACCACCACCGGATTGGCCCAAACATTCGTGCCCGTGGTGGACAACTTCATCAACGTTCCGTAGTCGCCGGGCAAATACCCCACAATCGTTTGTCCGTTAGGAAGGGCCAACAACTTGACGTCGTACCCGGTACCCAAAACCTTCCCGTTGGCCCCAAAAAGGGGCAGTCCGGCGGGACTGATTTTCTGAACCACCGCCGCCTCCGAACCGTCGGTCCGCGTAAATCCCACCAACAAATTGCCGCTTGCGTCTACCGTCAAGTCCCACATAGTCAAATAGGTGCCCATGTTTCCGCCCACCACAGACACCCCGTTGGGTCCCAACAAAGGAACCCCCGCCGTGTCCAGCAGCTGCGCGCGAAACTGATAATTCTGCACCCCGCCCACGTTCGTCCAGTACGCCACCCAAGTCCGACCGTCCGGCAGCACCTCGCTTTTGGCATCCTCCGTAGAAACATTTGCCACCAAGGTGTTCACCGACGTCAACGGCGTCCATTGAGCCATGGCGGCAAACCCACCGAGGGCGCTTCCCAAAACACCGCTAAATAAGGCAAAAACCAACAACGCGGTTCGTGCTAAAGCGGCTGGTGCTCCGCACATTTCCCATGCCCTTCGGGCAAAACCCGCATTGCGCCCCGTCTCCATCCGACCCAAAATTGGTGTAGTATCCATCCGTAAAAAATCATTCACGCGTTGCATTCCATGCGGCTAACGCATTTTAAAGATACGTTACCGCTTAGAACCTTTGCACTCTTCCGAAAAGGATTGAAATGGGAACCGTTGAAACGCGAAGCGATTTCCAGGTTACCATTTCAATCCTTTTCGTCTAATGCTTAAAGTTCGCTGCGCGCCAGACGATCCGTAAGGTGTGGTTATTCTGTATCGTTTCTATTTTACTTGAAAAAATTGCAGGTGCAGAATAAGCACACCGCGCAACGGCAGCACAAAATCAATACAATTCCACGAAGCCAGAATTCGTAATTTTACCTCATGAACGACACCACACCCAACTACCACGAGGACGAAATCAGTTTGGCCGAACTTTGGAATAAAGCCAAAAGCTATTTTTCTTACCTCTGGCGTTACAAATTCATCATTGCCGGAGTAGCCTTTCTATTTGCCGTTGGTGGATTTGTCAAAACGTGGATGGCAAAGCCAACGTACACAGCTAACTTGACTTTTGCTTTGGAGCAGGGCGACGCAAGTGGAGGTTTGGGCTCTTTGGCCTCTCAGTTCGGTTTTTCCGTCGGTGGCGGTGGCGATGGTTTGGCAGGGGATAATCTACTGTCTTTGATGAAAAGCCGACGAATTGTCCAGAATGTCTTGCTGAGCCCCATTCAAAAGGACGGAAAATCGGTGCTGTTGGTCAATCACTACGTTCAGTCCAACCCCGATCGCCTGAAAAAGTGGAAAAAACAGAATTTGTATCCCATCACCTTAGAAAATATAAACCTCCCAAAACAAGATTCCGCCATGGGAGAAGTGGTGAAAGCAGTCACTTCTAAGGCACTTGCCGTGTCCAAAGTGGACAAAAAATTGAGTTTTGTTAGCGTTTCCTATACCGGTGATGATGGAATGTTTGCCGGCAATTTTGTTGAATTATTGACGGACCAGTCCACAAAATTCTATGTTGCCACCAAAACCTCCAATGCTAAATCGAATATTGCCAAATTACAACGCCGTGTAGATTCTGTTGCGGTTGAATTACAGCGCGCAATGTTAGGGTATTCTACCTCGCAAGACCAGAATTTGTTTACGGTTCAAACGGCGGCGAAGGTACCCACCATGCAAAAACAGATGAAGGTTACCATGTTGACCACCATGTACGGGGAATTGGTGAAAAATTTGGAACTGAGCAAGACCATGGCTGCCCGGGACGAGCCCTTAATCACCATCATCGATCGGCCGCACCACCCCCTTCGGGTTCGGTCTTCAAAATTAAAAACGGCCGCTATTGGTGGTGTCTTAGGTGTATTTCTTACGGTATTGTTTTTAGCAGGACGTGCTTTTTTTCAAGATCTGTCCAGTCAAGCAAAAGCCCTGGAATCTAAAAAATAGGAAACACATTCCTATACCAAAAAAGGCCTGCATTCGCAGGCCTTTTTTAGTTGTGATGGGAAGAAAAAACCTCCAAACTGGTTACCGTTAGCGGGTCAACAACACGTACAAGGTGGCGAATCCGGTTAAGGCAGTGGTTACCGTTGCGATGGCTTGATTCAAGTCAAACGGCTTCTGTTCGCGTTTTTCTCTTTTTGATTTTTCCGGAGCCAATTCAACCCGAATTACCCCCTTAGCTTTTACGACAGGATAATCGTTATAAAACCAGTAGTTGGCGGTTTTATCCACCTTTCCATTTGGGTATTCAACAAACAACTCGGGTCGGTCTGCCTTGTCTGCGAAACCAAGAGCGTAGTTGCGAATGTAGTAATCAGCGGATCGGCCGGGGGTAAACGGTACGTTCAAGACCAATTCTCCGGTGTTGGTAAAGTAGTCGTGCCCGGTTCCGTAAATGGTAACCAAACTGGAGGTTTTGGGAATTTGAACCGTATCTCCTGGTTCAAGGGTGTAATTCACGGGTGAGCTTGGCCACTTCAAGGCTTTAGCGAGATTCAGAACCATATTTGGCGTATTCGGACGGATTATCTGCGCATTGGCTTCGTCGGCAAAACGTGTAATGCCACCTGCGCGATTGACAAAGCTGTTCAGTTTCTCTTGACGGGACATGATGGGATAGAATCCGGGGTACTTCACTTCTCCGCCGATGTACACGAATTCCTGGGCTTTGTAGTCCGGAATTTCACGCACCACCACTTGGTCGTACGGTTGAAGCACAAAATCCATCGAAGGTGCTGTAGCATTTAAGTCGCGGACCAATCCGGCCGGAACCTCCGTGGTCAATACAACCGTACGCACTTCCCGAATGGACCCCTTTTGAAATTCACTGAACGCATTCAATCGACTGACCTCAACGCGTTTGAAATCAGCGTTGGGCAGGAGACCACCGGAAATGCGTAAGAGGTCCCCCAAGGTCATGCCTTCTGCATAGGGCAAAGTAACCGGATTCCGAACCGCGCCGTTGATGGCAACAACTAACGATGCGTCGTACTGAGGTTTTACCAAAATACTCAGGGAGTCCCTGGCTTGTAAAAAGAGGTCCTTTTCACCGCCCGGCTCGTTTAAAATAGACGCCAAATCCAGATTGATGAATTCTAAACTCAAATCTTGTTTGGTTCTGCGAAGAACTCCCTGTCCGGTATAAGTTTCAAACGTTATTCCGTTCGCCATCTGCAGCAGGGAGCTCACGCGCATGCCTTTGGCAAATTTGGTTTTAACGCTTTTGCGAACGGCTCCTCCAATGCTCACGTATTCCTCTTCCGTAAAGTCTTGTTTGGCGGTTACCGTAAGTATGTCTTTAGCCTTCAACAAGACGTTCGACGCGGCCATGGGGTTGTCCAGTAGGGAGAAGACATCAATTTCTTGGTAATCCAAAGTGAAGTCCGAGTTGGTTCGCACCAACCACGCACGGTCAATGGCAACAATGGAGTCGTTCCGCAAACCGCCGCCCCGTTGAATCAAATCCAGAACGCGCATCCCTTCTTCAAATCGATAGGCGCCGGGAAGATTTACCGCACCTTCGAGCGTAACGGACTTCCGCAACTCGGTGTTCCGCGCTTGCACCAGCACCTCATCTCCCGGTTGTACGGATTGTTTGTAATCCATTACCTCAAACAACTGGGATTCATCCCCAACCTGACGCTTCACTTGCACAAACTGGGTGTTGGCGGTTTCGGTAAATCCACCTGCTAGCGCCAACAAATCGCCAACGGACTCGCTCTTTTTGATTTCGTACCGCATCGGCCGTTTCACAGCGCCGGAAATCGGAACTACATTGCCAATAATCCCTACCGAGAGGTAGTCGTTTTCTTGCAGGTAGTAGTCGTTTGCCGCCGTCGGGTTGGAAAGAAAAGCATACACGTCCAAGGTTCTCATGACCTTACCGTCGCGGATGACCTTGATTTCCCGAAGGGTACCCAAATCACTGGGGCCACCTGCGGCCATTAAAGCGTTGAAGGCCGTATTTACGGCTGGAATTTTGTACGTACCGGGGTTCAAAACCTCACCAACGATATTTACGCTGATGGTTCTGCTGTACGCCAACGTAAACGATATGGTGTTGCTGGACAAAGGCATGAAATTGGACAACTTGCCTTTGATTTGTTGCTTCAAATCTCCGTAGGTCATGCCGCGGGCGTAAATATTGCCCACGTTCCGCATGCTGATGATGCCGCGCTCGTCTACTTTGAAAATTTCACTGAAGTATGAGGTTCCGTAGGCACTTACGCCAATTTCATCGCCTACACCAATGACGTACGAATCGGATGCGCGCGCGTCCAAACTCCGCTCAAAGATTTTTAAATCCGTACCACGAAATAACTGCTGACCGTAAACTTGTACGGGAACTTCTTTGCCAGGTGCTATTTTCCCTTCATCAATGCCGGATAAAGCAATGGCCGTTTTTGATTTTTCTTCGGCTTTTTCCAAAACGGCGGTTTCCACCGCGGGGGTATTCCCCATGGTTGAGGCAGGTGACGCCGTGCCGGCAGTTTTTTCGCCAGCATTGTCTGCTTTGGGCTTTTGAAGTTGATCCGCTCGTTTTTTAAACTTCACTGCTTCCTCCGGCGGTAATCCCATGCTGAGTGCCAATTGCTCTCCTTGCGAAACGTCCAAGCCTTTTCCTTCACCAGCTTTAAGTATGGCCATGATTTCGGAATCGCTCATGGAATCCACTTTTACGGTGGACAAGTTTTGCGCACTCAGCGCAGCAGAAAAAAGTAAGGCTACTAAAAGGTAAATTTTGCGATCTAGCATGGGTCATTGATTTGTTGCCTACAAAGATAACGCATTCCCATCCTAACGGCATTTTATCTTATGATGGCATGGGTTTGAGGACGAATGAATTAGACCTTCTAACGCCGGTTTGATGTAAATTACCCGCATGAAATTGTTCATCAACCTACCGGTGCAAGACATTGCCCGGTCGCGTACTTTTTTTGAGGGCCTGGGCTTTGATTTTATTTCTGGGTTTTCCGGACCGGACAATCTGTGTGTCAAGATTGCAGAAGACCAATTCGTCATGCTGTTGAACCGCCCTCGTTTTGCAGACTTTGTTCGCGGAGAAGTGGCGGATCCGGAGCGCGCCGTAGGCTGCACCTTGTCCGTTCATTTGGAACGCAGAGAACAAGTGGAGCAAATGGTACACCAAGCTTTTGCACTGGGTGCGCGTGAAAATTTGCCCGCAGCAGACTACGGATTTATGCTGGGTTGGAGTTTTTTGGATCTCGACGGCTACTTATGGGAGCCTTTTTGGATGGATCCCGCTCATGCGCAGACGCAGTTGTAAGACAAGTACCATAAAGGGAGTGGTCGAAGGCGGAAGGTAGCCTGTTCGTAAAAATTGACGCTCCTTATCCCATGAGGACGGAGGTCATGGAGATGGAACCCATGACCACGCGATCGTTAAAAAATTGAAGGTTTTCGTCTGGGCGCTGGAGTCCTGCGGCGTAAAGCAATGGCCAGTAGTGGTCTGGGGTGGGTACGGCCAAGCGAAAGGCGCTGGTGGCGTCGGGCAGCCGATCCAGTAAGGCGGTGTCCCGCTGGAGCAGGGCCTTCTTGAATCCCTCGTTGGCTTCGTCTGCCCAGTCGTATCCCCCCAAGGGACTGTACCAGTCTAATCTTCCTAAATTATGGACCATGTTGCCGCTGGCAACAATGAGTACACCTCGTTCGCGCAAAGGCTGCAACAAGGTTCCCAGTTCGCGGTGTTGCGCAAAACTTCGCTGTACGTCCAGACTCAATTGAACCACTGGAATGGAGGCGTCCGGATACATTTTGCACAAAACAGACCAACAACCGTGGTCCAAACCCCAATGTTCGTGGTCCAACACGACGGGGGTATTCGTTTGCAAGGTAGTTTTTACAGTATGGGCGAGGTCTGGTGAGCCCGGAGCAGGATACTGTACTTGGAATAAAGCCTCCGGAAATCCACCGAAGTCATGAATGGTTTTGGGTTGGGGCATGGCGGTGACGGCCACACCCTCGGTCATCCAATGGGCCGAAATGCACAAGATGGCTTGAGGTCGGGGTAAGTTGCGCGCCGTTTGCGCCCAAGCCTGCGTAAAGACGTTGTCCTCTAGGGCGTTCATGGGGCTTCCGTGTCCCACAAACAGGACCGGGAAACGCGGTGTTTTGGGAAGGGAGTACAGTCCTTGGAGGTTGGCGGTCATGCCGTGAATTTAAGTTCTGTTTTGAATAATTTGCTAATCAAAGTTATAACATTAATCATCCTGAGTCAAACCTAATTGAATTTTTCTATTTCGAGAAAGGATAAGGGGTAAGCGCTTGTGCCGTTCCTTTTAAAAAGTGTGTTTCTCTTTGGCCTCCAACCGGTCCAGCCAGCGAAACGACCCCTTGAGCAACAGCGGAGTATTGAACGTGGCAAACAGCGCCATAATGACCAAAATGCTGAAAACCTCAACATTAATGAGCCCTTCGCGGTAGCCAATGTTGGCAATGACCAATTCCATGATTCCGCGGGCATTTAGGCCAATTCCCAAGGTAAGTGCTTTCCGGTGGCGCAAGCCCGCGTAACGTGCCCCCAAGTAACCTCCCAGTAACTTGCTGGCAAAAGACACCGTAATGACCGCTACCAACAGACCCCAATGTTGAATGGCACCAATTTGAAACTCCAGTCCAACGCCGGCGAAGAAGATGGGCGCGAGAAAGCCCATGGCCATACCGTGGGTGGTTTTCTCAAACGACGCCATGTTTTTG
Source organism: Cryomorphaceae bacterium (assembly GCA_034679985.1). Classification (GTDB taxonomy): domain Bacteria; phylum Bacteroidota; class Bacteroidia; order Flavobacteriales; family Schleiferiaceae; genus CAMDTE01. The sequence continues at coordinate 14,362 of JAXITR010000003.1, forward strand.
GGGCCAATCAACTCTTTGGAAAGCAGAAGTGAGGCGAAAAAGGCGCCAATGATGAAGTGCAAGCCGGCACCTTCGGTCAAGGAAGCAAAGATTAAGATGAAGGCAAAGAGAATGGCCAACAACGGTTCTTTCCCGCGCATTAAATGCAGCAGTTTGTCCAACTGGTGTTCTACAAAGTTCTCTTGCTGGGTCAGAAAATTGACGGCCCGGTAGGCAAGAACCAGCCCAATGATCAGCAAAACAACCTTGCCCAAAGTCAGTCCAACTTGAAGACCAATGGCTTGGTAACTGGCGCCTTCCATGTTGTGCAAGTCCAGCAGTACGCCCAATAGAGTTAGGGCTAAGACGTCGTCAAATATGGCGACGGAGATCATGCGTTGTCCCACCTCGCTTTTGAGGCGCCCCAAGTCCATGAGAATGCGCACGCTCACGGGCAAGGCCGTGATGGCCACGCACAATCCAATAAAGAAGGAGGTGACGGTGGGCAAGCCAAATAAGTTGCCCACGAAAAAACCAGAGGTCGCCGGCAAAATAAAGGCCAACAAGGAAATGACAACATTCTTCCCTTTTTGGGACTTCACCATTTCCTGGATGTTGATTTCCAAGCCCGCAATGATCACCAGCAAAAAGACGCCCAATTCTGAAATGACCTTGATTTCGTCCGATCGAACCATGATGTTCAACACCGACGGTCCCAACAAGATGCCGGCCAAGATTTCACCCAAAAGTGCTGGCTGGCGCAGACGTTCCATGATTTCGCCAAAAACTTTGGCCAATACCAACAGCAACAAGAGGTTGGCGAAAAAAGGAAGATGAAGAGCGGGTAGTGGATTCATGGGTCGGTGGTGCCAAAGATACGGACCCTAAGAACGCATTGGGTATCTTTGCCCCATGGCCAAGAAGATACGCAAGCAGGACATCCTGGACTACCACGAAGGCAGTCGTCCCGGAAAAATAGAAGTCATTCCCACCAAACCCTCCAATTCCCAGCGAGACCTCAGCATCGCCTATTCTCCCGGAGTTGCGGAGCCTTGTTTGGAAATTGCGGCCAATCCGCAAGACGCTTACCGCTACACCGCCAAAGGCAATTTGGTAGCGGTCATCTCCAACGGCACGGCCGTTTTGGGCTTGGGAGACATTGGCCCGCTGGCCTCCAAACCCGTAATGGAAGGAAAGGGCGTCTTGTTCAAAATATTTGCGGACATCGACACGTTTGACCTGGAGCTGGACACCAAGGACCCAGACAAATTCATTGAGACCGTTAAAATCCTGTCCCCCACCTTCGGCGGCATCAACCTAGAGGACATTTCCGCGCCCGACTGTTTCTACATTGAGCAACGCTTGCGCGAGGAGTTGGACATCCCCATCATGCACGACGACCAGCACGGCACGGCCATCATCACCGGGGCTGCTTTGCTCAACGGCTTGGAAGTTGTGAAGAAGAAAATCAGCAAGGTCAAGGTGGTTTTCAACGGAGCCGGCGCGAGTGCCATCAGTTGTGCTACGCTGTACTTGTCCCTGGGCGTTAAGCCAGAAAACTTGACCGTGTGCGATTCCAAGGGGGTCATCCACGCGGACCGTACGGACCTGACCGACGAGAAAAAGCGCTTTGCGCGCGCCACCAAACTGCGCACCCTAGAAGAGGCGCTCAAGGACGCCGACGTTTTTGTGGGCTTATCCAAAGGCAACATCCTGAGCCCAGACATGGTGCGGAGCATGGGCAAGAATCCCATTGTTTTTGCGCTGGCCAACCCGGATCCGGAGATCGACTACGCCACCGCGATGCAGGCCCGCAAGGACATCATCATGGCCACGGGACGGTCGGACAACCCCAACCAGGTAAACAACGTACTGGGTTTTCCCTTCATTTTCCGCGGCGCCCTGGACGTGCGCGCCACCAAGATCAACGAAGCCATGAAGTTGGCCGCCGTGCACGCCATTGCCGGGCTGGCCAAGGAATCCGTTCCGGAGGTGGTGAATTTGGCTTACGGCGAGCGCAACCTGGCCTTCGGTCCCACCTACTTGATTCCCAAGCCGTTTGACCCCCGTTTGATCTATACCGTGGCGCCGGCCATTGCCCGTGCCGCCATGGAGAGCGGCGTGGCCCAAAAACCCATTACGGATTGGCACGCCTACGAAGAGCAGTTGCGCAACCGCTTGGGCCGCGACGACAAGTTCGTTCGGTTGATGATGCAAAAGGCACGGTCTGCCCCCAAACGCTTGGCGTTCAACGAGGCCGACACCTACCGCGTGCTGAAAGCCGCGCAGATTTGCTACGAAGAAGGCATTGCAGAACCCATTTTGTTGGGCGATCCCGAGCGCATTGCCCAACTCAACGAGGAGTACCACTTGGGCTTGGAGGCTTTGACCATCATCGATCCCCGCATGCCCAAAGCCCCCAACGCAGAGGCCTACGCAGCTGCCTACTACAAAGAGCGCCAACGCCGCGGCATCAGTCAGGAGGAAGCACGCCGGCTCATGCGAAACCGCGATTTTTACGGCCCGATGATGGTCAAACAAGGCCACGCGGACGCATACGTAACGGGCAGTACCACCAAGTACCCACGCGCCGTGAAACCGGTGATGGAAATCCTGGGGCCCAAAGGTCCCAATACGCGCGTAGCAGGCATGTACGTCATGCTGACCAAGCGCGGCCCCATGTTTTTCGCTGACACCACCTTGAACGAGGACCCGACGGCAGAACACCTGGCGCAAATCGTTGCGGTGGTGGCGCAGTCCGTGAAGCGAATGAACATCGTCCCCAAAGTGGCTATGTTGAGCTTCAGCAACTTCGGGTCGCATCGGGGCGTGTTGCCCACCAAAATGCGCAAGGCTTTGGACCTCATTCGGGAGCGCATGCCTGATTTGATCATCGACGGCGAGATGCAGGCCAACTTTGCCGTGGACAACGCCCTATTAAAGGAGATGTTCCCCTTCTCGGACTTGGTGGACAACGCCCCCAACGTATTCATTTTTCCAGGATTGGCGTCCGGCAACATCTCCTACAAGCTCTTGCAAAGCCTGGCCGGAATGGAGGCCATTGGCCCGTTGTTGACCGGTTTGGAGTATCCCGCGCACGTGCTGCAAATGGGCGCAAGCGTCCGGGAGATCGTTAACACGGCCGCCATGGCAGTAGTTGACGCGCAGACGCGCGGCAAGAAGTAAGCCCATTGCACAACCCAATAAAAAGGGGCCGTCTCGTTGGAGACAGCCCCTTTTTTTATGCGCCTGGCGGGTGCCCTGCAGTGTGTTGGGCGCCCCTAAGCCGCCCGATTCACCCCCACCACCGCGGGGAGACGCGTAAAGGCAAAGGCAGCACCGGCGGCCAACACACCGCACACCACCCACAAAACCACAAAACCGGTTTCGGGATTGGAAAAGGCAGCAACCGTTCGGGTACCCAACAAGGGCGCCAGGATGTGGGCAGCGGAATATGCTCCGGCGTACATACCCAAGTAGCGTCCGCGCGCTTGATCGCCTCCGCGTTTGGTGGCGTACGTCACCATGAAAGGCATGGCCAGAATTTCAGAGAAGGACAACAAGGCCATGTTCAGCAGCATGCCGGTAAGGCCGGGAATTAAAGGCAAGGTCCAAAAGCCCAAGGCCAGCACGGCGCAACCGGCGGCAATGACTTTTCGGGGCGCAAAGCGGTCTCCCAGCCACTGGACGGTAATCATTTCAAATACGACGACCACTAAACCGTTGAATGCAATGATCCAACCGATTTGATCTTCGGACCAATGGTGAACGGTTCGGTAGAAGAGGGGGAGTGCGCCAATCAATTGGAAGAATACGGTGGCATAGACCAAAACCAGCAAGACAAAACCCAAGAAAGGGCCGTCGCTCCACGGAGATTTTCCGGAGGGGTTGGCGGTAGAGGGGATAGTGCCCGGATGCGGCACCTTGGGGGCGTAGGAGCCTCGTCTTCCGCGAAAGTAATAGGCTAGAAATCCAGCCGCCACCAAGCACGTGACGGCGTCGGCATAAAAGAGACCTTGGTAGCTCCACAGGGCGATGGCTCCTGCCAGTGCGGGCCCCACGGTAAAGCCCAGGTTGACGGCCATCCGGTTGAGGGAGAAGGCCTTGGTGACTTTGTCTGGGGGAGAAAACGCGTAAACCGCTGCGCCGTTGGCCGGCCGGAGGGTGTCCGCAATCGCCGCCGTTGCGAAGACGCCCAGGAACAACCCCCAGAAGGAGGTGAGGAAACTCAAGGCAAAAAAGCCGATGCCTCCGCCCGTCAGGGCTATTACTTGTACCCAGTAGGAGCCCAACTTGTCCGTCAGCCAACCGCCGCTGAGGGAGCCCACCACGGAGCCGGCGCCAAAGGCCGCCATGACCCATCCGGTGTCTTCCAACGAGAAATGCAGCGATTGGGTGAGGTACAGGCTCAAGAAGGGCAGCACCATGGTGCCGCTCCGGTTCACGAACATGATGGTGGCCAGTACCCACGCATCACGCGTGAGACCGGAAAAGGCGTCGGTATAAAGGGCACGGATTTTGCGCACGGCACTGCAAAGATACCTTACCTTTATCCCGATGAGGACGCGAATTTCTTTGTTTTTTGCCGCTCTGGCCTTGGGGGTTTCCCTGCCAGCATGGAGTCAAGTGCGCAACGGCGAACTGTTCAACGGCGAACGCGAGTGGATCCACGAATACGGCTACACGCTGGGTGCGGTTTTGGGTTCCTACACCGGATCGCCCATGGCGTACCACTTGAATCAAAGCATTGTGTACACGCCGCGGTTGATTTTCCCCTTCAAGAATGCGGGATCCTTGGACGTGGTTCCCAACGTGGGATTGGGACTCACTTCTTCGCTCTTGTTGGGACGCTCCAATTTGATTGCCAGCGAACTGGGGTGCATGGTGCACCTGAATTCCGGATTGGGCTCCTCCTTGGACAACGCCTCAACCTTTGGGGCGTTCTACGGTTTTGGACTACAGTCCTACACCATCCACATCTTTGATTTCTTCAACGGCGGCCCAGTTTACCAGCCGCAGCCCTACGTGGGCCCGGCCGTGGACGGCGGCATTCGGTTCTTCCTTTACGGATCTCCGGTCTCGCTTTCCGTGCAGTACGGCCCCAGCTTGTACATTCCCCCCTCCGCGCGCGGAATTGGGGTGTCCGGATACCTAACCGGACGCCTGATGTACGGATTGTATTGAATCTAGCTTTGGTGGGCTCTGCTGTCCGACGGTTTTTTCTTTCAGGCTTGAGCGCTGCCTTTTTCCCAGTCCGGGCTTAAGCTGTTAAAAGCGCCTTCACGGCATCCGCCAACACCTTACCATCCACCTGTCCGGCCAATGCCGTGCGGCATGCGCCGATGGCCTTGCCCAAATCCCCGGGACTGCTGAATCCTTGTGCCGTTAAAACGGCGCGCACGGCATCGTGCAAAGCGTCGCCCTCCAGTTGTGCGGGAAGGTAGCCCTCAATTACTTTCAACTGTGATTCTTCCGGTTCGGCCAAGTCCGGTCTATTTTGCTCGCGGTAAATGGTAGCACTTTCCAGACGTTGTTTTTTCAATCGTTGGAGCAATTGAATTTCTTGTTCTTCCGTTAAATCGCCGGTGGCTCCCGGCTCTGATTTAGCTACCAAAACGGCGGCCCGAATGGCGCGAACGGTCTCGAGTCTGATTTTATCTTGGGCCTTCATGGCGGACTTGAGGTCCTCCATCAGGCGCGCTTCCAATGCAGCCATATCATGATTTTTTGGGTTCGCGTAGAAAAGAGACCCCGGTGGGGTCCACCGGGGTCTGCAAAAAGGGAATTCAATCCACGTTGTCGTGGAGGAACCGGTTGTGCGTACGGAACGTGAGGTCGTCGCCTTCTCCGTTGATTGCCGTGCCGCTCAAGGGGTTTTGCTGGGAGATTAAACTGTGGTCTACCGAAACCCCTGCGCGCTGAAATGCAGGAACTTGAGCATACTCTTCTGCTCCGGTGCGCTGAACGTTTTTGAAGGTGTGGTTGAAGGCACGCAAACTTTTGCGGCGTTCCGCAGCCATCTGCTGCATAGCGTCATCCACTCGCTGTTCCAGCGGGTCCGGGGTGGCACTTGAAGACACGTAATCTTCCACTGCAGGTGCCGGTTTATTGACGGTTTTTACTTCAAAGCGCAAGTGAGCTGGTACGGGCGGTTCCGACGGAGCAACGGCCTCGTGTTTGCGGATGCCCAAGGCCTCCTCAAGAGCTAAATATTGGTCCAAGGTGTGGCGCTTGATGCCATCTTCCTCGCTTGCAGCAACCTCCGTTTCCGCAGGAATCTCATCGGTTGGCACTGCAGCGTATTCCGTTTCGACGACCTCTTCGGCAACGTTTGTTGCGTTCATTTCAGCACCAGCGGCTGGCAAGGGAAGGTCCCACTCCATCACGGCAGTGCCGGCGTCTTTGCGGGCAAAGGCTTCGTCGGCCCCTAGATCAAAGGGGGATACCAGGGCAACTTCTGGAGCGTGGGAGGGTGCGATCTCGGGAGCCGCGTCTCGGATGATGAAGTCGTCGAAGTCAAAAAGACTGGGGCTGGCGTCAAACGCAAAGGAGGGTGCTTCGTTGATTTCGGCTGCAACGACTTCAGGTGCGTCTGCTGCGGACATTTCACGAGTATCCACTGCGACCATTTCATGGGTTTCAGCAGCGCTTAAGTAGGCAGCAACGGGCTCCTGTACGGGTGCTTCAGCGACCATTGGTTCCTCCACAAGTAAGGGAGTTGCCACCGATTGCGGGGCTGTCGCTTTTGGGGCTTCGGGCTCCAAGGGGGCATCAAAGGCAGCGTTGCGCAGGGCGCGTTCCGCAAAGGGATCCAAGCTGTGGACCACCTTAGCCTCTTCTTGCGGGGCGAGTCCGGCCCGGATGGAATTGGCCTCAAAACCGGTGGCGATGACGGTTACCTGCACGGCTTGGCCCAAGGAAGAATCTTCGCCAATGCCCATGATGATGTTGGCCTGACCGCCGGCTTCGGCTTGAATGAAATCGTTGATTTCGCCAATTTCGTCGAAGGTGATTTCGTGCTCGTTGGAGCCGGAAACAATCAGCAAGAGCACGTTTTTAGCGCCGCGGATGTGGTTGTCGTTGAGCAGGGGGCTGTCCAAGGCACCGGCAATGGCGTCGGTGGCGCGGTTGGGACCGCCTGCGGCAAAGGAGCCCATGAGGGCGGTGCCGCTGCCGGCCAAAACGGTTTTGGCGTCGCGGAGGTCGATGTTGGTGCGGTAGTGGTGGGTGATGACTTCGGCGATGCCGCGGGCGGCGGTGGCCAGCACTTCGTCGGCTTTGTTGAAGCCTGCTTTGAAGCCGAGGTTGCCGTAAACTTCGCGCAACTTATTGTTGTTCACAACAATGAGGGAATCCACGTTGGTGCGCAATTTCTCGATACCCGCTTCAGCTTGGCGCGATCGCACGTTTCCTTCAAAGGCAAACGGCAGGGTGACAATGCCCACGGTGAGGATGCCCATTTCTTGGGCGGTTTTGGCGATGACGGGAGCGGCTCCGGTTCCGGTTCCGCCGCCCATTCCGGCGGTGATGAACACCATTTTGGTGTTGGTGGCCAGAAGGGATTTGATGTCGTCCGCGCTTTCCAGGGCGGCGCGTTCCCCGATTTCGGGGTTGGCGCCGGCGCCCAAACCTTCAGTGAGGCTTTGGCCCAACTGAATTTTGGTCTCTACCGGGCTGTGTTCCAGCGCCTGAGCATCGGTGTTGCACACCACAAAATCAACGCCGTTGATGCCGGCCAATTTCATGAAGTTGACTGCGTTGCTTCCACCGCCGCCAACGCCAATGACCTTAATCACAGACGAGCGGTTTTTGGGCAGGTCAAAATGCAAACCAGTGTTTTCGGGAGTATGCATAAATGTGTACTTGTGTGCAATTATTCTTCGTCGATGAATTTTACAAAGCGATGTACCCAAGATTCAAAGAAGTTGGGTCGTTTTCCGGTGAGCTCGGAATTGGACGCATTTTCGGCGTCTGCGCTTTCACCTTCCCCAGTGGATTCGGGGGAAAGTGCTTCCATGGGATTGGGCGCAGTCGATGCAGTTCCCGTTGCGGCCGTTGGCGCAAAAGCACCTGCAGCACTCGTGGTAGGCATGCTGACGGGCGAAGGCATGGGTGCCGACGGTTGCGCAAGGGGTTCAAATTCTGGGCTAAAAACAGACTCCAATTCCGGATTGGTCACCATGGGGAACTCAATCTTGCTTTCCAAGCCTTTCATGAGCAAGCCTACCGCGGTGGCGTAGATGGGACTGGACAATTCAGCACCGTCGGCCTGACCCGCCAAATGTTCGTTGGGGTAACCAATGCGCGTGTACATCCCGGTGACGTACTCCACCAATTGCTTGATGTGATTGAGTTGGGATCCACCGCCCGTAAGCACGATGCCGGCAATCAACTTTTTGCGGGGTTGGTCGTGGCCGTAGGCTTTGATTTCCGAGTAAACGGCCTCAATGATCTCAACGCATCGGGAATGAATGATTTTAGACAGCGTTTTTAGGCTGATTTCCTTGGGGTCGTGCCCGCGAAGACCCGGAATGGATACGATTTCGTTGTCTTTGTTTTCGCCCGGCCAAGCAGAGCCAAAACGTACCTTCAGCAGTTCTGCTTGCTTTTCGATGATGGAGCAGCCCTCCTTGATGTCGTTGGTGATCATGTTGCCGCCAAACGGAATTACGGCGGTGTGCCGGATGATGCCGTCCTTGAAGATGGCCACGTCTGTGGTGCCGCCTCCAATGTCTACCAAAACTACGCCGGCCTCTTTTTCTTCTTGACTCAAAACGGCCTCCGCAGAAGCAAGGGGCTCCAGGTTGATGTCGTGCACTTCCAGGTTGGCACTTTTCACGCAGCGCGCAATGTTGCGGATGCTGGTAACTTGGCCCACCACAATGTGGAAGCTGGCTTCCAAACGGCCGCCGTACATGCCGCGGGGCTCAAAAATTTCGCCCTGGCCGTCTACGCGGTATTCCTGCGGAAGCACGTGGATGATCTCCTCACCGGGGTTCATGACCAACTTGTGCACGTTGTCCGTCAGTCGGGTCAAATCCGCTTCTTCAATGACGGATTCGCGGTCCTCACGGGTGATGTAGTCCGAGTGCTGCAGGCTGCGGATGTGCTGTCCGGCAATGCCCACCACCACGCTGTTGATGGTCAGTTGCGCATCTTCTTCCGCCAAAGCGGTGGCGCGTTGAATGGAATCTACAGTCTGCACGATGTTGGTAACGACGCCGCGCTGCACCCCCAAGCTGGGCGCTTTGCCCATGCCAATGATTTCAATTTTGCCAAATTCGTTGCGCTTGCCAACGATGGCCACAATTTTGGTGGTGCCTATGTCCAGTCCAACTGCGATTTTTTCCATGGCGATCAGTCTTGAAGGGTATAAACCACTTGGCCGTTGAAGCGAACGTTCACCGTTTCCAGTGAGTCCAACAACCCGGCTTGGGTGAGGTAGGTGTAAAAAACAGAAAGTCGTTCCGCTTTGTCTTGGAAGTGCAGCGGCCGGCCCCAAACCAGGGCATGATTTGCAAAAACGGGGTAAGCGGTAAAGGTTCCCACCCGGTTTACTTCCAATCCGGACCAACCGCCGGGAAACGTAGTGGAGGCGGTTGCCCGCTCCAGCAAACGGAATCCTTGAGCAATACGCGCAGAATCCAAATCGCCGGTGAGCACCGGAACGGGGGCCGAAGCGCGCGGCGACAGGGGCATTTTGCCCCCGCGGCTGTCCAAATAATAGGACGTATTTGCTTGAATTACACGCACTTTAGCAACTTTTTGTTTCACGCGGGCATGGATGGTCCCATCCCAAGTTGAAAATACTTCGGCTTTTTCAACCAGTGGATGTGATTCCAAGGTTTCTTCCAACAATCGAATGTTAATTTCTTTCTGCGATTTTCCCGAATAAGGCGCCCCAATTCGCACCACCAATCGACGCAAATCTTGTTCGTCCAGCAGGGGCTGGTCTGCGGGCTGTTCCAAAGTCCACTGCATCCCGGCCACCTTTTGGTTGCCGGATCGCTGCGCGCCTTCCGCGGCACCCCAAAACAACCCCAGCACGCCCCCCAAGAGGAGCGCGGTTTGCAGGTATTTTTTCCAGGAGGTTTTCACGATTTCAGACGTTTGTTTTTGGGTACAGTTCGGTGCAATTAGCGCTGGGAATGTTGGGTAAAATGGTCTTCAAAAACGGAAACCAATCGGTCGATGTCTCCGGCACCTAAGGTCATCAGCAAGGAAGGGTGGGTGCGTAGAACCCATTCCACCGCCGCTTGGGGAGACAAAACTTGCGGTCGTTTTTCTTCCGGGAAGGCCGCGGCCAGGGCCTCTGAGGTGATGCCCGGAAGGGGCAATTCCCGCGCGGGGTAGATGGGCAAGAGTACCACGGTATCTGCTTCCTGCAAGGCATCGGCGAATTCGGGAAGGAAGTCCCGGGTGCGCGTGAAGAGGTGGGGCTGAAAGAGTGCGGTCAAGGGGCGGTTGGGGTGCAGTTGGCGCGCGGCCCGCAGGGCGGCGCGTATTTCGGTGGGATGGTGGGCGTAGTCGTCAATGTACACGGTGGCGTCCGTTCGGACCCGAACGTCAAACCGACGGGCCACTCCACGGAACGACCCTATTGCGGCACAAATGTCTTCCGTCTTTACCCCCAGCAAGTGGGCAGCTGCGGCCGCTCCCACCGCATTCTCAATGTTGTGTCGCCCGGGGAGCCCTGCGCGAACGCCAAGAATTTCAACGTTTTCCAGGCGCAAATCAAATACTTGGTAACCGTCTTCGGTGCGGAGGTTGAAGGCGGAGTAGGCCGCGTCTGGCGCGTCCACACCGTAGGCGATTCCGCCCAGGTTCAGGCCGTTGGCCTCCAGCAAGGTGCCGCCGTTGTTCAAGGTGAGCGCGGCAAAGGCCTCAAAGGCCATACGCGCGCCTTCGGCCGTTCCGTAAATGTCCAAATGGTCCGCGTCCGTGCTGGTAATCAAGGCCACGCGGGGACGCAGGTGCAGGAACGAACGGTCAAACTCATCAGCTTCCACCACGGTGATGGGCCCAGTTCCCGCCACGCGGTTGGAGCCAAAGTTGGTGGCGATGCCGCCCAGAAAAGCGCGCGCTCCGGTTCCAGCTTGAAACAAGATCCAGGCCAATAAACTGGACGTGGTGGTTTTTCCGTGGGTGCCGCCCACTGCCACGCACAGGCCGTCGTTGGCCCAAGCGGCCAAAACCTCCGCGCGTTTGTAGAACGCAAAACCGCCCTGAGCAAAGTGAATGCGTTGCGGATGGTCTGCGGGAATGGCCGGCGTCCACACCACCAAAACTTCACCGGGCGTGTTGAATGGGATCGGTAGCGATTCCACCCGATCGTCTGTAGTGAACCAAACACCTTCCGCCACCAGGGCATCGGTAAGCGGGGTGGGCGTCTTGTCGTAACCGCCAACCTTCCAGCCCAGAGCTAGGGCGTGTCGCGCCAATGCGCTCATGCCAATGCCGCCAATGCCCAAGAAGTAGGCCGTGCGAACGGGGGGCAGGTGTAATGCGCTCATCACAGGGCTTGAACAATGTGTTCCACAATGGCTTCAGTGGCTCTGGGCAGGGCTAAGGTTCGTGTGGCTGCGCGCAGTGCTGCCCGACGGTCCTCATCCGCCATCAATTCCAGAACACGAGCGTTGAGTTCCATCAGTTGGGTTTCCGGCAACAGTACGGCCGCGCCGGCGCGCTCAAAAGCCTGTGCGTTGTGCGTTTGGTGGTCTTCCGCCACGTTGGGCGAGGGCACCAAGATGGCCGGCATGCCCGCGCAGGCCAGTTCGCTCAGCGTTCCCGCACCTGCCCGGCTGATCACCAAGTCCGCAGCGCGGTATAGGGCGGTCATGTCCTGAACAAAGGCGGTGAGTTGCAGACCCGGCGTGTTTTGGGGCAGACGCGCGGCAAGGGCTGCGTGGTACAGGGCGCCGCACTGCCACACCACCTGCAATCCGGCTGCAGTCCACTGGGGCCAGGCGGCCTCCACGGCTTGGTTGATGGCGCGGGCGCCCAAGCTGCCGCCCAGCACCACCAGGATGGGCTGCGCAGGGTCCAATCCCAGCTTTTGGGCGGCTTCCGCACGTTGGTTTACGGTTGTGGGGACGGCAGCCAAAGCGGCCACGGCGGCCCGGACGGGGTTGCCGGTTTTGTACGTGCGGTCCGCCGGGAACCAGCGCTCCAAACCGTCGTACGCCACGCATACGGCCCGTGCTTTTTGGGACACCCCGCGGTTGGTCACCCCGGCGTAGGAGTTTTGTTCCTGCACCACCGTGGGAATGCCCATTCGTTGAGCCATCCACAGGGTTGGGGCGCTGGCGTACCCGCCAGTGCCTATCACCACATCGGGTTGAAACCGACGCAAAATCCCGCGGCACAGCCACAGGCTGCGGAGGATTTTCCACGGTAAGCTAAAGTTCGCCGCCAGGCGCTGGCGCTGAAATCCGGCGATGGGCAATCCCGTAATGGGGTACCCGGCCGCGGGAACCTTCTCCATTTCCATTTTGCCCAAGGCGCCCACGAATTCAATTTCGCAATGCGGGAAACGAGCGCGAAGACCGTCGGCAATGCTGACCGCCGGGAAGATGTGTCCGCCGGTGCCGCCGCCGGAAAGGAGGAATCGCAGGGGCTGGCTCATAAGGAAGGTTCCTCGTTGGGTTCTTTGGAAAGTAAAGACTCGGAGCCGCCCAGGGCAAAGGCGCCGTCGGCCTCCGCCTCTTCGCCCTCTCCGCGGGAAATGCCCAGAATCATGCCCATGGCCAAACACGTCATCAGAATGGACGAACCTCCCTCACTCACCAGGGGAAGTGTTTGACCGGTTACTGGGAACAAGTCCACCGCAACCATCATGTTAGTAAATGCTTGAAAGACAATAGAAAACCCCAATCCAATGGCCATTACGTGGCCCGTGGCGTCTGTGGCGCGTTGCCCCACCCGCACCGATTGTAGGAAGATCCAAACGTAGACCAAGACCAAAGATCCACCGCCCAGAATTCCCCATTCCTCCACCACCAATGCGTAGATGAAGTCTGTGTTCTTCTGCGGTAGAAAATTCTTTTGAATACCTCGCCCCGGACCTTGCCCCACGATGTGACCTTGGGCAATGGCCATCTTGGCCATGTCCACTTGGTAGGTGTCCGCGTTTTCTTTGGTGCCCGCAAAATTCTCAATGCGTGAGATCCAGGTATCTACCCGGTTGGGAAAAACACCGGGGAAAGCCTTGGCGGCCAACACGAACAGCAGCAGCAACCCAACCGCGATACCCAGCAATTGAAAATAGGCCTTTCGGGGAAAATTAGCGGTCCAAAGCACCACCGATGCATTGATGAACAAAAGCACCGCCGTGGACAAGTTGGCCGGCAAAACAAGTCCGCAGATCAATCCCAGGGGAAGCACCACGCTCCACAATCCTTCGCGCAGTGTCTTTGGGGGGTTTTTCTTGGTCAATACCCGGCTGAGATGAGCTAGGAGAATGATGTTGGCCAAGGCCGACGGTTGAAAACTGAGGCCCGCAATGCGAAACCAACGGGCCGCATTGGCACCGGCAATGGTGTCCCCTTGTGCCAAGGTGTAGGCCAACAAGGCAGTGACAACAAAAAGACCTAGAAACGCGGCGGCACCGTAGTATTTGCTGGGAATCCGATGCACCACTACGGCCATTACCACACCCAACCCGGCAAAGAATACGTGGTTGCCAAATCCGGCCCGACTCCCGCTGAATACCGGCAGAAAGGAAAACACCATCAACGCCAAAAACAACATCCACAAAATGGTGTTGCCTTGGAAGAATCGTCGGATGAGTGCGCGCACGGCTGGATTTTTTGGAAGGTTTGTATGCTGGACGCTTTGTTACAGGCTGCGGACGTTTTCTTTGAACTGTCGGCCGCGGTCCTCGTAGTTTTGAAACAAATCAAAGCTGGCGCAACAGGGGGAGAGCAGCACGGTATCTCCTTTGCGGGCCAAGCTGTAGCTGGCCTTCACGGCATCCGCCATGGAGCGCGTTTCCACCACGGGGAGGTGGCTGTTGGCGAAGGCCGCTAGGATCTTGGAGTTGTCCGTGCCCAGGCACACAATGGCCTTTACTTTACTCGCCACCAAGGGCATGAGTTCCGTGTAGTCGTTTCCTTTGTCCACGCCGCCCACAATCCAGACGGTGGGGTGCTGCATGCTCTCCAGGGCGTAGTAGGTTGAGTTTACGTTGGTGGCTTTGGAGTCGTGGATGAAGGAAATTCCGTGAACAGATGCCACGGTCTCCAAGCGGTGTTCCAAGCTTTCGAAGTGCGCCAAACTTTCGCGAACGGCCTCTTTGCGAACATGAAGAAGTCGGGCAGCAAGTCCAGCTGCCAAAGAGTTGTACGCGTTGTGTTTGCCTTGGAGAGCGAGTTCTTCGATGGTCATGGTTTCGCGTGTTTTGGGGTCGTGGATGAGGTAGGTTGGGTGTTCGGTAGATTCATGGGCCGCCACCGTGCCGTGCACGGCAAAGGCGCCAAAGGCATTGGGTGCCGGAGCTGGGTTCAAGCTGAACGGAAGAAGTTGGGAACGGATGGGGTTGGCCTCCATTGCGATTGCCGTTTCCGGATCTTCCAGGCAGTAGAGGAAGTAGTCTTCTTCCGTTTGTGCTTGCGCAATGCGCATTTTGGAGGCGGCGTAGCGCTCCATTTGGTACGCGTAGCGGTCCAAATGGTCCGGGGTGATGTTGCAGAGGATGGCGATGTGCGGACGAAAGGCGTAGCAGTTGTCCAACTGAAAGCTGCTGACCTCCAATACGTACAGTGGTTTTGGGTTCCGCGCCACCTGCAGTGCGAAACTTTGTCCGATGTTGCCTCCCAGGCCCACTTCCAAGCCCGCCTGCTCCACAATGTGGTGCGTGAGGGTGGTGGTGGTGGTTTTCCCGTTGGAGCCCGTAATGGCCACAATGGGGCTGGTGGTGTAGTGAAAAGCAAATTCTAGTTCAGACCACACGGGAATTCCGCGCTCCAAGCAAGCCGCTACGGCGGGAGCCGTGTCCGGGATGCCGGGGGATTTGATCAACAAATCAGACGCCAGCAACACCTCCAGAGAGTGCTCGCCTTGCTCGTAGGCGATGCCTTCGTGGTCCAGTTGGGCCGCGTACTGCGCCTTCAACGTGCCGCCGTCGCTCAAAAACACGCGGTGGCCGCGGTCTTTGGCCAAGATGGCTGCGCCCACGCCGCTTTCGCCGCCGCCCAGGATGGCTACCGAAGGGTATTGGTCCAGTAGGTTCACGGAATCAACGCAGTTTGAGGGTGATGATGGAGAAAACCGCCAAGAGGATGCCCACAATCCAAAAGCGCGTCACAATTTTCGCTTCGTGGTAGCCCTTCTTTTGGTAGTGGTGGTGGAGCGGAGACATCAGGAAAATCCGACGACCCTCGCCGTATTTTTTCTTGGTGTACTTGAAGTAGGTAACCTGAAGAACCACAGACAAATTCTCCACCAAGAATACCCCGGCCAGAATGGGGATCAGCAATTCTTTGCGGATGGCAATGGCAAATACGGCAATGATTCCACCGATGGACAAGCTGCCGGTGTCGCCCATAAATACCTGGGCGGGGTAGGTATTGTACCACAAGAAGCCAATGCAGGCCCCCAGGAAAGCGGCGGCGAACACCACCAGTTCACCCGTATTGGGGATGTACATGATGTCCAGGTAGGAGGCAAAAACTACGGAGCCGCTGACGTACGCCAACACGGCCAAGGCAAACGCCACGATGGCCGACGTCCCCGCCGCCAGTCCGTCCAGACCGTCGGTCAGGTTGGCGCCGTTGCTCACGGCCGTCACAATGAACAGCACAATGGGAATGAACACCAGCCAGGCCCAGTCTGCCGCGTGCTCGCCAAAAACCACCGCCAAATCGGCATAGTCAAAAGTGGTTTCCTTGAGGAAGGGAACCGTGGTTTTTAAACTCTTCACGGCCGGCCCAAAAGTGGGGATGCCGCGTGCCTCTTCGCCGTGCAGATTGACGTCTGCTTGGGCAGGAAGTTCTTCTTTCATCACCACATCGGGGTGGAGGTAAAAGGCCGCACCCACAATGACGCCCAGTCCAATTTGGCCGATGACTTTGAAGATGCCCCGAAGGCCCTCTTTGTTCTTTTTGAAAACCTTGATGTAGTCGTCCAAAAACCCAATGAACCCCATCCAAACGGTGGTCAGCAACAGCAGTTGGATGTAGATGTTGTCCAGTTTAGCCAGAAGCAGGGTGGGGACCAAGATGGCTGCCAGGATGATGAGGCCGCCCATGGTGGGGGTTCCTTTTTTCTGCATTTGACCTTCTAAGCCTAAATCACGAACCGTTTCGCCAATTTGCTTCCGGCGCAGGGCGTCGATCAGTTGGCGCCCAAAGACCATGGAGATCAGGAGCGAAATGAGGATGGCCATTCCGGCGCGGAACGTAATGAACCGGAAGAGGCCCGCGCCGGGCACGTCGTACGCGGAATCCAGGTAGGAGAAGAGTTCGGTCAGCATCGCAAGTTGTCTTTAAAGAGCGGCTTAAACGTTGAGCACTAGGAAGGTTTCCAGCAATACGGCGCGGTCGTCAAACGGATGGCGAACGCCTTGGATTTCCTGGTAGGTTTCGTGCCCTTTACCGGCCACCAGAACGATATCTCCCGGCTGGGCACGCTGCACGGCCAGTTTAATGGCCTCTTTGCGGTCCGGGAGGGTGGTGGATTTTCGGATCAAAACGGGGTCCAGCCCGGCTTCCATCTCGCGCAGAATTTCCGCGGGATCTTCGGTGCGGGGATTGTCTGCAGTCAAGACCACCGCGTCGCTTTTTTCCGCGGCAATTTTGGCCATGACCGGGCGTTTGGACTTGTCCCGATCTCCGCCGCAGCCCACCACGGTGATGACTTTCGCGCCGGCGTTGTGGCGAAACTCGGCCAACGTGTTCAGCACGTTTTCCAGAGCGTCTGGCGTGTGGGCGTAGTCCACCACGCCCAAGATTCCCGTGGCGCTTTGCACCGTTTGAAACCTGCCGTCCGGTGCCGTCAGGGAACTCAGCGCGGTGCGTACCCGTTCGTCGTCTTGGCTCAACAGATCCGCAACGCCGTAGATGGCGGCCACGTTGTACGCGTTGAACGCACCAATCAACCGCACCCACAACTCCTTTTGATTCAAGGTAATCAGCAATCCGGTCAGGTGGCTTTCCAGCAGTTTGACCTTGTAGTCCGACGGGCTGCGCAAGGCAAAGGTGTGTACGCGAGCCTTGGTGTTGAGCACCATGGTGGCTCCGTGTTTGTCGTCCGCATTCACCAGAGCAAAGGCGTCTTTTTTCAGGCCGTCGAACAACAATTTCTTCGCGCGGATGTAGTTGTCAAACGTGCCGTGGTAGTCCAGGTGGTCGTGGGTGATGTTGGTGAAAACAGCGCCGGCAAAGCGGGTTCCGGATACGCGGTGCTGCACCAATCCGTGCGAACTCACTTCCATGAAGGCGTATTTGCATCCGGCGTCCACCATTTCCGCCAAAAGTTTTTGCAGCACCAGAGCATTGGGCGTGGTGTGGGTCGACGGTTCGCAGCGGCCGGACACGCAGTTGACCACGGTGGAAATCAGGCCGCTTTTGCGGTCCAAGGAGGCAAACAATTGGTACAGCAAGGTGGCGGTGGTGGTCTTTCCGTTCGTGCCGGTTATGCCAATCAGTTGCAATTTTTCGGAGGGGCGGTCGTACCAGTTGCAGGCCAGCCAGCCCAAAGCTTCGGAGGCATCGGCTACCTGAATCCAAGCCACGTGATCTTGCGGTGCTTCTGGCAAATCTTCGCATACCACGGCACAAGCGCCCGCTGCCAATGCCGCCTCAATGTACTGGTGTCCGTCCGAGGCGGTTCCTTTGATGGCAACAAAAAGGTAGTCCTTGGCCACGTGGCGGGAGTTGTCCGCAATGCCAGCCACAGCCGCATGCATGGGGCCTACGGTTGCTTTAATCTTCAGGTCCCTAAGGAGTTCGCGCAGCAGTTTCATCCCAATACCAGTTCAACGGTTCCTCGAACGTTCCGTAGGGGAGTGCCCGCAGGGATCGATTGTTTTTTAACCCGACCGGCCCCGCGCACCCGCACGCGGCAGCCGGCATTTTCCAACAACGCCAATGCCCGATGCCCCGGCAAGCCCACCACGTCCGGCAGCATGCCGTTGCCTGCGCGACGGGCAGCCCGCTCCACCAGCGCGTCGGTTTTCTTCATCCGGCGGCCGGCCGCCTCGGCCAATCCGGCCTCGGCCGCCGCCTCCGCCACGCGGTACGGCGCCGGAGACAACTTGTTCACCGCCAAGGCAACTTCTTGGAAAACGGGCCCGGCCAAGGCACCCCCCGAAGGTTCCGCCATTTTGGGTTTGTACAGCAAAACCACGCAGGTGTACTGGGGATTTTCCGCGGGAAAATAGCCGGCAAAGGAAACCTGGTAGTGGTAACCGCCTGCATCCGCATCCCGGTATTCCACCCGGTTGGTGCCCGTTTTTCCCGCAATGGACAACGAATCCGTATACACGTGTTTGCGCCCGGTCCCTTGGCGCACCGCCCGCACCAACAGCTGGTGCATCACCGCGCGGGATTCCTGTGCGCAAATGGACGGATGAACCACGGTGGGGGCATACCGTTCCACCACCGTTCCGCGGTCCCGGATTTCTTCCACCACCATCGGCTTCAGCAATTTCCCCCCGTTGGCCAGTGCATTGTAGAACATTGCGGTTTGCAGCGGAGTGACCAAGACGTTGTAGCCGTAGAACATGCGGGATAGGGTTACGTTTCCGTACCACGTTTTGTCCCCCGGCTTTGGGATGCGGGGCTTGCTTTCCCCCGGCAATTCTATGCCGGTGCGTTCGCCCAATCCAAATTGATACAGACGGTCCGCAAAGTCTTCCGGGTGTTTACTAAAATGGGGAAACAGCGCCTTCACCATCCCAATGTTGGACGACACCTCCAAGGCATGTCCCACCGTGATGTTGCCGTGCCCCCCCTTCTTGGAATCCGTAATGGGCGCAGCGCGTCCGGGAAAGAGGTCCAACCGTCCGTCTCCGGTTTGCACCCATTGGGCGGTGTCCACCACACCCTCCTCCAAGCCAGCCAGCAAGGCCGCAACTTTGAAGGTGGAGCCCGGCTCTGTAGCGGCCCAAACCGCGTAGTTCACGGTCTCCGAATAACCGGAATCCCCTTCCAGTTTGCCCAAATTAACCAATGCCCTTATTTTGCCCGTACGGGCCTCCACCAAGATCACCGTTCCGTATTCGGCTTGGGTTTCGTCCAGCTTTTTCCGCAGCGCTTTGTCTGCGATGTCTTGCATGCGAACGTCCAAGGTGGTCACCAAGTCCCGGCCGTCGTGCGGCTCTACGGCGTAGGTGTTTTCAATGGGTTTCCACATGTTGCGGCCGAGGTGCTGCATCACGCGCGAGCCGTCTTTTCCCCGCAGCGTCTCCGAAAACTGACCTTCCAAACCCTCGCGCGCATCGGCCCGGTCGTAGCCCAAGGTTCGGGCCGCTAAATTGTCAAAAGCCCGTACGCGTTTGGGTGTTTCTTCGGTGATCATTCCACCTTCGTGCCCAGCGCCCTTAAAGAGGGCCAGTTTTGTAGTGGTTTCCATCGCGGTGAAGCGCACCTCGCGGCCCAACAGCACGTACCTTTTTCCGTCCCGATGCGCCTTGCGCAAATAACTAAACCACGCTCCGGCCGTGCGCTGCCCCAACACGCGTGCCAGCGTGTCGGCGGCATTAGCTGCGTGGGCATTGAAGCGCACGTCGTCCACTACGGCGGCATCCCAATAAAGGGCATAAAGGGGCATGGAGGTCACCAGCAACTGGCCGTCGGCGGAATACAAATTGCCACGAGTGGCGGGAACCGGACGAATTTGGATGCGTTGTTCTGCCAGTTCTTTGCGCAACGCCGGACCGTCCACCACGGAAATGCGGATCAATTGCCCCACCACCAACAACGCCAGAATCCCCATCAGCAGGGACAAAAGCGTTGCCATTTTTGCCGAATGCCCCCGCGCGTTACTCATCGGTGGGTTGAATTTCCAGTTTGATGGGCGGTTTGCCGCTGGGCACCAAACCGCGTTCCTGGGCGCGCTCCTGGATGCGACTTTCGCGGCCCCACTGCATCAAGGCAGATTTGGTTTCCAAGTAGTGGCTTTCCAACCGATTGAGCTGGGCTGACTTTTCTTGAATCTCGCGAATCTTGCGGTCTGTTTGGTGGGAACACGTGATGGCCAAGAGGCCCAGCGCCGTGAGGTACAGCAAAAACGGAATGTTTTTCCGCACCAGTTCGTGGCCCACAATGGAACCGCGCACAAAGTCCGCAAAAGAAACCGTCTTTTTGGGCGGTTGATTTCCCGTCGCGCTCATGATTGGGCACGTTTTTCAGCAGCTCGCAGCTTGGCACTGCGTGCGCGCGGGTTGCGTTGAACCTCTTCAGCGGAGGGCACCACGGCCTTCCGCGTAATCAAGTCAAAGGGAACCAGACGGTTGCCAAAGGTGTCGCGGTCTGCCTCGCCCACGAGCTTGCCTTCACGAAAGAATACCTTGACCCGACGGTCTTCCAAACTGTGGTAGGATAGCACCACAAACCGTCCGCCGTCGGCCAAAACGGCCAATCCTTGCTCCAGCAAGGACTCCAAAACGGCCAACTCGCGGTTGATTTCTATGCGCAAAGCCTGAAAAACTTGCGCCAGTACTTTGTGGCCTTTGCCGCGCGGGGCCAAAGGCTCCACCACCCGCACCAAATCCGCTGTAGTGAGTAAAGTTCCTGCATCGCGGGCCGCCAATAGGGCGCGCGCTACGCGCATCGGCTGAACCACATCGCCGTACATGCCTAGCACGCGCGCCAAATCGCCCGGCTCCACGCCGTCCAACCACGTGCGCACCGGAATGCCCACGTTGGGGTTCATGCGCATGTCTATGGGACCGGATTCACGCAGCGAAAACCCGCGCTCGGCGGCGTCAAACTGGTGGGAACTCACGCCCAAGTCCGCCAAAATCCCGTCCACAAACTTCACGTTGTGGGCGCGCAAAAAGCGCTGCAGGTGCTCAAAATTGGCGGGAATGAGGGTAAAGCGAGGATCCTCCGGGGCGTTGGGCGCGGCATCGGGATCTTGGTCAAAGGCAAAAAGGCGCCCCTCAGGCCCCAAGCGCTCCAGGATGGCGCGCGAATGTCCGCCGCCGCCAAAGGTCACGTCTACATAGGTCCCGTTCGGCCGAAGCGCGAGCAGGTCCATGCATTCCGTTAGCAGTACGGGGTCATGATACATGGTTCGGCCGCTCGTTCGATTGTCCCATCACTTCTTCCGCCAAGGCCCCAAAATCAGCCTCAGACGCCTGCACCACGTTTTCGTAAGCTTCCTTGTCCCAGATTTCCAGTCCAAAAGGAGCCGAGGCAAAGACCAATGTTTCGCCCAAACCGGCGAAGGTCATCAGGTCTTTGGGAATGAGAATGCGGCCGGCATTGTCCAACTCGACGGGCTTCACCCCGGCCGTAAACATGCGGATGAAGTCCGCGTGCTTCTTAACAAATCGATTGAGCTGGCCCACTTGGCCCATGACAGCGTTCCACTCCTCCAGGGGATAGAGCTCCAGGCACTTGCTGAATACCGAACGCTTCAAAACAAAACCACCCTCGGCCAATGCGGCCAACTGCTTCTTCAGCGCAGCGGGCAGCGGGGCGCGACCTTTCGCGTCCAGCTTGCACTCGTATACTCCGATGAGGTTGACCATTTTCCGAGGGGGCAGAATTTGATTCAAAAGTAGGTTTCTTCTCCCACTTTTTACCACATTCTACCACTTTGTTAATAACTTTTCCCACCCGACGCCCTCCTTTCCCCACTTCGTTTGCTCGTGCCTTTTGCCCGCAACCCCGTCGCTCTTGGGATTTTTAGTTTTGTACGGCAAAAACAACGTCCTAAATCCCATGAGCCAACGCTCATTTGCCTGTAACCGAGGTCTCCTGCTGTACTTTAAAAACCGGTTCTAAATTCCCGCCGTATCTTTGCCCGATTAATTTCCCCGCATGGAAAAATTTGTACAGGAAGGAGAATTTGAATACTGGGAGGAAGGAACGGGAAGTCCTTTGGTGATCCTTCACGGTCTGATGGGCGACATCAGCAATTTCCACCACCAAGTTTCGTATTTCAGCCAACAAGGGTACCGTGTTTTGGTGCCGCACCTTCCGCTGTACTCGCTTCCGTTGGCCACCACGGGCGTGAAGTCCCTAACCAAGTGGGTCAAGGAGTTTGTGGACCACCTCAAGTTGGAAGCGCCCATTTTTTTGGGTAATTCCTTGGGCGGCCACATCGCCTTGGTGTTTAACAAACTTTACCCGGGCGTTGCCAAGGGCATGGTCCTTTTTGGTTCTTCCGGCCTGTACGAAAGCGCCATGGGCAATTCCTACCCGCGCCGCGGCGATTACTCCTACATTGAAGAACGCGTAAAAGACGTGTTTTTCCAAAAGCAAGTGGTCACCAAAGAATTGGTGGACGAGGTGTTTTCCATTGTGAACGACCGCATGAAGGCCATCAAGACCTTGGCCATCTCCAAGAGCGCCATTCGCCACAACATGGCGGAGGACTTGCCCAATTTCACCTTGCCTACCTGCCTCATTTGGGGCCGTCAAGACGCCGTCACCCCCCCAGAGGTAGCGGACAAGTTCAACGAATTGTTGCCCAACTCGGAATTGCATTGGATCGACCAGTGCGGCCACGCACCCATGATGGAGCATCCGGAACAGTTTAATAAGCTGCTGAGCGCATGGCTGGAGAAGACCTACGGGGCGCCGCAGGCGACACCCGCAATCGGCTAAATCCGAACGCGCCCAAGCGCATCGTTCCGTCGCTCAAAGCGACGTTCATCAAGAGCAGTTCCCGAACGGAAGAATGCCCCCCGCCCAAGCGTCCGGAGTTTGCCTTCATTGGCCGCTCCAACGTTGGTAAATCATCGCTTATCAACAAGTTGGTGGGCCACAAGGATCTGGCCAAGGTCAGCCAACGTCCGGGTAAAACCCAGCTCATCAATCATTTTTCCATCCAAGACGGTCACTGGTATTTGGTGGATTTGCCGGGTTACGGCTACGCCAAGGTCAGCAAGGTGCTGCGCGAGGTTTTTTCGCGGATGATTTCGCACTACCTCCGCAATCGTGAAAATTTGGTGTGCACCTTTGTATTGGTGGACGTTCGGCACGATCCTCAGGCCTTGGATTTGGCCTTCATGGCCCAACTGGCGGAGTGGCAATTGCCTTTTGCCATTGTCTTTACGAAGGCAGACAAATTGACCAAGGCGGCACAAGTGCGTGCCGTAGAAAACTACCAACGTCGGTTGTTGGAAACCTGGGAAGAATGCCCGCCGCACTTCCTAACCAGTGCGGAAACCGGAAAGGGGAAAGAAGTCCTGTTGGACTACCTGGAAGGACTCATCCCAGTTTTTGTCGCTCCGCAAAGTACCGAGCAAAATCTCTGAGGTCCTCGGCCATTTCGGTTTCGTCCGTAGCGCGGTCGTAGCTGTCCGCCATGGACAAAAGCGTTTGGTGAAAAAAACGCTTCATGTCGTCCAGCTCCATGTCCTTGGTCCACAGATCAATGCGCAGCGTATCCTTGCTCCGTGCGTCCCACAAGCTCAGCATCACGGCCTTGGCAGGCTCATCGCGCACTCCGCCGTCCTCTGCCGTCCAGAAGATCGTTTCAGGCACCTTGTTTTCGTCGAGGGCAATTTTCAAGTAGATGTCTGAATTTTCAGCCATGGTGAGGGTCGGTTTCGGAATTAAGGGCGGTAGCCACTTTCGGCCAGGATTTGACGACTGTCGGTGTTGGCCATAAAGGTGCGCCAATCCGTTTCCGGGTGGTCCTCCAAATACGACCGAACCAGTCGGTACCCCAACCAGCGGCCAATGGTGCCGGGGATTTGCTGGTCGTAGGCGGTTTGCAACTTGCTGAACGGAGCGGGTTGAATGAACCGTCGTTCCGCATCCAAGCTGGTTTCATAAAGCAAACGGCTCTGAATGAAGTACTTCCAAAGGTCTGCCTCGTGTTCCATGCAGAATTTCCACTGCTCGGGCGTGTACGGAAACAAATCCGGCGCGGCGGTTTCCCCCAAACAGGCTTCCCCAAAGCACGCAATTTTGCCCCAGTAGATCATTTGATCCAACAGGGTGTAGCTGTTTTCCGGAAGTTTCGCCTGCGCTGCGGCCAGTTGCTGAAAGAGCGCCGGCACCGCAAAACGGGGTTCGCGTTGGTAGGCCAAATAAGCGGGGTCTGCGGCATACGCCGGATGGTCTGCTCCCAAATAATGATCCAGCGCCAGAAAAACATAGCTGCTGTCCACCACCAGCGGGGGGTAGAAGGCTGGGTCCAAGAAACTTACAAACGGATAGATGCGTACCTTGTGTTCCGACGCCCCCCCGGGAAGCAGGGCTCGGTAGCGAGCATATCCGGAGCGAATCTGGTTTGCGAGTGCCGCTGAATCCGGAAAAGCCAATAGGGCGTCTTCGTGCAGACCGCGCAATTCGGGGTCGTTGATTAAGCGAAGAAATTGCTCCGGAGTGAGGGATTCAAAGAAGGGGGCATAGGTCTTTTGAAGCTGCGGCAATTGGGACGCCAGTTCGGCAGGCTCGGCGTCAAAGAAGTCAATGTAGGCCGGATGAATAGAGGCTCTTGCGGGCGCGTCGTTCGCCGGAGCCAACGCAGACTCGCTCGTGCAGGAAGCCGTGCCCGCGATCGCAAGCCAAAGCAGTACCTTTGTGGTTCTCATGGAGCACAAAGTTACGGCCTTTATTGTCGATTGGTTGCGCGCTTATGCGGAACGCGCCGGCACCCGCGGTTGGGTGGTGGGCATTTCGGGCGGGGTAGATTCCGCGCTCACTTCTGCTTTGTGTGCCCGCACCGGACTGCCCACCGTTTGCGTGGAACTCCCCATCCACCAACCGGAAGATCACGTCACCCGAGCATGGGAACACATTGGTGCATTGCAGCAGGAATTTCCCCAAACCCATGCGCTCCGGGTGGACCTCACTCCGGTGTACGAGGCAGCAGCATTGGCTCTTGCCAACGAGGAGCCCACTTTTTTAGCACTCGCCAATACCCGCTCCCGATTGCGCATGACCGCGCTCTACGCCGTAGCGCAAACCCGCGGCGCTTTGGTAGCCGGTACGGGCAACAAAGTGGAAGATTTTGGCATTGGTTTTTTCACGAAGTACGGTGACGGCGGGGTAGACGTCAGTCCAATTGCCGGACTCACCAAAACCCAAGTCTACGCGTTAGCCGCACACCTCGGCGTTCCCCAGTCCATTCTTCAAGCGGCCCCAACAGACGGTTTGTGGCCAGACAACCGGTCCGACGAGGACCAAATTGGCGCCACCTATCCGGAGTTGGAATGGGCCTTGGCTCAGCAGGAATCCGGCGCAACGAACGAGCAGCCGCATTGGACGGAGCGTCAGCGCACCGTTTGGGGCATTTACCAGCGGTACCACCGGGCCAACAAACACAAGATGGAGCCCATTCCGGTGTGCGTTTTGCCGGAGGATCTCACCCAGTTTTAACGCGCCAAGACGCTATTTCCGGCCCCCATTGCCCGACTTTTTCCCGGTTGAAGGCAACGGGTGCAATCCATCCAAGGAGCGCTTTTTCACCACTTCCTCCAGCGGAGTTCCCGTGCAAGCGTTGGGCAACGCCGTGCCCAGCACATGGGCCAGGGTAGGGGCCAGATCCTTCACGGCCACCTTCCGGAAAACCTCCTTAGCAGGAACCCCTGCGCCGTAGAACACCAAAGGCACGTGCGTGTCGTAGGCGTAGCCGGAGCCGTGGGTAGTTCCGGTGGTGCTGTAGTTTAAATGGCTGGGCTTCAGGGCGTAAAACACTTGTCCGCTGCGGCTGTCCAAGGCGTTGTAGCGCAGCTGCTCGTCCCCATGCGTTCCGCAGAGGAGTTCGCTCCGCGTCCACACCTGCGCCACCGCAGGGTGCTTGCGCAATGCTTCCGCCACCGCGTCCGCGTGGGCTGTAGTTTGAAACTCCGGCTTCAAATGTACCTGATCGTTCCCCAGGTGGCGGATGCTTTGGTTGGTGCCCAGGCTGGCCTGCAGCGCCTCAGCAAAGTCGCCGTCGCTCCAAACTTCTGCCGCATAACCGCGGTCGTTCAAAAACAAAGGGTTGTCCGCTGCGCCGTGGTCCGCAGACAGAGTGACCAAGTAGCCGTCGCGTCCAAAAAGTCGGTCCAATTCGTCCAAGAAAGTCCCCAATTCGCGGTCCAAGCGCAGGTACATATCCTCAATTTCCACCGCGCGCGTGCCCAATTCGTGGCCCATGTAGTCCGGCGTGGAGAAACTCAAGGAAAGCACGTCCGTGGTGGTTCCTCGGCCCAGTTGCTCCTTTTCCAAGACCGCGCGCCCCACTTCCAGCAACAGGGTATTCCCCTGCGGAACCCGACGCACCGCATCCCCACCGCCGGCGGCATAAATAGCTGCCAAATCGTACGGAAACGCCCGCGCTTTCTGGCCTTTGATTCCCTTTTCGTAGGCGGTGGTATCTCCGGTGGTGGTGCGGCGCGTGCCTGCGGGCGTCAAGGTGCCCTGCATCAAGCGTTTCACGGGTTGGCCGGCGTTGAATTCCACCAACCAGGGCGGCAATGCCTCGCCGTAGAACGTGCTGCTCACAAAAGACTCGGTCTGTTCGTCGTACCAATAGGCTCCACGCGCAAAATGTCCTCCGGGCAAAATGGCCCCGCGGTCCTTCATGCTGAACGCATAAACGCGCGATTTCCCGTTTGTTGCCAGTACCAATTCGTCCGTCCACGTAGACGCGCGCAAATTCAGAGGCGAACGTTTGCTGGACGGGTTGGTGGTGCCCACCGGCTGCACAGAAGCATCCTCCACGCAGTAGACTTCCCGGTCCAAGTACGGATCAAACCAGTCGTTCGCGATGATTCCGTGGTTGCGCGGATCGGTGCCGGTTGCCAAAGACGCATGCCCCGGCCCGGTGTAGGTTGGCACGTAGGTGTAGTGGCATTCGCGGTACACGGTTCCCTCGTCCAACAACCGACGAAAACCGCCGGTAAACTGTTCGTCAAATCGATACAAATAGTCTGCCCGCATTTGGTCCACCACCAAGTGCACCACCAATCGCGGCTGAGCCTGCACGCTTGCCGCTGCGGCCAAGGCCGCCACCAACATCCAAAATTTACGCATCTACCAAAGGTACAAACCCTCCGTTAAGAGCGGGTTAATTGCGCAGCACCCCGGCTATCAAGCCCGCAACCGTCTCAACCCGGCCCGCTTTAGCGTTCAGCTGCCCAGTTGGCTCCGAAAGCCCTCCAACTCCGCAGAAAGATCTTCCCACTGGGCGTAGGCGTGCTCCAAGGCCTTTTGCTTGTGCTCGTAGTCCGCGTACAGCGCGGGATTTTCCGCCAGAGCCGCCTTGTACCGTTCGCTGTCCGCCAAAAGGGCGTCCAGTTCCGCCAACGCCGCCTCCAGAGTGGCCACGTGCTCCTCGGTTTTCGCCAAGGCCGTCTCCGCAGTCTTCTTCTTTCGCTCCAGCTCCTTGATTTCTTCGCGTCCCAGGGCAGGTGCCGCCGGCGCAGCTTTACTGACCGCTTGGCCCGACGCCCCTTTCGCATCTCCTTTTTTGGAAGAACCGTCGCCCTTTTCCAGCGCGCGCATGGAGTCCAATTGCCGCTGCTCCAAGAAAAACTCAATACCGCCCAAATACTGTTTGGTTTTGCCTTCCCGGAATTCAAACATCACGTCGCACAAACCGGCCATAAAATCCCGGTCGTGGGAAACCACCACCAGCGCGCCGTCGTACTCCAAAAGTGCCTGCTTCAAAACGTCCTTGGCCCGCATGTCCAAGTGATTCGTGGGTTCGTCCAGCACCAAAACATTGATGGGATTCAGCATCAGCTGGCACAGTGCCAATCGGCCGCGTTCACCACCAGAGAGCACCTTCACTTTTTTCTCCACGTCGTCGCCCACAAACATGAACCGACCCAGCAGTTTACGAGCGTTCTTCCGCATTTCCTCCGGCGCCGCGTCTTCAATGGTGGAGAGTACCGTCCGGTCTCCGTCCAGCACTTCTGCTTGGTTCTGGGCGTAGTACCCCAACTTTACGTTGTGGCCCCACTCCACGGTGCCCCCGTGTTCCAGGCCTTCTGCCAAGATTTTCACGAGCGTAGACTTGCCCTGGCCGTTTTGGCCTACAAAACCCACTTTGCAGCCGCGCACCAATTCCATGTCCACGCCGCGCAGCACTTTTTTGGGACCGTAATCCTTCAGAATGCCGTTCAAACGCGCCACTACCTTGCCGGAATTCGGCGCTGGAGGGAAGGTAAACCGCATGGCACGCGTGTCCTCCTCGTCCACCTCCAGACGGTCCATTTTGTCCAGACGCTTGATCAAACTTTGCGCAAACGCCGCCTTGCTGGCCTTGGCCCTAAAGCGCTCAATGAGTTGCTCCGTTTGCTTGATTTCCTTCTCCTGATTGGCCTTTGCTTGGGCTTGTTTTTCGCGGATCTCCGCGCGCAAATCCAAGTACTTGAAGTACGGAACGTTGAAATCGTAGGCCTTGCCCAGCACCAACTCCAGTGTGCGGTTGGTGGCGTTGTTCATGAACGTTCGGTCGTGGCTCACCAAAATGATGGCCTGCGGACTGTCTGCCAAAAACTTTTCCAGCCACAAAATGCTCTCAATGTCCAGGTGGTTCGTGGGTTCGTCCAGCAACAGCAAGTCGTTGGGCTGCAGCAAGATCTTCGCAAGCTCCACCCGCATTTGCCAGCCTCCGCTGAACGACTCCATCGGCTTTTCAAAATCCGCAGGATTGAATCCAAGCCCAGTCAGAACTCGCTCCAAATCAGCCTGGTACGTATAACCGCCGCCCATCTGAAACGCCTCTTGGTTTTTGTGAAACTCCTCAATGAGCTCCATGTAGCTGTCGGACTCGTAGTCCGTGCGCTCGGACATTTCGTTGGTCTGGCGCTCCAATTCAGCCTCCAAACGCTTGATTTCCTTGAAGCTCGACGCCGCCTCATCCCATACGCTGGTTCCTTTTACCGGCGGGATGTCCTGCGTCAGGAACCCAATGTTGAAGTTCGACGGTTTGGAAACATTTCCGCTGTCGGCCGCCAGCCGACCCGCCAATAGTTTCAATAAGGTGGACTTACCGGCGCCATTCCTGCCCACCAAACCGATTCGGTCACCGGGGTTCACTTGAAAAGAAATGGCTTGAAAAAGGTTGTCTCCCCCAAAAGAAAGACTCAGGTTATTTACACTCAGCATTGCGGTGACAAAAGTAACACTTCGCCGCCCGCGCTGGGGTTACCTTTGCATGGAATTACTAAATAAATAACCATGGCATTTTCCAAGGGATCCAAGCTGTTCGGCATTGTGCGCAACAAATGTCCCCGATGCCACGAGGGGGACCTATTTACGAATCCCAATCCGTACAATTTGGCCCATTTTTCGGACATGCCCAAGCGGTGCCCCGTGTGCGACCAGTCCTACGAACCGGAACCCAATTTTTTCTACGGCGCCATGTACGTCAGCTACGGATACGCCGTGGCCCTGTTTGTTGCCACCTACATCGTGGCCAATTCGTGGCTCGGCCTGGGACTTTGGCAGACCGTTGGAGCTTTGGGCGTGGTTTCCCTGTTGGGCCCGTTCCTGTTCCGACTCAGCCGCAGTACTTATTTTCACCTCTTTGTGCACTTTGACCCGGAAGCAGCAGAAGAACACAGAGCCGTTCAAACCGATCACTCCACCAACGCACCAGCACCGGACACCAAGAGTTGATGTGCCTTGAGCGGAGCCAACAACCCGCCGCGACTGCCCAAACCATTGAGAACCCCCAGCCCCGGGTGTTCCGGATGCCAGCCCACCAATATTTCTCGTGATTTGCGTGCGGGCCGAACACCGCACCAGTGGTTGACCACTTCGTACGGCAACGAAACCACACTCCGCAACCAAGCCTCCAACTCTTCCCTCCCGGACGGTGTAGGTTGAGGGTCCTCCAGGCCGTCCCAAGCGTAGGTTGCGCCCACTTTGTAGCAATCCGGTCCCTGTGCCCGATCCGGCAAAAGGAAATGCCGTGCGTGCAGGGGTCGATTCAAGCCCAAACCCGGTAGGTGCACGTCCAACCCTTCGCCGCGCACCAGTGCCCAGCCCAAGTCTCCCCAATAGGTTTCCGTAAGTGGTGCTCGCGGTCCTTCGCACAACACGATCTTTCGAGCCCGGATCATCACGCGTCCCGACGCGTCGAATGCCTCCCAGAACCCATTGGTTGGCGCCAACCTTTGCACCGCGCCCAGAACCAGGCGGTCTTCCAATACGCGGCGTGCTGCCTCTAAATACGCCAAAGGCATCAACCGACCACTCGTCCGAACATACCCCAGCCGATGAAGCATCAAATATTTGTTTGAATTCGCCTCGGTTTCCGCATCCAGCAGTTCCGCAAATCCAGGACGCTCGGCCAGCAGATTCCAATCCAAATCGTCTTGAACTGTGGCCAAATGCTCCGCAACGGGGGTGGGTTCAAATACCTGCGTGCGGGTTGTGTGCTCCAACCAAGAAAAGAGATCCACCGCGTGCTCCCAAGCCAATTTGGCGTCGGACACCATTCGCCTGCGCTTCAGTACCAAGGGATTGATCAGCCCAGACGCCACTCGCGAAGCTACCGGGAAGTTGGGATCCTCATCCAGTACAACGCCCACGTTTAAACCGAGTCGTTGGGCCTGCAGGGCCACTGCTGCCCCGGCAAATCCGAAACCAACCACCGCCAAGTCGTACGTGGGTGTGTTCATGGAGCAATGTGTTTCAAAATGCAACAGCAAAAAAAAGGCCCGAATTCGCCTCCCTAAGGATTTGGATTCGGGCCCAAGATTTTTCCGACGGAATTAGAATTCCCACAAATCGTGCTCGTAGTTGCGCAGTTTGTCCTTGATGGCTTGAGATTCCAAAAGCTGGCCCATGGGGCTACCTTTCTTGTACTCCTCAATGCTTCGGTCGTACGTATTGTCTTCCTTGGTTATGCGTGCATTGAAGTAACGCATAGCCATGATTTGATCAAAAGATAGACGAGTGTGGTTGTTGTAAGGGTTGTAGGCAATGTTGGTAGCCAGTGCTTGACGCGCGTCTGGAAACCAGATCCAGAACGCGTTGTAAATCTCACCCGTTCCAGGCTCCTTTACCAATGGAGAAATACCAATGATGCGGCTTTTCATTTCTCCTCGCTGTTTGTCAAAATACCAATCGGATTTCAAATCCCACGCCACCACGTTGGGGGCTTTGATTTGAATGGAATCGATGTTCAGGATGATGGAGGGGTCGTCCGGATCGCGAATGGTATCTACACGGGTCAAAATGGCAAAAACCTCCTCGTTCGTCAATGGAATTTCAAACTTGTCGTCGCGAAACACTTCGCGAATGGTGCCTTCCACCAAAATTCCGTCGCGAACCACATCAAACAAGGATTTGCGGTCCGGCTGCGGCTTCACGGGGTAGTACAACGGGTGGTTGATCTTCTCGCGCATGTCAATACGCTCCCAGTGGCGCGCAGACCACATGATGTCGTCTTGACGCAAGAAGGTGTATTCCACGGGCTTGGAATTGACGAAGTGCATTTGTGCTTTGGGCACAATGCCGTCGTCTTCAGGCGTCAAAACCTGTGCCTGTGCGGTCTGCACACCTCCAAAAATGAGGGCAGCAGCTGCAAGGGAAAGGTAGAAGCGGTTTGTTTTCATGGCGAGTCGCCTTAAATTATTGTACGTCGATCGAAATGTTGCCCACGTTGCTCACGCGCGATCCGTTGGGCGTAGTGGCCACGATTTTACGGATCGTTACCGAAGCACCGGGCTTCAAGCGTTGGATCAGTTCGCGGGTGTTGTTGTCAAACGTGCTGCCTTTAACTTGAATCGGAGGTTGGCCTTCGATTTTAACTTCAGCAGATACGACCTTCAAAGGCAATTCAAACGGGAAGTCAACGTATTCGGCTTCAATGGGAGCCTTGGCCAACGATGAGGTTGACATGACACCACTGGATTTACGGAACACCATACCGGAGGCCATAGGAAGACCCTTGATGCGGAATTCCTTGCTTCCCACTTTTCGCAGTTTGCCGTTTTCCTCCACACTCACGTTCACCATCATGGTTTTGCCTTCCACCTTGGTCACGTCGGCAATGTAGTTGCCGTTTTTACCGGATATGCCGGGCCCAGAAACGCGCAAAGAAGAGGGCGCTACACCGGGAACGGATACCTCAAGAGGGTTCTCTACGTTGCGGTAGAAAACGTTCATCTTCGAAGGAGAAATAACCGAAGAGGGAGGAGATACCGTGTACTTAATTTCGGCTTGGTAGGTTTTGTCGCCTCCGGGCAAGGAAATGGTCACCATTTTCTTTACTTCGCCGTTGCCGGTTCCCTGGATGCTGACTTTACCTACGCCTTCTTTCACTTCCTTCACGGCAATGCCGGAGAACTGAGGATTGCGGCTGTTGTCGTAAGCGGCCAAAAACACATCGGCTTCGTAGAAATCACCCTGCTGGATGTAGGTTCCGTTGGTGGGCATGACCACTGCCTTTACGTTGTCAAACTTCAACGTATTGGCGTCGATCTGGCTGTACAAGTGATCAACAACCTTAGATTCCGTACGGCGAACGCGGGATTGAAGGTCCGTCAAAAACGGAATCACACCGGCCAAAGGCAATTCAGAAAACGTAGCTTTCTCCCAAGACATCTTGGTACCTTCTTCCGTAACATCTTCGAAATTAAAGGTTTCCTTGATGGTGGCAATAAGGGCAGCATCTCCATCAGCTTCCTTGATCATGGCTTCACGAAATGCGGTCAAACGCTCTTTGATTTCCTTTGCCTTGCCTTGACCTCCAACGGATTTATCCGCAACCAAATAGGCTTCACCAGCATCGCGGTTATCGCCACCTTTCAAGGTACCGGAACCGTCGGTGTTGTAACCGCCCGTTTCTTCGATCAAGAAGGTTTTGATGTTGGCGATTTCCTTGACGATACCATCGGCCACGGACTTGACCTTCTGAGCTCGTTCGTTGATTGGAACGGCGCGTGGATTGTCTTTCATGGCGTTGGTAATCGCAGAATAGATTACTTCCGTTCCCTTGAAAACAGTTGCTACCGTTTCGTTCATTCCTTGATCCAATTTGGTCAAGACTTTAATGATATCCTTAGATACGTTTAACGCCAACATTGCAGTCAACACGAGGTACATCATGTTGATCATCTTTTGACGTGGTGACACCTTTCCGCCGGCCATGGTGCGTTATTTTACAGAGTTAATATCGAGGTAGAGCGTTCCTATTAGTTTTTCGCGCCCATGGCTGCGAGCATGTTGCCGTAAACATTGTTCAAGGCACTCACGTTCTGTACCATCTTCGATACTTCTCCGGTCAGCTTCTCGGAATCGTTTACAGAAGCACCCAATTTCTCCATCAAGGAATTTTGAACCTCTACTTGGTTGGTAGTATTTTCCAATTGAACAGCGTACAAAGCATTCAAGGCCTCCATGTTCTTGGCAGCAGTGCTCAGTTGGTTGCTGTAAGCTGCAGTTGCACCGGCTGCATCTACGGCAGTATTCAGTGAACCAGCGGTCTCGCTCAAACGACGCATGCCGTCGCCCAAAGATTGAATCAAGTCCGGACCGATTTTAGCTTCTTCCAGCATCTTGTCCAATTCCTGAGTAGGAGAGAGATTGGAAGCAATGCGTGCTTTTTTTGAACCAGTAGAGGCAACTTCATCGCCTTCTGCCAATTCGGGGTAAACTCGGCTCCATTCGTAGTCGGTTGCAGGCTTTTCGAACGCGGAAATAAAGAAGATAACGGCTTCAGTTGTCAGACCGATGATCAACATCCAGTCAGCGCCCGGCATGTGCAAAATCTTAAACAAGGCACCCATGATAACGACTGCTGCTCCCCAGCCGTAGAGTTTTGCCATGAAATTCTTGAACTTTTTGCCGTTGACGTCGATGAGTGCCATACGAATGAAGGGTGTTAGGGTTGAATAGGTTGAGAGTTCGAATAAAAGAAAATAGGCTTTAGAAATCGCGTAAGTCGCGTCCCAAGAAGCTCTGTACGGTGCGGAATCCTACGAAGCTTTTGGAGGTATCCTGGTATTCGTAGCTGCGCGAACCGTTTTGCATGAAATGCGCAATGTCTTTCCAAGATCCGCCGCGGATAACTTTGCGCTTCAGGGTTTCTGAATCACCTTCTTTGGCGTTGTACTTGTAATCGGGGTTGAAGTCTGCTACGTAGTAGTAGGATGCTTCTTCCCATGCGGTGCTTGTCCACTCGGCAACGTTACCTGCCATGCAGTACAAACCAAAGCCGTTTGGCTGGTAGGAGGTTGCTTTCACGGGGTGGAAACCACCGTCGGCAACCAGGTTACCGCGTGAAGGTTTGAAGTTCGCCAAGAAACAGCCAGAGCTGTTGGTGGCATACGGTCCGCCCCACGGGTACGTGGTCAGTTCGCGGCCACCTCGTGAAGCGTATTCCCACTCAGACTCCGTAGGAAGACGGAATTCGTGCTCCTGCATGTCGTCGTTGGCGCGCAAGAATTCACTGCGGTATTTGGTTCTCCAGTTGGCGAAAGCAACGGCTTGCTTCCAGTTCACGCCCACAACCGGGTAGTTGTCGTAAGCAGGATGCCAGAAGTACTTATCGTGCATGGTTTCGTTGAAAGAGTAGGTAAAGTCAGCGATCCAAACCAATGTATCTGGGTAAACGTTGATGATTTCCTTCTCAAAGAACGAAGAGCGATCGGAAATTTGCTTGCCGTCCTTAACATAATCACGGTAGGAGAAAGGCTTGTTGGGATCTTCAGCGTCTTTGAAGTTGAACTCAGCCCGGTTGCTCTTGCGAGCAGCCTTCTGTTTGTCCATCCAGAAGTACAAATAATTCAATTGACGCGCGTCAACCATACGTCCGCCCATGAAAATCTCCTCTGGAGCCAGGTACAGACTTTCGATCACCTCCGTGTATTCGGCGGAAGGATACCTACGCGTATCGTAGGTCAGGGTAGGTTTCCAATCAAGGTGCGTTTGCATGGAATCCGGGTAGTTCAAACCAACGTATTCTTCAAAAAACGTTGGGTTTTCCATGTCCGCGTAGTTGATGTACTCGTACTCCTCTACCATGGCCTCGGCCAAACGGTAGCGCAGGATGGAATCACGCACCCAGTAAACGAACTGACGGTACTCGTTGTTGGTGATTTCGGTTTCGTCCATGTAGAAGGCAGAAACAGAAACTGTTTTCGTAGGAGCCGTCAATCCAAAGGGAACGTCCACGTCGGTATTGCCCATGTTGAAGGAGCCTTGAGGAACGTAAACCATTCCGAAGGGGTCCGACGGGTACCATTCAGGACGATTCTGAACCCCGACGAGTTCGCCGTGGTCAGAGCCGGAGCACGCGGCCAACAAAGCGGCAGCAGCGATACTCAGGAACGAAATCCGTTTTTTCATGCGGTAGGAATTGAGCTGTTGAAGTGATAACGCAAAAAAGCCTGCGATATTACAAAAAAATTGGGGTTCGGTAAC
Source organism: Cryomorphaceae bacterium (assembly GCA_034679985.1). GTDB lineage: Bacteria > Bacteroidota > Bacteroidia > Flavobacteriales > Schleiferiaceae > CAMDTE01. Next base: position 49,839 of record JAXITR010000003.1, read on the forward strand.
TGCCTTTGATGCGCGGCGGGATTTCAATGGTGAATTGGTAGTTCACAAAAATCTCGTGCGATCCCCCGTTGTAGGCACGTAGGGGAGACGTGTTGATGTCGTAACTGTAGCTGACGCGGAGGGACGGCATTACTTGGTAACCGGCCATTAAGGAAACGGCATCGTTGACGCGCAGGCCCAATCCGCCGTAAATTTTGTCTTGCACCACGGCGTTGAAGTTCAAGTCGGTGTGGAAATTTTGAGACGAGGCGTCTGTGCGGAACAAGGCGGACGGTGCAAAACGAATTCCGGGAAGCGTGGCCAATTCAAATTGGTAACCGCCCATGAGGTAGTAGTGCATTACGCTGCGGTAAGCAGCCGTGCCGCCACCCAAGCCCGGAAGGTTTTGGGTGCTCTGAAGCAATCGGGAGGATGACAACCCGGCGAACCACTGATCGGTGGAGTAGTAAGCGCCAAAATTCAATTCCGGAGCCATGGCTTGAGCCGTTGGGTTCATGACAGCGGGGTCGTTGGACCCGGCGCCACCGTCGGGAAAAATCCATTGCGCATTGCGCACGTTTTTGTTGCGGAAGTCAACGGAAAGACCGATGCCCAATTTGCCCGGACCCACATACGTTTGGTAGGCGTAGCCCAACGCAGCAGAAATATCCTGGAAGAATCCGATTTGGTCGTTGGTAATGTTGAGCATGACTCCACCGTGCAATTTATCCACGGGGAGTTCGGCGTTGATGTTTTGAGTCACCGGTGCGTTGTCAAACCCAACCCACTGGGTGCGGTGTCCAAAATTCAAAGAAATCGCGTCGGAATTTCCAGCCATGCCCGGATTGAAAAAGATCCGGTTGTGCATGTACTGAGTAAACTGCACGTCTTGTTGCGCGTGCAATTGTGCGGCTAAAATGCTGATAGCCAGAAGAAAGAGCCCCTTGATGCGGTTCATACAGAGGCTAAAAGTAGGAATTTCCCATGAATTGTCAACAAGTCGTTGTGAATTTCACAAACCTTTGCGCTGTGCTTTCCACCATCTGGCAGGTATTTCACCGCCTAACGCAAATTCGTAATCATGGGACGAGCAAGGAACCAAGGCATGCCGCACGTATTGGGTTTGTTTCATGGGTACCTCCATCCACCAGCGTTCGCTCAAAGGACTTTTGTAAAAGACGAGCTCCTGTTCCAATTCGTCCAAGAGCACGGTAAATCGGAGGTACTGGCTTTTTGGGGTGAAGGGGTAGTCCCCACGACGTAAATGAACGCCTTCTATAAAGTACCAAGCAATTTGTGCGGCGAGGTGCGCATTTTGACTCGCGGGATCCAGCGTCGGGTTGTATTCAAAATAACCTAGGGAAGAAACCTTGTCCGACAGTCCACAATACCGGGCAAGCGCGCAGGCTTCGTCTGCGGTTAGGCCGTTGGGCGAGGGGTCCGCGTGTCCGGGCGCGTCTGCGTGACGAATTACGCGGTTGTTGAAGATCACAAGATCCGCATCGCGCACGGCCGGCTCTACTTCGTGTACTTGACCCCGAAGCATTCCCAATCGGTACGTCTCAAAATGCATGCGTTCGGCCAAATCCCATTGATCCGGGGCAACGAAGTACGTTTGAAGGCCAATGAGACTCAGGTTGAACAGGTTGTAGGGTTGGGCGGAAATAATAGGCCCCAAAAAACCGTCGGCATTCAGCACCGTTTCGTCGGCTCCCAAGGCAATGCGGTTGTCCACAACACCCATATTCACGGACTGTTCCAGGGAATCGTAGGCCCGATACATCCAGTATGCCAGGTCTTGCGTGCCGCCTAAAACGTACGGAATGATGTTTCTTTGGAGCAAATCTTGGCACAGACCAGCCAAGGCGGTTCCGGTGTCTTGGGGTGTCGCTCCGGCGGGCAAATGGCCCAAATCAGCCAATGTTAAGTCCCAGGCACCTGCGTACAGTGGGTAGAAACTCCCGCGGAAAGCATTCCCCGCATTGCGGCATCCTCGATTGCCCGGGTTGCCGCGATCTTCTCCCACAGAAAGAAATGCGACGCGAACTCCTTTGAGCTCCGGAAGGCCACTTTCTTCGGTGTGAAGGGCCATCCGATTGCCCAGTGTGCCCAAAGGGTACGGTGTTTCCGGCTGCGTTAATTCAACGGGGACCGGCTGGAGAAGTTCAATCCACATGGGCTTGGGATTCTGTTAGGACATTATTTGCGCTTGGCACGTGCGCCCGCACGGCCTTTGCTGGGCTGAGCGCGTTGGTCTGCAATCATGCTTTCCACGGCGCTGGCGTCCAAAGACATTGGGTCCGTTCCTTTGGGAATTTTGAAGTTTTCTTTTTCCAGCTTCAAATAGGGACCGTACCGGCCGTTTCGAACCTCCACGCGACCCAGCACGGTTTCCAAAGCTTGCAGCAAATCTGCTGCGGCCTTGTTGCGCTTGGCCACGACCAACTCAATGGCTTGCTCTTCGGTAACGTCCAAGGGAGAAAGCTCCTTGGGCAGGCTGACAAATTCTTTGCCGTGCTGCACGTAGGGACCAAATCGACCGGTATTTGCTTTGAGCACCAAGCCTTCAAATTCACCAACAGTACGCGGTAAATCGAACAATTTCAGGGCTTGTTCCAGGGTGATGGTTTCCAAGGACTGGGTAGAGGGAATGCTCGCGTATTTGGGTTTCTCTTCCTCCGAGGCAGCCGCAATTTGAACAATAGGCCCAAAACGAGCTACGCGTGCAGAAACCTCCAGTCCGTTGGTGGGGTGGATCCCCAAAATGCGCTCCCCAGAAGCACGCTCGGCGTTGGCCGATTCGCGCAGCCAGCCGCTGAAGTCTTTGTGGAAATCCGTAATGACGGACTGCCAATCCGCCCGACCCTCCGCAATCAAGTCAAATTCAGATTCCATCCGCGCGGTGAACGCGTAGTCCATGATGGAGCTAAAATTGGCCTGCAAAAAGTCCGTGACGACGGTGCCGGTGTCCGTGGGCAACAATTTGCCTTTTTCGGAACCGGTTTTCTCCGTGGCGGTCTTTTGGGTGATGCTTCCGGACTCGGCATGCAAAACCAGGTAGTTCCGCTCCGTCCCTTCCAATTCACCTTTTTTAACGTACTCACGTTTGATGATGGTGGAAATGGTAGGCGCGTAAGTGGACGGACGGCCAATACCCAATTCCTCTAGTTTTTTCACCAGTGCCGCTTCGCTGTAGCGGGCAGGGGGGCGGCTGAACCGTTCCGTGGCTGTAAACGAGACGCCGTTGATGGATTGGCCGCGGGTCAGGGGCGGCAACAAGTCCGATGCTTCTTCGGCGTGGTCGTCGTCGTGCCCTTCGCGGTATACCTTTAAAAAGCCGTCGAACAGCAGAACCTCACCTTCCGCGCGGAACGAATATTGGAGGTTGCTTCCTAGGAGTTCTGCGGTGGTGCGCTCCAGTGCGGCGTCGGCCATTTGGGAGGCGGTGGTGCGCTTCCAAATCAATTCGTACAAGCGTTTTTGCGCGGCATCCTCCCCAGCGGATTGCACGTCCATGCGGGTGGGGCGAATTGCTTCGTGGGCCTCTTGCGCGCCCTTGGCTTTCGTGGCAAACGTGCGTCGTTTGTGGTACTTTTCTCCGTACTGAGCGTGAATAGCAGCTTCCAAAGCACCCAGGGCATCCTGGCTGAGGTTGACGGAATCCGTACGCATGTAGGTAATGAATCCGCTTTCGTACAGTCTTTGGGCCAATTGCATGGTCCGGCTGACGGAGTAACCCAGTTTTCGCGAGGCCTCCTGCTGCAAAGTAGAGGTGGTAAACGGTGCGGCCGGGGTGCGTTTGGCGGGTTTGGTTTCCACCGCCTGCACGGTGTAGGATGCTTGGTCTGCGAGCGCCAAGAAAGGTTTGGCCTCGTCAGCCGTAGCAAATCGGTGCTGCAATTCGGCACTCAACCGCGCACCTTCGGGGGTTTGGAATTGCCCGACGGTTCTAAAGTCCGACTGGGTAGAAAAAGCGTTGATTTCGCGTTCGCGCTCCACAATCAACCGTACGGCTACAGACTGCACGCGTCCGGCACTCAGACCGCGGCGTACTTTTTTCCACAAGACCGGAGACATTTCAAAACCCACCAAACGGTCCAGTACCCGACGGGCTTGCTGGGCGTTCACCAAGTTCATGTCGATGGTACGCGGTGCGTCGATGGCCTTGAGTATGGCGTTCTTCGTGATTTCGTGGAACACAATGCGTTTGGTGGTGGTGGGGTTTAAGCCCAACACTTCGGCCAAGTGCCACGAAATAGCTTCCCCCTCGCGGTCCTCATCGGACGCCAACCAGACGGTCTCCGCGGCGGCGGCTTCCTTTTTTAATTTGGACACCACATCCTTTTTCTCTGCGCTCACGGTGTACTGGGGCACAAAACCGTTTTCTACGTCCACGCCCAGGGTTCGATCGGGCAAATCCCGGATGTGGCCAAAGCTGGAAACCACTCGGTAGTCCGAACCCAAGTACTGTTCAATGGTCTTGGCTTTGGCGGGTGATTCGACGATTACGAGGTTGCGGGGCATGGTGGAGGTTTAGGACCACAAAGTAAAGGCAGGATTTTTGGATAAACGTTTGTCGTCAACCTGCCATTTTGTCACCGTGGCACGATTCGTGTACCTTTGGGGTGCAAACCATGAATACAACGGACCAACACGACGAAACGCGTCAGGGCGAAGCCCTGGTGCTGGAAGGCACCGCCGGACGCAAGAAATTGTACCTGGAAAGCTACGGGTGCCAAATGAATTTTTCCGACAGCGAAATTGTGGCCTCTTTGCTGCAAAAAGAAGGATACGAGACCACCAACAAGCCGGAAGAGGCAGATTTGGTGCTGCTCAATACCTGTTCCATTCGGGACAAAGCGGAACAAACCGTGCGCAAAAGACTGGATCAATTCAACACCATCAAATCCAAGAACCCAGGCCTCAAGGTGGGTGTTTTGGGCTGCATGGCGGAACGCGTTCGCGAGAAATTTTTTGAAGAAGAAAAGCTGGTGGACTTGGTGGTGGGCCCCGATGCCTACCGCGATTTGCCCAATCTTTTGGACGAGATCGACGGCGGTCGGAAGGCTGTCAATGTATTGCTGTCCAAAGAAGAGACCTACGACGACATTGAACCGGTCCGCTTGGGCGGCAACGGCGTCAGCGCTTTTGTTTCCATCACCCGGGGCTGCGACAACATGTGTACGTTTTGTGTGGTGCCGTTTACCCGCGGTCGCGAGCGCAGCCGCAATCCCCAGACCATTGTGGACGAAGTAATCGGCTTGTGGGAGAAGGGCTACAAAGAAGTTACCCTACTGGGACAAAACGTCGATTCGTATTTGTGGTACGGCGGCGGGTTGAAGAAAGATTTTGAGAAGGCGAGCTCCATGGCCCAGGCCTCCGCAGTTCATTTTGCGGATTTGCTTCATCAGGTGGCTGCTGCCGTCCCCAACATGCGCATTCGCTTTTCCACGAGCAATCCGCAGGACATGTCCGACGACGTTTTGCGGGCCATTGCTGCTCACGAGAACATTTGCAAGTACATCCATTTGCCCGTCCAAAGTGGGTCCAGTCGAATTTTAAAGGCCATGAACCGGGGCCACAACCGCGAGGAATATATGGCCTTGATTGATCGCATCCGCACCATCATTCCCGGCTGCGGCATTTCGCAGGATTTGATTGCGGGCTTCCCGGGCGAAACGGAGGAGGACCATGCGCAGACGCTCAGCCTAATGGATTACGTTAAGTACGACTTTGGCTTCATGTTCTTCTACTCGGAACGCCCCAATACCTATGCCGCGCGCAAGTTGGTGGACGACATTCCGCTGGAGGTGAAGAAACGTCGGCTCGCGGAAATCATTGAGCGCCAACAGCAACACTCCCTGGAGCGCAACCAAGCGTACGTGGGCCAAGTGGTGGAAGTTTTGGTGGAAGGCCCGTCGAAGAAATCTCCCGAAGATTTGTTTGGGCGAACCACCCAAAATACCGTGGTGGTGTTCCCCAAAAAGAACCACCAAAAGGGCGATTTTGTGCGGGTTCTCGTGGACCGGTGTACCCCGGCTACCTTGTTGGGGGAATCTTTAACGGAAGGAGCATGATGAAAAGTAAGTATTTAGTGGGCGTGTTGCTCGCGCTGTGCAGCCTTTCCGCGGGAGCGCAAACCCGCGGCGAAGACGGGAAGTGGTACGATGCTAATCTGACGTTTCAGGTGTCGGAGGAAACCGTTCGGGAGGACGGCGCTTTTACGCTTTGCGTAGCCCAAAAAAAGGAGAACCGGTGCGTGGAAAACCTCTTCACGCCCTTCGTGGTCCGCGTATACAATGCGTCGGGCAAGGAAATTTGGAACGGCCAGTACACCGGAATGGTGCCGTTTGTGGTGTTTAAGAAAGCACTCCCGGATGCGGCGAAAATGGAGATTGTGTCGCAAAAGAATTTTGTGATCAACGTGTTGTCCGGTACGCGCATTTACACCGGGGCACCCCTTCGGATGACTTATTCCTTTTAAACCATGACGGTTCAGGAAGCAAAATTACGGTTCGGCATTGTAGGCCAATCGGCGGCCTTGGACCGTGCGGTATTCAAGGCCATTCAGGTTGCGGCTACGGACATCAGCGTCTTGGTGACGGGAGAGAGTGGGGTGGGCAAGGAGGCTATTCCCAAGATCATCCACGGCTTGAGCCACCGCAAGCACAAGCCTTTGGTGGCGGTGAACTGCGGGGCAATACCGGAGGGAACCATCGATTCCGAGTTGTTTGGGCACGAGAAGGGCTCTTTTACGGGCGCCACCGGTGCGCGGAAAGGCTATTTTGAGGAAGCCGACGGCGGGACCATTTTCTTGGACGAGGTGGGCGAGTTGCCATTGGGGACTCAGGTGCGGTTGCTTCGGGTGCTGGAAACGGGCGAATTTATTCGCGTGGGCAGTTCAAAACCACAGTCTACCCAGGTGCGGGTGGTAGGAGCCACCAACGTGAACATGTTTTCAGCCATCGAGCGAAATAAGTTCCGCGAGGACCTGTACTACCGTTTAAATACGGTCGAAATTCAATTGCCGCCGCTGCGGGAGCGCCGCGAAGACATTCATTTGTTGTTCCGAAAGTTTGCGCAGGATTTTTCCCAGAAGTACCGACTTCCGGCAGTTCGGTTGTCCCCAGACGCTGTGCAAGCATTGGAGCAATACCGCTGGCCGGGCAACATCCGCCAATTGCGCAATTTGGTGGAGCAATTGAGTGTGGTGGAGACGGACCGCGAAGTTTCAGCGGAAACCCTGCTCAACTACATCCCGGAAATTGCCCAAACCAAATTGCCTGCGCGGGCGGCAGACGCACCTTTGTCCCAAAGCGAGTTCAACACGGAGCGCGAAATTTTGTACAAGGTTTTGTTTGACATGCGGAACGATCTGAACAATTTGCGTCAGATGGTCAATTCCTTAGCGGGTGGGGGCAATTTGGATTCGGAATCTGCGGCTGCATCAGCTGTTACTCGTACCGTGGGAGCGGCCTCCGTCGGCATCACAGGTTTGGCTCCACGCAACGCGGTTCCGCTGGAACCCATGGAGCGATTGGCGCCCAACGAGCGCTACATTGATGCCGTGGAAGATGCGGAGGAAGAACCGGACGGCATGTTGAGTCTACACGATTTGGAGGCTGAAATGGTTCGGAAAGCACTGGAACGCCACAAGGGACGACGCAAGGAAGCGGCTGCGGAGCTGGGCATTTCTGAGCGTACCTTGTACCGGAAAATCAAGCAGTTGGACCTTTAAATGGCTTTCGTGGTACCCCGTATACCCCAATACATTTGGGCACTGGTTCCGGTTGCGGGCTTGGCGTTGCTGGCTTCGTGCGGCGTGACCTATTCCTTTTCCGGCAGCGACGCGGGCGACGCCAAGACGGTTCAGGTGGACGTTTTTCCGAACAACGCGGAGCTGGTGAATCCCCGATTGTCCCAAACATTTACAGAACAATTGCGTACCACCTTGGTGCAACAAAGCACCCTATCCTTGGCACCCCGTGATGCGGATTTGGTTTTCTCCGGAGCCATTGTGGGTTATTCCGTTTCGCCTCAAGCGCCAACGGCCAACGAAACCGTGGCGCTTTCCCGCTTGACGTTGGTGGTGGAGGTGCAGTTGAACAACCAATTGGATCCCAAACGGAATTTTTCGCAGCGCTTTACGTCCACGCGCGATTACCCGTCCACGCAGGATTTGAGTGCGGTGGAAGGAAGTTTGATGGACGAAATGTGCCGGGAATTGGCGGAGAAGATTTTCAGTAGGGCTTTGGTCAATTGGTGATGAACAGCAAGGATTGGTACCGCGGTTTGGAGCATCCGGAGTCTTTGGGCGCCGTCGAAGCGGCGTGGCTGAAGCAAGCGGTTGAGGAGTATCCTTATTCAGCTCCGCTCCACGCCCTATATGCACGTTCACTAAAAAACGAGGGACACTACCTAGCTCCCCAAGCGTTGCGGCGAGCAGCTGCGGTTGCCCCAGACCGACGTGCGTTGATGCTGTGGATGGAGGATTTTTCGGTACCAACGGTTTCCGATGCTCATCAGCCGAGCGAGACCCATGTGTTCCCCACCCCAGTGCCGGGTGCTGCAACGGAGGTGGTACCGGTTCTTCAGGTGGAATCCGTTGTCAAGCCTGAATCTGCTGCTAAGTTTGAATCGTACTCAGCGGGATCGGATGTGTCCCATTTGCCAGAAAAAGTGCGGGAGGCCATACTGCGGGCCCGGGCACTTTCTGCAAAATTGCACGGCTCAACGCCATCGGTTCCTGTTCCAACGGAGGTGCGCCAGGAATCAGTTGCTCCGGATCTGCAGAGCGTTGCGCCGGTGCTTCCCACCCATGCGATTGCAGCGCCTGTTGTTGCAGCGAACAGCGGATTATCCCCCTTCGCGCGGTGGCTGGCTGAGCAATCAGGTGGTTCGCCACAAAACCAATCTTCCACAGTACCGGACTTGAATGAGGCACTGTCGGATGCAGTGCAGGCTCACTCGGAATCCGAAGCAGTTGTGTCGGTTCCGACGGTCCCCAAACCTGTGGCAGACGCATTAATAGACAAGTTTTTGGAGCGCGAAGCTCCCGTTCGGCCTGCAGCAGTTCCCGGGCGGGGCAGTGAGTTACGTGCGCCGATGCCGGATTTAAGTGCCTCCAGCCTGGGTGGAGATCCGGTCTTCATGACCGAAACCTTGGCTCAAGTTTACGTGCAGCAAGGTGCGTTTGACAAAGCGGTTCAAGCTTATGAAATTCTGAGGTTGAAATACCCGGATAAAAGTGCGATATTTGCATCCCTGATTTTAGAAATTCGATTGAAGCAACGAAACAAGAAACCATGAACGGCATTCTTTCCATTTTGATTATCATCAGCGCGCTATTGCTGGTGTTGGTGGTGTTGGTCCAAAGCCCTAAGGGCGGCGGATTGGGCTCCTCTTTTGGTTCTACCCCCAACATGATGGGCGGCGTCCGCCGTACCACCGAGTTTTTGGACAAGCTGACCTGGGGTTTTGCAGGTGCCTTGTTGGTGTTTGTACTCCTCATCAACATGATGCAAGGCGGCAGCACGAGTGAGGCTTTGCCGGAATCTGCAGTCAACGAACAAATTGATGCCAGCGCTGGAGTTCCTGCGCAGCAGCCCGCTCCTGCGGCTGGTGGTGCTGCCGGTATGCCGGAAAGTGCTCCTGCTGGAGAGTAAGTGTAATTTTGTCACGCAAAACTGCCACCCTGTCACTGGGGTGGCTTTTTTTTTGACTTTTTTTCCGATCAACAAGTCGTTGCAATCCGTGGCACGGGATGTGCTTTATCCAAGTCGTCGCACCGGTGCGACCAAACCTACTAATTCATTCAAAAATTTCCTACCTATGGCTGATATCAACATCCGCCCCTTGGCCGACCGCGTGATTGTGGAGCCGGCTGCTGCAGAGACCGTAACCGCCTCCGGTTTGATCATCCCGGATACGGCCCAAGAGAAACCGCAACGCGGCAAAGTAGTGGCTGTCGGTGCTGGCAAGAAAGACGAGCCCATGACCGTTAAAGAGGGCGATTTGGTGCTGTACGGCAAGTACTCCGGTACGGAACTGAAGTACGAAGGACGCGACTTGATGATCATGCGCGAGTCCGACATCTTGGCCATCATCTAATTAACGAATTCCTTATAAAAAGCAAATTAAAATGGCAGCAAAAGAAGTAACCTTCGACGTTTCTGCACGCGACGGCCTGCGCAAGGGCGTGGACGCATTGGCGAATGCAGTGAAAGTGACCTTGGGCCCCAAGGGACGCAACGTAGTCATTGAGAAGGCGTTCGGTTCACCGCACGTCACTAAAGACGGCGTGACGGTGGCCAAAGAAATTGAGTTGGCGGACAAGGTACAGAACTTGGGCGCGCAGATGGTTAAAGAGGTGGCTAGCAAGACGGCAGACATCGCCGGCGACGGCACCACCACAGCAACCGTTTTGGCTCAAGCCATCATCAACCACGGTTTGAAGAACGTGGCCGCAGGAGCCAACCCCATGGACCTCAAGCGCGGAATCGATAAGGCCGTAACGTCCGTTGTGGGCGAGTTGCGCAAAATCTCTCAAGAGGTGGGCGACAACAACGAGAAAGTGGAGCAAGTGGCTACCATTTCCGCCAACAACGATCCGTCGATCGGTATGTTGATTGCGCAGGCCATGGCCAAGGTTAAGAAAGAGGGCGTCATCACGGTGGAAGAGGCCAAAGGCACGGATACCTACGTGGACGTGGTGGAAGGCATGCAGTTTGACCGCGGCTACTTATCCCCCTACTTCGTAACGAATACGGAGAAAATGGTGGCGGACATTGACCGTCCGTACATCTTGATTTACGACAAGAAGGTGTCCAGCATGAAGGAAATTCTTCCCGTGTTGGAGCCGGTAGCGCAGTCCGGACGTCCTTTGGTGATCATTGCCGAAGACGTGGACGGTGAGGCGTTGGCTACCTTGGTGGTCAACAAAATCCGCGGCGCCCTGCGCGTGGCGGCGGTAAAAGCTCCAGGCTTTGGCGATCGCCGTAAGGCCATGTTGGAAGACATCGCCATCTTGACCGGCGGTACCGTGATCAGCGAAGAGCGCGGCTTCAAACTGGAGAACGCTACGGTGGAAATGTTGGGCACCGCTGAAAAGGTGACCATTGATAAGGACACTACCACCATCGTGAATGGAGCAGGAAGTGCCGACGACATCAAGGCCCGAGTGCACCAAATCAAAGCCCAAATCGAAACGACGACGTCGGACTACGACCGCGAGAAGTTGCAAGAGCGCTTGGCCAAGTTGGCCGGTGGCGTTGCGGTTCTTTACGTGGGTGCGGCTTCGGAAGTGGAGATGAAGGAGAAGAAGGACCGTGTGGACGACGCTTTGGCGGCCACGCGCGCGGCCATTGAAGAGGGAATCGTTCCCGGCGGTGGCGTAGCGTTGGTTCGCGCTCGTGCGGTGCTGGAAGGCATGAAGGGCGAGAACAACGACGAAACCACGGGCATCAAGATCATTGCACGCGCCATTGAAGAGCCGTTGCGCCAGATTGTGGCCAACGCCGGCTTGGAAGGCTCTGTAGTGGTTGCAAAGGTAAAGGAAGGCACGGGTGCGTTTGGCTTCAACGCCAAGACCGACGAGTACTGCGACATGTACGCTGCGGGCATCATTGATCCCACCAAGGTGGTACGGGTGGCTTTGGAAAATGCGGCGTCGGTTGCTGCGCTGTTGTTGACCACAGAAGCGACCATTACCGAACTTCCAAAAGACGACAAGCCAATGCCCCCCATGGGCGGCGGCATGGACGGAATGATGTAATCGCATCTGTTCCAAAAGAACGAGGGCTGCTCCGTTTGGGGCAGCCCTTTTTTTGGTCTTTAATTTGGCGAACACGCCTCGTTGAACGGCTGGGGGTGCGCGGCGTGCGCTTTGTCCGATGCGTTGACGGTTCCTTATCCGACGCGGGTGGCGTTGCGGAAGGCCGTTTCCAAACCGCCTTCGGCCTGGAGTTCCGCCAGTTGTGCGTCGCGCACAATTCGGCCGTGGTGGATGATCAAGACGCGGTCGCACAGGTGTTCCACTTCTTGCAAAATGTGGGTGGACAGCACCACCGTTTTGGATTGGCCCACGCGTTTGATGAGGGCGCGGATCTCTACCAACTGATTGGGATCCAATCCGGTGGTGGGTTCGTCCAGGATCAGTACTTCGGGATCGTGGAGCAAGGCCGCAGCCAGGCCAACGCGCTGGCGGTAGCCTTTGGACAGTTGACCAATGGTCTTGTGGCGCTCCGGGGTCAATCCCGTTTGCGCAATCATTTCTTCCACACGCTCGGCGGGTGCGCCGTAGAGGCCGGCCACAAAGTGCAGGTACTCCGCAATGTAGAGGTCCGTGTAGAGCGGATTGTGTTCCGGGAGGTAGCCTACTTTTTGCTTGACGTCCAAGGCGTCGGTACCCACTTCAAGCCCGCAGACTTGAGCGTTCCCGCTGCTCGCCGGCAAATAACCGGTCAAGATTTTCATCAAGGTGCTTTTGCCGGCGCCGTTGGGGCCCAAAAGACCTACAATCTGGCGGTCGGGCAGGTCAAAAGAGACGGCGTCCAGCGCTTTTTGTTCGCCGTAGAGTTTGGTGAGGTTGGAAACGCGGATGGACACAGAATCAAGTCTTTCCGCAAAGGTAAGCGATGCTACCTTTGCCGCATGAGCGCAACCGCTACATTTCCCGGAACGGTCGTCAAGGCAACCGGAAGTTGGTTTCAAGTTCGGCTGGACGACGGCACCGAACGCGCGTGCCGTTTGCGCGGTCAGTTGCGCCTGAAAGGCAGCAAAAGCACCAGTTTTGTGGCCGTGGGCGATCGCGTGGAGTTGGAGGACGAAGGCGCAGAACAGGCTGTGATCATAGCGCTGCACGATCGGAAGAACTACATTCTGCGCAAGAGCGTCAATTTGTCGCACAAAACGCAAGTTATTGCGGCCAATTTGGACCAGGCGGTTTTGGTGACCACCGTGGCCGAGCCCAAAACCCTTTTTGGGTTTATTGATCGATTCCTCGCCACGGCGGAAGCCTACAGCGTGCCCGCAGTGTTGGTGTTCAATAAAATGGATGCTTTGTCTGAGGCAGACCGCGACGAATTGGAGTACCGGGAGGCGGCCTACGGGGCGGCTGGGTACCGCACGTTGCGGACGTCGGCCCACACTGGGGAGGGGTTGGAAGAATTGCGCTCCTTACTGGCCAACAAAGTGACCTTATTCAGCGGGCATTCGGGCGTCGGGAAGAGTTCCTTGGCCAATGCGCTGGACCCCAGCTTGTCCTTGCGCACCCAAGCGGTCAGCACGGCGCACGGCCAGGGGCAACACACCACCACCTTCGCGGAAATGCACCGCATGGCGGGCAACATTGATTTGATCGACACCCCCGGCATTCGCGGTTTTGGCATCGTGTCCATGGAAGCCAGCGAGATTGGTGATTATTTTCCGGAGATCTTTGCCTTGCGCTCCCAGTGCCGTTTTGCAGATTGCAGCCACACGGAGGAGCCCGGTTGCGCGGTACGAGATGCGGTGGAGGCGCATAAATTGGCGCCCACCCGGTACCGGTCCTACCTCAGCATGCTCCACGGTGTGGACGACGACGATCCCTACCGGCAAGACGCCTATAAAATTTAAGCGTTGCCGTGCGACTTTTGATCCAACGCGTTTCGCGCGCTGCCGTGCACATCGACGGTCGCATCCACGCCCAAATTCAGCGCGGACTCTTGGTTTTGGTGGGTTTTGAGGCGGCAGACACGGAAGAAGATATTGCCTACGGTGCTCGAAAATTGGCGCTCATGCGCCTTTTTGGCGACGCCTCTGGGGCCATCAACGCCTCCATCCAAGAAGTAGACGGCTCGTTTTTGGTGGTCAGTCAATTCACCCTGCACGCCTCCACCAAAAAAGGCAACCGACCCAGTTTTTACCGCGCAGCCGTCCCCACCCAGGCCATCCCGCTCTACGAGTCCTTTTTGGAGCAGCTCTGGAACGTGGCCGAGGTTCCCGTAAAAAGCGGTGTTTTTGGCGCAGACATGCAAGTAGAGCTGATCAACGACGGCCCCGTGACCGTCTGGCTGGATACGCGCCAAAAAGAGTAACTCCGCGCAGCGCCTTTGAGCCTTTACGGCTTCAACTTGGGGTTGTTGGCGTGGCGGTCTTTGTCCCGCGCGCCCTTGGCTTCCATGCGTCGGTCGTACGCCGCCTGAAGGTCCGTTCCTGTTTGGTTGGCCAGGCAGAGCACCACAAAGAGGACGTCCGCTAATTCCTCGCCCAAATCCTTGTTTTTGTCCGACTCCTTCTCGCTCTGCTCTCCGTACCGCCGCGCAATGATGCGCGCCACTTCGCCCACCTCTTCCGTGAGTTGGGCCATATTCGTCAGTTCGTTGAAGTACCGGACGCCAAAGGTTTGGATCCACTGATCGACGTCTTTCTGCAATGCCTTAACGGGTGCCAATTCGGAGGGATTGTTTGCGTTCATGAAACGAAGGTACGAGCGGCCGGTAGCACTTTTACCAGTTCAACTGAAAGGAACCCCGAATCCAGCGACCGGGCAAGGCAATGCCACCGCGGTCCTGCAGCGCCGTATTCCAAACGTTTAAAACGTCCACCCCCAGGGTCATGTTGGGCCCAACCGTCTGAGACAAACGCAGGTCCGTCTGGTGCTGCGCGGTGTACTTCCCCGTGGTGCCGTCTGCTTGCCGGAACGAGCCGTTGCGCAGGCTGTGTTGGCTGCGCAAGGTGGCCTTAAAGCCTTGGTATTCGGCCGTTTGCAGTTGAATTACGCCGCGGTACCTGAGGTAGTCCAAGGCGTAGGTGCTGTTGGTGCCCGACGGTGCAGACCCGGCATGAAACAAGGTGGCGCCACCGATTCGGACCATTTCAAACAGGGGCAACGGGGCGCGCCACTGGAGGTAGGTCTCTGCGCCATAGAACGTGGCTTCCTGGAGGTTGGTGGCAATAAAATCTCCTTGGATGTTGGACACCCAATCAATGAGCTGCCGGCCCTGGCGCGCAAATAGGGCGGTTTGCCACTGCATGCCGGGGGTTTGGTAGCGGTGAGCAGCCTCTACGTTCCAGGCATACTCGGGCTGCAAATTGGCGCTCCCGATGGCTCCGCCCAAGGTGTAGTAGAGGTCCGTGAACGTGGGGAACCGCGTGGCGTAGTTGGCCGCCACGGACCAACGGTGTTCCAGGGAACTTTTGGCGGAGGCTTCAACCCCCGGAAGGAACTGAATACCAAAGGCGTCCGAATAGTGGATGCGTCCGGCCGCTTGCAGTTCCCACTGTTTTTCCGTTCCTCCGCCGGACCACTTGGCGGATGCAAAGGCACCGCCGTGGCGGCGGGTGTCTCCTTTGGAGAGTGCTGTTCCGGAGCGTGGGAAGTAGGCGGTATCGCTGATGGGCAGCCCCAAGGCGTTGGACTTGATTTCGTCGTACCGATAATCGGCACCCGTTTCCAATAGTAAACGCTGGTTACTTTTGGCATTGAGGTTCCAGCTCAAGGGACGCCCGGTCCATTCCCCGCCCAAGGTGCGGTTGCGGTGGAAGTTGTGGTTCTGGTACCAGGACGGTGCGAAGGTGCTGTCCACCGTATTCAAGAACAGACCGTTGGACTGCCTTAGAAAATAGCCGGGCTCCTCACGGAAAAGTTCAAATTGGTCGTAGTGCTGGCGGGCAAACAAGCGAAAGATGTTTCGGTTGGCGCCGTACTGAAGCTGCGCGGTGTAGGTGTTGACGGCCTCGTACTGTTCGGGGAAGTTGAAGGAGTAGAAGTTTTGTGCACCAAAGCGCTTGCGTCCCCAACCGCCCCGGATGAAGAGCGGCCCTCCCCAGGTGGAAGTACGGGCACTGCCGTACACGTGGACTTGATCAAAGTCAGTATTGCGCTTCCAGCCGTCGGCGGATTTTGTTTCAACATCCAATCTGCCGGTTGCTGCAAAGTGCTGTTTATTGATGCTGAAAGGCAATCCGGCAGCCACTTGGGTGTATCCAAACTGACCGGCGCCAGCGCTGACGTAGGATCCCTGGGCTCCGCGGGTAGTGATGAACAATACGCCGGCAAAGGCAAAGGGGCCGTAGCGGTAGGAGCCTCCGTTGGCCAGGAGTTCCACGCGTTCCACGGCGCCCAAGGGCAGGGGTAAATTGAAGGCGTGGTGGCCGGTTTGTGGGTCGTACTGCGGTACGCCGTCCACCACCACCAAAACCTGATCAAAAGTGCTTCCACGAACAGATAAATCCGTTTGCACATCTGCCCCGCCTCGTTGGCGCAAGTCCAGACCAAACGTACCTTCCAGGGCTTCGGTCAGTGTGGCTCCTGGGAAACGAGAGCGCAACTCGTCGCCGTTGTAGCCCGCCACCGTTTGGCTCGTGAATTGGTCCCACAACGGTCGTACCGGCACTTCAGGCAGGATCAGTATGGCAACCCGGGGTGTGGTGTCCTTGGGATTGGGGTAGTTGATTCCCGTATACGGCTGTGCGCGAAGGCCCGTTTGTGCTGCAACGATGGCAATGAAAAGGGCAAAACGCAGCAGGCGCTTAACGGGGAAGGGTAGGGGTGCGTCCACGGAGGTTGGAGGATAAAAAAAGGCAGGATACTTGCGCATCCTGCCTACAAAGTTCAGCATTCCAAAGGAACGTTCTGCAACTACTGCGCTAAAACGGAGAGCACGTTGTTGGACACCTCCACCACACCGCCGTTGATGGCAATGGATTCGGTGGCGCCTTGTGCGGTTTCCACACGGATGTCGCCCGCGCGAAGCGTGGCAATCAACGGAGCGTGGCCGTTCAAAATTTGAAACAAACCGTCGGTTCCGGGGAACTGAACGGCCTTCGCCTCACCGGAGAAGAGTTTTTTTTCGGGGGTAAGTACTTCCAGTTGCATGTGCTGCATCCGAATTAGGCTTCCGCCAACATTTTCTCACCCGCGGCAATGACTTCCTCAATTCCACCTTTCAAGTTGAAGGCAGCCTCAGGGTACTGGTCCAATGCGCCGTCCATGATCATGGTAAACCCTTTGATGGTCTCCTGAAGATCTACGAATACGCCGGGGATGCCCGTAAACTGCTCCGCCACGTGGAAGGGCTGGGACAAGAAACGCTGCACGCGACGTGCGCGGGAAACCACCAACTTGTCGTCTTCGGACAATTCTTCCATACCCAAGATGGCGATGATGTCTTGCAACTCCTTGTAACGCTGCAGGATGCGCTTCACGCGCTGGGCGCAATCGTAGTGCTCCGCCCCTACAACTTCCGGCGTCAAAATGCGGGAAGTGGAGTCCAAAGGATCTACCGCAGGGTAGATGCCCAATTCGGCAATTTTACGAGACAATACCGTAGTAGCGTCCAAGTGAGCAAATGTGGTCGCAGGGGCTGGATCGGTCAAGTCGTCCGCAGGTACGTATACCGCCTGAACGGAAGTGATGGAGCCGTTTTTG
Source organism: Cryomorphaceae bacterium (assembly GCA_034679985.1). Taxonomy (GTDB): domain Bacteria; phylum Bacteroidota; class Bacteroidia; order Flavobacteriales; family Schleiferiaceae; genus CAMDTE01. The sequence goes on from JAXITR010000003.1 coordinate 67,228, forward strand.
GTAGAGGTAATGCGTTCCTGCATCACACCCATTTCCGATGCCAAGGTTGGCTGGTAACCTACAGCAGAAGGCATACGTCCCAACAAAGCGGATACCTCAGAGCCGGCCTGCGTAAAGCGGAAAATGTTGTCGATGAAGAACAAGATGTCTTTACCTTGGCCGCTGCCGTCTCCGTCGCGGTAGTATTCCGCCATGGTCAAACCGGACAAAGCTACACGGGCACGGGCCCCGGGAGGCTCATTCATCTGTCCAAATACGAAGGTGGCTTTAGATTCTTCCAGCTCCTTCAAGTCTACTTTGCTCAGGTCCCAACCGCCTTCCTCCATGGAATGCTTGAACTCTTCGCCGTAGCGGATGATGCCGGCCTCAATCATTTCGCGGATCAAGTCGTTTCCTTCGCGGGTACGCTCGCCCACTCCAGCAAATACGGAAAGACCGCCGTGGCCTTTGGCGATGTTGTTGATCAATTCCTGGATCAAAACGGTTTTGCCTACACCGGCACCGCCGAACAAACCAATTTTACCCCCCTTTGCGTAGGGCTCAATCAAGTCAATTACCTTGATACCGGTCAACAGGACCTCTGTTGCGGTTGATAAGTCTTCAAAACGTGGTGCCTCGCGGTGGATAGACTTTCCTGCGGTGCGGTCAATGCGACCCAAACCGTCGATGTCCTCGCCCACCACGTTGAATACGCGGCCTTTGATCTGTTCGCCAATGGGCATTTGAATGGTATCACCCACCGCAACAACCTCCTGACCGCGGGTAAAACCGTCGGTGGAGTCCATGGAGATGGCCCGAATGGTGTCTTCTCCAATGTGTTGTTGGGTTTCCATAATGACTTTCTGACCGTTGGGGCGGGTAACCACCAAGGCTTCATAAATCTTAGGAAGAGCTGTGGCGTTCGGGAAATAAACGTCTACAACCGGTCCGATTACCTGTGCAATTTGGCCTTTAATCGAGGACATGGAATGTTGCTTTAATTCGGGTGCAAAGGTACGACAGAATTCAGAATTGTGCTAACCCGTTCGGTTGGGATTCCTTGGAAATTCGTTGGTAAACAGCGAAGCTGAAAATTAGAACCAACGGCAAAAGCAGGGTGAGTAGGAAAAAGCCAGAGAGCATACCCGTCAGGACAACTGCTCCGCGGCCTGCCACTACCAAAGGCAACCACCAATGATTGGCGCCATCCTTGATGGACAATACCAGGGATTGCCATACGCCGTGTCCCTCCAGCGCGAGCCGGTACGGGGCCGTAAAGGTCATGCCCAACCACACCAAGGCCAACAGGATTAAGGCCAACATTTCATACGCGTGCCCGGCCATCAACTCCAAAATGCCCAATTCTTCCACCACCAGCATTTGCTCTTCTGGGCTCATCATAACGTAGGTTTCCTGCATCCCAACCAATTCCGTAAAAGCGTCACGTAAGGCGGGGTCCTGGAAGAACAAAGCCATTTGTACCGACATAAACCCGAACAACACCAAGCCGTTCACGGTGGCCAAACCAATCAAGCCCGGCGCCTTGTGGATGCCGGCGAAAAAATCAGAAATGGGTGCCGTGTGTTCTGTGGGAAAATCGCCGGTTCCCTCAAAACTGCGGTCCAAAGCAGACCGGTGTAGGAAGGTTGCAGCGCCCAGTTCCAACCAAGGCAGGATCAGCCACAGCACCAAAAATCCAACAAAGGGAACGGCCAGCAGCAGGTAGGTCAAGGTGAGGATGACGCCGAAAAGCAGCCATTTCCAGGAGTGCGCATTAAACGAGGACCCTACAAAACCAAGTAAATTTCCCATGCCGCCAAGGTACAACCAAAACTATCTTTGCCCCGTGAAACGAACCCTGGGCATGGAGGCCTTTGCGCCCGTCGGACCAACTGCGGTCACCACCGGAACTTTCGACGGCGTGCACGCGGGACACCGCACCATCCTTCGTCGATTGCAGGAAGTGGCGTCCTCTTTGGGCGGTGCCTCCGTGGTGGTCACTTTTGACCCCCATCCGCGAAAAATCATCCATCCGGAGTTTCCGTTGCAACTCCTGACCACTTTGGAAGAGCGTGCGGAATTGCTGGCGGAGGCCGGTCTGGATCACTTGGTGGTTCAGCCGTTTACCCCGGAATTTGCGGCGTGGTCTTCCTTGGATTTTGTCCGACGCGGCCTCGTGCAGCACCTGGACGTTCGCCGCCTCGTCATTGGCTACGACCATCACTTCGGCAGAAACCGGGAGGGGACCTTTGCGCACCTCCAAGAATTCGGACCGGTCTACGGTTTTGAAGTGGAAGAAATCCCCCCGCACGACGTGGACGCGGTGCGCGTTTCCAGTACCAAAATCCGCACCGAATTGCTGGCGGGAGCCGTGGATCGGGCCGCCGAGTGGCTGACGCGCCCTTATTTCTGCTCCGGTACCGTGGAGTCCGGCGCGCGGATTGGGCGCGGATTGGGATTTCCCACGGCCAACGTTGGCGAAATTGATCCGGACAAGCTTCTGCCTAAAGACGGCGTTTACGCGGTTTGGGTGGAGCGATTGGCGCCTCAGTTTCGGGGGGAGCGATTGGCGGCGGTAGCCAATTTGGGCGTTCGCCCCACGGTGGACGGCAGCTCGCGGAAGTTGGAGGCACACGTATTGGAGCCCGGTATTGCCGATTTGTACGGTCAAGCCCTGCGGGTGCATTTTGTAGCCCGACTGCGCGACGAACTGCGTTTTCCGGATACGGAGGCACTCAAGGCGCAGATTGCACAAGATGCAGCGGCAGCCCGCGCGGCCCTGCGGGCCGCGCGGGCTTAACCCGCCGGATGGGGCGCGCGGAGCGCGCCCCACTACACTACTCCTCCAACTGGATGCGGAACGTCGCCAACAGCTGCATTCCCGCCATGGGATAGACAAAATTCTCCACGGTACGTTCCCCGGCGTACAAATAACCCCACGTGTAGCCGTTCGGCGCATACCGCGTGTTGGTGGCATTGATCACATCCAGCTGAAACTCGCCCACGGACAACTTCCGGGTCCAACGCAAATCCAACGTGGCGTATCCGTCCAACGAACGCTCCAGGGCACCCGTGTTGTCCAAATACTGCCGTCCCACAGACCGCAGCGATACACGGAACGCGTCGTTCTTCCGTTCGTGGTTCCAATGCACCGCACCCACCCAGTTGGGCGAAAGGGCAATGGGGGTGTTGCGGTGGAGGATGGAGACCGTTTCTACGGGGTCCGCAGCGTAGTCGTACAGAACTTCGGTGAACTCCGCAATGCGGTTGTCGCTGAACGCTGCGGAGGCTTGCAGCGAATTCTTAGCACCCAGGCGCACGGAACCGTCCAGCTCCACCCCGCGGCGCCACGAAACGGGCACATTGACGCGAAGCGCGGCGCCTACATCGTTTAAGGCGCCGGTGGGCACCAATTGATTGCGGTACTCCATGGCGTAGAGGTTGGCCTCCAAGGACCATCGGTTGGTGTGCAGGCGGTAGCCCATTTCGCCGTTCACGAGTTGTTCGGGCAGAGGAGCAGATCCGCCGAGGGCGTCAATAAAATCCGCCCGAATGGGTTCCCGATGCGCTGCGGCCACGGAGGCGTAAACCAAGCCGCGGCGAACGCTGCCCAAGCTCCATCCCATTTTTGGATTGAAAAACATTCGTTGGAACAAGCCGGACTGTCCTTCCCCAGCGTACCGGTACGCCACCCGTCGGATTTGCAGGTCCGTGTAACCGTGCCCCAACGCCCCCAGGGATCCTTCCAAACGAGCAAAGGCGCTCCATTCGTTTTTGGTGTTGCGGTCGTCGTAGTACCGACGCTCCTGGGCTTGGTCAAACCAGCCGTTTCCGGAAAAAGGACCGTCGTCGGCCCAACTGCCGGCAGCTTGGCCCATCCAAGGCAACGTGCCAAAGTGATCGCCCACGTACGAGTACACGTTGTAGCCCAGGGTGAGTTGTTGCCCGCCCAAGGTGGTGATCAGGTTGCCGTTGCTGCCCACGAGGCGGTTGCTCAGCCAGCGGCGTCGAACCAAATCCGTGGATTGCAGCGTGTCAGAGCCCACTACGGGATTGGGAAGGCCGTAGTCCGCGAAGGACTCACCGCGCTTGAATTGCTCAAAATAGCCCCGACCGCGCACCGCAAAAAGGTTGGCATTAACCCGGGTAGACGCGTTCAGCCGATGGTTCCACTGCAGCTGATAGTGCGTTTGCCGGTACCGATCAATTTCGTTGGGGTAGGTGTACGCGTTGTAGGTTCGGTTGCCGGAGGTGCGCAGGTTTTGCGCGTCCTCCTCATTCAAGTAGTTCCGCGCAATATAGGCCTCTACGCCCGCCGAATCCCCGCGGTATTTGGCTTCCGGGATGCCGTACCACGCTTGTTGGGTGCGCTCTTGCCCGTCGGTATAAAAGAACCTGAGACTGTTTTGCCGGCCGGTGGCCTTGGGGGTGCCGTACTGCCAAATACCGTTGAGCACGGCACTGTGCAGTTCCATTCCGGACCGGTCCACGTACCCGTTGGCGCGTTGGTGGGTTACTCGGCCGGAAAACGCTAGGTTTTTGTGCCGTCCTACCCACGGGCCCTCCCACAAATAAGTACCGCGGTAGCCCAGCGGCCAGGAACCCGTTCCAATAAATGTTTTTTGTCTTTTGCCGGAAGGGGCGGCCGTCTCCAGCGATACCGATCCGCCAAAAGCACCGGTTCCCACGGTGGAAGTGCCCACGCCGCGTTGGATTTGAACGCTGGCCAAGGAAGACGTCAGATCCGGGGTATTGACCCAAAAAACCCCGTGCGATTCCGGGTCGTTCAGCGGCACGCCGTTGAGCGTTACGTTGATCCGTGTTTGGTCCGACCCGCGCAGCCGCAAGTAGGTGTAGCCCATGCCCGTTCCCGCGTCTGACGCCACCACCGCGTTGGGCACGTTTTGCAGGACAAAGGGTAGATCCCGAGCGTTGTTTTCCCGCTTTAAAACGGGTGCGGACAACAACGTAAAGGTCACCGGTGTGCGTTCATCCGCCCGAAACACGGCTACTTCCGCCGCCGTCAGGACCACGGTGGTGTCCATTTTTGAAGCGTTGGGCGTTGCACTTGATTTTGCATTTTGGGCCCAAACGGACGGCGCGCCAAAAAAGCCAACGGCAAACGCCGTATAAACCAAGGAAACCAGAAAGCTTAAATTTTTTCTCACAACTGGGCAGTTTTGTTGGTGGAACAAACGGCGCACAGTTGTGCCGGGCGACTTCCTTGGCGGCATAACCCGCCCAGGTTCTAGGGTGTAATCTCAGCCGTTGCGTTCGCTCCGGCACCCCTGTGCTTTGCAAAGATACAACACCGGCCAGCGATTTTGGTTAGCAGATGCTGCAATCTCCGCCCCAAGGGGCGTTTGCGCCACTTCCCACCAGCCCACGCGAACGCCTTGTTCCTCGCTCTCCACAGCAGACCGATGCAGCGATTCAATCCGCAGCCGGTCCGCATAATCCGGAGCTTCCCGCAACGGATCCGGCTCCCATGTTTCCAAGGGAGAAAGAACGGCATACCAGCGGTCCATTTCCGGAACCGACGCCTCCGAGGGCGCTTCTTCGGAGCCTGACGACGCATTCAGTACCTCACGATCCAAGCGCTCGCCAAACCGGACCTGCAACCAGATGTCAAAATTCACGCGGTCCGTGTCCACCACCGCGGAGCTGTTTCCGGCCCGTTCGGCCTCCAACTGCGCTTGTTGTTGTGCCCATTTACGCACTTCCGCAGCCGTGTAGTCTGCTTCTGGTACCATCCACTGGCGAACGCCTTCCGGAACCAGGGGTAGGTTCAGGCGCGTTGCCAAATCTTGGGCCCAAGTGGATTTGCCGCTGCTTTCCGCGCCCGTCACTACCCACCGGAAAGGTTCGTGCAGCAGGTGTTGGGGCGGGGGCAGCAAGGCCCAAACCGCGCATTGGTCGTCTGGGTTCGTGCGGCCCCAAAGCGCTTCTCCTTCCGGAAAAGTTGCGCGGCCCGGTGCAAAGTCCGTGGGCTCTTCGGTACACCGCAAATCGCGGGCAAAGTGCAGACCGGGCAAGCCTATGGCCTTATACAGTGCTTCCTTCAATCCCCAGAGCCCCCGCAAATCCAATCCCTGTTCTTCCGGTGCCACAAATTTGACTGCCACGCGCGCCAGTTGGTTGCGCGGACCCTCCACGTCCATTCCCACCGGTCGGGTGGGATGGAAGGCCGCCGCAGCGTGGGTGGCGGAATGCGATAAGGCCACAAAACCCATTCCCGCCGGCAGCACAGGACGTCCGGCAGACGAATAATGCAAATGTTGGAGAACATCTTCTCGGTTGGCGCGTTGAAGCACTTTGAACAAGGCAAAACGCGCAGCGGAAAAGGCAACTTGGGCGGATTCTGTTTTTCGATCCGCCCCTCGTTTTTGGCATGCGTCGGACCAGCGCGCTTCACCGCACGCGTCCTGACGCCCTACCCAAGCGAGCCCCTCATCGGGAAGTTCAATCCACACCGTTTCCGTACCTTTGCCGCAAATTAACGACAAACCTCCCTGCCATGGCCTACGTGCCCTATAAAGTGAAAGACATGTCCCTCGCCGAGTGGGGACGCAAGGAAATCCAATTGGCTGAGGCAGAAATGCCCGGTTTGATGGCGTTGCGCGCCGAATATGGTGCCTCCAAGCCCTTGGCGGGCGCGCGCATTGCGGGCTGCCTCCACATGACCATCCAAACGGCCGTCCTCATTGAGACGCTGGCGGAATTGGGTGCTGAGGTAACTTGGTCTTCCTGCAACATTTTCTCCACACAAGACCACGCCGCCGCAGCCATTGCTGCTGCCGGCATTCAAGTATATGCTTGGAAGGGCATGACGGAAGAGGAATTTGACTGGTGCATTGAGCAAACCCTGCACTTTGGCGCCGGTCAAGAACCGTTGAACATGATTTTGGACGACGGCGGCGACCTGACCAACATGGTGTTGGATCGTTATCCGCACCTGGCTGCCGGCATTGGTGGCATTTCCGAGGAGACCACCACGGGAGTTCACCGTTTGTACGAGCGCATGGCCAACGGCACCTTGCCTTTGCCCGCCATCAACGTGAACGACAGCGTGACCAAGTCCAAGTTCGACAACAAGTACGGTTGCAAAGAATCGGCTGTAGACGCGGTTCGTCGGGCTACGGATTTGATGATGGCCGGTAAAGTAGTGGTAGTTGCCGGTTACGGAGACGTAGGCAAGGGCACTGCTGCATCCTTCAAAGGCGCCGGAGCGCGCGTCATCGTTACGGAAATCGACCCAATCTGTGCGCTGCAAGCGGCCATGGACGGTTTTGAAGTCAAGCGCATGGACAACGCCGTTCCGCGTGCCAACATCGTTTGCACGGCAACGGGCAACAAGAACATCGTAACGGAGCGTCATTTCCGCATGATGAAGGACAAAACCGTAGTGTGCAACATCGGTCACTTCGACAACGAAATCGACATGGCGTGGTTGAATGCTATGTACGGCAGCACCAAGGTGGAAATTAAGCCCCAGGTGGACCTCTACAACATCGACGGCAACGACATCATCGTTTTGGCGGAAGGTCGTTTGGTGAACTTGGGCTGCGCCACCGGCCACCCCAGCTTCGTCATGTCCAACTCCTTCACCAACCAAACGTTGGCGCAGATTGAGTTGTACACCAACAAAGGAAAGTACCCCAATGAGGTATTCACCTTGCCCAAGCATTTGGACGAGAAAGTGGCAGCCCTGCACCTTTCCGCAATCGGCGTGGAGTTGGAAATGCTGTCCGAAGACCAGGCGGCGTACATCGGCGTTACGGTTCAAGGCCCGTTCAAGTCCGACGCCTACCGTTATTGAGTTTTTTCGCACCACCCACCCCAAGGGGCGGGCACAAAAAAACCCGGCGGAAGCCGGGTTTTTTCGTTTTCAACAGGGGCAGTTCCCAGGAATTTACAGTGCGAATTTGGCGCGAATTTGATCCACGGAATCCAACTTTTCCCAGGTGAAGAGTTCTACGGTCATTTCTTTTTTCTCGATGCCGTTTTCAGATGGGCGCTTGAAGGTCTTGGTAACCGTTTGCGGCATACGGCCCATGTGACCGTACGCAGCGGTTTCTACGTAGATCGGTTGGCGCAGGCCAAACTTCTGCTCAATGGCGTAGGGACGCAGGTCAAACATTTGCTGCACGCGCTCGGCGATGGCACCGTCGGACAGCTTTTTGCCGTCTGCACCGCGCACCAGGCCGGTGTTGTAGGTGTTGATGTAGAAGCCCACCGGTTCTGCCACGCCAATGGCGTAGGCCAGCTGCACCAGCACTTGTTTGGCAACGCCTGCGGCCACCAAGTTCTTGGCCACGTAGCGCGCTGCGTAGGCCGCAGAACGGTCCACCTTGGAAGGATCTTTGCCGGAGAAGGCACCGCCTCCGTGTGCTCCCTTACCGCCGTAGGTGTCCACAATAATCTTGCGGCCGGTGAGGCCGGTATCCCCGTGCGGTCCGCCAATAACAAATTTGCCCGTGGGGTTGATGAGGTACTTCACGTCCGCCGTGAACAAGCGCTGAATCTTGCGCGGCAGTAATTTTTTCAAGCGGGGAATGAGGTAGCGCTTGATGTCCGCCTCAATGCGTTCCTGCATCTCTTTTTCGTCCTTGGAAAAATCGTCGTGCTGGGTGGAGAGTACCACCGTATCAATGGCTTCCGGCACGTGGCGGTCTGAATACTTGATGGTTACCTGGCTCTTGGAGTCCGGGCGCAGGTACTTCATCACCTTACCTTCCTTGCGGATGGCCGCCAATTCGCGCAACAGCAAGTGGCTGATTTCCAGCGCCAACGGCATGAAGTTGGACGTTTCGTCCGTGGCATAGCCAAACATAATGCCCTGGTCTCCAGCGCCCTGTTTTTCGCGGTCTTTTTGTTCCACGCCGCGGTTGATGTCTGCCGATTGCTCGTGGATGGCGCTCAAAATGCCGCACGAGTTGGCCTCAAACATGTATTCGCTCTTGGTGTATCCAATATTTCGAATGACGTCGCGGGCGATTTCTTGGGCGTCCAAGTAGGTGGAAGACTTCACTTCGCCGGCTAAAACCACCTGGCCGGTGGTTACCAGTGTTTCGCAGGCCACCTTGGACAAGGGGTCAAACGCCAAGAAGTGGTCCACCAACGCATCGGAAATTTGGTCGGCGATTTTGTCGGGGTGCCCTTCGGACACCGATTCGGAGGTAAATAAGTAGCTCATGATTCGTTTTGTCGCGTTTAACGCGTAGAATCGGTCCGCTGCAATACAGGCAAAGTGCTCAAGATCCGGTCTTTAGCATTTTTTACCGTGGTTGCAATCGGAGCAAATCCTTCCACGCGGTTGCAAAGGTACATTACAAAAGGGGATCCAACGATTGTTTTAAATCCGCAATGATGTCGTCCGGATGTTCAATGCCCACGCTCAAGCGAACCATGGCCGCAGTGAGTCCCAGCGATTCCTTTTCTGCGTCCGGCATGTCTGCGTGCGTCATGTGGTAGGGGTGCTGGGCCAGGCTTTCGTTGGAACCCAAACTCACCGCCAATTTGATGTGCTTGAGGGCATTCAAGCAGCCAAAAGCTCCAGCTTCGCCGCCGCGGACGTCGAAGGAAATCATGGCACCCGGTGCGCTGCATTGTTTGCGGTACACCGCATTTTGGTGCTCGCCTTGTTCCGGTAGGCCTGGAAAGTACACCCGTTCCACCGCCGGGTGTTGCTGCAGGAAGGATGCTACCTTTTGGGCGTTTTCCGTTTGCTTCGCCATCCGCAAAGACAGCGTCTCCAAGGACCGCGTGAGCAACCAGCAAGTAAACGGGGAGGCCATGTTGCCGATGAAGGTGCGCAGACCCTTGACCGCAGCCAATACTTCCGAACGGCCTACCACGGCGCCGGCAATCAAGTCCGAATGACCGGACAAGTACTTGGTGGCGGAGTACACGGACAAATCCGCGCCCCATTCCAAGGGCTTTTGCCAGATGGGCCCCATGTAGGTGTTGTCCACGGCATACAGGATGGAGGTTCCGTAGGTGGTTTCCAATCGACGGCGCAAGGTATTGAGTCCTTCCAGGTCCACCATGGCGTTGGTGGGGTTGGCGGGGGTTTCCGCGTGGAGCACCCGCACTTGGGCGCCTTCGCCGCTGGCGATCAGGGCGTCGCCCAAAGCCTCCAAATCGGACGAGGCGTCGAACGGGGTTACGTGCACACCAATGCTGGTCAGGTAGTGGTAGGCAAAGTGGTGCGTTCCTCCGTACACGGGGTTGCTCAGCAGCAACCGATCTCCGGGTTTCAGAAAGGCCAGGAACACCGTGGAGATGGCGCTCATGCCGCTCTCAAACACGGCGGCCTCGTCCGCGTTTTCCCAGACCGCCAATCGTTCCTCCAAAATCTGAAGATTGGGGTTGTTCAAACGGCTGTAAATGAGGCCCTGCACTTCGCCTTCGCGTTGGGCTTCCTTGCCGTAGGCCACGGCAAAAAAGTGCTTGCCGGCTTCCGCGTTGGGGAAGGCAAAGGTGGACGTCAGAAACAAGGGCGGTTTTACGGAATACTCGCTCCAAGACGGCTCGTAGCCGTGGGACATCATCAGGGATTCGGGATGGTTTCCAGTCATGTTTCAAATTTGAAGGGAAGAAGTGATATTTTCCGAAACTATAGCTTATTTTAGATAAAAAATCTATTTTATGTCATCTTTTCAGAAAATTGATCTAGACGAAGTGGATTTACAGCTCCTCCGTGCGCTGCAAGACGACGCGCGTTTGAGCACCAAGGAGCTGGCCAAACGGGTGCACAAATCGTCCACCGCCACCTACGAGCGCATCAAGCGCATGGAAGCGGCCGGCGTCATTGCGGGGTACCGCGCGGAAGTTCCGCCGGCCGCGCTGGGCAAAGAGCTGGTGGTCTTCGTCTCCATCCGTTTGAAGGAGCATCGGGACACCATTTTGGAGGCCTTTCAGTCCGACCTCCGCGGTTTATTTGAAGTAGAGGAGTGGTACCACATCACCGGCCCGCACGATTTCATGCTCAAGGTGGCCATGCCGTCCATGGATGCCTACCACCGTTTTCTGAACAAAAAATTGGCAGCGTTGCCCAACATCTCCACGGTGCAAAGCTTGATTGTCTTGCATCGGGGGAAGTGAAGGTTACAGGTTCCACTTGAGTGGAGCAATTATCCTGGGAGCTAGAGCATACGGGACCAAGTGCAAAATCTTCCTATCTTTGCACTGCTTATCCAGAAAGACCGAGGGACTGGGCCCTACGACGTCTTAGCAACCCGCACAGGGCGGGTGCTACCTCCCGCTGACGACGGCCTCGCGCCGATCGTCGGACAGATGAGCGCTGACAGCCGCCCCCGGCTTCGGTCTTTCTGCATAGGCACTCATTCGTAATGCCCTGCCTGTGGAACTCAATCACCCCCTGATTAAAATTGCCCAAGTGCGCGTCTTGATCTTGGACGGAGCCATGGGTTCCATGCTCCAAACGTATCGGTTGGACGAGGACGGCTACCGCGGCGAGCAGTTTGCCGATTGGCCCCAATCCCTACGCGGGAACAACGATTTGTTGAACCTCACCCAGCCGGAAATCGTTCAATCCATTCACGCGGCCTATTTTGAGGCCGGTGCGGACTTGGTGGAAACCAACACGTTCAACGCTCAGTCCATTTCCCTAGCGGACTACGGCATGTCCCATTTGGTCAAGGAAATCAACCGCGCCGGCGCGGAATTGGCCCGCAAAGCAGCCGACGCCGCGTCCACGCCGGACCGCCCCCGCTTTGTAGCTGGAGCCATCGGCCCCACCAACCGAACCCTGAGTCTGAGCCCGGACGTCAACCGCCCGGGATACCGCGCCACCACCTTTGAGGAACTGGTCCGTGCGTATCAGGAGCAAGCGGAGGCCTTGTTGGAAGGCGGCGTAGATGCCCTCTTGGTGGAAACCGTGTTCGACACCCTCAACGCCAAAGCGGCTTTGTTCGCCGTTGAGGAAGCCTTTGCCGCCACCGGCCAAACCGTCCCCATCCTGGTCAGCGGTACCATTACGGACGCCAGCGGACGCACCTTGAGCGGCCAAACCACGGAAGCCTTCTTGATCAGCCTCAGTCATTTGCCCTTGCTCAGCATTGGGCTGAACTGCGCCTTGGGCGCCAAAGACCTGCGGCCCTACCTGCAAACCCTGGCCGCGGAGGCACCCTTCTTGGTAAGTGCCTACCCCAATGCTGGCTTGCCCAACGCTTTGGGCGGGTACGACGAAACCCCCGAGCAAATGGCAGACGCCGTTGAGGAGTACCTCCAACTTGGCTTGGTCAATATTTTGGGCGGTTGCTGCGGCACCACGCCCGAGCACATTCGGGCCTTTGCCGCCAAAGCCGCACGTTACGAACCCAGACCTCTTCCTGCCGCCTTATGAAACTCAGTGGACTGGAGCCCTTGATCATTGGGCCGACGAGCAATTTTGTGAACGTGGGCGAACGCACCAACGTCACCGGGTCGCGCAAATTCCTGCGCCTCATTCAGTCGGGTCTTTTTGACGAGGCCTTGGAAATCGCCCGGGAGCAGGTTCAGGGCGGCGCGCAGATTTTGGACGTGAACATGGACGAAGGGTTGCTGGACGGCACCGAAGCCATGACCACCTTCCTCAACTTAATAGCCTCAGAGCCAGACATCGCCCGCATCCCCATCATGGTGGACTCCTCCCGGTGGGAGATCCTAGAGGCGGGACTGCGCTGCCTGCAAGGCAAGGGAATCGTCAATTCCATCTCGCTGAAAGCCGGGGAGGAGGAGTTTTTGCGCCAAGCGCGTTTGTGCCGACGATACGGCGCAGCAGTAATCATTATGGCCTTTGACGAAAACGGCCAAGCGGATACCTTGGCCCGACGCATCGAAATCTGCGAACGGGCGTACCGCTTGCTCGTGGCCACCGGTTTCCCGTCGGAAGACATCGTATTCGATCCCAACATCTTCCCTGTTGCAACGGGCATGGAGGAACACCGTCGGAACGCGTTGGATTTCTTTGAAGCAACCGCTTGGATCAAGGCCAACCTCCCCAATGCCTTGGTCAGCGGTGGCGTGAGCAACGTAAGTTTCAGTTTTCGCGGGAACGACGCCGTGCGCGAGGCCATCCACGCCTGTTTCCTCTACCACGCCATCCGCTACGGCCTGGACATGGGAATCGTGAACCCCGGCCAATTGGTGGTCTACGAACAGGTAGATCCGGCCTTGCGCACGGCCATCGAAGACGTTTTGTTTGACCGGGACGCCGACGCCTCAGAGCGACTGTTGGCGTTGGCAGAGTCCTTCAAGCACCAGGGAAAGTCTGCTGGCGAGCGTGCGGACGAGGCCTGGCGCTTGTTGCCGGTGGAGGCGCGCATGGAACATGCGCTGGTGAACGGGATGGATGCCCACATCGAAGCGGATGCGGCCGAAGCGCTGGCTGCGTTGAACAGTCCGTTGGCCGTCATTGAAGGCCCCCTGATGCGCGGGATGAACACCGTGGGGGATCTGTTTGGGTCCGGAAAGATGTTCCTGCCGCAGGTGGTGAAATCCGCCCGCGTCATGAAGAAGGCAGTCGCGTGGCTGGAACCGCATTTTGAGGCCGCCGGCGCAGCCGGCGGCGCCCCCCGCAAACAAGGAAAAATCTTGCTCGCCACCGTCAAAGGCGACGTGCACGACATCGGCAAGAACATTGTGGGCGTCGTCCTTCAGTGCAACAACTACGAAATCATCGATTTGGGCGTCATGGTTCCGGCGCAGCGCATTTTGGACGAAGCCGTGGCCCACGGCGTGGACGCCATCGGCCTGAGCGGGCTCATCACGCCTTCTTTGGACGAAATGGTTTTCGTGGCCCGCGAAATGGAGCGCCAAAACATCCGGCTTCCGCTGCTCATTGGCGGCGCCACCACCTCCCGCGTACACACCGCCGTCAAGATTCAACCCGCCTTCACCGGGCCTTTGGTGCACGTCAACGACGCCTCCCGTGCCGTTCCGGTGGTCCAAAAACTACTGGGGCAGGACCGTGCCGCCTTTCATTCGGACGTGCGTGCGGAGTACGACCGCCTCCGCACCCAGTACGAAGAACGCCAGCGCGAAAAGCGCTTCATTTCCTTGGCCGCAGCCCGAGAGCAGCGGTATCGTCCGGACTTCGCCGCAAAACCAGCTCCCCCCCAGCAGTGGGGCGTCTTTCCGTTGCGCGATTATCCGGTGGAAGACCTGATTCCGTACATCGATTGGACCCCCTTCTTCCAAGCCTGGGACCTGCACGGAAAATTCCCGGAAATCCTAAACGATTCCGTGGTGGGCGTGCAAGCCCAGTCCGTCTACAAAGACGCTCAAGAACTGTTGCGCCAAATCGTTTCCGAATCGTGGTTGACCGCCCACGGCGTGTACGGATTTTTCCCAGCAAAGTCGGTGGAGGACGACATCGAGGTCACTGCGCCGGACGGCGCGCTCCATCGCTTCATCGGCCTACGTCAACAAGGTGAAAAAGCAGCGGGGCAGCCCTATTGGTGCCTGGCGGACTTCCTGGACCCCAGCGGCGACACCTTGGGACTTTTTGCGGTCACCGTGGGCCACGGGGTAGCCGAGCGCGTGCACGAATTTCAAGCGCAGCACGACGACTACCGCGCCCTCATGCTTCAAGCGCTGGCAGACCGATTGGCGGAAGCCTTCGCGGAGCGCCTACACCACCGTGTGCGCACCGAATTCTGGGGATATTCCCCTCAAGAAAACGCCTCCAATGCAGACCTTATCGCCGAGCGCTACCAAGGCATTCGCCCTGCCCCCGGCTACCCAGCTTGCCCGGACCACTTGGAAAAGGATTTGCTATTCCGCTTGTTGGACGCCGAGGTACATACCGGCCTACAGCTGACGGACAGCAGAGCCATGACCCCCACCGCCGCGGTTTCCGGATACTACTTTGCTCACCCGGAGGCCCGCTACTTTGGCATCCCACGCATCGCAGAAGACCAACTTCAGAGCTACGCACAACGCCGGGGCATTTCCACCGCCGAAGCGCGCCGCTGGCTCCAACCCCTTTTGGACTGACCCCCCTTCACCACAAAGCACTCCTTATACTATTTATTCGCACCACCCCGTGAAAGTAACCGACCACATCGCCGCTGCCCAAGGCAAGACGCTATTCAGTTTTGAAATTCTTCCCCCTGTAAAAGGCACCTCCATCGACGGCCTTTTCCAAAACATCGAACGGCTGATGCAGTTTGACCCCAAATTCATCGACGTCACCAGCCACCGCGAGGAATTTATTTACAAGAAGCACCCCAACGGTCTGTTGCAGAAAGTCCACACGCGCAAAAGGCCGGGAACCGTCGGCATCTGTGCGGCCATCCAAAACAAATTCCACGTGGACACCGTTCCGCACATTTTGTGCGGCGGCTTTACCGCGGAGGAAACGGAGTACGCCCTGATTGATTTGCATTATTTGGGCATAAACAACGTTTTGTTGCTGCGGGGCGACGCCTTAAAGTCCGAAGCGCAATTCACTCCCGAGCCCGGTGGTCATGCGCACGCGTTGGACCTCATCCAACAAGTAGTGGGGTTGAACCGCGGCCAGTACCTCCACGACGAGGTACAAAATACCAATCCCTCCAATTTTTGCATTGGGGTTGCGGGCTACCCGGAAAAGCACTTTGAGGCGCCCAACACCAAAGCGGACTTGCGCCACCTCAAGGCCAAGGTGGAGGCAGGTGCGGAGTATATTGTGACGCAAATGTTTTTTGACAACGCTGCTTACTTCAAGTTTGTGGAGGATTGCCGCGCCGCCGGCATCAGCGTCCCCATCATCCCCGGGCTGAAACCCATTACAACCGCCAGTCAATTGAACACCGTACCTCGTCATTTTTCCGTGACGTTGCCGGACGACTTGGTGGATGCCCTAGAAGCGGCGAAAACCCCCGAGGCCGTCAAAGCCGTAGGGGTGGAGTGGACCATCGCCCAGTCCCGTGAATTGATGGCTGCCGGCGTTCCGGTTCTGCACTACTACACCATGGGCAAGGCAGACGAAACCGAGAAGATCGCACGGGCCCTGTTCTAAATACCCCTAGTCGAAACGGCGTGCCGCCCGCGTTTGCCGGTTGAGAAGTCATTTACCGGTTGCGAATGCGCAAGGCATTGCCGTCGTAGGAAATCCGATAAGGCAAAAGGGGGTAGGTGGTATTCCAGTCCAGCGGTTGGCCGTCAAAGAGCAAGAAGCGCTGACCGTCGCACGGGCATACCGCGTATAAATTGTCCTCCAGTTCCAAGCCACACCCGGCTTCCAGATGGTTGGGGCAACACAGGTCCAGCACGGCAAAATCGTCCACATTTCCTTGCAGCGTTCTGCGGTACACCACAATCCCGCGCACTCCGGCGTCCGGAAGGGTCACGGTGCCGCCCACAAATTGCAGCGCATAACCCGACGGTGTAGACAAATAAACCACCTCGTTGACCGGTACGTACGGCACCGGATGGGGATTGCGATCGCCGCAACTGATGAATAATGTGCTAATTGCAAATAAGTACAAAACAATTCGATGCATGTGGCCGTTCATTTTCTTCTTAACCTATGGTAAACATAACGCAAACTATCGTTATTTTAGCCCTTTCGTATACCCCTCTATAAAGATCAAAGCCAGCATACCTATGCGCAAACTGATCCTCTTCGGACTCTCCCTACTGGTTGCATCAACAACCGTTTGGGCACAATCACGTCCCGGTTCCGTCAAAGGAAACGTGGCCGAACGCAAATCAGGCGATGGAATTCCCAACGCCATCGTCAAAGTAATGGACGGCAAAGTGGTGGAAGCCCAAGGCAAGACCGACTTTGACGGCAACTTCTCCATCTCCCCGGTAGACGAAGGTTCCTACACCATCCGCATTGAAGCCTTTGGCATGCAACCCTATGAATTGGGTGGTGCCAAGGTCCCTTCCGGTCGTCCGTTGGTATTGACGGTAAAAATGACCGAGAAAACCAACGAATTGGACGTTGTAACCGTAAAAGCAAAGTACGAAGCTCCTTTGGTGGAAACGGGTAAAACGGCTCAAACCTTTGACCAAGAAGTCATCCGAAACCTACCACAACGTGGATTGACGGGACTTTTGCAGATGTCTGCCTCTGTTGTGACGAACGAAGCCACGGGTGGGGTGTCCTTCCGCGGAGGTCGCGAAAGCGGTAACCAGGTTTTTATCGACGGTATTAAGGTTCGGGGAAGCATCAACCTCCCGCGCGACGCCATCCAAACCACGGAAGTCATCACCGGCGGTACGCCCGCCATCTACGGTGACGTTACCGGCGGGGTTATCTCCACCACCACGCGCGGCCCTTCTTCCAAGTATTTTGGCGCTGGCGAGTACGTTACTTCCCAACTTTTTGACCCCTACGGCTACAACTTGGGTTCGTTTACCGCTGGTGGTCCCATCATCAAGAACAAGGACGGTCGTGCGGTTGTAGGCTTTTTGCTTTCAACGGAATACGAATTCAACAAGGACGGTCGTCCTTACGCCACCGGAGTGTACCGAGTTAAAGAGGACGTATTGGCACGTTTGCAAGAACGTCCGTTGATCCCAACGGCAACCGGACTGGGAACCATTCAGGCGGGTGAATTGCTTCGTCGCGATTCCTTGGAAACCATTCCTGCGCGATTGAACGTTCGCTCCAACGAATTCCGCGCAACGTACAACATCAACATCAAGCCCAGCAAAACCACAGGTGTGGTGTTGGGCGGTCGCTTCATTTGGAACGACCGCATGAACGGCGGTTTCTCCAATGCCTTGACCAACTGGGACAACAACAGCAACTCCATGAACCGCGACGTATCGGCCTACGCCCGATTCACGCAAAACTTTGGTTCTGGAGAAGAGGGTGACCTCATCCGCAATGCCTACTACACTGTGCAAGTAGACTTCACGCGCAACTTCGGTCGCACCTGGGATCCCCGCTTGCGCGACAATGTTTTCCAATACGGCCACATCGGTACCTTCACCACGGAGCGCTCGCGTTTGTACGGATACGGTTTGGATCAGGCTTCCGGACTCACCGGCTGGCGTCAGCTGCTGAATTTGGACACCAACGTACGTTTTGAAGCATCACAGTACAACCCAGTGCTGGCCAACTACACCCAAACCTACTACGATTTGGTGCGTCAAGGCTTGCTCCGCACCGGCGTGCGTAACTTGGAGAACATTCGCCAGGGTGGAGGTTTGCTCAACGGCCAGTCCCCGAACGGTATTTACAGCTTGTTCAACAACGTGGGTACGGTAACCGCCAACTACAGCTACTTCCAGAACGATCAGTTCCGCGTCACAGCCTCTACCAATTTTGAAATCAAAGGACACCAATTGGTGGCCGGTTTGGAGTACGAACAACGGATTGACCGCGCCTTCAGCGTGGGCGGCTACGGCCTGTGGACCCTCATGCGCGGTTTGCAGAACGACGCCATCCGTGAATTGGATTTGACCCGTCCGCAAGCCGTTTACCAAGGCGGAGTATTCCAAGACACCATCAACTATCCTCAAGCATACGACGCCTCCAAGCCGCGCACGTTTGACCGCAACATGCGCCGCAAATTGGGTCTAGATCCCAACGGATCCGATCTACTGGACATTGATTCCTACGATCCTTCTCTATTCAGCTTGGACATGTTCAGCGCTCAGGAGTTGAACAACTTTGGTGCAGGTGCTTACGTAAGCTACTTTGGATACAACTTCGACGGTTCCGCCCAAACGTATAACCCCACCATCAACGACTTCTTCAACAAGCGCGATGCTGCGGGCAACAAAACCTACCCCATCCCAGCATTCCAGCCCATCTATATGGCCGGATACATTCAGGATCAGTTTACGTACAAGGACTTGTTCTTCAACCTGGGTGTGCGCGTAGATCGCTACGACGCCAACCAGCCCGTTTTGAAGGATGCCTTCTCGTTGTACCCCGCATACACGGTGGGTGAGGCACGCGCTATGGCAGACAACTACCCGTGGGTTGCCAACATTCCAGAATCCATGGCAGACGACGCCGTGGTCTATGTGGACAACATCAACAACCCCAAGCGCATCACCGGCTACCGCAAGGAGTTCGATTGGTTCAACGCCGACGGTTCTCCCCAGTTGAACCCAAAGGAAATTTCCGATTTGTCTGGTGGACAAGCCAAGCCTTGGATTATCAACGACGGATCTTGGGTAGACGGTCAGCCGGTACTGAACGCAAACTCCTTCAAGGATTACGATCCCCAGGTGACGGTTTCTCCGCGTATTTCGTTCCAGTTCCCCATCAGCGGATCTGCTGAATTCTTTGCGCACTACGATTTGTTGGTGCAACGCCCGAACGAAAACACCCGCTTCAACCCGATCAACTACGTGAATTTGGAGTACGGTTCTGCAACCATTGCCAATCCGGACCTCAAGCCGCAAAAGCAAACGGAGTACGAAATCGGTTTCCGCCAGAAGCTGAACGACCGCTCGGCTTTGAAAATTAACGCCTTCTACCGCGAATACCGCGACTTGATTCAGTCCGTATCCGTAACGGAGGCCTACCCCCGCACGTACATTACCTACGGTAACCGCGACTTCACCACGGCGAAGGGCTTCTCCTTCCAATACGACTTGCGCCGTACAGGCAACATCCTGGCTTACGCGAACTACACGTTATCCTATGCGGATGGTACCGGTTCGGGTGCTAACTCCGGCATTGCCTTGGCGCGTTCGGGTCAGCCGAACTTGCGTTACATCCAGCCGTTGGATTTTGACGTTCGCCACAACTTTGCCGCCAACATCGACTTCCGTTTCCAAGACGGAGCGGCCTACAACGGCCCCATTTGGTTCGACAAGAAGGTATTCGCCAATGCGGGCATCAACATCTTGGCCACAGCTCAGTCCGGTACGCCCTACTCGCGTCGGGACCGAGCTACTTCTTTGACGGACGCCAACGCTCCGGTGGTTGGATTGTTGAACGGATCGCGCTTGCCTTGGCAGAGCAAGGTGGACATGACGGCAAACAAGGTGTGGTACTTTGGTGCGGACAACCGCAAGAACTTTGAAGTATATGTTCAGGTTTTGAACGTATTGAATCAGTTGAATGTTTTGAATGTTTATGCCTTTACTGGTTCTCCTTCGGACGATGGTTATCTATCCTCGCCCCAAGGTCAGCAGGGCATCCTGTTCACCACCGATGCACAGTCGTTTACCGATCTGTACAACATCGCCATGGTGAGCCCCTTTAATTTCTCTTTGCCGCGCCGAATTCGTTTGGGCGTTCGTTTCGGATTCTAATAGACAGTGAATAGTTTGAAGATTATGAACAAGTTGCTGAATAAAGGACTTTTGGCTGCTGCTTTGGCAGTAGGACTTGCATCGTTGGGTTACGCCCGTCCCGGTGAAGCCGTTGGTGCGCAGTCGGGTAAAAAGGTGCGTTCCAACAAGACGGTTGAGGAATTGTGCCAACCGTCCCGTGCACAAACGGATTTGGACTTGAATAACGTGCGCACCACCATCATGGGCGGTGGCGATATGTGGTGGGATTTGAACGTTGCTCGTTACGAGATTCCCAAGGGCTCCAACCGCCACTCCATGTTTGCAGGTGCTCTTTGGTTAGGTGGTTTGGACGAAGGTGGTCAGCTCAAGTTGGCGGCTATGACCTACCGCTCTCGCGGTAACGACTTCTGGCCCGGTCCGCTTTCTACAGACGGCTTGGCTTCGGTCAACAAAGACATTTGCGACAAGTACGATCGCCACTGGATCATTTACCGTGAGCAGGTGGATCTCCACCGCGCGTGGTTGTTGTGCAAGAACGATCCCGATTGCAATCCTGGAGAAAAATTCCCCGGTTACGAAGGCAGCATCCCAGAGATCATCCTGGAATGGCCCGCACACGGTGTAGACGGAGACCTTCCCTACACCTTGGCTCCGTTCATTGACTTAGACGGAGACAACCGCTACGATCCTTTGGAAGACTACCCCGCGTACGATTTTGATCGTGCATTTGATTGCCGCAAAAAAGAAACGGACGTCCTCTACGGCGACATGACTCTTTGGTGGGTGTACAACGACCGCGGTAACGTCCACACCGAAACGAGTGCAGGCGCGTTGGGCTTTGAGATTCGTGCCCAGGCCTTTGCTTTCAACACGAACGACGAGATCAACAACATGACGTTCAATAATTACCGTATTTTGAATAAGTCGACTTTCCGGTTGACCAATACGTATTTCTCCACCTGGTTTGACCCAGACTTGGGCAACTACACGGACGATATCATCGGTTGCGACATTCCCCGCGGTTTGGGTTACGTTTACAACGCGGACAACAACGACGAAGGCCCCATTGGTTACGGTTTCAACCCACCTTCCGTGGCGATGGACTTTTTCCAAGGTCCTTTTGCGGATTACTTCGACGGTTTAGACAACGACCGCGACGGTTGTGTGGACGGTGTACGCGACGCCAACGGTGTTTGCCAGCCCGAGAATCCTGCTACCGGGTTGAACGAGCGAATCATCATGTCCGGTTTCATGTACTACAACGCCGGTAACGCAGCCACCGGCGATCCGCGAAATGCTTCCGAATTCTACAACTACATGCAGTCCCGCTGGCGGAACGGCAACCCGTTGGTGGTAGAGAACCCAAGCGGTCCCGGCAACACCTCCAACGGAGACGGTTTTACCCAAGACGGTACCGGATTGGCTACGAAGTTTGCCTACCCGGGCAACACCTTTGACACGACTTTGCAGAACGATCCTAAGGCTCCCCAGAACTGGTTTGAGTCCCCAGACAACAAGCAGGACAAACGTGGCTTGCACAACGCAGGTCCGTTCTCCTTGGCTCCCGGTGCGGTAAACTTCATAACCACCGGTGTGGTTTGGGAACGCGAGTACAACAAACAAGGCCTGTTTGCTTCAGTAGACAAAGTGATCATTGCGGACGATAAGGCCCAGGCGTTGTTTGACAACTGCTTCCAAATTTTGAACGGACCGGACGCTCCGGACTTGACCATTCAAGAAATGGACCGTGAGCTTATTTTGATGATGAGCTACCGCGAAGGAGCCAACAACCAGGCATTGGATTATGAAGAGGTTGATCCGCTCATTCGCAATGCAGACAATACCTATAAGTTTGAAGGTTTCCAAATTTTCCAGTTGAAGAGCAAGAACTCTTCTATTGGAGATCGCTACGACCCTTCTCAAGCTAAGTTGGTAGCGCAATGCGACATCAAGAATGGTGTGGCACGTATGGTCAACTGGGAGTTGGATCCTACCTTGGATTTGGTTGTGCCTCAAGACATGACCCTGAATGCCAACAACGAAGGAGTTAAGTTGTCGTTTAAGGTGTCCGAGGATGCTTTTGCGACCGGTCAGGACCGTCGTTTTGTGAACCACAAAGAATACTACTTTACCGTTGTGGCTTATGCATACAACGAGTACGCTCCATACAGCCCATCTACAGGTGCAGACGGACAGCGTCGTCCGTTCTTGGCTGGCCGAAACAACGTAAAGCGATACACCGGAATTCCCCATAAATTCTCCAGCGAGGCTGGCGGAACGGTGGCGAACAGTTTCTACGGATTCAAGCCCCCTGTTACACGCATTGAGGGATTAGGCAATGGCGGAAGCTCTATGCAACTGGATCCAGCAAGTGAGAGCGAAATTCTTTCTACCGTTTTCGCAAACGGCTACATGCCCAACCCCAAGTACTTGGGTGGCTACGGCCCGGTTAACGTTAAAGTCGTCGATCCATTGAATGTTCCTGAGGGTGAATATTACTTGATTTTTGACGGTGTGGGCGGCAATGCACGTTGGTCAATTCAGGACAAGGTAACCGGTGAAGTTATTGCCAACTCAATGACTTCCATTAAGTTGATCAACGAACAAATCGTTCCTGAACTGGGTATGTCCGTTGAGATTGCAGATGTAGAAGCACCTGGTTTGGACGAGGATGGCGAACGTAACGGCGGTTTGTTGAACAGCGAGTTGGTGTACTCGGACCCCACCAAAGCCTGGTATAAAGGTGTTGCGGACGACGATAGTTACAGCCCGTACAACTGGATTTTGGCAGGACCAAATGATCAAGTCACTGCTGCTCCAGGTAAATTCTATAAGGATATTCCCAACGACCCAAAAGGTTTCTTTGAGACCATATTGGGAGGAACTTGGGCTCCATTCTACTACGTTAGTTCTATTGGTCGCGGCACTCCGGAAGGTACCACGGTTTACGGCATGGGTCCAGCGGATTCTGCCATGCAAGTGTCTTTGCGTTTGGAACCCAAGAACCTGCAAAGCGTTGACGTAGTCTTTTCGAAAGATCCGGCTAAATGGACACGCGTTCCCGTTTTTGAAATGGGCGAAGATGAGGCATTGACGCAAGGTGGTGCTTCTAAGTTTACTTTGCGCAAGGCAACGGGTTGGGACAAGAGCAACGGTCAGTTGGTGCCCAGCAGCACTATTGGTTGGAGCTACTTCCCTGGATATGCCATTAACGTGGAAACAGGCACTCGTCTGAACATGGCTTTTGGTGAGAACAGCTGGATGTTGTCCGACAACGGTGGAGACATGAAGTTCAACCCAACTTCTCGCGAACGAGTTTTCCCGCAAGATCCGGTAACCGGCGGATTCCGCTTCGGTGGCCAGCACTACATCTACGTGTTTGCCCCAACGGTTCGCAAGGGAACCAGCGTTGTTGATCTTTCGTACAAAGGCGATGATCCAACCGCACACCCCTTGTACAACGAGATCACCAACATCGCTACCGGAACCAACCGCCAAACGTTTACGCGTTCGATCATGTGGTGTTCTTTAGGCATGGTTCAACAGCAGTTCGACGGTTTGGATTTGTACTCCAACATGCCGTCTGATTTGCGTGTGCGCATCCGTACGGCTCGTCCCTACGAGAAATTGGCAGTAGATAATTCAAACAGTGGAAATCCCAAGTACTTGTTCAGCACGGTAGGTCTAGCAACGGGTAAGGGAATTAACTCCGTAGCGGTAAGTGCTTTGGACGCCATCCGTGTGGTTCCCAACCCGTACTTGTCCCAAAGTGCCTACGAAAGTTCTCAGTTGGACAATTTGGTGAAGATCACCAACCTGCCTGAGAATTGCGTGGTATCCGTATACACTACCGACGGTTCGTTGGTGCGCACTTTGCGCAAGGACAACACCGACACGTGGATGTTTTGGGATTTGAAAAACAACTACGGCGTTCCCATCGCGAGCGGTGTGTACATCATCCACATCAAGGCAGACGGAATTGGTGAGAAAGTCATCAAGTGGTTTGGTACCATGCGTCCTTTTGACCCGACGGGCTTCTAATAGCAATAGATTATGAAAAGTTCATTAGCAATTTTAGCATTGACCGCCGCCACTGCTGCGTGGGCGGGAAATCCAACGCGTTCCGGCTCCGCTGGTGCAGGCGAGTTGTTGATCAATCCATGGGCGCGAACGGCTGGCTGGGCCGAGGGCAATACCGCTAACGTCATGGGGATCGAGTCCATGTACGGAAATGTAGCGGGACTGGCTGCAGGCAAAAGTTTCACCGCCGGATTCTCCAACACCACTTGGTTGCAAGGCTCCGGTATTCAGGTGAACGCTGCTGCGTTGGCCACCCCTACGCGCAATGGTGTTTTAGGCATCCACGTGACTAATTTTGACTACGGCGATATAGAGGTTACCACCACGGCTTTGCCGGACGGAGGGGCAGGTATCTATTCGCCAGGTAGTTCAGTATTGGGTATTGCCTATGCACAGATGTTTACGGATAATATTTATGGCGGCGTAAACATCAAGTTGTACAATTCGTCCATTTCCAATCTTTCTGCATCAGGAATGTGCTTTGATGCCGGTGTGCAGTACGTAGCAGGAAAGTCACGCGACTTCCGCTTTGGAATTACCTTGCGCAATATTGGGCCGTCGTTTGGATACAAAGGCGATGGTTTGGCGGTAGTGATGCCTGTAGATTGGGGCACCTACGCCAATACGTACAACGTCCGTGCA
>JAXITR010000004.1:0-84039 GCA_034679985.1 Cryomorphaceae bacterium
CATCCTTTTCCAACCATGTCCAAAACAGAGGCACCTACGTAGAATCGGTCGCTGTAGAGGTACGTGATGCCCAATCCCAAATTGGGGTTGAGGGTGCTGCGCGTGATGCCTTGGAAAACGGGGTCAAACAACACATTGCGCGGTTTGGTATAGTCCACCACCCAGTTGTCCAATTGGGCACGGAGTCCCACAGAAAGTTTGTGGTCTTTGGCCAGCTGCACGGTTTGCGCCACGTTGATCATGGGCGAGGTGCGCGTCACCGGTCCGGCTTGGTCCGACTGGATTCCCAAATGGATACCCAGGGTTTTGACCTTAAAATCACCGTACAACGCAAAGGTTCTGGGCGCACCTTCCACCCCAAGCCACTTCTGTTGAAAAGCAGAATGAAACTGGTATTGGGTTTGCCCCGCGAAGGTGGGGTCCACAACCGTGGGGTTGAACAAATACAAATCGTTCAATGCCGACTGCTGGGCATGTGCCGAAGCCCCGACAAACAGGACCGCAAGGGCCATTAACTTATTTTGCAATGAACACATAGCCGTCGAATTGTTGGTTGTTGGTACGATCAAAGAACAAGAAGTAGTAGGTGCCTTCCGGCAAAATTCCATCGCCAGAAACACCGCTGGTGGACACGTTGGGCGTGCCGTCGAAGGTGTTGTTGTAGTTTACCATTCGGTACACGGTTTCTCCCCAGCGGTTGACAACTACCAATTCATTGTTGGGGGCGTAGACCAGGTTGCGGATTTCCCAAGTGTCGTTGTAGCCGTCGTTGTTGGGCGAGAAACCTTCGGGAATGATCACACCACAACCGTCCGGATCTTGGAAGTTGGGGATGCCGTCTCCATCGCAGTCGTCCGACGGTTCATCGCGGTCCAGAATGCCGTCGTTGTCCGCATCGGTGTCGCGGAAGTCTGGGGTGCCGTCGTTGTCGGAATCAACGTTTCCTTCGGAAGCATCCAAAAGTCCGTCGCCGTCGGAATCCAAATCCAAGTAATCCGGGGTGCCGTCGTTGTCGGTATCCACCGTTCCTTCTACGCTGTCCAAAATACCATCGCCGTCGGAGTCCAGATCGCGGAAGTCCGGGGTGCCGTCGCCGTCGGTGTCCCCATTGCCTTCGGTGGCGTCGGTGATGCCGTCGTTGTCGGAATCCAAGTCGCGCCAGTCTGGCGTGCCGTCGTTGTCCGTGTCCACGGTGCCTTCAATGGCGTCGGAGATGCCGTCGCCGTCGGAGTCCAAGTCGCGCCAATCCGGGGTGCCGTCGTTGTCCGTATCCACGGTTCCTTCCGTGCTGTCCAGAATGCCGTCGTTGTCGGAATCGGTGTCTTGCCAATCCGGGGTGCCGTCGCCGTCCGTATCCACGGTGCCTTCCGTGGTGTTGGGGATGCCGTCGCAATCGTAGTCTGTGGTGCCCACATTAATGCCAATGACGATCGTACTGCATCCTTTGGCGTCGGTAACCGTTACGGCGTAGGTGCTGGACAGGGCATTGGAAATGCTGGCGGTGGTTTGACCGTTGGACCAGCTATACGTATAGGGAGCCGTTCCGCCGGAAACGCTTACTTGCGCCTGGCCGTTGGCCGTAGTGCTGCAGGTGGCCGGTGTGGTGGTAAACGCTGCCACCAAGGGTGCTGGAGCCAAGAGCACCACCCCGTTGGGCGTTGCGGTGCAACCGTTGGCGTCGGTTACTGTAACCTGATAAAATCCAGAAGTTAATCCCGTTGCCGTAGCTGTAGTTTGCACGGGGGCCGTATTCCACGCATACGTGTACGGTGCGGTGCCTCCTGTTGCCGTTACGGTGGCCGTACCGTTCCCTCCCGCGCAAGCAATGCTGGTGCTGCTGGTGCTGGCTACCAAGGCATTGGGTTGCGTGATGGTGACCGTTTGGGTGGTGCTGGTGCCCAGCGAGTCCGTAGCCGTTACGGAATAGGTGCCGGCCGCCAAGTTGGTGGCAGTGGAGCCCGTTTGTGCGGGTACGGTGTTCCAGACAAATGCGTAGGGAGCAATACCGCCCGACGGCAGAGCAGTAGCAGTTCCGTTGTTGCCTCCAGCGCAGTTGACGTTTTGCACGTTGGCGAAGGAAACCACTATCGTGTAAGGATTCGCCACGATTCCACTGGCGGTATCGGTACATCCTCTACCGTCCGTGACCACCACTTGGTACGTTCCGGCATTTAAGTTGGTTGCGGTAGCTCCGTTTTGCACGGGTGTGGTGTTCCAAGCGTAACTGTACGGAGTGTGTCCGCCGGTAACTGCGGCTTGAACCGAACCGTTGTTGTTGCCCGCACCGGTGGTGTTGGTGACCACTGCATTCACTTGCAGCGCAGCAGAAGGACCGGCAATCGTAACCGGCAATACCGTGCTGTTGTTGTTGGTGTCCAAGACGGTCACGTTGTACACGCCCGCTGCCAAATTGTTGGCGGACGGACCCACTTTTGGCGGTGTGGTGTTCCATGAATAACGGTAGGGCGCTACGCCGCCCGTTGCTTGAACCGTGGCGCTGCCTGTTGCCGTTTGGAAGCACGCCACACTTTGGGATTGGGTGGTGCTGGCCTGGAGCAAGGCAGGTTGGGTCAAAACAACCGGCAGCGTGCGGACGCATCCCGCGGTATCCACAACGGTAGCTACGTACGTTCCCGCTACCAAGGTATCGCCGGTGGCTCCTCTCTGGATCGGGGTGGTATTCCATGAAATCCGGTAAGGAGCAACACCTCCAGAAACGGAGGCCGTTGCAGATCCATTGCTCAACCCAAAACCCGTGGGGTTGACGGTGGTTGTTGTGATCAACAGGGCAGAGGACGGTTGCGTTACACTGACCAATTGGAACGTGGTGCAGCCGTTGGCGTCGGTGATCAATACGCTGTAAATGCCGGCGCTCAAATTGTTGACCGTGTCGTTTGAGGAAACAGGTGAGGTATTCCAGCTGTAGGTGTACGGTCCGGTACCTCCAGATGCCAACGCCACTACACGGCCGTTGTTGTCTGCAAAGCAAGCCAAAGCACTTCCGTTGGTGGTTGCACTTAGCGAAGCAGCAGGTTGCGAAATGGTAACGGTTTGTGCCGTTTGGTTTCCGTTGGCGTCCAAAATAGAGCAGGTATAGGTCCCTGCCGTTAATCCCGTAGCAATATTGGTGGTTTGTACGGGTGTTGTGTTCCAAACGTAGGAATAAGGGGGAATCCCGCCCACGGCATTCACAATGGCTTGCCCGGTGTTTGTGCCGGCGCAGAGGATGTTTACTTGGTTGGAGATGATGCTTTCCAGCAAGGAAGGTTGCGTCAGCAGCACACCGCTTTGCGCTGTACAACCGCCCGCGTCGGTGACGTTAACCGTGTAGGATCCCGCGTACAAACCGGTGGCCGTTGCCGTGGTTTGGGCAGGCACCGTGCTCCAAGCAATGGTGTACGGCGTGTACCCTCCTGCAATTGTTGCGGTGGCACTGCCGTTGCCCAAGCCAAAACCGGTAGGGTTGGTCCCTGCTGCGGTCAAGCTCAGCGCTGCGGTGGGCTCGTTGATTTGAACCGATACCTGCGTGGAGTTGTTGTTGGCGTCCGTAACCGTGCAGGTGTACAAACCCGCAGCCAAGCCGGAGGCCGTCGAACTCAATTGAGCCGGAACGGTATTCCACGAATAACTGTAGGGAGCAACACCGCCGCTCACAAACAAGCTGGCCGTGCCGGTGGTTCCTCCAAAACACGCCACGTGGGTGACGCTGCTCACTCCGGAAACCAATGCATTGGGTTGCGTCAGGGTAACGGTTCTCACCTGGGCGCAGCCGTTGGCGTCCGTAATGGTGCAGGTGTACGTCCCGGCCGTCAATCCATTGGCCGTGGCGCCGGTTCCTCCAGAGGGGCTCCAAGCGTAGGTGTAGGGGGCAACGCCACCAGAGGCTACCGCAGATGCAGAACCGTTGGCCAAACCAAAACCCGAAGGGTTGATTTGCGCTGCGGTTGCCGAAAGCGCCGATGCGGGCTCGGTTAAGGTGGTTGTTTGAACCGCAGTACATCCGTTGGCGTCTGTAGCCGTTACGGAATAGGTTCCGGCAACCAATCCCGTTGCCGTTGCCGTTGTTTGTGCCGGAACGGTGTTCCACGAAAAACCAACTGCTCCGGTACCGCCGGTGGCGGTGGCTGTGGCG
This sequence comes from Cryomorphaceae bacterium, assembly GCA_034679985.1. GTDB lineage: Bacteria > Bacteroidota > Bacteroidia > Flavobacteriales > Schleiferiaceae > CAMDTE01. The sequence goes on from JAXITR010000004.1 coordinate 4,133, forward strand.
GAGCCGGTTGCTGAACCAGCACACAAGACGTTGGCTCCGTTGGCTGCTACGGTCAAGGCACTAGCCGGTTGCGAAACGGTAACCGTTTGTTGCGCAGAAGACCCTCCAGCGTCCGTTACGGTTACCGTGTACGTTCCTGCCGTTAGGTTGGAAGCGGTTGCAGTGGTTTGTGCCGGATTGGTGTTCCAACTGTAGAGGTACGGTGCCGTTCCTCCCGCTGGAGTGATTGCAGCACTGCCAGTAGACCCGCCAAAGCAGGCAACCGGTGTGGCGCTGAAGTTGGACAAATCCAACAGAGAAGGGGTTGTGATGGTGAAGTTCCGAATCAACGTACATCCTGCGGCGTCGGTTACGGTGCAGGAATAAGTGCCCGCTCCCAATCCGCCAACGGCAGAAGTGGTTTGCACGGGATTGGTGTTCCAGCTGTACGAATAAGGGGACGTGCCGCCGGAAGGGATGACCACGGCTGAACCGTTCAACAAACCAAAGCTGGTAACGTTGGATTGCGCGGTGGTGGCGCCTAATGCCGCCACGGGCTGGGTCAGGGTTACCGGCGCGGAGGTGGCGATGCACCCGTTGGCGTCCGTTGCCGTTGCTGTGTAGGTGCCCGCGCCCAGACCCGTTGCGCTGGCGGAATTCTGCACGGGGGAGGTGTTCCAGCTGTATTGGTAGGGAGCGATTCCACCTGTGGCCAAGGCTGTTGCAGAACCCGTTGTTCCCCCAAAGCAAGCTACGTTGGTTGAGCCGCTGACCGTAACCACCAGTGTAGAAGGAACTACTTTTACCCGGATGTAGTTGGAGTACGCCACGGCGCTGACAGCGTCGGTTACTTTTCTGCGGTAGTACGTGGTGGCGGTAATGCCGGCCGGCGGATCAAAAGACGCGCTGTTTGCCCCAGAAATGGAGGTTGGGTTGGTGAACAGACTGTCCGACGCCGACTCCCACTGGTAGGTATAGGGGGCCGTTCCGCCTTGTGCGGCCGTTGCATTGGGGATCAGGGCAGGATCTGCACCGTTGCATACCCATTGGTGATCCACCAAGGAGGCACCCACGGTTCCGGAGAGCAAGGGAAGCCCCGGTACGTTCGCAGATGTTCCGGTTGGGAGCTGAGACGAAAAGTCAAAGGCGCAATACCCAATTACCTGACCGTATTGGGGGTCCGTGTATTCAAAAATGAGGGTTTGGGCGGCCTGAAGATTGTAGTTGGTGGCGTTGTAAAAACAGTACAAAACATCGCCACTTTGCGAGGGCAATCCGGGAGGGCCCACTTGCAGTGTGGTCAAAACGGCAGACCCGTTCACCAGTTCGAAAATTTTGGTAATGACCGGCGGGCGAACGTTGCTTACGGTCCAATTCAACCGGATGTCACCGGTTTTCGTTCCGGCCGGAGGGGTGGCGTAGGAGGTCCCTACTACGTTGGCAGCAACCGGAGTGTTGTTGATGCCGGGACAGGAATTGGGCAAACCATTTCCGTCGTTTCGTTGGTTGATCAACCCGCAGGATCCGTTGGTATTTACTGCCAAGAGCGGATTTTGAGCCTGCACGTGGGACGCTGTGCCCAAAACGGCTGCGGCCAGGAAAGCGAATAAGCGATTCCTCATAGTTCTTTAATGGGTAATGCGTTCAAAGTTATACAATTTCAATTTGTGGAATTTCTTTCAACGCGTTTTCCGGAACTGCGGACTACTGCCCGACGGTGTACACGGCGAGCGAAAAACCCGCAGCCGTGCGGTAGGGGAGCACCATGCGGCGGTTGTCAATCATCTCCACCCCTTCGTAGAAGTAGGTGCCGGTGGCGTCTGCGGGCAGCGGAAAAGCCCGGCGCTCAAAGGAACCGTCGGGGAGTATTTGGGTGACCACAGGGCCGTCCGCGGCGGGTATCTTTTTGGCGTTGTGAACGCGAGGCTCGCTGGTGCCGTGGGCCAAAACAAAGGCTCCTACTTTGGGGACGGTGAAGAGCCCCACTGCAGAATTGATGCGGTCCACGCTGAAATCGCGGTCCAGGTGGGCGGAATACCGAATGCCGTTGGGCTGGGTGCCGAGCACCAGAAGGTCCGAATTAAAGGGTTTCGTTTTGTAGGTCCCGCCGCTCGCGTAGGTCATGGACCACGGAATATTGGGGCCGGGCTGAACGCGGTACATGGATACCAATTCGCTGCTGTAGTAGCGAAAAGCGGTGGGTTTGGTGTCCTCTTTCCACGCGTCAACCCAGTCTGCGGGCAGGGGAAAGGTTCCGCCGCGCGGGAGGTCTACGCGCTGCAAGGGAATGCTGTAGTGAAAGCAGCGTTCCGGAATCCGGTAGGCCGACGGTGCCAGGATGCCGCCCAAGTCAAACTGGGCCGAATCGCTGTTGTACCGCACCCAAGTTCCCAAAGGCGCTTGATCCCGGGTAACGATCAGCTCGCCCTGGAAGACGGAGGTGCGCTCCCGCGAAAGCACGTAGTAGGCAATGCCGTTGGGGCGGGTTTTGGATTGGCTGTGCTGCAAGGTGGTTAAGCCCACCAATTCCGGGGTCAGCGAAAAATGCATCAAGGACACGTTTCCGCCCCCAAAGTTGATTTTTTCCGTGCGCTCAAACACCGTTTTAAGCGTTTGGGTGTAGACGCGCCACGTCAGGATGGCGCGCTCGTTGCGGTCGTCTTCCAACTGCATGAAGGCCATCCCAAAGTGCTTGCCGGTTTGGGCAATGCGGAAGGCCACTTGGTCCGGGTCCGACGTACTGATTTCAAACAGGATTCGGAAGGAGGTTTTTGGGGTGCTGTCTGTGGGTTGAACGGAATAAGCAAGTAGCCGATAAACCTTCTTTTCCGGTACGAATTGCGAGTAGAAAAAATGCGATACACTGTCCATGGCCATGAAGCCGGCGGAGTAGATTTCCTTACCCATAAAACGCATCAACAGGGGGGTGATTTGGCTCACGGTATCTGCCTTTTGCTCCGTCCAAGAGAGGGGGGCGTAGTAACGGGTGGACGCCTGGCTTTGGTCTCCTCTTCCTTTGGGGTAGCGGGTGTTGAGGGAGAGGACTCCGCGGGTGCTGTCCAACAATCCCACATGAATGCCGTCCCAGGTGTGTCCCTTCTCCAGCGGTTCTGCGTGCACCGGAATGGTGTGCGACAGTGCAAAGGTTTGTCCCCAAACATTCCCCGAAAAAAGGAAGGCGAAAACGATGGGAACTAAAAGTTTGGGAACGAGGGAATAACGCATGGTGTTTTTTGGGTAATTTAGGCACATGGTAAAACGGTATTTAACGGGCCTTGCGGCCTTGGTAGTGGTTTTGGTGGTGAGCAGTTGCGAGCCCTTGATCAATCCGGGGAAATCCGGAAAATTGGGAACATCCGGATGCATTGTGTTGGACCAAGGGTCCAGCCAGCAAACGTTGGGCATACCTTACGCTTGGCGTTACCTGGAGTTCACGGACACCGCTTATGGGTATGTGCGCTACTCCAATTCCAGCAGCTGCCTTCCGGCAGTGGATCATTCGGAGTATTTGTATTACGAGGAGTGGCGTTCGGTACCCAAGTTGGGACACGACCTGACCGCCCAGATAGCCGACTACTGCAGCGGATCCATTCCCTACGCGGTGCGCGCCGGCTATTCGCCCGAAGGAAGTGAAAACGGTGAGTGGTACATTCCAACCACCTTTGAACTGTATCAGGCCTGGAAATTGGCCAGCAGCGATCCCGATCGATTTGGTCATTTGATGAACATCACCTACAGCTCCAGTGAGCTCTACGAAGGCCAAGTGGCGTGCCTCACCTTTTGGCGGGACCGCGAACCGACTTTGTCGTACCGGGACCCGTCTACGGGACCGCACGCGTTTCTCTTTTTCCGCGCTTATTGACGCAAGGGATTTGGAATTCACTTTTTGACCAGTGCCTTGGTTTCGCTGGGCAGGTGTGCACCTCCTCCTAGTTTAAACCGAAGTCCGGTGTAAAAAGAGAATTTGGTTCCGTACTGGACGGGGTGAATTCCGGTGAAAACCTCAGCGTACCAATTGCGTTTTTGCGAACCGCGTTCTAGGGAACGTTCGCTGTAGCCAAATTCGCAGCCCGGGAGGTACCGAACGGCCAAGCGGTCTGCGCCGTTCAGCAAGCCGGTGTACACATTTTGATGCGCCAAGGGCAGAATTAGATCAAAATAGGAGGTTCTGAGGTCTACTTGGGCGTAGCGGCCGTCGCGCTTTTTCAACCGGATCACGGAACCTTGTCCTGCGGTTTGTCCCACTCCCACGCGAAGCGCCTGATACCGATAACCCAGCAGGTTGCTTTGGTCCTCAAAAGAGGCGTACCGGCCGCGGGAATTCAGGTTTTGGGTGAGGCCCACGCGCCACGTTTTGAAGACGGTGGTTCCGTTCTCGTACTCAATGTAGTAGTTGGTGCTGGTGTTGCCGCGCGTGCGGTAGGCGACGGAGAGCGTCCCAATGGAGGGGCGCAGCTTGCGGCGGTACACGTGCGCGTACACCACGTTGCCGTTGACGCTCAGGAGCTCGGTGAAGGCGGGTAAGGTGAAACCAAACAGACCGCTTTCTCCGCTGTAGTCTTGGAAAGAAACCGGGGTGGCCATGAATTCCAAATTGGTGTGCAAAAACCAATCGTTTTTGGCGCTGTACACGTGGCTGTACCCCAATCCAAACCGAGGGTTGGGGTGGGAGTACTGCGCCGTCACGTAGAGGTTCCCGGCCCGCAGCGGGCGGAACGGCAGGAACGAATTTTGGTAGATGTACGCGGTGTCCGTTATCACTCCGGGAAACGAATACGGAATCACTTGTTTGAGGTCCGACTGACCCCACAAAGCGGTGGATGCCAGGAGCAGACCGGCTGCGAGTTGCGTTTTGATGCTTATTCCCATGTGGATAGAATTTGCTGGAGGTCCAGCGTGAGTTGCGGTTGATTGGTTGCGGGAGCCGTTCCGACGGCTTTCAGTTGAAGTGGGCGCGCATTTTGGGCCAAGTAGAGTGTTGCTCCGGCCGGAACCTGCACCGGCAGGCTGGATGCCCCGCGCACCACAAAACTTTTTTCCACCGAGAGGTAGACCCGGATGGGGGTGGCTGCGGTGTTTTTCAGTACTACCGTGGTTTGTCCTGCGGCCGGGCCGCTCGCCAGTGCTCCGGTGGGTGCGGTGGCCGCGGGGGTGGCTGCTGCCACTGGGGCAGTTGCTGGGCCAGCGGTTGCCGAGCCTGGGGTTGCCGAGGTTGCTGGGCTGGATGCCGCCGCGGGGTTGGATGCGGCGACCGCAGGTGACGCGGGGGTTGCGGAAACGCTAGCCGCCGGTGCCGCCAACGGGACGCTGGTCAGGCCAAATTTGGCCCGTAAGGATTCCGGGAGGTAATCCACGGTGGTCAACTCAGAGGCCGGCTTGCGAATTGCGTCAGCCAGAGCGTTTTCTTCCGCTTTTTTCATCAGTTGCGCGTAGCGCTCCTTTTTGGAGTCGGGCAATTCGTAGGGGACGGTTTGGTAGTTGCGGAACTTAAAACGGTAACTGTCTGTGGTACGGTCCAACCAGATGGCACCTATTGTTAAACCAAACACCGAGCGGTAGACGTCTACCGCATTGGCGGTGGGGTAGAAACGGGGAATCACCGCCGCCGCCGCTACCGGCAACACCACCACCGCCGGAATTTGAATCCGATTCAAGGGGTGTTTCTTGCGCAAAAGAACCAAGGTGTCCAGCGGCACGTTGTCCGCTTTGACGACGAGTTTTACGGAACGATCTCCCAATTTGTAAATGGGTAACCATTCGTTGGTGGCGCCCAACGTGGAGTTTTCATCGCCCAATTCCAACGGCACGTCCGATTGGATTTTCACGAACGCGTCTTTTTGCACCTTGAGCAACGAGCAGCTGGAGGCGAGGAGGAGGATCAAGCCGGCAGCAACCAAAGGCGCTTGGACGCGGAGTGTGGGTTGTCCTGCGCGGCGTGTTTTTTGGGGTGTCTTCATTCTTTTGTTGCTGCTTCTTCTTTTTGTTCTTCCTCTTTTTCCCCAACATTCACGGAGGTTCCGACGGATTGCAACCACCAGCCAATCATTTTTTTGGCGGTTTTCTTGGGCGACCCGGCCTGGAAACGGACTGCGTCTACAGCGCGTTGGTTGTTGGTGTCAAACGTGACCAAAAACGAATTGTACAGGGGGCTGCCCAGGCTGAGCCGGGACACGCGCTGGGACTTGAGGGCATCCTTCCAATGCTGGGCGTCGTCGGTAAATAAAGAGATGGTGGAGTTCCAGTTGGTCATGTAGGCCATGTCTTCCAACCAATAATCCAGCGCCAGCACCCGGTTTCGCACCTGCGGGTCTGCGTGGATGCGCGTTGCGGCAAAGGGCAGGTAGCTCCCTTGCGGACGCTCCTCCAAATCCACCAGCAAGTTGCTTTCCAAATAGTCGCGTGTTTTTGCGATTTGCTCCATCAAGGGCTCGCCGTTGCTGTGGTAGTAGATCGACGCCGGCAGCAGGGTGGCGCTGTTGGGACGCACGGAGCGGTCGTCGGCTTTTTTGCCCTCCACCACCGTGGCGGTGCGCGCAAAGTACTTTTGGTCCGTGGCCGTAGCGACTCCCTTGCGGAAGGCGCTGGCGTACAACAACGTATCCGTTACGCCGCACAAAAGGGGGTGTTCCCAAGGCAGCATTTTGACGGAGAGGGAGCGTTTGGCTTGCCCCGCAAGGTTGGCGGTGATGCGCTGGGCCATTTCGCTTTTGGGGTGGGCTTTTTCCGTTTCCACGGCCCGGCGGAACGCCAGCAAGATCAAGTCTTTTTTGGGAATGTTGGTCAGGAACCAATGCAGGGAGGAAATTTCGCCCTCAAAATCCGAGTGCAAGCCAATTTCCTTGTCAAAATTGTTGTCCATCCGAAGGGTGGTGAGGGCCCACAAGGCGTGCATGCCCAAGAGGGTGGGTTCGTTGGGGTGGGCGTTGAATTCCTCGTACAGGGTGTGGAGGTAGTTGTGGTGCACGCTTTGCAGAAAAATCTCTTCGTTTTGAACCGATTTTTGGAGCGCTTTGAAGTGCTCTTTGCTGTCCACCAAATACGATTTCCCGCTTCCGGGAACGTACCCAATTTCGTTCAATTTAGCTTGAAAAGCGGTTTGACGGCGGTAGGCATTGGGGTGGGAGGAGCGGGAGTCGTCCAGCTTGTCTTGGGGGGTGATGGGGCGCGGTGATTCAATGAAGGCGGCCGCTTGCGGCATCCAGCATTCCGGCACCAAGGATTCAAACGGAAAGGGGAAATCGCTCAGGGGGAGGTAGCTGTAGGCCAGCAAATCAAACAGTTGGGTGACGTCGTCCAGCCGGTAACCGCTCTCCTTGAGGAAGCTGTTCAACGCTTTGGTGTCTGCTTCCAGCTCGCGGCTGTGGCTGTATCGGGTGTTGAAACTGGCCAGTTGAACGTTGTCTGAGTCGTTGGTTCCAAACGGATTGCGGATGGATTTAACGCTGTGTTCCTCCGAGTAGTGGATGATTTCGTGGGCAATAATTCCCGCTACCTGCGCCTCAGATAGGCAGCGACTGAACATGCCCGTGGTGAAGCGCAAATCGCCGGAAATGCTCATGAATGCCCCGGGGTCTGGGTTGATTTCCAGGTGCACGCGGATGCTGTCCCGAAGCGCCGGTTGGTCTTTCAGGAGGTGGTCTTTGATTTTGTTGAGGTAGCTTTGCACCGGGTGGTCAAAGGCCAACTTTCCCTCCAGTAAGGCGTCCTGCGTGGCGTAGCGAGACAGCAGTTTGGACATCGTGATGCGACGGTCCGTCAGGGTTGCAGACTCCTCCAGTTGCTCAAAGCGAGCGGCCCAATCGCTTTCCGTAGTGCGGTAGGCTTGGGGAATGGGCTGGTTGGAAAACCACAGGTAGGGTTGCGGAGCGGACGTCGGTTGCGCGGCAGCGCTGAAGGCGACGGGGGCGGAGAAAAGGAGCATCCGGATGCCCGTACGCCAAAGGACAGAAACCATGCACAAAAGACTCCGAATGCGATCGCGAGCAGTCAAATATAAGAATTAGAAGAAAGTCGATCACTAATTTGGGGTGTAATTTCTTTAGCAGTTCGCCGTAATTTTAGAACATGAATTGGCAAAAAACGAAACGCATTTTCGCGGTATTTGCGTTGGTGGGTTGCAGCGTTGCGGCGCAGGGTCAGGGGTCCAACACCGTCCATTTGGCGGGGCATTGGTACGAGGCGGCTGGGGTTTCTTCCGGGGCGCCCGCGAACCCCATCTACGATCCGTTTGCCTTTGCCTCCTGGGGAGGAGTGCCCGCGGAAAGCGCCTACGGCTATTTGTACCGCAGAAAGTTGGCGTACAACACCAATTTGGGCGATGCGCGCGTGGTGGTTCGTGACGCATTCCCCGGCTCTGCACAGGTCCTACTGGTGGACGGACGCGCCATGGTGCAGCAGTTGGCGTACGATCCTACCTTCGGATTGTGGATGCGTTTTGGCTATTTAGACAGCCTGCGTTTTGGCTCCCAGAGCTATTATGCTCCCAATCAATTTCGGCAGGTTTTTATGCACCGAAATCCATCCGGGCAGACGTCGGTTTTGTGGGAACAACCGGACACTACACAGGCGTTTGCGGTGTACGATGGGAAGGCCGCATTGATGAGCGCGCAGGGCGGTTTTGGCGGGCCGGTGCGGTTGACGGAGGTGACGCCCAACGGTCAGGTGCTCCGGCGCAAAGATTTGTACGGATTGGGGTACGGCGCGCACATCGAACGCTTGGCCAACGGCGGCTTTATGCTCTCCGGTTCCTGCGCGGTTCCGCTTCAGGTGGCGGACGGGGTGGCGGTTCCCGCCAACGCACACGCGTACAACCGGTGGGTGGCGTACCTCAACAAGAACTGGACGCTCAAGTGGATTCGGGTGTGGGAAGACATCACCTGCGACGCTCCGCGATTGACCCCCGTTCCCGCCACCTTTTTGGGCCCCAATGGCTACAACACCGCGGCATTTGTTTCCGGGACTACCTCCATTGGCTTTACGTTGGACGGTCAAACGCATGCTGGCCCGGCCTTGGGTGGCAGCGACGTTTATTTATTTGCCTTGGACACCTTGGGCTCGGTGGTTTCGCCGATGTACGAGGTTCCGGGCACGTCCGGGTTCATTCAAATGCGCGCTGGGGTAGCGGCTCCTGCTTTGGACGTGAGCGGCGGATTGTGGTTTCCGGTGGTGCATCGGGGCGAAGACGTGCCGGCCTCGATGGGCGTAAATTGGTCCAACGGGTGGACGCCCGGCGCTACCCAGCCGCCCACGTACCAGGTTTTGCTTCGCCTCTACTGGACTTCCTTTGGCTGGCAGACGCGGTGGAATGTGGCCTTTCAGGATTCTGTGTACGGCAGTATTCCCATCGAAGGAGTGGTGCCGTATCCGTTTGGCTACGCGCAAGGCCTGGGCTACAGTTTGGCGTTGCGCCACTACGGCCAGCAGTCTTTGCGGGTGCCGCAAATGGCGGATGATTATTTAGGCAACACAAACGCATCGTGGACCGTGCTCGCGTCGGACGACGAGGGCCATGCTTGGGTGGATTACCAATCAACTTTGGGCGCGGAAGAGCCGGAGCAGCGCGTTGCACGCGTGTATCCGCAACCGGTTCGTGCCGGGCAGCGGGTGCGGTGGGACGTTGCCCCAGGCGCTGCCGGGCAGGTTCGTTGTTTTGATGCGCAAGGAAGGTGTTTGGCGGAGTGGCCCGTGGCCAGCGGCGCCGAAGGCGCCGCGGTAGGCAACTGGGCTCCCGGTTTTTACACCTTGGTATTTCCGGAAGGGGCGGCGCCCCTGGTGGTGCAGTAGGGCAGAAGGATCAATGTCGCGCCCCCGATCCGACCGATTGGGGGCGCGGGGAGCCGGGGCTCAATCCTTTTTCCAGAGCGTCTCCAAGCTGTACTTCCCGGAGCCCATCAAGGCTATGGCTGCGTACGCGGCAAAGTAGAGCAAAGACAATTCTTTGTCCCCAATGGGATCCGCGGCATGCACCCAAAAGCCAGCAACCGCCATGGTAAAGGCAGCAGGAATCGCGGCCCATCGAGCAAAAACACCGAGAACGATTAAGGCCGGCGCCACCAATTCTCCGCCCACCGTCAGCGCCAGAGAGGCGGTGTCTCCCAAGCCCAAGAAGTTAAAGAATTCAATGGGCTCGCCGGAGAAAAGCCATTGTGCCTTGCCCCAGCCGTGGGGGATCATGAGTAGGCCGCTGCCCAAACGAAGCAGGAGTAAGCCGAGGTCGGAGTAGGTTTTATTCATGGCCGCCAAATTAATGAATTTGCCCGTCGCTTGAATTTATTGATTCAATGTTGCAACATTGAAAACCGGGAGTATCTTTGTGTTGTTGTTAAAACATTGAATAACGTAAAACTTAAAACACCCCATCCCATGGCAACTTGGAATTTAGACCCTGCGCACACTGAAATCGGATTCAAGGCGCGTCACCTCATGATCACCAACGTTTCTGGACGTTTTGCGCAGATCGACGGCAGCGTAGTAGCGGAGTCCGACGACTTTTCAGATGCCCAATTCTCTTTTGAGGCGGACGTAGCGAGTGTGGACACCAAAAACGCCGACCGCGACGGTCACTTGAAAAGCCCGGATTTCTTTGACGTGGAGAACCACCCCAAGTTGACCTTTACGTCCACTTCCGTTGAGAAGGCCGGCGCAGGTGAATTGCACGTGAACGGTTTAATGACCATCCGCGGAGTGGAAAAGCCCGTGCGTTTGCACGTTGAAGTTGCGGGTGTAGCAGTGGATCCGTGGGGCAATACCAAAGCCGGTTTGACCTTTACCGGAGCGGTAAACCGCAAGGATTTTGGCTTGAGCTTTCACGTGGTGAACGAGGCCGGCAACCTGTTGGTGTCCGACGAAATCAAGTTGCACGGCGATGTGCAGTTGCTGAAGGCGTAATCCGTCCGTACGCATTTGCTTTCTTCAAGAGGGGGCCATCGCTTCGGCGGCGGCCCCTTCTTCGTTTTCAGGGTTCCAAGTGGCCACAATGAGTTCGTTCAGCGTGGCGTTTGGGTAATTGGAGCGCAATTGGTGGTGGTGCATTTCCAATTTGCGCAAGAGGTAGTGCAGGGTATTGCGTTCGGAGACGGTGAGTTTTCCAGCCAAAACTTGGCCCACTTTTTCAACGTCGTGCAGCACCGGGTACAAACGTTTGCGGCCGATGTCCGTGATGCGAACGCGTTGGGTTCTTTTGTCCGATTCGCCCGGGAATTGTTCCATCCAGCCCTTCTTTATCAAACGGTTAATGATTTCAATCCCCGTAGATTTTTCCACGGCATTTTGCCGAATTAGTTCGGTTTTGGACAAACTGGGGTGGGTCATCAAAACGATGACGAAGGAGAACTCGTCGATGCTGTTTAAATCGCACTCTTCCAGGGCCAGGCCGGTGTAGTATTTGGCGTAGCGGAACAACAGGGTGATGTGCACGCTGATGTCCGTCTCTCGCTCAGCTCCTTGGTTTTGTACGGTGATTTCCAGTTCGCCACCCATGGACCGAAAATTAAGGGGCGGTTGGAGGTATTTGGCGTGCATGTGGCCCAAAAAAGATTCCATGGTTACCTGGTCCGGCTGGTCCATGGTTTTCTCGTAATGATCCAATTCTTGGACCAATTCAATCAGCATTGCGGTTTTTGGCATGTTTAAAGGTACAAATCCGAACCAAATAGACCAATTTAAATCGTAAATTTGTACTGAATGACGTCGGAATCCCCTACAGCCCCCCAGCCCGCGCGCAGCCTGAATCAGGTTTTGCAAATCCGGGAAATGCACACCCAAGAGGAATACTACCGCGTGGTGGGTGCTCCGGTGCGCAGCGAAACCTTGGGTTGGATGGAGGCGTCGGAACTGCTATTGGCCTCTGTTCTGGCCTACGGCAGCGAGTTTTTGCCCGCGCCCATGGCGCTGCGGCATTTTTCTGTGGATCTGATTGTGGCACACACGCAGTCCAACGTGGTGACGCTGGAGGTGGATCGGGTTTCGTACAGCGAGCGCCACACGGTCTTGGAAGTGTACCTGTATTCGGTGCACGGGGCCATGGTGGCCAAGGGAAGCGCCACCTGGAGCTGATCCGGCTTATTTAATTGTTTGGGAGGTTCGACGCCTCCGTTGGTTTTTGGTGATTCAGCCTGCAGGTGCGGTGTTTTCGCCCGCAAGCGGCATTTTGCTTTTGAAGATGAATTCCATCATTCGGGCTTTGGCGATCATGCTGTCGCAGACGGGGCCGGAAAATCCGTTTTGTTCCAGCGCAGTTTTTAAGGCGCCTTGCCAAACGACGTAGTCCGCTTCTGCCAGTTTCAGGCGTGCGTGGGGTTCAAAGACGGAACCTCGGTAGCTGGCGTCGCCCAAGCCCAGAGTAAAGGCCCAAAAGGTGAAAACGCGCGGCAGGTGGTGGTCCAGATCCACGCCGGCGAAGTGCGGTGCGGTTTGGGTTGATGCCAAAAGGAGGTCGTATTGGGTGCGCACAACGGCGGCAACGTCTTCGTAGGTGGCGAGGTCTGGCATGGGTTTTTTTCTGCCGGGGAGGCGGTATGTCTTGTAAAGATAAACCCCGAATCTCAGCGTGGCTGAAATTCGGGGTTTGTTGGTGTGCGAACGGTTTATTCGGCGATCAATACACCACCAACGTTTGGGTGGTGGTGTTTAGGGCACCTTCCAAGGTGATGTAGTAAACACCTGGGGCCCAACCGGAAGTGGGCAGGGATGTCGGTGCGTGCTCGTCCGCTACAACCCGTCCGTCCGCGCTGGTGATGCGCACGTGCTTTGGTTCAGCGGACCAACGCAATTCGGTGCCGGAGGCTACCGGATTGGGGTAGGCCATAGGCGTGGTGGCGTCGGTCTCCACCAAGGAAACTTGACTGGCGTCGATGATGTTCAATTGGAATCCGGCTTGGCCTTTGTAGACGAGGTAGCCGTTGGCGTCCACTTCAATGCTGTCGCAGAAAGAGGCGGTGCAGCTGGCGTTGATGGCCGTGGCCACGGAGCCCATGGTGACGCACACCTGGTACTTGCCCGGCTGGGTGTAGAAGTTGGAAGGGTAGGCGCCCGTTGCGGAGTTGCCGTCGCCAAAGTCCCACAGGTAGTTGGTGAGTACGCTGGTGGCGGGCCCCGTTACGGTGGTAGTGCACGCGTTGATGATGTTGACCACTCCCGGCTGCAGTTGGTTGGTGTCCAACACCCACGAGGCGGCGCACGCCAAGGGGTTGGTGCCCGTTCCGGCGCAGAGGGTGAAGTTGGACGTCATGGTGAACGCGGGTCCGTTGTTGGGCGTAAAGGTCATGGTGTTCATCAAGGTGGTGCCGTTGCAGTTCAGCGTGGCCACGGTGATGGTTCCGGAAGTACCGGTGGACGGGATGGAATCGTAGTAGTGGCCGCTGGCACCCGTGACTACGGTTCGTGTTACCGGAGTTCCGCCGCCGACGGTTCCGGGGGTGGGGGCAATGGTCACCAAGACAACGTGGCCGCCGACGGGGCCGTTGGGGTCCGTTACTTGGCCGGTTACCGCTACTACGGGAAACCACTGGGCGGAGGCAGCGGCGGCGCTCAAAATTAGGAGCGATGCGCTGAGGAATAGGTTGCGATTGTTCATGATTCAAAGGTACAGAGTTGCCGTGCAGCTCAAGGGCACTTTTGTGTGAACCGATGGGCTCACTGAGTAACCGAAAGTTTTAGTTTATGCGCACGACAGATTCGGTTGTTCCAACGCCGGAACGGTGTATTTTGTACACGAACAACGTTGTATCTTCGGAGCATGGTGTATTCTTTGCCTTTTCGCTTTCGGATTTTTGGAGCTGCGTGCGCGGCAGTTGTTGGGACGTCGGCTTGGGGCCAAATCCTTCAGGTGACGCCACCGTTTCCTACGGCGCAAGACACCGTGACCATTGTGTACGACGCTGCGCAGGGCAATGCAGCTTTGGTGGGCGTGGCGCCCGTTTATGCGCACGCAGGAATCATCACCAGCACCAGTACGTCGCCTTCGAATTGGCAAAACGTGCAGGGCACGTGGGGGCAGGCCAGTCCGAATGTTTTGATGACATCGTTGGGCAACAACAAGCACCGCATTAAGTACCACATCCCTACGTTTTACGGCGCACCGGCGGCGGGAGCCACCGTGCAGCAGCTGGCCTTTGTGTTCCGCAACGCGGCGGGTTCCGTGGTGGGCCGTTCCAGCGACGGGTCGGACATTTACTACCCCATTTACCCGGCCAACGCCGGTTTATTGTGCGCGTTTATGGCGCCGTCTGAGAATCCAACCGTTGCACCCGGTACGTCCATTTTGCTGAGCTTGGCGTCCAACCAGCCCGCGCAGTGGACGTTGACGGACAACGGCACGGTGGTGGCGCAATCCACCAGCGCCTCCGCGGCGTTCGCACACACCTACACGGCGGTGGCCGGAAATCACGTTTTGGTGGCCACGGTCGCGGGAGCGGGCGGTACCGTTGCGCGGGACACCTTACGCGTATTTGGGATGCCGTCCGTGGTGACGCAGAATCCCCCGGCGGACCTGCTGTACGGAATCAACTATTTGAACGACAGTACGGTGGCATTGAAATTGATGGCCCCGTTGAAGAACAACGTGCTCGTGTTGGGCGATTTCAATAACTGGGCCCCGGACACCGCCTATGCGATGCGTCGGTCTGTGGACGGGAAAACGTGGTGGAAGGTGTTGCCCGCACTGCAGCCCGGCCAGCGCTACGCTTTTCAGTACCTGATCGACGGCACCCTGAAGGTTGCGGATCCGTATTCGGAATTGATTCTGGACCCCTCCAACGACGGGGGAATTTCCGTTTTGAACAACCCCAACCCGCATCCGTACCCCACCGGCAAAACCACCGGCCACGCCACGCTGATTCATCCGGGAAAAACGGCTTACGTGTGGAAAAACACCCAATTCACGCCGCCCAGCAAGGAGAAGTTGGTCATCTACGAGCTTTTGGTGCGCGACTTTGTGACCACCCGGAGCTACAAAACCATCTTGGACACCCTGGATTACCTTCAGCGCCTGGGCATCAATGCGATCGAGTTCATGCCCACCAACGAATTTGAGGGCAACGAAAGTTGGGGCTACAACCCCAGCTACCAAATGGCTTTGGACAAGTACTACGGCACGCCGGAGCATTTTAAGGAACTGATCGACTCTTGCCACAGCCGCGGAATTGCGGTCATCCTGGACCAAGTCTTCAACCACGTATTTGGTCAGAGCCCGCTCGTCCGCATGTACTGGGACGCCACCGCCGGCACCACCGCCGCCAACAGCCCGTGGTTCAATGCCGTATGCCCACACCCGCCCTACTGCTGGGGATACGATTTCAACCACGATCGGCCGGAAGTGCGCGACTACATGGACCGCATCAATACGTACTGGTTGGAGGAATACAAGGTGGACGGTTTCCGGTTCGACTACACCAAAGGCATGACCAACGCGGGCAACGTCAGCAACAACGCTCAGCGAATTACCTACTTGAAGCGTTTGGCAGACACCGTTTGGGCCGTCAATCCGTCGGCCTACGTCATTCTGGAGCACTGGGCAGACAACGCGGAAGAAAAACAATTGGCGGACTACGGAATGATGCTGTGGGGCAATACCTGCCACCAGTTTTACGAGGGCGCCATGGGCTTCCCCACCACGTCCAATTTTTCGTGGGCGTCCTACAAGAACCGCACCTGGAACCAGCCCGGACTGATTTCGTATTTGGACAGCCACGACGAGGAGCGCATTGCATTCAAAGTCAAGACGGTAGGACGTCAGAGCAACCCCAATTATCCGGTAAGAAGTTTGGAAACCTCGATGCGTCGGCTGGAGTTGGTTTCTGCCTTGGGCCACTTGATTCCCGGACCCAAAATGATCTACATGTTTACGGAATTGGGGTACGATCAGTCCATTGACAATCCGTGCCGCATTTGCAACAAGCCGCCGCGTTGGAATTACCAGCAGGTCCCGGAGCGCAAACGTTTGTACGACGTGACGTCCGAGTTGTTGAAGTTGAAGACCACGTACCCCGTTTTCAGTACGTCCAACTACCAAATCCAAGCCGGCGGTGCGGGTAAGTACCTCAAACTTACGGACGCAAATTCCTTCAACGCTTTGGTTTTGGGCAACTTTGATGTTTATTCCACCGCCATCAATGTGCCTTTTCACCACGTGGGTTGGTGGTACGACTACTTCTCCGGCGACTCCATTCAGGTGACGAATACCGCCACCACCTTGTCTTTTGGACCCGGCGAGTACCGCATTTACACAGACCAAAAACTAGCGACGCCGTCGGTTTTGTTGGGGCAACGCGAGCCGCAGTTGGCTCCCGGGGTGGCCGTGAAGGTGTACCCCAATCCGGTGGAGGGCGGTGTGCTCTTCACGGAAGTGTGGTCCAACGGCCCGGTACCGGCGTCTCAGACGCTGGTGGACGTGCACGGACGTGCAGAGCGCACGGTGGATACGCCGCGCTTGGACGGTGCTCCGCTGGAGTTCCCGGTGGCGGATTTGGCCAGTGGGATCTACTTTTTGGAGACCCGCGTGGAAGGGGTGGTGCACCGCACGCGGGTGGTGGTCCCTTAAGGCGGGACTACACGCCCGCGGCTTCGGCCGTGCGGAGCTGGGGGCAATCCCCAATGCGCTCAGCGGTTGTCTGCGGGAAACTCAGGGCTTTTCAGCGCTTCCATCACCGCGTCCGCGCGGGGGTTGGGAACGGAAAAACTCAGGCTGTACAGGGCAATTTTCCACTCGCCGTTGATTTTCCGCAAGACGGCGGTGCCGCGGCAAGCGCCCATGTGGGGCGAGTCCAAGCGCTCGTCCACCCAGGCGGTTTGGGCGTCCAAGCTAATTTTGCGGTCTTTGGGGCGGAACGTCCAGCCCTTGCCGTTTTGAAAGTGGGGACGGCTCCACGTGCGGAAGGCCTCCGTGGTCCAGCGCTCGGTGTCGTCGGTGCCAATGAATACGGCGGAATCCGGAACGAGTGCGCCAAAGTACGCAGTGGAATCAGCGTTTGCTGCGGCTTGGTGCCAGCGATCCAGAAGCGCGGCAATGGCCGCGCGTTCGTCGGCAGGTTTCGGTTGTTTTGGGGTGGGGGTGCAACCGGTGGATGCCCAGAGGATTGCCGCCAAGGCGAGGAGGGGGAGGGTATTGAATTTTTTCACGGGATTTGGGGTTTTTCGGCGTGCCGCATTGAGGCAGCGAAGTGGGTTATTTCGCGGGTTGTTCGTACATTTCCAGCGTATTAAAGATATGAAATTAAGCAGGTTCTTCGTTTCGCCCCGGGCAAAAGGTTGGGGCGCCGCCCGCAGGGCGGCGGCACTCGTCGCAGCGCTGTGGGGTGCGGCGTCGGGCAGCATCCACGCCCAATCCTGCCAAATTTCCGTGGCCCCCACCACCGTCAACGCCTGTGTGGGCGATCAAGTACCCTTGCTGGTGACGGGCGGAAACGGCACCTACACCTGGGCGCCCAACGCCGCATTGAGCTGCACCAACTGCGCCAATCCCGTTGTTACTGCCAACCAGAACACCACCCTGTACGTGACGAGCGGCGGAACCGGCTCCCAGAACGCGGTGAACGGAGCGTTTACCCAAGGCAATACCGGCTTCACCTCCCAATACCTCTACAACGCCACCAGCATCTGGAACGAAGGCACCTACGCCATCACCAACAGCGCCAATTCCGTCCATCCCAACTTTGCAGCCTGGCCGGACCACACCACCGGAACCGGTTTGTACATGGCGGTGAACGGATCCGTAACGGCCAACAAAGTCTTTTGGCAGCAGACCGTTCCGTTGCCTCCGGGCGCGCAAGTGACCATGACCTACTGGTTGATGACCATGGCCACCCCGGCGAGCAGCGTGCGCACCAAGGTGAACAACGTGCAGGTGGGGCAGGTGCTCAGTGCGCCCTTAACCACCGGCGTTTGGACCCAGTTTCAACAGGTATTTACCGCAGGAACCGCCGCCACTACCTTGGTGACGTTGGAATCCGTCTACACCGCCTCAGCGGGTAATGATTTTGCCCTGGACGACATCTCTTTCGCCTTCAACTGCCAGGACACGGACACCGTGCAGGTGGTGGCCAAGCCCCGCGCGGCACTGACGATGACCCTCACGGACACCGCCGGGTGCGGAACGGTTTGTCCCACCTTCGTGGGCGCGGTTTCTGGCCAACCCGTCACCGGTTTGAACTGGGATTTTGGCGATGGCACCACCGCGGCCGGTTTTACCCCGTCCCATTGCTATTCCACCCCCGGCACCTACACCGTGACCCTGAGCGGCACCACCTTGGGCGGCTGCACCACCACCTTGGCGCGGCCTTCCGTAACCGTTTTGCCCGGTGCCAACCTGTCCGCGGAACCCACAGACACCACCGGTTGCGGCTCGTTGTGCGTCTCCTGGAACAACACCAGCACCTTCACGCCCGGTTATCCGTTGCAGTCCGTTTTGTGGGAATTTGGCGACGGCACCTCCGACACGGCCTGGAGTCCCAGCCATTGCTATTCCGCTCCCGGCCAATACACCGTGCGCCTGACGGTCTCCGTTCAGGGGGGCTGCACCACCACCCGCACCTGGCTGCGGCAGGTGCGCATTGGCGCGTATCCGCAGATATCCGTGGTCCCCACCCGTACCCGACTGTACCCGGACAGCGCCCAAGTAGGATTTTCCGTGGTGGGAGCACCGTCGGGTTCCACCTACGCCTGGACGCTGGGCGACGGCACGCAAGCCACCACCCCGGGCCTGGTGCACACCTACGTGCCGGACACCAACTACGCCGTTTGCCTGGTGGTGACCTCGCCCGAAGGCTGCTCGGACACCGCCTGCGTGGACCTGTGGTCTGCCGTGCGGATTGCCTTGCCCAACGTGGTGACGCCCAACAACGACAACCAAAACGATTGGTTTGTTCCGGAAGTCGTGGGCCACGACTGGTTGTCCTGGGAAGTTCGGGACCGATGGGGCCAGCAGGTGTTTGAAACGGAGACGCGCGGCGCGCGCTGGGACGGTACCTCCAACGGTAGACCGGTTCCGGAAGGGGTGTATTACGTGTCCGTCAAGGCGGGCAACGCCGGCGGTTTGCGCGGGCAGGCGGCAGGCGCGGTGCACGTTTTCCGTTGATTTGCGGTAAATTCCGTACCTTTGCACCCTCCAAGTTGGCCCTTTAGTACAATGGATAGTATTCAGGAATCCGGATCCTGAGATATAGGTTCGATTCCTATAGGGGCTACCACGAAAAAACCCAGGCCGCAGGCCTGGGTTTTTCTTTTTGCTTCCATTGGTCCCGGAGCCCCCGTCAGATTTTCACCAATTTTTGTCGCATCGGTTGACCGTTGGCGTCCATCAAGGTGTACGTGCCTGCCGGCAGGTGGGAAACATCGAAGGTGGCAGATCCGGAGCTTTGCAAGAGGTAGCGTCTGCCCACAAAGTCAATCAGCTGAAGGGATTGCAGTTCCGTTTTGCCGATTATTTTAAGTTCGCGGTGTACGGGATTTTCAAAGGTTGCAAACGGCGCCGCGTCCAAGCTACCCGCTGTTGGGTTGAACTTGAATACGGACGTCAAAACGGAGGTGCAGTTGGTGTCGTAGATGCTGTAGTTGATGAGCCCTTTGGTGATGTCGTCGTAGCCGTCCAAGAGGTACAGTTCAATTTGCGCGGAATCCAATCCGCAGAAACAGTTGCTGAGCAAGGAGTAGTTCACGTTGGTGGCGTTGTCTACATTGAAGACGGTGCTGCCGCAGATGGAGTTGTTTTGAACGATGGGGCTTTCCGCCGCCGAAGCAATACTGGCAATGCGCAAGCCGCCGATGTTGTTCAGAATTCGGTTGTTGCGCACCTCCGCACGAACGGATGCCTCAACGGCCAATTCGTTGGAAATGAAATCGTTGTCCAGAATGGTGCATTCGTACGCAGCCTGGATGGCGACGTCGTTGTTGCTGAAGGAGCAGTTGCGCACCACGCCGTTGTTGGGGTAGTTGAGTGCCACTTCGTTGCCTACAAATTCGCAATCTTCAATCCGGAGGGAGTCGAACACATTGGCTGAAAAAGTCAACCCCATTTGGTTGTTGATGAATTGGCAGTCCGCCATGTTGAACGCGGTGCTGTAGGCTTGAACGGCGGTGGCATTCCCTTGAAACAGGCAGTTGTTCAGCGTGAAGTAGGACCAGCCGTACACGGCAACGTTGTTCGCTACAAACCGACACTGGTTGAGCACCACCGTATTCGCTACGTTGACGGCTTGATTGCAGCGACGGAAGGAGCAATTGGTGTACTGCAGGTTGGTAGGCGGTGTGCCGTAGGAAAAGGCGATGTCCGCGTTGCTGATTTGGAATCGGTCTGCATTCAGAACCCCTCCCTGAGCATTGGTGCACACAAACCCTTGCCACCCCACGTTGGTGGTGTCCTGAAGGGTTCGAATTTTGATGGGTAGGGCGTCGGTGCCGACGCAGTTCAGCGTTCCGCGCGTCTCAATGAAAATGGTGTTGCTTGCTTGGTTGTTGATCCGAATTTCAACACCGGGTTGAATGGTTAGGGTTACCCCCGGAAAAACCACAACGGAACCGTTGACGATGTAGGGACTGCCGGCCGCGGTCCAGGTGGTGTTTTGGTAGATTCCTCCAGAAACAGTCGTTTGCGAACGACCGTTTGGGGACCACAGGCAAAAGACAATCAGCAGGGAAACAAGTTTGCGCATGGGAAGCTTTTCCCATTAGTAACCCACGCCAACGCGGTTTGTTTTCGTGGAGATTACTCCGCTTTGGGCGTGCGCGGTGCGGCGGGTTTTTTTGCGGCTGAAGTTGATTTTGCAGCCGGTTTTTTGGCGGCTGCGGCTGTTTTGCTTGCGGCTGGTTTTTTGAGAGCCGTTGCTTTCTTGGGAACTGCTGCTTTCTTCGTTGCGACACCCGCACTCGGCGCGTCCAATCCTGCATTGGCCAAGGCGGCACGCAATCCGTGCAATTCGCTTTGTGCGGCAGCCAACTGGCTGTCTGCCTCTGCTTTGGCCTGTTCCAAGGTGCGGTTATTCGCCTCGAGCGATGCAATTTGGGACTCCAGATCTGCGCGGTCGTTGGATTCCTTGTTTTGCAACAAATACGTGTACACAATGTAGGTTCCCAAAGACAGGAGCATCAAGATGCGGAACGTTTCGCGGTAGGTTTTCAACGGGCCAAACGTGGCCACTAAAAACAGCACCACAGAGGCTATGCCAATGCCCAAAACGATGCGCTCAAATAAATTCAGTTTCATAATCAAGAGGTTACCTGCAATTCTCAACGAATATACCCTTTTTGGTTATCTTCGCTACAACCAACCAATAGATTTAATGGAACAGATCAAGGAACTGAAGCAAAACGTTCGTCGGGCGTTTGGAACGACGGCCGTCTTGTTTGGAACCGCTTTTAGCGCACTGGCACAAGACGCACCCGAGCCAATGGCTTGGAGTGAGGCGGACCTTATACAGTGCTTTTCGGCCACGAAGCAGAACTTCGACACATCCGATACCTCAGCCGCAATCGACACGTCCGGGCGCGTTGGGTTCAAGGTGGACAAAGTCCATACCCTACCCGTTTACCCCGGATGCGAGCGTGCGGGCACTCGCGAAGAACAATTCGCATGCCTCAACCAGATGATTCGTACCCTGATTGCGCGAAACGTTCGGTACCCTGAAGTGGCTCGTCAAAAGGTCATAGAGGGTAGGGTTTGGATCGCCTTCGTCATTGATCAAAAGGGCTACGCCGACGAAGTTTGGGTGGAGCGCTCCGTGGATCCTTCGTTGGATCAAGAGGCCTTGCGCGTCATCAAGATGTTGCCCCGCATGAAGCCGGCAACGGTGGATGGAAAACCGGTCAATCTTCGGTATTCCATCCCGATTAACTTTCAGTTGAAGTAGTGAAGCCCGGCATTTGGATGCATCTTGTGCGGCTGGGGTGGTTCGCTGCTTTGGCGGTGTTTTTTGCCGTCGCCCCCCTGAAGGCCCAACGCATTTATTCCTCCTCCGGAAGTTTTACCGCCCGCTGGGACGGAGACCGCTTGTATTCGGAGTCCGGTCGGTACGTGGGACGGTTGGACGGCACGCAGGTGTACGGAGCCTCGGGCTCGCTTTTGGGCCGACTGGACGGCGAGCGGCTCTATACGTCGTCCGGCAAATTGTTGGGCCGTGCAGAGGGCGATCGGTGGTTCGACGCCTCTGGCCGCTTTATAGCACGGTGGGACGGCGATCGATTGTACGACGCCTCCGGCCGGTTGCTGTACCGTTTTGACGGGGTTCGGCGCACCCAGGCGGTGGTTTATTACTTTTTCTTTTAGCGGGGCAAGCTCGTCTTGCTCGGTTCGACGGGCTCGTTCGGTGCGATTAGGGGTCGTTCAGACTGCACCCTGATTTGAGAGGCGTCGGGGTGCATGGGGTTGACCAAATAGTTAAACTCTTCGGGTATCCAAGCGCTGGGAACGCGTAGAACAGCCGTCCTACCGTTCCGAATAAAGTCCAGGCCCATTACTTGGGTACTTTTGGACGGGGGGCGCTGTGCCCAGTCAAACGGAAGTTCATGCAGTTCGACAGAGGAAACCACAATATTTTCTGGAATTTCTAATTCGATCAGCCAACGATCCGAAGGTGCATCCTCAGCCCAGTCAAGGTGTGCGGCCATTTCTAGATAGGCCAGTGATCTTGAGCCAGACGTGTATACCATGGGCGTGCCATAAGGGTTCCATCGCGCTACCCGACTGAGCGCGGCACCGCTCCCGGACAGGATTTCATGGCGGTAGCGATTCCTTGCAATTCGAAAAACCTGCATCAAGCGAAAATGCCCTGATCTATGCGGATCAGCAAGTCGTAAACTTCATCAAAGCCAGTATAGGTGTCCAAGAGCTCTTCGGGGGTAACTCCGTCTAAGGCTGGATTGGGCTTGCGCAGCCACCGATGAAATTTTTCGTTTTCTTGGTTGAACACCTCGTACCCAAAATCAAAGAGCTCCACCAAAAGAAGTATACGTTCGGTTTCGTGGGGACCCAGTGCCGTTCCGCTCGTTTTCTTTTTGTTGTAGGTCGTCTGAGGTAAGTGCATCCACTGCAAAAGTTGCTTTATGGAAACCTGATGCTGGTGGCTAAACGCTTCCACAGATTGTGAAGGGAGGCCTGCGCGAATGACCGCGATTCGGTCTTTCATCTGACTCCAGACCAATAGTTGCCCATCGATTACCAACGACCAGCGGGATTGCGGATTGCGCAATACAGTAGGTGAGGCCTCAGCAGCTGCCTTTGTTAAAAGTTCGATTTTCGTCACCCCACGCCGGATGACGGATTGCCCATTTTTTATTGGGGGTGTTTTTGATGATGTAGCCATTTGATTGCTAATATACAACAAAATGATTGCTTTTACATCACTCGTCGGCTTTAACTCAATCGCTCCCGCTTAATCTTCTCCACCGCGCGCCCCTTGGCCAATTCGTCCACAATTTTGTCCAGGTAGCGAACTTTTTGGGAGACGGGATTTTCGATATTTTCCACGCGGTAGCCGCAGATGACGCCGGTAATCAACGCGGCGTTGGGGTGCAGATCCACGCGCTCAAACAGCTCCTGGAAGGTCCATTTTTCCGCTTGCACGCGCTCCAGTCCGTCGCCGTCCAATTGGGTGATCCACTGGAGGATTTCGTCCAGTTCGGCCTTGCTGCGCTCCTTTCTCTCAATTTTGGCGAGGTACAGGGGGTAGATGGCGTGGAGGGTCATCCGGGCCATGCGTTCGTCTGCGGTCATCAAACTAAGGTACGTTGTTTTTGCGGCCTTCTGCCGGAACTTTGCGCCGGTAGGCGCTGGTGGACGCGGATTTTGGCCCGACGCCTTGCGCTTACCCCAAAAACTGTGTCTGAGGAATCCCGAACACCCTCCTTGCCGCGGCCGGAACAGCCGGAGGCGACCTCCGCTGGAGCGCCGCGCGTTGCGGCGCTGGACGCCCTGCGGGCGTCCATGATGTTCCTGGGCGTCGTCCTCCACGCCAGTTTGGTTTACAATTCCTGGAAACCGGGGCCCGGCTGGGCCTTCAAGGACCCTGCCAACGCTTGGCCCGCGCTGGATTGGGTCTGGGATTTTGTGCATTCCTTCCGACTCCCCCTTTTCTACTGGGTGGCCGGCTACCTGGGCGCGCTGTTGGCGGCCAAGCGCGGCGCCCGCGGTTTCCTCAAAAACCGACTGCAGCGCATTTTGCTGCCCTTCTTAGCCTTTTTGGCCGTTTTGGGCCCGTTGCTGGTGGCCGCGTCCGTCTACAGTTTCAGGGCCTTGCGGAACGATCCGGACCCCTGGGGCCGCGTGGTGTCTGTCTTTACCTCCGACCGCTGGTTGCCGGTGCTGCACCTCCTCGGCGCCACCCGTTTGAACGGCGTCTCCTCCGTGGGGCCGGGCTTCCACCTCTGGTTTCTCTACCATTTGCTGGGGTACGCCCTCCTGGCGTGGGCGCTACTTCGGTTTGCCAATCGGTACCCGACTCCCGCTTTTTGGGGCCGAGGTGCTGCCCGCATTTTAGGCTCCTTTTGGGTACGGACAGCGGTGCTTTTGGGGGCGTATGCGGCCGCCTTTGTGGCCTTGGAACTGACCGGAGTTCCCACTCCTCGGGTGCCGGATGGCTGGTGGCTGGTGACGGACCGCGATTCGTGGATTCCGTTTGTGCTCTACGGGGGCTTTTTTGCGCTGGGCTGGACGGTTCACCAATTTGGGCTGTTGAAGGCCTTTGGGGCACATCCGTGGAGTCAATTGGGCTTGGGTTTGCTGCTGAATGTGGTTATGTATGCGTCTGACGGTCCCCGAGGGTGGCACTTGGGAGCGCTGACGCAGGCCTTGGAAGCGGTGTCCAGCGGCTTGCTGGTGTTTGGCTTTTTGGCGCTCTTCTTACGGTATTTCAGGGAACCGTCGGCCCGCGTGCGGTACCTGGTGGACGCCTCCTACTGGGTGTATCTGGTGCACCTGCCCGTGGTGTGCCTACTGCCCGGCTTGATGGGGCCCAACGCGTGGTGGCCCGGGGCGAAGTTTTCGCTGGTGGTGGCCGTTTCCGTGGGCTTGAGTTTGGCCACCTACGAATGGGCGGTTCGCCGCACGCGCTTGGGGGTGTTTTTGAACGGGAAGCGGGGGTAGGGGCTATTCATTCCCGACGAGGGTAAAAAAGCCCGAAAATTACCCGCGTTTGGAGCAAGAAGGTAATGGCGTCCTTTTTATAATTGCTACCGCACTACAGTGTAATTAAGCTACTAAAACGGTGTAAATAAGGGTATTTCAAAACGGTTAGAAACCAAAAAAGCCAGTCAAAATTGACTGGCTTTTTTCGGTGTAGCGGGGGCAGGACTCGAACCTACGACCTTCGGGTTATGAGCCCGACGAGCTACCAACTGCTCCACCCCGCGATATTGTGGTGCAAAGATACGTAATTGTTGGTTACCGCAAAATATTATTTAGGATAGCGGTTATCGTGCGTCCTTTGCGAATAAAATCGGGCCAGCCCGCGAAAAATCCCGACCTTTGCAGGATGCATCGGTCAGGTTTTGTCAATTTAATTGGTCACCCCAACGTAGGGAAGAGCACGCTTGCGAATGCCTTGTTGGGCGAACGTTTGAGCATCATATCGCCCAAAGCGCAGACCACGCGGCACCGCATCTTTGGCATCCTGAACGGCGTTTTGGCTGCGGATGCGGGGATCCACGCCCGCGAAGAGCAAATTGAAGCAGTGCCGGGTACGGCTGCGGCGGGAACGCCCTATCAGTTGGTGCTGTCGGACACCCCCGGGGTTTTGAAGCCCCAGTACGCCCTGCAGGAATCCATGCTGGAGGCCGTGCAGGGGGTTTTTGAAGACGCCGACGTGCTGTTGTACGTGGTGGAATTGGGCGAAGGCCCGCTCCGCGACGAACGTTTGTACCGCAAAATTGCGGACAGTGATGTGCCTTTGGTGGTGGTGCTGAACAAAATAGACCTGCACGATCAAGCCCGCCTGGAGTCTGAGTTGGCCCTGTGGCAGGAACGCTTGCCCCGCGCGGAAATCATCCCCATCAGTGCCCTGACCGGTTTCCATACAGATTACTTGCTGCAGCGCTTGGTGGCCTTGGTTCCCGAGTGCCCGCCTTATTTTGAGGGCGACGCCCTCACGGACCGCAGCGAACGCTTCGTGACGTCGGAAATGATTCGCGAGCAGGTGCTGCACTACTACGACAAGGAAATCCCGTACGCCGTGGAGGTGGGCATTGACTCCTTTGTGGAGGAGGAGAACCTCATCCGCATTCGTGCGCTGCTGTACGTGGCGCGCGATTCGCAAAAAGGTATTTTGATTGGGCACAAAGGGGCCATGCTGAAGAAAGTGGGCACCGGTGCGCGCAAGCAAATGGAGGCCTTTTTTGCCAAAAAAGTTTATTTGGAATTGTTTGTGAAGGTTGCCGCCGACTGGCGCAACGACCGCAAGCAATTGAAACGATTCGGATACGAATGAGTGCATTAGTTGCTATAGTAGGACGCCCCAATGTGGGCAAGTCCACGTTGTTCAACCGCTTGGTGCAGCGTCGCGACGCCATTGTGGATCCCGTTGCGGGCGTAACCCGGGACCGGCACTACGGACACGTAGACTGGAACGGACACGTTTTTAGCGTGGTGGATACCGGCGGTTACGTGGAAGGTTCCGACGACGTCTTTGAAGGCCAGATCCGTCGGCAAGTATTGGCCGCCTTGAGCGAGGCCAGCATGGCGGTGTTCCTGGTGGACGTGGAAGACGGCATTGCGGACGACGACAAGGAAATTGCGCACATTTTGCGCAAGTCCAAATTGCCCGTTTTGTTGGTGGTCAACAAGGTGGACAACCACCAGCGCGCGGCCATGGCAGCAGAATTCTACGGCCTGGGCTTTGGCGATCCCTTCACGGTTTCCGCCATGAACGGCTCCGGTACCGGCGAATTGTTGGACGCCATTTTGGCCAAACTCCCGGAGGAAGACACCCGTCCGGAAACGGAGAACACGGAAGATCCCTTGGGCCATTTGCCCAAGTTGGCCATTGTGGGACGCCCCAACGTGGGCAAGTCCAGCTTGACGAACGCCTTGTTCGAAGAAGAGCGCAGCATCGTAACGGAAATTGCGGGCACCACCCGGGATACCGTCAACGCTCGCTTCAACAAATTTGGATTTGACTTCGTGCTCCTGGATACCGCGGGTCTCCGGAAGCGCACCAAGGTGAATGAAGACCTGGAGTTTTACTCCAACATGCGCACCATCCGCACCATTGAACACTCCGACGTGTGTTTGCTGGTGGTGGACGCCACGCAAGGTTTAGAGGCGCAGGACTTGTCCATTTTCAGCGTCATCGTGAAGAACCACCGCGGCGTGCTTCTTTTGGTAAACAAGTGGGATTTGGTGGAGAAAGACACCATGACCATGGAGATCTACAAGAAGAATTTGCTGGAACGCTTGCAGCCCTTCAAGGACGTTCCCGTTTTGTTCACTTCTGCCCTTACCAAACAGCGCGTTTTGAAGGCCATTGAGGAGGCCATGACGGTGGTAGAGCGGCGCAGCCAGCGCATCCCCACCCACGAGTTGAACGATACGTTGTTGCCCATCCTGAAGCAGCAAGCGCCGCCCATCTACAAGGGCAAGGAAATCAAGTTGAAGTACATCACGCAGTTGCCCACGCGCTACCCACAATTTGTGGTGTTCTGCAACTTGCCGCAGTACGTCAAGGAACCCTACAAACGTTTTGCGGAGAACCAAATTCGCAAGCTGTACGACTTGACGGGCGTGCCCATTGACGTGTACTTCCGGAAGTCTTAAATCTTTGTGTTTCGATTCGCCGTGGCCGTAAGGCGACGGATGCTTCCTGTGTATTTTAAATTTTTCACCCCATGCTGATCACCACCACCCCCAACGTCGAAGGAAAAGCCATCCGCGAATACCTGGGCATCGTTACGGGCGAGACCATTGTGGGCGCCAATTTATTTCGTGACTTCTTTGCCAGCGTGCGCGATGTGGTAGGCGGTCGGGCCAAATCCTACGAGGAAATTCTGAAGGAGGCCCGCGAAACGTCACTGAAAGAGATGGAGGCAGAAGCCGCTTCGCGCGGTGCAGACGCCGTGGTTGGCGTGGACATTGACTACGAGGTAGTGGGCAGCGGCGGTTCCATGCTGATGGTGACCGTGAGCGGTACCGCGGTGAAGCTGGGTTTTTAATTCCCTAGGCCGGGTAGTTCCGCGAACCGGGCTGCGAAGCCCTTCAGAATTAGTGAAAATTGGCCCCATGCAAAAGGCCCGCCTCGCGAAGCGAGGCGGGCCTTTTTGTGGGTTCCCGTTGGGTTGAAAGCGCGATTAACGCTTCACCACGCGCAGGGTGGTGCGGCCCAAGTCCGTGCGCACCTCCATCAAGTAGATGCCGGCAGGCAAGTGGCCCAAATCCAAAGCGGCGCGGTTGGCGTCGGTAGCTGCAGCCAAAACTTCTTGGCCCAAGGTGTTGTTCAGGCGCAGCGACTTGGTTCCTGCCATCGGCAAGGAAACTTCCACGCGATCCGACGCCGGGTTGGGGTACACACGCACACCAGCCAAACCGTTTTCGTTCAAGCCGATGGTGTTGCGGTTGCCGGGGCTGCCCACGTCGTTGCCCAGAGAAGCCCAGGCGCCGCGCACGCCAACGGCAGCATTGCCCAGCAGAACGGCATTGGCGGTGTCAAACTCAACCGATTTTCCTGCCAGCGTAGAGTTGTAGATGGCGTTGCAGATTTCAACAGCGGTGGCGCTGGTGTCGTACAGAACGACGGCGTCCGCACTGGAGCTCAGGTTTTGGAAGGCACCGGTCAGTTGGCTGGCCAAGACGATCTGGGTGGAAGGATGCAGGATCCAACGGGTGCGGAAAGCCGCTTCGTTGGCGGCGGTTCCGGCCCAAATCACTAGGGCTTCGCCCGGAGCAACGTTGATGCTTGGGAATACAGAGGTTCCGGCCACGTTGGTGTTGTCGTCCCACGAGAAACCGGCCAGGTTGATGGCGGTGGTTCCGTAGTTGGTGATTTCAAACCAATCGGGGCTGATGGCGGCGTCCGCGTCGTTGGAGTTGGCCATGATCTCGGTAACAGCCAGGTCGTAGGTAGGCGGTACGGCCACCACGATGTCTTGGATGTAGCGGGGCAGAAGCTGGTAGCCCGCCGTAAAAGGAGAGCTGTTGTCAAACTGTCCGCCAATACCGATGACGTCAAAAGTGCCTACTGGTGCGGGCTGGCTGAACAGGTTCACGTCCGCGTCAATGCGCAATTGGATGGTGTTGGTGCCGTCCGTGATGTCTACGCTGAAACCGCTGCCCGTGTTGGTCCACTGGGTGGGGTTGACGAGCGTTACGTTGTTCATGCGTACCAAGTCGGATTCTGTTACTTCGCCAATGGTCGTGATGACCTTGGGCGCAGGAAGGGTTGCGTTGGTGCTGATGATCTTGATGGAATCGGCGCGCAATTGGCCCAAGCCGTTGAATTGGTCCACTTTACCGATGACGCGAACGACGTCGCCCTCGTTGACGGTGTAGCCGTGGTTGGAGGTAGCTGCGCTGAAGACGCCAAAGCCTACGCTGCCGTCGTGGATGGTGAAGGCCACGTTGCCGCTGGTTGCGGTTTGGGTGTTGACGCCCAATACGGTTCCAACCAATTTGATTTGCTTGTTCAAGGAGTCCAGAACACCGGCCGTATTCATGCCGCGCACTTGTGGAATCGTGCGGGTGGGGATGAAGACGTCGTTGTCAATCACCGTGAACGCGTGGTTGCTGATGCTGCCTACGGTCAAACCGGTGGCGCTCATGATGTTCAAATTGACGGACTCGTTGGCTTCCGTGATGAGGTCGTCCAAAATGTTCACGCTGAATTGAACTGTGTCTTCGTTGGCGGGAACGTTGATCGTAAACATGCCAGCAGAAGCTGCAGGGGTGGTGGTGTAGTCCGTGCCGTAGGTCAGGGCGTTGGTGGCCGGTGCCATGGCGTGGATCATCACGCTGCTTGCGTTGGGGCTTGTGGGGTTGATGTACAACTTCACCGCATTTGTAGTGTTTCCTTCTACCTTTTGGCTTGCAGCCGTTACGTAGCGAACGGTTGGGACTGTTGCTACTACGGGAATAATGTCCGATGTAGAGCGCGGGAACAACTGGTAGCCGCCGGTAAAGGGGTTGGAGTTGTCAAACTGACTGCCTACGCCGATCACGTCAAACAAGCCGGTGGGCGCCGTGCTGCCGTAAACGTTTACGTCTGCGTCTACGCGCATCAGGAAGGTTTGTACGCCGTTGGTAATGTCCACGTTGAAACCACTGCCTGTGTTGGTCCACTGAGCGGCATTCACCAAAGTCATGTTGTTCAAACGGATCAAAACAGACTCGGTGCTTTCACCCAAGGTAGTTACTACGTTAGGGGTGGGAAGCGTCTGGCCGGTAGCCAAAAGGATGATCGTATCCGGTATGATTTGAGTCAATCCGTTGAATTGATCCACGGTTCCGCGGATCTCCAGCTGGTGACCCGGAGTGGGGAGGGTGTAGTTGGGCTTGTCTGCGGAGCGGAATACGTTGATGCCGCCGGTGGCGTCCTGGAGGTAAAAGGAATAGCCGGTGTTGCCGTCAAAATCCGGGGAGGTTACTACGCCGCGGACAATGTGCACTTGGCCGTCGCGGATGGTTACTCCGGTAGTGGGGTTGACTTCCGTAGCTACGTTCAAAGGCGTAAGGATGCCCAAGGTGCCCATGGGAACGATGTCTGCCCGCTTGCTGGGCAAGAGTTGGTAACCCGCATCAAACGGGGTGGTGTTGTCGAACTGGGTGATGGTTCCGTACACGGCAAACATTCCGGTAGGTGCTGGGGAACCGTCGATGTCCGTATCGTTATCCACACGGAGGACTACGGTTTGCGTGCCGCGCAACAGGTTGACGTTGGCGCTGGAACCGGTGGCGGGCCAGGTGGAGGTGGCGGGAAGGGTCAAGGAGTCCATGACCACGTAACGACTCTCGCGGGCCTCGGTCAAAGAGGTAATCCGAATGGGGCTGCCAAAATTGCGCGCGGTTTGGATGACGCGGATGGAGTCAGGAATGATTTCGGTAAGGCCGTTGAACTGGTCCACGATGCCGTATACCTTGAGGGAGTCGCCCACGGCTGGGGCCGTGTAGTTGGTCAAATCCGCCGTGCGGAAAATGTTCATGCCGGCGGTGCCGTCTTCGATGTAGAAGGAGTATCCGGTGTTGCCGTCGAAGTCAAAACTGTGGACCGTTCCGGTGGTATAGACCGTATCGCCGTCTGCCAAGGCAACGCCGCTGGCATCTGTGGTGCGTAGGGTAGACAAGGCCACACGAACGGGTCCGGACGGAGGAGGCGTGGTGTTGCAGGCACTGCTGGTGTGAGCACCAATGTAGGTGGAGGTGTTCTGCGGGTAGACGTCCCATTCGGTAGCGCCGATGGCCCAATCCAGTTGGCCTTTGCTCACAGTAGCTTTACGCACTAGAGTAAATTCAGAAGTTGCGCCGGTTCCAACGGTCCAGTTGGTGCCTGGGTCAACCCCTACGATTCCAACGATGTCTAAGGTATCCGTGTTTTTGAACAGTACCACTGCGTCGTCGCCGTTGTAGAAGGTAATGGTGCTTACGGTGTCTGCTACGGCCAAAAATGCAGCTGCTGCTTGGCTGTTGGCAATGGTGTACACGCCACCCGCGGGGATGGTAACGTTGGCGGGGAAGGTGAAGCTGTTGGAAACAGTGAGGCCTCCGTTATTGTATGCCTTGATGGAATAGCCCGCCATGTTCAACGGGGTGGAACGCGGATTGAAGATTTCCAGGGCCTTGTTGTTGCTGGAACCTTCCACGTACTCAGAAATAAACGGCTCGGTACACGGCTGGGCAGCTGCGGGCTGCACCGTGATGGTGCCGGTCATGCCCGCGTGTGGATCGCACTGGTAGCTGTAGGTTCCGGGTACGGTAAACGTAAAACTGTAGGTCCAGTTGCCACCGGCCACGGCGCCGCTGCTGAAGCTTGCGGGGTTGCTGGCAAAAGTGCCTTGCGAACCGTTGACGTTGTGCGCGCCACTGACTTGGGTCCAGGTCACTTGGTCGCCCACTTGAATGGTCAAGGTGTTGGGTTGGAAGAAGTTGCTGTTGACAGACACGTTGTGCACGGTGGCCTGCAGGGAAACCATTCCGCCGATAAAAGCGAGTGCGGTTGCCACCAAAGAGTAGAAGCGTTTTTTCATAATGACAAAGGTACGGGTTGCGTTGTTAAAGGGGTGTTAATGTGTTTTCAATCGTTTGCACGCGTTTGCGCTTGGGGGTCAGTCAAAGTCCAAGGTTAATTTGTAGCGAACGATGCGTCCGTTGCCGGCGTCTGCAACATAAAGGATCTTCTTGTAGTAGGCTGCAGCGCGGGGTTCGTTGAACTGCCCGACGCCGGATCCGGTGCCGCCGAAGGAGGTGACGGCGTAGCGCCGCTCGCCGCTGGCGGGCGGCGGCGGAACCCCTTCCAATCCGTTGGAAGTGAATTGGTAAATGCTGTCTTTTTCCGAATCCACTACCCAAACATACCGGGTGTTGTCTCCGGCCATGCACAGGCCCACGGGCTTCCCAAAACGCTGCGGCTTTTGCAGGTAGTTGTTGGTCAGAGAGGGGTCCGGCTGAAACGTCAAAGGACGAAATTCCGCACCAAACTCCGATTCTTCAAAAGTGACTCCTTGGATTTGAATGGCTTGGGTTTCAGACAACGAGGTGACCAAGAAATCGTCGCCGGCGTTGGCCGTGATTTGCGGCGGTTGGCAATAGGTCACCAGGCCAAAGGGCTTTTTGAAGTAGTTGTTGAAGAGGCCGCTGGAGGTGTTGACGGAGACGGAAGTCAACCATTCGTCTGCCGCAGAAAATTGCAGGACGGCGTCGTCCGGGCCTTGGTTGGCGTTGTTGGCGCTGGGGCCCGTGCGGGTTACGTAGTAGCGGTTGTTTTTGGCCGGTTGGTTGCTGCCCAAGACCCCAATGGATTCAAAGCGCACCTGAGCGTCGCCCAAGGAAAAGGTGTTTTTGAAGTAGAACGGATGGACGGTTTTGTGCACGATTTGGCCGTATTCCAAGCCGTAGTTGGAACCTTGGATCATGCGGATGCGGTAGAGGCAGGCCAGGTCGTAGGTGACGCCGTTGATGGCGGTGTCGTGCGTGCCCAAGGCCAGGAGGTCAAACCGTCGGTCTTGGCGAACCGCGTGTACGCCGGGAACGGTCAGTCGGCCCAATTCGCGGCCGGCCTCATCCAAGCAAATGATTTCTTCGGTGGCCTCGTCCACCACGTAGAGTAATTCGTCAAAGCCCACGCAGAGGTCTACCGGACGAACGAATCCCTTCCATTCGGGCTGGATGGGAACGTAGGCGATTTCGCGGATGGTGTAGTCCGGAATGTCAATGAAATCCAAGTCCGTACGGGTGCCAAAGTAGCCTTCGCAACCGGTGAGGAAGAGCAGTGCCGCAGCACCCAAGGAGAGCAGGAGGGAGCGTTGCATGGATCAGTTTTGAAGCGTTAGGGGCAAACGAAGGCCCACTACAGAAGCCATTCCGGTAAAGGCGGTGGGGGTGGCGGCGTAGTCCAACCAGATGGCTTGGCGTCCCAGGCGAGCTTTGGCGCTGAGGCCCAACGCGGGCCACGTGCGTCCGGCTACCTGAAGGGCCAAACCGGAGCGCACCACGAGGCGGTCGTTGGCGGTGTATTCCAAGCCAATGCGGTAGTTTTCGGCGTTGTCGTTGGGGTGGTTGAGTTGAATGCCCACGCGCAGGTTTTGCTTGCCGCGTTCCCAGGCGATGCCGTTGACGCCCATGCAAAACTCCGTGGGAAAGGTGTTTTTGTTGAGCCCAGTGACCGGAGTGCGGTTGAAGAGGCTGGCCAGGAAGTCTCCTTGCAGGGCCGACGACCCCCCAAAGTTGCGCAAGGCCACCGCGAACTGCAGGCCGCGAACGTCCGTGCGGTACAAGAATCCCAGGTCTACGCCGGCGGTGGTGTTGCGGTAGTCGCCCACTACTTCGTGAATTCCTTTGAGCACCAAGCCCATGCTGAATTGTTCGCTCAGCCGGCGTGCTAGGCCCACGCCCAAGCTGGCGTGCGTGCCGTACAGCAGTCGACCGGTTCCTTCCGGTTGAAATTCGGTGCGTTCTTCAAAGGCTCCGGTTTGCAACACGTTGCCAATCAAGCCGATGCTGGTGGTTTTGTCTTTGGTGGGCAGGGTGAGGGCCAACAGGCTGTGCTGCACGCCGCCGCCCACAAAACCGTTGCTGAGGGCCAGGCTTCGCTCGTTGACGTCTGAGGCTCCCGCCGGATTTCCGTTCCAGGAGTAGGGGTTGCCCACTTGGGCCGCATGCGCTCCCGCCATGCCCACGCTGCCCACGTGGAGGTCGTTTTTTAAAAAAGACAGGGCCGAGGCGCCGGCGCGCTCGCCACCGTACGAGGGAAGCAGTTGGGCAGAGGCCGGTGTGGCCGCGAGCAAGGCGGTGAAAACGGCCAGGAAATAAGCTTTTTTCATGCCGTTACAGTTTGAAGGTTACCCCAAAAAGGATTTGACGCGGCGCCGAATAGCGCGAGGGATCGCGCGGGTCCAGGCCGGATTCCTGCGGTCCGTTGTACTCCGGACGCGGATCGCGCCAGGTGTTGGGTACATCGTCTCCGTATTCGTAGGCGCGGCCGGTGATGGGGTTCACCACTTGGGAATTGCGGTTATTCAGCACGTTGCGGGCGTCCAGCGTGAAGGTCGCACCGGCGTCGCGCTTTTTGCTGGGGCGAAGGGTGTAGGACCACTTCAGGTCCGTGTTCCACCACGGCGCGCCAATTTTGGACAGCAATTGGTCGTTCAGCACCTGGAACTGCGGGCGACCCAAGTCGTTCACGCCTACCAGCAACTGCGGGGTGTAGCGGTAGCCGCTGGTGTAGGAGGACTGTGCAAACAGCTCCATACCGCGCCAAATCCCTTTTTTGGGCGCCCAAACGGTGCCCACATTGACGTTCCAGGGGCGGTCCCAGGCCAGGAATTGCTCGCGGCTCAGGGCGACCTCTCCGTTTTGTTCGATTTGCAGGGCGCTCTCCCGGGCGGAGTTGGATTTTCCGCGCGCCACCTGGTAGGCGACGTTGGTGAAAAACCGCAAAGCGGGTGTGGCCTGGGCTTGAAGGCCCAACTCCGCTCCCTGAACCTTGGCGTAGTCCTGGTTGATGTACATGGTTTTGGCCACCAGTCGGCCCGTCTGGTCCTTCACCAACACGCGGCGGGACACGATGTAGTCGAACCGATTGTTGTTGTAGGCGGAAAGGGTGATGCCCAGCGATTTGTTCAAGGCGGCCTTGTAGCCCACCTCGTAACTGACGTTCACTTCGGGATCCAGGTCCGGATTGCCCAAGAAGCTCAAGAAGCTCCGGTCTTGGTAGACGGGGTCCAGACCGGCGTACGAAAAGCGCGGGTGCGGCAGGCGCATGCTGTGGCCGTAGTTGAAGTACAGCACGTTGTTGGCAGTGACGGGGAAGGACACATTGATGCGCGGCAACAGGCGGGCTTTCCAGCGCAATCCGCCCAGTTGGAGCGTTTTGTTGAGGTAATCCTCCCGGATTTGCTCCACCACGGGAGCGTCCGGATTGGCGATGGCGTCGTCTGCGAATTTGCCCGGCGCCCAGCCGTTGAGGCGCATGCCCAAGGTGGCGATGATGCCCTTGTAGGTCAGTTCGTCTTCCGCAAAAAAGGCCATGCGGTGCGGCTTTACGCGCCAGATGTCGTTGCTGGAGCCAATGGAAACGGACGGGGTGAAGGTTCCGTCTGCCAGCTGGATGGGCGCTCCCACCCACGGACGGGTGACGTCCACCCACTGGTAGGCGTTGTACTGGTATTCGGATCCCAAACTGACCTTGTGGACGTTGCCGTCTGGCTTGTAGGTGGCCTTGGCGCGCGCGGTCCATTCCTCTGCGTAGTGGTCGTGCCAAACGGAGGAAATTCCGTTGTTGTTGACCAAACCGTCTCCCGGACGAACGTACAGAATGCCCGACGGATCGTTGGGGTTGAAAACGCTTACCGGTCCCGTAACGATGTTGTCCTCGTCCAGGATTTCGTCCACGGTGGGCGCCCGAAACGGCCTACCGTTGGCATCCGCCCGAAGGTTGGTGAACAGCCGGCCCACGCTGACGTTCAATCCCCACCGTGCGTTGATCAGGTGGTTCAGGTTCAAGGCGGTCAGGTTGGAGTGGTGCGTATAGGTGGTGGCGTTGTCCAGGTTATTGCTCCGGTTGTATTGGTATCCGGGGGCCAGGATGGCGTCAAAACCAACGATTTGCAGCGTGCGCGTGTTCTGGTTGATGTTGAGCGAATGCTGGTTGGTGAGGGTCAGTTTGGTGCCGGACTTGATCTTCCACGCCATTTTAGCGGTGTGGGTCCAGGAGTTGCTTTGGCGCGGGGCCCAGCGCTCCATGTTGGACGGAAACAAGCTGGATTTCAACTGGTTGGCCACATTGGGAAAGTAGTCGTCGCTCAGGTTGAGGGTGGCGTCGTTGTACAGCGTGAGTTTTTTCTTGGTGCCCGGAACGGGGAATCCCACAGAAACCTCCGCGATGTCCGTGTAGAAACTGGAGGCCCAAGTAGGTTTGCGCAGGTAGTCCCGGGTCAGTCCGCCGGAAATTTCCAACCGGTCCGACGCCTCGCGAATTTTGGTGTTGATGACGCCGGACGAACCGCCGCCAAACTCCGCCCCGGCACCGCCGGTCAATACGGAAATGCTTTGGATGGAAGAAGACGAAACTTTGACGCCAAATCCGGTTCCGGCCAAGGGGTCCGACGCGGAAATGCCGTCCACCAGGTATTCCGTTTCGTAGATCCGCGCGCCGCGGATTTGGAGACCGTCGGTGGTTTTGATGACCCCCGCCTGCAGCGCCACCACGTCCTCCACGTTGCGCACGTTCATTTGTTGAATTTCTTCGCGCTTGAGGTTCACCTCCGACGCCGCCTTTTCTAGGTCTACTTGCGCTTTTTGGCCCGTTACCGTCACCGTTTGCAGGGCTTCCGCCTTGGAGGACAAACGCGCGTCGTGGGTGGTGGTTTGGCCCACCTTCACCGTAACGGCGTTGTGCACGGCCGTTCCGTAGCCCATCATTTGGTACTTGACGCTGTAATCGCCAGCCGGTATGCGCGCCACAACGTACTGTCCTTTTCCGTCCGTGACGGCCGCAAAATAGGTTCCCACCACCGTTACCGCCACCCCGGGAAGCGTTTCGCCGGTTTCTTTGTCCATCACCGTGCCGCGTAGTATGCCCGTTTTGCTGCTGGTTTGTCCCCACAAAGCGGGGTTTGCCACCAGGAGCAGCAGGGCCATGAAAGCCGTGGCCCAGCCCGACATCCGTCCGGAAGCAGGGCGTTTTGATGCGTGCGAAACCACGATGTTACCAGTTGAAGTCATCGACCAAAATGCTTTGCAGCAATCCAGGCAAGGCACCGGGAACGCCATTTAATTTGAACAGTTCCACCGAAAAGAAGACCTGTTGAACTTTAGTGGGCTGGCCGGGCGCAAAACGCCGCACACCCACCACGTTTGTGCCGCTCCAACCGTTTAATTTGGTGAGCTGTGCCCGGTAAAAAGGCTGCGCATCTGCAGCCGGCACCAAGGGGGTCAAACCAATCAAAATGCTTTCGGGTTTCAGCGAAGGGTAGCCGGGCACCAACGGCACCAGGGCACTGTCTTGAACCAACCGAACCTGCCCCACAGAGGTCACCATCCCGTCAATCGGATACGTCCCGATGTAGGGCGTCAAGTCCAAGGTGGAGTTGAAGGCGGTGGTCACGAGCAATTTACCTCCGTTCTGGGTGTAGCGTTGCAGGGCTGGACCCATCAAGCCCAGCAAGGTGCCGGTTTGGCCGGTAGACGGATCCAATACGGGTGTGGGCCCGCTGAACACAAAGAGTTTGTCGTACTGCTGCGCAATCCAGCGGAAGGTAGGATTCCAGTAAGCGGGTAAGTTGGCCGCAACGTTCAGGTCCCAAAAATCAATATCCAGGGAGGTCCCCGCCAGTGCGGTCAAGTACGTGTTGGCGGTGGTGGACGGCGAGCCGCTGACCACCAACAGGTCGCCGGTGGGTCTGCTGAAAACAACAGGAAGGGCCGTGTCTACCGCACTCCAGCGGTTGGCGACGTCCTTCACCCGGATGTAGAGCGTATTGGGTTCGTCCACCTCCAGGCCATCGAACACGGTGGATTCCAAGGTGTTGTTGTTTCCGTACACCACGCGTGCGGTGGCACTGGTGCTCGTTCCGGCGTCCAAAACAAAGGTCAAAATCGGTTGATTGACGGGAATGGTGAACCAGGAGCCGTTGTTGAAACGCGCCTCTGCCTGCACCACGGTTTCGTTGCCGTCCGGATCAGACCCGCGCCATTTGTAGGTGGCCACGCCCAAGGTGGTGCCGGTGGTTTGTCCTTCGGTGTCTATTTCCGCGACGGGTTGGGCGTTTTTGAGGGGCAAACGCAGTCGAGCCGGAGTGGGGTCAATGGCACCGTCGTCGTCTATGGATCGCACGCGGAGCACCACGTCTGCCGTGTCTTGGCCGGCGGGAATGGACAGCGTGAAGGAACTGTCTTGGCGCACGGTAGACTTCCAATTTTCACCGTCCAGGGAAACCTCGTAGCGGGTGATGTAGCCGTCTTGGTCCGTGCCGTACCAGCTCATGCGGACTACGGAATTCAAGCGATTCTCCCCTTGGAGGGCAATGGTGTCCAAGGCCAAATGGGTCTCTGGGGCTTTGTTGTCCACGGGGGTTCCGCGCTCGCAGGAAGCAGCACCCATCCACCCCGTGAGGAGTACCGCCACGGGCAATAGGGAGGCAGCCGCGGTTTTGCCCCAGGCCCGCAGGGCCTGGGTGCGGTTTGCGCCCGGAGGCGCGACCGTTGCGGTTCGCTGTTTCTTGGATTCCATTCTGGGATTCGCTTCTTTCTAAACTGAGGCTGTGCTGATTCGTTTAGCGTTGCAGCACCACCTGGGTTGCGGCAGCGCGCCCGTTTTGGACCGCGCGGAGGTAGTAACTTCCGGGAGCCAAGTGGCCCACGTCCAAGCGGTTGGAGCCGGCGGGGAGCACGGTGCGCAGCACGGTGCGGCCCAAAGCATCCGTCAATTCCACGTGCACAGGGGCCTCGGCCAAACCGTCCAAGAACAAAGCGGATTGCGCCGGATTCGGGCGAACGGACACGCCCACCAACGGAGCATTTTCGTTCAAACCGATCAGCGGAGACTTTTGCAGGTTGGTGCTGTCCAAAGAAATATTGATGCCAATGAAGTCGTCGTTGTTGCGCGGCAATACCCGGAAGTTGCTGAAGCCAAAGAACACAATGCCCTCCAGGGCGTCCATGTTCATGGTGTCGCTCACCACAATGGGATCCACTTCCATGAAACCGTCGATGGTGTCGTAGGCCAGGCTGGTTACGGGCTGAACCCACAAAGAGCTAAACGCTGTTCCGGATTGACGGCCTGCCAAAACGTACGTGCTGCGCGCTTTGGAAGCTCCCGGGATGGCGCTCACGGCAAAATCGCCAAAGCCCAAGTTGGTTTGGGATACGTGCAGTTTTCCGTTGGCGGGGTCCTGCAAGCGAACCAAGCAACCTTCCCACTTTTCCCAACCGTAGTTCAGCTTGCTGATGGAGTCCGTCGGATCCACCACCGTTGCCGCAGGCGCTACCCATTTGCCCGTTTTGTTGATGGAAGAAACCACCAAACGGGTCATGTTGAAGTATTCCTCCACGGTACCGGTGACGTTCACCTCTTCGCCGCGGTAGAAGTTGGCAATGCCGCTGCCCACCAGCCAGATGCCGCTGTAGGGGCCGCCGTTTTCGTCCTGGATGTAGAGGTAGCCCAAGTCGTAGTTCTTGGTGGAGGCGGTCACGATTCCCTTCACGGTGATTTCGCGGCCCGTCATGGGCGACGCGCTGTTGCTGGCCAAGGAGTACTGAACATCGTAGATTTTGGGGCCACCAGCACGAACGGTGTAGTACTCGTAGTTGGGTTGCGCTTGACCCACAGACGTCACCGGGTAGTAGGATTTGTTGCCGGCGTTGTCTTTGGCGCGGATGTAGTAGCGCACCAAGGTGCCGTCGGGGAATGCGGGCAGGGTGTAGGCGTAGTCGTCCGTTGAGCCGGCCACCAAAGGCATCACCACCTTGGTGAACTGCGCGGGCAAGGTGGCTGCATTGGTGGAGTAGTAAAAATGCACGGAATCCACGCTGCCGTCAAAATCCGTGATGTTGCAGGTAAAGTCTACGGACTGGTTGGGCGTGGGCAAGAACGGATCGCGGTCGAAGTTGGAGATGTACGGGGGGGCGTAGGCCACCTGGTAGTGGGAGGCTGCAAACGGGTTCAGCTCGTAGCCGCGGGTGGTTCCGGCGTTGGGAAAACAGCCGTTTCCGTCGTGGCGCACCATGCCCTTCAAGCTGGAGTAAAAAGTGCCGGGAACGGGAGGGACAAAAGAGCCGGTGGTTTGGGGGCTGGCCGGGTTGACCGTCTGCCAAGAGGGTAATTTTTGGGCCAAAAAGCGGTCCGACACGTTGATTTTGTTGCCTTGTCCGTCCACTACGTTGAAGCTCACGCGGTTGCCACCAAAGGGCAAAACCTCTGTTACGGTAACGTTTTGCAGCTCCACAAAGGCATTCTCCCACTGTTCGCCCGTAGTGGGGATGTTCACGCGGAGGGGGTCGTTCAATTGGCTCAAGGGCACCACCACGGAGGCGGGGGCCGGCTTGGAATTCAAAATGGTCAAGGAATTCACGCTGTTGGGTTCCATTTGGGTCCCGCGGTTGAATTCCGTCACCTTGCCCACAAATTCAATGACGTCGCCCGGAATCAACAGTTCCACGTTGGGCAACGGTACCAATTGGTTCTGTGCGTTGCGGTAGGCGCCCATGATTTCCATTCCTTTGAACGGGCCTGCTGCGCCGTTGGCTG
Source organism: Cryomorphaceae bacterium (assembly GCA_034679985.1). Classification (GTDB taxonomy): domain Bacteria; phylum Bacteroidota; class Bacteroidia; order Flavobacteriales; family Schleiferiaceae; genus CAMDTE01. Next base: position 44,974 of record JAXITR010000004.1, read on the forward strand.
CCGTGTCCACAATGAAAAAGAACGGACGGCTCCCGCCTTGCACGGAGCCCGACGCCACCTCAGACACGTTGCCCGGCACCACAACAATACCCCGGGTGCGCACAATTTGGTTGTTGAACGGCGTGGAATCCTGGCAATTCGCCAACATCGTGGGGCTCACGTACTGAATTTGCGTGATGCGCTGAAAAGGCTGGGCAAAAGCGGCTGCGCCCATCAGGGCAACCACCAACAGGGTGTAGATTTTTTTCATTCGACGGGGTCTTTGCGGAGGGAGGTTATTTGCGTTGTTTTTTATTTTGTGTTGGATTCACTACTGGATCATTGAACCACTGTAAACTGTCCGGTGGTTTTCTTTCCGGTTTCCAGATCTTCCACGTGGAACAGGTAAATGCCGCGGGAGATCATTTGGGTGGAACGCGTGAGGAGGTCCCAAGCGTGTTCTCCACCGGAAAACGTGTGGTCGTCCGGGGTGTCTGATCCAAAGGTGCGGAACCAGCGGATGTCGCTCCCGTTGTAGTTTTCGTTGTGGTCGATGACGTCCAAAACATCTCCGGCCACAGTGGTGATGGTGATTTTACAGCGAGCTGGCAAATTGGCGAAAATCAACTTGCGGCTTTCCTCCTGAAAGTTGGACCGACCTTCCCAAGAAGCACCTGCGTAGTAGGGGTTGGGGTAGACGTACGGGGCGCCGTTCTTCAGGCTGTCGTTGGCGGGGGTGCCGGCAAAGGCGCGGCGGTCGTTGGCCAAAAAGCTGGATTCCAAAGACTCCAAACCGGTTGCGGGATTTCCTTGGTCAAAGGAGGTCACGGCTACCGCGTGCTGCCATCCGTTGGGCAGGTTATCCACCGTGTACTTGTACCTGTACCGAACCGTATCCCCCGGAAATTGCTTGGGCTGTGCCAAACGGTACTGCTCCAAACCGGTATCAAAAAACAATCCGTTCCCGGCAACGTCCATCTGCGCCACGCGCACAAAGTCCTTGGCCAGGTTTTGGGTGGCGGTAACGTCAAAGCCTAATTTGCTCAAGTAAATGCGGTACCCTTCAAAATCCAATTTCTGGGAGATGGGATCCACGGAACGTTCCGCGTTGTCTGCCCAGTACAGGTCAATCTTGTGGTTGCCCGGTTCCACGCGAATCTTGGGCGTAGCCGGTGGTGTAGGAAGGATGAACCGCGTGATTTTGCCGTCGCCGTCCTTGTCTTCGCCGGCATCCAAAAGGCCATTAAAATTGACGTCCTCACCGTTGAAGGCCGTCTGTGCCCAGCTGGCGTTGGAGAGGAAAATGGATTTCTGCTCTGCGGTATTGGCGGCATTGGGCAGTCCGTCGTCTTTTTTGGCTCCCAAAACGTAGGCAAAGGCCACGCGCACTTCATCGCCGGGCGCGAAGGATGCAAAGGGCCCAACACTCAGAAGGTCCGATCGGTTTCCGGCCTGGTTCAATTGGGCCTGAATGTTGACGCCGGAACCGGATTGGCAGGGGACGCCGGAAGGGTCTGTCCAACAGGGATCCTGGTTCAGACCTTGGCTCATCTTGGTGTAGCGCTGGTTTTCCGTCGTCGGAAAAAAGTACAGCGACTGCCCAGAATTATTGAATACCCAGGCGTTGTAATTGGCCTTGAAATTGGGATTCAAAGACGGGTGCTGGAAGCCGTTTTTGTCTTCTGCGCCCAAGAATTTCTGACCGATGTAGGAGTCCGTGAAGCCCGGATCTCCGGACGCGTCAAACCGGTAGTTCATGGAAAGGGAGTCGATGAAACCGTTTCCGCCCTGGGAGTAAAAAACCGCACCGCCGGCCCCGGCCGGGGTGACGTTGATGTTGCGCACCACGCTGTTGTTCCACAACGAGATGTAGGTGTCTTCGTAGGTGCTGGTACCCACGTTTTTGAAGACCAAGTTGACCAAAACAAAGAAGTCCGAAAACCGATAGTTCCAGTTGTAGGTTTCCATGCGCACCTCCACGTTCATCGGGTTGAGGTGGTTGGAAATAGGGATGTTGGTGCCCGGAACCAAAAGGTTGGCGTCCGTAAATTGGGACACAAAGTCTTGGTGGGAAACCGCATCCACCGCGTAGTTGGGGTTGTCCGTCAGGGAGCTGCGTTCTTGCAGGTAAGAACCCACGGGGGCGGTAAATTCAAATCCTCCGCGGCCGGGAGCGTAGCCTTGCGGAGCGTCGTAGGCAGAGGTTGATACCCGCACGGGGCCGCCGTTCTCTTTGCCGCCAATCCAAATACCGGACTCAAAAAGGTGTTCCGTACCGGATCCGGCGGGGTATTCGCAGGAGGGCAGCCCGGAACCGTCTCGGTAGCCGCGGAAAGCGTTCCCAAAGGTGCCCACATTGGTCACGTTCAATCGGACATTGGAGGCGCTGGTCACCTTCTCGTCAAAACTCTGTGCTGCAGCGGGCGTCGCAGCACCTGCCAGCAATAACGCAAAAAGGAACAGCCGCGCGAACGCCGTTTCGAGGTTGTGCATTTTCTCCATCACGGTGCCCAGGTATAGGTTGCAGACAAGGGCGCATTGCCCGCACGCAAAAAGATTAATCCCGACCCAGCCGAAGGGCGTTCCAAGGCCTGGTTGTTTTGCTCAACGCGTTGGGTGTGGATCCAACGTCCGTAGGCGTCGTAGGCATCCACCTGGATGGGAACGGGTCCCCGCCAGTACAAGGAAGTGCCTCCGTTGGCTTCCCGCGTTTGCTGCCAAAACATCTTCGGTGCCGCGGCGGGTTCGTCCCAACCAATGCCCAAGCGCTGAACGTCCAATTCCACCACCACCGGCAGGTGGTCTGAGATCGCGTACAAAGCCGTGCGAATGTTTGCGGGCACGCTGAAATTGGTGCCCTCGTCAATGCCTTGGTTGAAGTGCATGCCGTCGTTGCCCACCACCCGGAACGACCCCGGAACGTACGCTACTCTTCCCGTGCCGTTTTTGACGTTCGCAGAAAGCAACCAGTGGTCCAGCCGATCGTCCAGTCCTCCGCCGGAGAAACAGCCGCCGTTGGTGTTGGCGTTGCGGGTGCTTTGGGTGTGGTACGGCGCGTAGTTAGCGTTGTTGGTCCACGTGCCCAGTTGCCCAATGGGATCGTAAAACCGTTCGGACGCTACGGAGTGGTTTATCAGATTTTGGAAAGCAGCCTCCTGGCTTTTGTAAATGTTGAAATCGCCGCCCATGAGCACGTTGGGGTCCGGCACGCGTTGGGTGAGGAATTGCATCAGCGCAGCGGTAGCCAAGGTGCGGTCGGACAAATCTGTAGCCGTAGAACCGGCTTTTAGGTGAGCGGCCACAACCGTAAAAAAGGTTGTGTCGGGGCTCCAGTCCAGTAGCGAATCCTTGTAGTAGAACTGAACCACGTCCAGTACGCGAACGATGTCCGTATTCGTCAAGGTCTTGGTTACGATTTGTTCCCTTTTGACCCCAAGTTTGTTTTTGTCGTAGTAGATCCCATTCACCAGCGTTGAGAAACCGTTGTTGCTGTAGGAGGTGGACGCCCAGCGGTTTACCCCGTTGGTGTTCAATACGTCCGTCAAAATTTTTTCGTGGGCGGAGGGGGTGGCACCGCCTACTTCGTTACACACCAACAGGTCCGGCTGAAGGTACTGAATGACCTCCCGCAAGGCGGCTTCCTTAGCTACGGGGTTGTTGTTGGAGGACGTACAGTAACTTGTAAAGTTTCTGTAATTCAGCAGGTTGTAGGTCATGAGCGTGATGCGCGCCGGTGCTTGTGCCCAGGCACCACCGCTCCATCCCAAAAGACCAACCCAAAGAATCGTTTTTAAACGCATAAGCTTACAAAATTACGACAAAGAGGCCAGCCAAGCGCCAGGTTAATTGTAAGTTAAGTTGCACTCCGTTGGGCGCTTGGAAATGGGAGAACCCTACCTTTGGGTATCACCAATACGGTACCTGTGCCATGGCCCAATCCGCACGCATCCTTCTGGTTGACGACGAACCGTCGATTCTGGACTTTCTTTCGTACAACCTTGAGAACGAAGGTTTTCAAATTCAAACGGCCTCCAACGGGCGCCTGGCCTTGGAGTTGGCGAAAAAATTCAAGCCCGATGTGGTGGTTTTGGACTTGATGATGCCGGAAATGGACGGCATGGAAACCTGTGAGGCCCTGCGCAAATTGCCGGAAACGCAAAATTGCTTGATCGTTTTCCTGACGGCGCGCAACGAAGATTCCATTCAAGTGGCGGGCTTGGACGCCGGTGCAGACGACTACATAGCGAAGCCCATCAAACCCAAAATTTTGGTGAGCCGCATTCACGCCTTGCTTCGCCGGCGTGGAGGCACCGTGGGAAAAGGCCCCTTGGTCCTCAGCAACTTGACCATTGACACGGAACAATACAAAGTTTTTGTGGACAACAATGCGTTGGATATGCCGCGGAAAGAATTTGAGCTACTCCTTTTGCTGGCCTCCAAACCCGGGAAAGTGTTCACGCGTGAGGCCATTTTGGACGCCGTTTGGGGCACGGATGTAGTGGTGGGAGGCCGCACCATTGACGTGCACATCCGCAAACTGCGCGAGAAAATAGGTGAGGATAAAATTGGCACCATCAAGGGCGTCGGGTACAAATTCGAGGGCTAACTTAGCGGGATGCGTTTTGAGCGTCCCGAACAAATTGCTTTGCTCGCCGGCCTATTGGCCGGAGCGGGTCTTTGGTGGCTGCTTCCGGATGATTTGGACCGGCCTTGGAAATCATTAGCCTTTGGCGCTGCCTTAGCCATCCTTGTCTACGGAATGGTGCATCAGTTTTTGTACCGACGACTGAAAGCCATTTACGCCATCTTAAAGGATCCACGGACCGCAGCAACCGCAACCTCACGCGTCAGTTTGGACGACGTCGAGCAGGACGTGGAGTCTTGGGCCCGAAACCGCGATCAACAAATTCAAGGATTGTTGGACCGGGAGGGCTTTCGACGCGAGTTCATGGGCAACCTGTCCCACGAGCTGAAAACGCCCATTTTCAACATACAAGGATACCTGTTTACGCTTTTGGACGGAGGTCTGGAGGATGTCAAGGTCAATCGGAAGTTTTTGGAAAAAGCCGCCAAAAGTGTGGACCGCATGACGGCCCTCATTCAGGAAATGGACTTGTTGTCTCGGTTGGAATCCGGTGCCGTTGCCTTGGAGATGGGCACCTTTGATGTGGTCCGTGTGTTGAAAGAAGTTCTTGAGGAATTGGAGCCGTCGGCACGCGAAGTAGGCGTGGAATTGGTCTTGAAAAAAGACAAAGAGCGCATCTACAAAGCCTTGGGCGACTCCCGAAAAATAGAGCAAGTGCTCCACAACCTCATTTCCAACGGAATCAAGTATTCCCAACCGCAGAAAGGTCGCGTCACCGTGGATATTTTGGATTTGGAAGAACGATTTTTGATTCAGGTCTCGGACAACGGAATTGGCATCGACGAATCCGACCTCCCGCGCATTTTTGAGCGATTTTATCGGGTAGACAAAAGCCGCTCCCGAGACGTGGGCGGCACGGGTTTGGGTCTGGCCATCGCGAAGCACATCCTGGAAGCACACAAGCAGCAAATTCACGCCACCTCCACCCGCGGAGTGGGCTCCACCTTTTCGTTCACCTTGGAAAAAGCAGCAACCTCATGAGTACCTTAAGCCCAGAAGTTCAAGAGCAATTGGCGTCTTTGGCGGCCAAGTATGCTGCAGACGGTCAGGATTTGGCGTCTTTCCTGGAAGGACTGCACATGACGGAGTACCTAACGTATTGGGACTACGTCCAGTTGGACACGCTGCTCACGTTGCAGAAGCCGCGCACGGCGTATCCGGACGAGCCCATTTTCATCATGTACCACCAAATCACGGAACTGTATTTCAAATTGTCCCGTCACGAGTTGGAACCGCTGGTGGATGGTGTTGTGCCCGCAACCCTCGAGGAACTGGTTCGCCGCATCAACCGCGTCAACCGGTATTTCCACGCCTTAGCCACCAGTTTTGGCGTCATGGCGGACGGAATGGAGCGGGAGCAGTTTTTGAAATTCCGACTGGCCCTCATTCCCGCGTCTGGCTTTCAGTCTGCCCAGTACCGTTTTTTGGAATTTGCGTCCACCCGACTGGAGCACTTGGTTCAGTTGGAACATCGGGCCGCGCTGATGAAACAAGGTGCAGACCCGGAGGTGCTCTTGGACCATGTGTACTGGCGCCAAGGCGCCACGTTGGAGGAAACGGGCGAGAAAACGCTCACCTTGCGCCAATTTGAAGCCAAGTACGGCGAAACCTTTCGCATGGCTGCATTGCGCTGGCGCGGCAACACCTTGTGGGATTTGGTCCAAGACCTGTCCGACGAGGACCGTCAAAACCCCGAATTGGTGCAGGCCTTGCGCGGATTGGACCACCAAATCAACGTGGACTGGCCCCTGCAGCACTACCGAACCGCGGTGAAATACTTGGCCAAAAAACCGTCAGACGCCCCGGCAACGGGCGGTACCAACTGGCAGCGTTACCTGCCTCCGCGGTTCCAAAAGCGAATTTTCTTCCCCGAAATGTGGTCCGAACAGGAGCAGGAGGAATGGGGCAAAAAATGGGTGGATCAACAACTGGCTGCTTTGGATTCTAAGGCATGAATATATCCGAACGCAAAGTTTACCGCCGCGGTTCGGTTTGGGCCTTTTTTGCGGTAGCCGTCATCGGTGTTTTTTGGGCCGTGGTTTCCACCCGTCCGGTTGCGGTGAACCCAGAACGTACCGCTTTGCGCACTCCAGCCCCGCTCTATCTGTACGGATTTGGCAGCCATCAGTTCCACGTGGACCGGGACACGGTTCGTTCCGGAGAAACCTTAGGAGGATTGCTGCACGATTTGGGCATGCCGTACCCTCGTGTGGACGCGCTGATTGCCCGTGCGGGCTCTGCTTTCCGCCCATCCACTTGGCGGCTCGACGAAACCTATATTGTTGTCCGCAAACGCGACGCCCAAAAGTCCCTACTGTACTTGATTTACGAGGAGTCGCCCACCCGGTACGTTTTGTTTTCGTGCGGGGACTCGCTGTACGTCAAGTCCGTGGAACGCCCCGTGGTCACCCAGGAGCGTCAGGTGGCCGCCGTGATTGAAGGTTCCCTTTTTGGAACGTTGCAGGAGCAGGATGTTTCGGCGGCGGTGGCCGTGAAATTGGCGGAAGTATATGCCTACACCATCGACTTTTTCCGGGTGCAACCGGGAGATCGTTTCAAGGTGGTTTTTGAAGAGAAATTTGTGGACGATACGGTGTCCGTGGGCGCTGGACGGGTTTTGGCCGCGGTTTTTGAACAGGGAGGTAAGCCCATCTATGCGCTGTATTTCAACGACACGGCCACTGGTTTTTCGGGCTACTTTGACCGGGACGGCAAGGGGCTGAAAAAGATGTTTTTAAAAGCGCCTTTGGACTTTTTCCGCATCACGTCCAAATACACCATGAACCGTTTTCATCCGGTCCAACGCCGATGGAAAGCCCACTTGGGAACGGACTACGCAGCACCCACGGGAACGCCCATCCACACCACCGCGCACGGCGTGGTGGACAAAGCGGGGTATAATTCCGGAAACGGAAACTTCGTCAAAGTGCGGCACAACGGAACCTACAGCACGCAGTACCTGCACATGAGCCGGATTGCATCCGGAATACGTCCGGGCGCACGCGTGTCCCAAGGCCAGGTCATTGGGTATGTAGGCAGCACGGGCTTGGCCTCGGGGCCGCACGTGTGCTACCGCTTTTGGGTTAATGGCCGCCAAGTCAACCCGCTGGCGCTGAAATTACCCAACAGCGAGCCCATACCGGATCGGTACCGCGCCGCCTTCGAACGCACCAGCCAACCCCTGTTGAAGCGGTTGGAGGCTCTGACCTATCCGGAGCAGCGCCGGGATTGACCCCGTCGGCGAACCGTCGGGTTTAAGCCACTACCAGGTTCACAATCCGTCCGGGTACCACAATGACCTTGCGGATCGATTGCTCTCCCACGTACTTCAGGGTTTGCTCGTGGCTGCGCACCAAAGCTTCCACCTCTGCCGAGGTTGCGGACCGCGGAACCTCCACGGAAAAGCGCGTTTTACCGTTGAACTGCACGGGGTAAACCACGGAGTCGTCGATCAAAAGTGCCGGATCTACTTGCGGCCAAGGAGCGCGGGTAACGGAAGGCGCATGCCCCAAGTGGGCCCACAGTTCTTCCGCCAAATGCGGGGCCAACGGAGACAAGGCAATGGCCATCATTTCCAGCGGCTCGCGGTGCCGGGTGGGCAGCGCGCTCAATTCGTTGACGGCAATCATTAAAGCCGAAACACTGGTGTTGAAGGACAGATTTTCCATGTCCGACGCCACTTTGTGGACCAGTCGGTGGGCAATTTTCAACGCCTCCAACGGTGCAGGTTCCTCGGAAATCGGTAGCGCGGTGAACAAGCGCCAGGTTTTGCGCAAGAAATTGCTCACGCCGGCAATGCCCTGCGTGTCCCACGGCTTGGATTGCTCCAGCGGACCCAAAAACATTTCGTACAGACGCAAACCGTCCGCTCCAACCTGATCCGCAACGGCGTCCGGATTCACCACGTTGTGCTTGGATTTGGACATTTTTTCCACCTCGCGTTCCACCAACACGGCACCGTTTTCGGTTTCAAACTCCGCCTTGGCGTATTCGGGGAGCCAAGCGCGGAAGGCGGTTTGGTCCAGTTCGTTTTTCTCGTTGATCAAGGAAACGTCCACGTGGATGCGGCTCGTGGCTCGGTCGCCCACCGCTCCGGCACTCACAAAGGTGTTGGTTCCCGGGAGGCGGTGCAGCAAGGCCGATACGCCCTGAATCATGCCCTGATTCACTAATTTTTTGAACGGTTCGCGGTGGTCCACCCATCCCCGGTCGAACAGGAATTGGTTCCAAAAACGAGCGTACAACAGGTGGCCGGTAGCGTGCTCGCTTCCGCCTACGTACAGATCCACTTGGCCCCAGTACTTTGCGGCGTCCTGGCCCACAAATTCGGATCGGTTGTGCGGATCCATGTAGCGCAGGAAGTACCAGGAGGAGCCGGCCCAACCCGGCATGGTGGTGGTTTCCAACTCGTTTCCGGCAGCATCGGCCCAATGCGCAGCGCGCGCCAGCGGCGGCTCGCCGCTTTCCGTGGGCAAGTACTTGTCTACCTCCGGCAGCACCAGGGGCAAGGCTTCTACCGGCAGCACCTGCGGCACTCCGTCGGCATAAGAAACGGGAATGGGTTCGCCCCAGTAGCGTTGGCGGCCAAAAATGGCGTCGCGCAGGCGGAATTGGATGCGTTGTTCGCCCTTGCCGCGCGCAGCAAGCTCCGCAATGCAAGCGGCCTTGGCTTCCAACACAGATAAACCGTTCAAAAAATCGCTGTTGACTACGGTTCCTTCGTACGATTCAAAGGCTTCAACCTCCACGTTTCCACCGGCAATCACCTCTACAATGGGCAAGCCAAAATGTTTGGCAAAACGATGGTCTCGGGAATCGTGTGCGGGAACGGCCATTACGGCACCGGTTCCGTATCCAGCCAAAACGTAGTCCGCTACCCAGATGGGCAAGGGGGCTCCGGTCAGGGGGTGCAAGGCATACGAGCCCGTGAAGGCCCCATTGATGGTCTTGACGTCGGCCATGCGGTCCCGTTCGGTTTTTCGGCCCGCCGCCTCGCGCACCGCCGCTACCGCGTCGGCTTGCTCGGCCGTCACCAACCCCTCCAAGCCCTCCAATTCAGGAGCCACCGCCAGGTACGTCGCGCCAAAAAGCGTGTCCGGACGGGTGGTAAACACCGTCAGTTGCGTGCGGTCCAACACGGGTTGCGCCAGGTCAAAATGCACCCAAGCGCCCTCGCTTCGGCCAATCCAATGCCGTTGGCTCTCCTTGATGGAGTCGCTCCAGTCCAGAGCGTCCAAATCCTCCAACAAGCGCTGCGCGTAGGCGGAAATGCGCATGCTCCACTGCATCATTTGCTTCTGCACCACCGGGTGACCGCCGCGTTCGGAGAATCCGTCCTTGATCTCGTCGTTGGCCAAGACGGTGCCCAACGCGGGGCACCAATTGACCCAACTCTCGGACCGGTACGCCAAACGGTAGTTCTGCAAAACCGCCTCCCGGTCTGCACCGTTCTTGGCGTTCCATTCGGTCGACGTGAGTTCCAGCGCTTCCGTTTGGGCGGCGTTCAAGCCAAGGGTGCCGTGCGCGGAAAGATGCGCTACCAGGGTTTCAATCGGCTCTGCACGGTCCGCTGCGCGGTTGTACCAGCTGCCAAAGAACTGCGCAAAAATCCACTGCGTCCAGCGGTAGTAGTCCGGTTCGCACGTGCGCACTTCGCGGCTCCAATCAAAGCTGAATCCAATCCGGTCTAGTTGCTGCCGGTAGCGCGCAATGTTCGTTTCCGTGGTGATCGACGGATGTTGTCCCGTCTGGATGGCGTACTGTTCCGCGGGCAGGCCAAAGGCGTCGTACCCCATGGGGTGCAACACGTTAAATCCTTGGTGTCTTTTGAATCGGGCCACGCAGTCCGACGCGATGTACCCCAGCGGATGGCCTACGTGCAATCCGGCACCGGAAGGGTAGGGGAACATGTCCAGCACGTAGTACTTCGGAAGCGAACGATCCTCCGACGCTGCATACGTCTGATTATCACGCCAATAGGACTGCCACTTCGCTTCAATGATTCCGGGTACGTATTCCATGCCGCAAAAGTAGCGCCTCCGTGCCTTTTTTGTAGATTTGTTCCATGGCTCATCCCGCACCCGAAGAACAATTTCACCGCCAGCGCGTCCGTACGGCTTTTGTTTCCGTCACCGTCAGTATGGCGTTGGTCCTTTTTGTGGTGGGCGTCATGGCTTCATTGTTGCTGCAAGCGCGCGAACTCGGACGGGAGCTGCAAGAAAATTTCACCTTCACGGCCTTTTTGGTTCCAGAGACGGACGCGGCCACCGTGCGCAAACTGCAGCAAAAGTGGTCCAGTCAACCGGAAGTACGCAGTGTGGTCTTCGTTTCTCGGGATCAAGCAGCTGCAGCGTTTCAAAAAGACTTAGGCGAAGAATTCGTGGACTTTTTGGGCCTCAACCCCCTTTCCGACGCCTTGGATTTGAAGCTGCACGCGGAATACCTTTCCCCGGATCAGTTGGACGCCCTTGAGAAGCGACTCCGCAAGGAAGCGGCCGTTGAAGATCTGGTCTACGACCGCGACCTAATGGGCGCCGTGCACCAAAACGTAGAAAAAATCACCCTCTTCCTCCTGGGAATTGCGGCCGCTTTGTTGCTCATTTCGGTGACCCTCATCCACAACAGCATCCGCTTGAGCATCTACGCCAAGCGCTTTGTCATTCGGACCATGCAGTTGGTGGGCGCTACCAAAACCTTTATTCACCGCCCGTTCTTGCTGCAGGGCCTTCAACTGGGCGCCTTGGGTGGAGCGGTAGCTTCCGTGCTCTTGGCTGGACTGTACCAAGGGCTGTCCGCCTGGGCGCCGGAAACCACTCCCTTCCTGACCTGGGCCACTTGGGCCGTGGTCAGTGCAGGATTGCTTTTGCTGGGTTTGATCATTGCCTTGAGCAGCACCTTCCTGGCCGTACACAAGTACTTGCGTTTGCACACCGATAAACTTTATGCCCAATGAAATCCACTTTTTTGTTCGACCGCACCTCTTACCTGCTTTTGGCCGGTAGCGTTGTTTTGATCTTGGTAGGCTACTTCCTGATGCAAGGCGGCGGATCCGACGATCCCAACGTGTACAATCCAGAGATGTTCAACGCCCAGCGTCTGGTGGCGGCTCCTGGATTGGTTTTGGCCGGCTTGGGCGTTGCTCTGGTGGCTTTGTTGCGTCGTCCTGCGGCACAGAACTGAGGATGGAAGCATTGATTCAAGCCTTGCTTTTGGGCATTGTCCAAGGGCTGACGGAGTTTTTGCCGGTAAGTTCTTCCGGGCATTTGGAACTGGGCAAGGCCCTCTTGGGGTACGACGCCGAAGCAGCAGAAAGTTTGTTGTTCACCGTGGTGGTTCACGCCGCAACGGCCTTGAGCACCGTGGTGGTCTTCCGCAAAGACATTGGCAAAATTTTGACCGGCCTCGTTCGACGGGATCCCGACGACCTACAATTTGCAGGCAAAATCATCCTTTCCATGATTCCCGCCGCGGTGGTTGGCTTGGTCTTTTTGGATCAGTTGGAAGCCCTCTTCAACGGCCAAATCGCCTTTGTGGGCGCCATGCTCCTGCTGACGGGTGTGCTCTTGCTGTGGGCCAATACGGCCAAAAAGACGCACAAAAACGTGGGTTATTCGGACGCTGCCGTGGTGGGTATTGCGCAAGCCATTGCCATTTTGCCCGGTATTTCGCGCTCCGGTGCAACCATCGCCACCGCCGTCCTTTTGGGCATCGACCGCGAAAAAGCAGCCCGTTTCAGCTTTTTGATGGTGGTCCCATTGATCCTGGGCAAAATGCTGGTAGACACCAAGAGCCTGGTGGAAATGGGTTCTTCCGGCACTTCCGATGCGCTCCTTCCCTTGCTCGTTGGGTTTGTTGCGGCATTTTTCACCGGGTTGTGGGCGTGCCAAGCCATGATTGCTTTTGTGAAGAAAGCAAAGCTGTCTGGATTCGCCGTCTATTGTTTCGCCGTCGGGCTACTGGCCTTGGGAACCGTTTGGTTCTGATTCCCGTATCCGGATTTTCTCACGACCTCCGTGCTTCCACCTCCCCCGAATCCAGAGGACGCTTTGGCTGCAGCACATCCAATACTCGCTGCTGCACCTGCGAGACACCAAGATATCCCCAAGACGGAGGAAGAATTGCAGGCCGGTTGGATCTTTGCCGTGGACAAGCCGTTGGAGTGGACTTCGTTTGATGTGGTCAACAAACTCAAGTACGCCCTGCGACGCGCCTACGGGCTGAAGAACATTAAAATTGGTCACGCAGGTACTTTAGACCCTTTAGCCACAGGCGTTTTGGTGGTCTGCGTGGGCAAGGCCACCAAGCGCATTGAGTCGGAAATGGCCGGCAGCAAGGGGTACCGAGCTCGTTTAAAGCTGGGCTACACCACGCCCTCCTACGACGCAGAAACACCAGAAGAGCCATTTGTTGGTGCTATTGTCCCAACTTCTACTTCGGCCCTGGAAGCAGTACTGCCCAATTTCCGCGGCACCATTCACCAACGTCCGCCCCTTTTCTCTGCTCTAAAAATAGGGGGGCAGACCCTCTACAAATTAGCCCGAAAAGGCCAGGAAGTTGAAATTCCTACTCGGCCCGTTGTGGTGGAGTCTCTCGAAATTGACTCCTTTGATCCAGCGATGGCCAGCGTTGAGCTCTCCATTGCCTGCGGCAAAGGCACCTACATTCGGTCCCTAGCGCATGACTTGGGCAGTGCCTGGGGGTGCGGTGCCTACCTCACCGCCCTGCGGCGCACCCAAGTAGGGCCCTGGACGGAATCGGAAGCGTGGTCCTTGCCCAACCTGTTGGCCGTGCTCAGCCAGCGGGAAACCGCGCGAGCGGAGGAGTAGCACCTCTAAGCTGCCCTTGCACCAAACGAAAAAGCCCAATCTTTTGGGCCTCGGATTCAATTCATTTTGGGAAATGCGTGCAATCGCTTGACAACCCCCCCTTCAATATGGTACCTTCGCGGCATGAAAATGAAGCTGTCCCATTTCCACTACGATTTGCCGCAAGAACTAATTGCGCAACACCCCGCACCCTTCCGAGACGATGCCCGTCTCATGGTGGTTCATAAAGACACCGGGAAAATTGAGCACCGCCTCTTCAGCGATCTGGTGGACTATTTCAGCGAAGGCGACTGCCTGGTTTTGAACAACACCAAGGTTTTTCCCGCCCGCATGTGGGGCAACAAAGAAAAGACCGGCGCCCTCATTGAAGTTTTCTTGCTTCGCGAATTGAATTCCGAAAGCCGATTGTGGGACGTTTTGGTGGATCCAGCGCGCAAAATTCGCATCGGAAATAAACTGTATTTTGGCGACGACGACTCCCTAGTAGCGGAAGTCATCGACAACACCACTTCCCGCGGCCGCACCTTGCGTTTCTTGTACGACGGTTCCTACGAGGAGTTCCGCATCAAATTGCGCGAAATGGGCGAAACCCCCATCCCCAAGTACATTGAACGTCCGTTGGAGCCCGAGGACGAGGAGCGCTACCAAAGCATTTTTGCGGAGGTAGAAGGCGCCGTGGCCGCCCCCGTAGCCTCTTTGCACTTCAGCAAGAACATGTTAAAGCGCCTGGAAATCAAAGGCGTAGACTTGGCTAAGATGACCATGCACGTTGGCCTAGGCACTTTCCGCAACGTAGAGGTGGAAGACCTCTCCAAGCACAAGATGGATTCGGAACAGTTTTGGATTTATCCTGAAACTGCGGACGCCGTCAATAAAGCGAAAGCCAACCGCAAGCGCATTTGCGCGGTGGGTACTACCGTGATTCGAGCCATGGAAAGCTCCACAACCACCGAAAATGGAATCAAGCCAACGTCCAGCTGGACCAACAAGTTCATTTTTCCGCCCTACGAATTCAAGGTAGCGGACAGCCTCCTGACCAATTTCCACGAGCCGCAGTCCACATTACTGATGTTGACCAGCGCTTTTGCCGGCCACGAATTGACGATGGAAGTATACAATACCGCAGTCAAAGAGGGCTACCGTTTCCTTTGCTACGGAGACGCGCTACTGTTTATCTAATTCACCAGAAGCGCCGTAAAAAACACCCCGGTCGCCTCGCAGAGGCGACCGGGGTGTTTGTATTTCAGCCGATGTGTTTGACTTTTCAGCCGAGGTGTTTACTTAATCAGCCGTTGTGTTTGCTTTCTCGGCTTTTGTGTTTGCTTTCTCGGTCGGATTTAGCGCCTATTTGCCTCGTTTTCAGCGTTTTTTCGGCAACAAAAGCCCGATTTTCACCCCGGTCTGCAGATAAGGCAACGCAGACCACTCGGGAGTATTCAAGACCGCAACGGTCTCGTTGAACGCATTAAACTGCTCTTGACCTTCTGCTCGGTAGGTGCGTCGCACGCCGGCGCCCAAGGAGAAATCCATGACCCATCGTTCTGCGGCCCGCACCTGGTAGCCCAACAGCAAGCCGGCGTCCAGGTGGTTCCTGAACGGACGTATGGTTTGCAGCGTCGTGCCGCCACCGGTATTGGTTTCCGTAAATTGAACCTTGTCGGCGTACGGCCTAAACTGAGCTTGTCCGCCCAAGTACCAACCGTTTTGAAACGCTGGCTTTTGGAAAAAGTATTTTCCTTGAACCAATCCGCCTAATTTCCAAGTGTATTCGGCAGACAAGGAGGAGATTCCCGGGTGTGCCGGCCAAATGCTCTCCCTCCAGAAGTTTCGGTTGGTTGCCTGAAGTCCCACTTCCCAACTCCACTTTTTTCCGGCACGGTATTCGTACGATAATGGGTATGCGCCAACGCTCCAAGCACTTGGGTGAATCTTTAGCCCGGATCGGTACCGGTCGCGAAGGGGCGATTGCGCCAGTTTTTCTAAATAGCTCAACTTCCGATTGGGTTCGGCGGGCTCGGAGGTTCGCGTTTCGGGCTGCGCAGTTTGCGGCGTCCGTCCGGTCGGGGAAATCGTCCGTTTTTGCATTTGAATTACCTGGCCATTGGCTCCGTACGCACTCAATACAGCGGCTGCAAAACAAGCCCAGACCAACCCACTTCCTTTCATACCTTCGTTCTTGAATTTCGTACCATGAAAACAAATGTATTGAACCGTTGGTTCTCGGCCTTCTTGGTTTTACTGTCGCTTCAATTATCGGGCCAGAATAAATCGGCTTCGGTACCCGCGTACGTTCAGTGGGGACCGGCCTATCGCTTGAATCAATTGCGCGTGCAAGGCATTGTAGGTACGGATCGCGGTCACTACTACACCGTAGGAACGCGCGTGGTATTGGCCAAGCCGGATCGTGTTTTGGTAGCCAAGTACCAACGCGGTACGGGATTGCAGGAATGGCAAACCGAGGTTGAGGGTTTTCGCTACGAAGGTCGGATTGCGCGATTGACCACGGTTAACGTAGTACGTGGCGAATTTTACTTGTTTTATCAGGCATATTCTGCAGAGGACCGCGCTCGAACGCTGTTGTTGGTCAAGGTAGATTCCACGGGCGACCCGGGTCCAGTGGTTCCGTTGGACAAGTTGGATTCTCGCGCTTTGTCGGAAGCTAATGTGGACGTGGTTTGGAGCCGTGACTCCAGCCTTTTTGGGGTTTATTCGGAGCCGGCAAAACAAATTGTGAACCCAGAAGCCGAAGTTCAGGTGGTGGTGTACAACCGTGATTTGGAAGAACAGTGGCGGACCCGCTTTGGGTTGCAACGGCGCAGTGCCTTTTTCACCGTAACCGGTAAAGCCCTCACCAATTCCGGTGATTTTTATTTGGTGGGGTACAAAAACCCAGATATTCGAGAGGGCGAGCGCTGGACCTTTGGCGGCGCCAATCGGGATTACTTGCTGTACCGTTTTCAAGGAAAGCGGGTGGAGGCAGAGGAGGTTGACTTGGGATTGAAAGACGTTTTTGTGGTGAGCGGCGTGGGTTTGCAGGTAGACCGCAACCCTAATGTGTTGGATGTCTGCGGGTTCTATTCGGACCGACGCTACGGCACCACCACGGGAGCTTTTTATTTTACCCTGAACACGGAAACGATGGATCCCATCACCACCTCCTTGGAACCGTTCAGCGAGGAGTTGAAGCGTGGGATGTCCTTTGGTTTGCGCGGTCGGGGCAAACGGCCGGTTCAAGCAGACTTTGAATTTAGGGATTTCATCCGCAGGGCCGACGGCGGCTCGTACGTGGTGGCTGAGGTATACTACTTCACCGTGCAGCAAATCACCAACTCCCGCGGCCAGGTGGTGCGCACGGACTACATCTACTCCTACCTGGACGTGGTGGTGTTGAGCATCTCGCCGGAAGGTAAAGTAGAGTACATGGCCTTGGTGCCCAAGCAACAGGTGACGCGCAACGACAACGGTCGGTACTCGGGATTGCTTTGGACCGTGCGGGATTCGGATTTGGTGTTGGTGTACAACGATGCCCGCAAGAACGAGGGCCGTTGGGCCACCAACCGCCCCATGCGCATCATGACCAACGCCTTTGCGGGACAGTTGGTGGCTGCGGAATTGACCGCCGCCGGGGAACTGCACTACCACGTCCTCCAGGTGAATCGCAAAGGACGCTTCCGTCCCATGCCGCGGTATTCTCGGAGTTTCAACGGCACCCAGGGGGATGCCGTGCTCTTTTCCTTCCAAGGCAACCGCGTGGTCTTTGGTGAGTTCAACAGTCGGTCGCTACCCGGCGCCGCTACGGCGCCCTCCAGCAGTGCTGAAACCAGAGAATCCAACCGTTAATGACAACCGGTAAAGACATTCGTTCCCTGTCCCGGGAGGACCTGCGGACGTGGATGAAGGAGGCGGGCGAAGCGGTTTTTCGCGGCGACCAAGTGTACGATTGGCTCTGGACCAAACAGGCGTCCAGCTTTGAGGCCATGTCCAACCTCCCCAAGGCCCTGCGCGCACGTTTGGAAGTGGATTTTTCCTTTCCGCAACAGTCCTTAGCCACCGTTCAACGCAGTTCGGACGGCACCCTCAAAAACGCGGTGCAGCTGCACGACGGCTTGGTGGTGGAAAGTGTGTTGATTCCCACGGAAAAGCGCATCACCGCCTGCGTCAGCAGTCAGGTGGGGTGCAGTTTGAACTGTGCGTTTTGCGCAACGGCTAAGCTGAAGCGCATGCGCAACTTGGAACCGCAGGAAATCTTTGACCAGGTGGTGACCATCCACCGCCAAGGGCTGGAGGAATTTGGCAGACCCCTCACCAACATCGTCTTCATGGGCATGGGCGAGCCCCTGCTGAACTATCCCAATGTGTTGTCTGCCATTGAGCGGATCACGGCGCCGGACGGTTTGGGCTTGTCTCCCAAACGCATCACGTTGAGCACCGTCGGGTTGCCCAAAATGATTGTGAAGATGGCGGACGAAGGGGTGAAATTCAACCTGGCGGTCAGTTTGCACAGCGCCCGGAACGAAGTGCGGTCCTCCATGATGCCTATTAATGAGGTGTCTCCCGTGGAAGAGGTGGTGGCGGCCTTGCAGCATTGGTACCGCCTTACGAAACGACGGATCACGTTTGAGTACGTGGTTTGGAAGGGCATCAACGACGGCCCGGAAGACATTGCTGCCCTGGTGAAGGTGTGTAAAAAAGTGCCGTGCAAGGTGAACTTGATTGAGTACAATGCCATTGGCGATCCGCACTTTCAGCAGGCGGATCCAGCGGCTTTGGAGGCCTATCAAAAGGCCCTGGACGCGGTGGGCGTGGTGGCCAAGGTTCGTCGGTCCCGCGGCAAGGACATTGACGCGGCCTGCGGCCAGCTGGCCAATAAGTAGGTCCTGCCGCTCGGCTCCTTCCCGGGGGGGGGCGGGTTCGCCCATCGGGCGCCTTTGCGATGTACCTTTGCAGCAACTAGACTACCCATGGACAAACAGGCCGTTTTGGACGCGCTGAAGACCGTGAAAACGGCCAGCGGTCAATCGAATATAGTGGATGCCGGACACGTTCGGAATCTTCAGATTTTTGGGGATGAAGTGGTGGTGGACGCCGTGGCAGATCGCGCCGCGCTGCACCTGAAAAAGAAGTTGGAAGTGGACATCCTCACGGCCATCCACACGCACGTGCACCCCAAGGCAAAAATCAAGGTAAACTTGACGGTAGAAGCCCCCGCGGAGACGGAAGCGCAGCGCATTCGCGGCGAGGCTATTCCCGGGGTGCAGCACATTGTGGCCGTTGCCTCCGGCAAGGGCGGCGTGGGGAAGAGCACGGTGACGGCCAATTTGGCTGTGGCTTTGGCCGAAATGGGTTTTTCCGTGGGCGTGGTGGACGCAGACATTTACGGCCCGTCTATGCCGCTGATGCTGGACGCGGTGAACGAGAAGCCGGGCAGCATTGAGGTAGACGGAAAACGCATGATGGAACCGGTGTTCACGCACGGCGTGAAGCTGATGAGCATTGGATTTTTTGCGGGCACGGACCAAGCGGTGGTTTGGCGCGGCCCCATGGCCACCAAGGCGTTGACCCAGATGATCAAGGATACGTACTGGGGCGAATTGGATTTCCTGTTGCTGGATTTGCCTCCGGGAACGGGGGACATCCACTTGAGCGTGGTGCAGGCGGTGCCGGTTTCTGGCGCAGTGGTGGTAAGTACGCCGCAGGCGGTGGCTTTGGCCGACGCCCGGAAGGGGGTCGGCATGTTCCGGATGGAATCCATAGGCGTTCCGGTGTTGGGCTTGGTGGAAAACATGGCGTATTTCACGCCGGCGGAGCTGCCCAACAACAAGTACTATCTGTTTGGGCAGGGCGGCGTTCGGCGTCTGGCCGACGAGGTTCAGGTGCCGTTTTTGGGGGAGGTTCCGTTGGTGCAGAGCATCCGCGAGGCTGGCGACGTTGGCCGCCCGGCCGTGCTGCAGACCGAAGGTCCGGCGCGCGAAGCTTTCGTGCACATCGCACGTGAAACCGTCGATTCGTTGGCAAACCGAGTGGAAAACCTTCCGCCTACCGAAGCCGTGCGCATCACCACGATGGCCGGTTGCACGCCCAGCATCCGCACGAATAATTAATGCAGTCCATGGAAACCACTCTTTCGCTGCGCGAGCGCGTCCTTCAGGCCCTGGACGAAATTCGTCCCTTTTTGGTCAACGACGGGGGCGATGTGGCGTTGGAGTCCATTGAAAACGGTGTCGTTTCCATCCGTTTTGTAGGGGCCTGCAAGGGCTGTTCCGTCAACCAAATGACGCTCCGCTCGGGAGTGGAAATGACCGTGAAGAAATTCGCGCCGGAAATTCAGTCCGTGGTGAATCTGGACGACGAACTTGCGCAGCATTGAGTCATGAAATCTGAGGTAGTTGTTCTTTTTGCGGGGGATTCCGGCGACGGTATTCAGCTGATGGGCAATGCCTTTGCGCAGGAAGCCGCGCACGAAGGACACGCCGTGCGCACCTTCAGCGACTTTCCCGCGGAAATCCGAGCGCCACAGGGATCCCTCAGCGGGGTTTCTGGATTCAAGCTTCAGTTTGGCGGGGATTCCGTGCACACGCCCGGGGACCAGGCCGACGTGCTGGTGGTCATGAACGCGGCGGCCTACAAGAAGTACCAAAATGCCTTGAAACCGGAGGGATTGGTTTTGGCCAACTCCAGTGGTTTTGACGGCAGGAATGCGGCCCTCGCGGGCTACGCGCACGGCGAAGATCCGTTGGAAGCCGTCCGCGCCAAGTACCGAACGGTGGCGGTGGACGTGCGCAAGCACGTGAGTGCTGCGCTGGTGGAATCTTCCTTGAGCACCAAGGAGCGGGACCGCACCAAGAATTTCTTTGTGTTGGGCTTGTTGAGTTGGATGTATCAGTTCCCGCAGGAGCAATTCAAATCGTTCATACGGCGCCAGTTTGCCAAGTCGGAAGCACTGCAGGCGGCGAATCTGTTGGTTTTTGAAGTGGGTCATGCTTTGGGTGAAACGTTGGAGGTGTCTGCTGCCGCGCCGGTGGCCAAGGCCCAACCAGCACCCGGGCGGTACCGCACCTTGGTGGGCAACCAAGCCATCGCCTTGGGCCTCTTGGCGGCTGCGGAAAAAGCCCGTCTTCCTTTCTTTTTTGGCGGATACCCCATCACGCCGGCGAGCGACATTCTGCACGAATTGGTTCGCCACCGTCGGGCCGATCGAATTGTGTTTCAGGCGGAGGACGAAATTGCAGCGGCGGTAGCGGCCATTGGCGCCGCCTACGGCGGCTCCCTGGCCGTCACGGCCTCCAGCGGCCCGGGAATCAGTCTGAAAGCGGAGGCCATGGGCCTGGCCGTGGCCCTGGAACTGCCCCTGGTGATCGTCAACATACAGCGGGGCGGACCATCCACCGGATTGCCCACCAAGACCGAACAGTCGGACCTGATGCAGGCCCTGTACGGCCGCCACGGCGAAGCCCCCATGCCGGTTTTGGCCGCCCGGTCCGCTACCGACGCCTTCGACACCGCCTATTTGGCCGCACGCATTGCGGTGGAATGCATGACCCCCGTCCTGTTGTTGTCGGACGGATTTGTGGCCAACAGTGCCGAAGCCTGGAAGTTTCCTTCCGCGGCAGACTTGCCGGAAATCACCAATACGCGTCCGGACGGCGCTCCCGCAGACGGCAACCCCTTTGCCCCGTACCGGCGCGATGCCAACGGTGTTCGGCCGTGGGCGGTTCCCGGGCAGTTGGGTTTGGCCCACCGCATTGGGGGATTGGAAAAGGAGCCCGATTCCGGAAACATTTCCTACGCCCCCCAAGACCATGCCGCCCAAGTTGCGGCGCGTGCGCACAAAGTGAACCGCGTAAGACGCTTTTACGAACCGTCGGCCTGCGAATGCGGAGCCACCCAGGGCGACGTTTTGCTGGTGGGGTGGGGCGGAACCTACGGCAGTTTGAAGGCGGCTACCCAGTCGCTGCGCTCCGAAGGCGTCTCCGTGGCACACCTGCACATCAGGCACGTTTTCCCGCTGCCGGAAGATTTGGGTCCTTTGCTGCGCGGATTTCGTAAGGTTTTGGTGGCGGAACTCAACAGCGGCCAGCTGCTGCAGTTGATTCGGTCGGAAACTTTGGTGGACGCGCGTGGTGTCAACAAAGTACAAGGCCTGCCGTTTACCACCGACGAGTTGCGCGAGGCTGTATTCCACACTATTGCTGAAATTCGCTGACATGGCTACCGCGAACGATTATGCTTCGGATCAGGACGTTCGGTGGTGCCCCGGTTGCGGGGATTACTCCATCCTGAAACAGTTTTTAACGGTTTTGGCCCAACTGGACGCAGACCCGGATCGAACGGTGGTGGTGAGCGGCATCGGTTGCTCCAGCCGCATGCCGTACTACGTGAATACGTACGGGGTGCACAGCATCCACGGCCGGGCTCCGGCGCTGGTGACCGGATTGCGCATGACCCGTCCGGATTTGGACGTTTGGGTGGTGACGGGCGACGGCGACGCGCTGTCCATTGGCGGGAATCACTTGATTCACCTGCTGCGCCGCAACGTCAAGGCCCCCATTTTGCTCTTCAACAATGAAATTTACGGCTTGACCAAGGGGCAGTACAGTCCCACGAGCGGGGTGGGGCAACGCACCAAGTCCAGTCCCACGGGAGCCGTGGATGAACCTTTTGTGCCGACGGCTCTTGCGCTGGGCGCTGGCGCCACCTTCCTGGCCCGAAGCATTGACCGCGATCCCGAACACCTGCGCACGGTTTTGCACCGCGCCCACGGCCATGCGGGGAGCGCTTTTGTGGAAATCTACCAGAACTGCAACGTGTTTCACGACGGCGCTTTCGACTCCTTCAGCAACAAGGAGGAAAAAGCCGTGCATTTTTTACCGGTGGTCCACGGGCAGCCGCTGCTTTTTGGTCCCAACCAATCCCGGGGTTTGGTTTTGGACGGACTCGTTCCGCGAATCGTCGATTTGACGGAAGGCAAATGGTCTGCCAACGACTGCTGGATCCACGACGAAACGGACCGCGTGAAGGCCGGAATTTTGGCAGAAATGCACGGGGAGGTTCGGCCTTTTGGCGTGCTGTACGCCGTGCAACGTCCGGTGTACGAGGAGTCGGTAGCCGCCCTGCCGCCCACGGAGACGGCATCCAGCTTGGACGAAATGTTCGCGGGTGGACGCACGTGGGAAGTGTTGTAAATTTGCCACCGATTATCCGATAAAGACTCCAGCATGGGACGCGCGTTTGAATACCGAAAGAACCGAAAGATGAAGCGTTGGGCCAGCATGGCCAAAACCTTCACGCGAATTTCCAAAGACATCATCATGGCCGTGAAGGCGTCGGGTCCCAATCCGGAAGCCAACAGCCGACTGAAGGCCTTGATGCAAAACGCGCGCGACGCCAACATGCCCAAGGACAACGTGGAACGCGCTGTCAAGCGCGCCACCTCCAAGGACCAAGCGGACTACAAGGAAATGGTGTACGAGGGCTACGCGCCCCACGGAATCGCCGTTTTGGTGGAAACCGCCACGGACAACGGAACCCGGACCGTGGGCAACGTACGTTCCTACTTCAATAAATGCAACGGATCCTTGGGTACCAGCGGCTCTGTGGAGTTTTTGTTCGAGCGCAAATGCCAGTTTAAAATTGATCAAAAGAACCTTTCCTTGGAGGATTTTGAGCTGGAAATGATCGACTACGGCGTGGAAGAGGTCTTTGCCGAGGTCGACGACGAAAAGGGCACGGAGCATTTCGTTTTATTTGCTCCTTTTGAAGAGTTTGGCTCCATTCAACGCGCCTTGGAAGAGCGTGGCATTGAGGTTTTGAGCTCTGGCTTTGAGCGCATTCCCATGGATACCAAGACGTTGGACGCTGCTGCTGCCGCGGACGTAGAAAAGTTGATTGAGAAATTAGAAGAGGACGAAGACGTGCAAGCCGTTTACCATACGATGGTGGTTGCGTAACTTCGGCGCATGCGAAAGGGTAGAATCGTCGTTTTTGGAGTTTTATTGGGGCTCACCCTTGGGGCTTTCCCTGCTTGGAGCCAAAAGGTCTTGCAGCCGTCTGATTTTGACGGTTGGGAGCGAATCACCGTTTCCGAACTTTCTCCCGACGGCCGCTACGCGGCCGCCGTCGTTTCCCCGCAGGTAGGGGATGCGCGCGTGGTCTTTTACGCAGCGTCTACCGGTCAAAAGTGGTCCTTAACCCGCGCAGATTGGGTGCGTTTTGACGCACTGAGCCAGCGCGCCTTGGTGCGCATTCCCGCGCCAGCGGCCAAAATTCGGCAACTCAAGAAAGACAAAGTCAAAGCGGAGGACCTGCCCAAAGCGCACTACGCCTTGGTGGATTTAGCCACACGGAAAGTCGATACGTTGGGGCGTGCAAACACTTGTTCCCTACCCAAAAATGCACAGGGAGCTGTGGCCTGGACTGCGGCACCCTATACCCCAGGCAAGAAGAAGGACCCAAAAAAACCGGAGGGAAACACCCTTTTCGTTCGGAATTTATCCAGCGGAAAAACAGACACACTGGCCCGCGCTAAGTCCTTTGTTTGGGCGGACGATGCGGCCGTATTGCTCGCGTGGCAAGCCAAGCCGGGCAAAGGAAAGGGAACGGCCAAGGTTTGGCGCTGGACCCCCGCCGGTTGGACCCTTTTGGATCAAGGGATGGAGGAAGTGGCGCAACTGGCGGTGCATCCCAAAGGCACCCATTTGGCGTGGATCCACACATCTGATACGGCAAAGGCAGCGGTCCGTCGGTACAAATTGAGCGGGCACACCGCGGGAAAGACCAAGGTCTGGCTGGAGTCCGGCTACGCCAACTTGCCGCCGCTGCACGAACCGTCGCCGCACCAATCGTTGGTTTTTGCGGACAACGAGCGCTGGCTCCTGATGGGCTACCGTCCCGTGCCCAAAGCCGCTGAAAAAGACACCCTGCTGGAAGAGGAAAAGTTCTCCCTGGACGTTTGGGGTTGGCGCGATCCGCAAATTCAAACGGTGCAGCTGATCAACAAAAAGGAAGACGAGAAGCGCACCCTTCAGGGCAGACTATCCCTGGCCAACTACGGATTCCGGGCGGTGGAAACACCCGATTGGCGTGAAGCGCGCTACAACGCACAGGGATTTTCCGATTGGGCCGTCCGGGTGGACAACACCCCCTACGAGTGGCAGAGCGCGCACGAAACCCCCGTTCCGCGAAACGCACAAGCCTTTAATTTGGCGTCCGGACGCACCGTTCCGTTGGGGCAAGGAATGTTGGAAACGCCGCGCATCAGCCCGTCCGGCCGCTATGCCTTTGCGTGGGACCCGCGGGAACGGCAGTTCCGCACGTGGAACTTGGCGGATTCAACCTCGCGGTTGGTTTCCGCGGGCATTCGCACCCCGTTGTACGACGAAGAACACGACCTCCCTACGGTTCCGGATGCTTACGGGGTGGGGGGATTCACGCGGAAAGACAGCCTGATGGTGGTATACGACGCCTACGATCTGTGGGCCTGCGATCCGTCGGGCCAAAACAAACCCTATTGCCTCACCGGCGGCAAAGGCCGGTTGTCCGAAACGCGCTGGCGCGTCTTGTTGGAACGTCCGGAACAGCGCTACTTGGAAGAGACGCCGTGGTTGGTTTCCTGGTTCCACGAACCCACCAAATCTTCCGGCTACGGCTGGTTCAACTACCGCACACAAACCTGGGATACCCTGGCCTTCGGTCCGCACAGTTACACGGGCGCTGTAGCGGCCAAAACCGGTTCGGCACTGGTATTCCGACGTGAGTCCGTGCGCGAATCTGCCAATTTGTGGTACGTTGCCAAGCCCAAAGCGGCACCGGTTGCCGTAACCGCTTTGAACGCCCAGCAAAATGATTTTGGCTGGCCGGAAGTTCGGTTGGTGACTTACCACGCCTTGGGCCAGAAGTTGGAGGGTTTGCTCTTCACGCCGCGCGGGGCGGCTTCGGCCCCAGCTTCCTTGCCGCTGGTGGTGTATTTCTACGAGCGCAATTCGGACGATTTGCATCGGTACCGCCCACCGGCTCCCTCCGCGTCTACGGTCAATATTCCGTACTTCGTGAGTAGGGGATACGCTGTGTTCATTCCGGATATTGCCTACGAAATCGGCAAGCCCGGTCCCAGTGCGCTCACCTGCATCAACGCGGGAGTGGACGCGGCCCTCGCAGCAGACAAACGTTTGGACTCCAAACGCATGGGACTTCAGGGACAGAGCTGGGGCGGTTACCAAACGGCGTACCTCATCACTCAGACCAATCGGTACGTTTGTGCCATGGCCGGTGCCCCGGTGTCCAACATGACCAGTGCCTACGGCGGCATCCGTTACGGCTCCGGAATGTCCCGACAGTTCCAGTACGAGCGCACCCAGAGTCGGTTGGGCAAAACCCTGTGGGAAGACCGTCAACGCTACCTGGACAACTCACCCGTCTTCTTTGCCAACCAAGTGCGCACCCCGTTGCTGATCATGCACAACGACAAAGACGGGGCCGTGCCCTACACCCAAGGAATTGAGTTATTCATGGCCTTGCGTCGAAACGAACTGCCCGTGTGGATGCTGGTGTACAACGGCGAAGACCACAACCTCACGGAGCGGCCCAATCGGGTTGACCTCACCGTGCGCATGCAGCAATTTTTTGACCACTACCTCCTGGGGCGTCCGGCTCCCGCGTGGATGACCAACGGCCAACCGGCACTGGAAAAGAACAAGCGTCCGGCATCCCGCTGACCGTTGGGACCCCCGTGACTTCAGTCACTTCGCGGCGCCTACTGCGCGCGTACTTTTGCACCGTAATCGAATCAATTCTGCTCCAATCATGAACGAAATCATCAACGACCCCAAGGCCACCATCATCGACGTACGTTCGGAAGGCGAGTTCTCCATGGGCCACGTAGCCGGTTCCATCAACATGCCGTTGCAAACCGTACCGGATCTCGTGGAAGAAATCAACGCCCTCTCGCGCCCCATCATCCTGTGCTGTGCCAGCGGCAACCGCAGCGGCCAGGCCAAGATGTTCTTGGAGTCCCACGGCATTGAAGGCCTGTACAACGGCGGCGGCTGGACCGACGTTCAGATCCACAAAATGTAATTGGCGGCCGTGTTTGGATTTTTCAAAAAGCTCATGGGTCCGGGAGTGGACTACAAGCAGTTGGTGGCCGACGGCGCCATCGTGGTAGACGTGCGTACGCCCGGCGAATTTCAAGGGGGACATGCCCCCAAGGCGCTCAACATCCCTTTGAACAACCTGTCCGAGGTGGAGAAAAAAGTAAAAAAAGACCAAACCGTGGTGGTTTGCTGTGCTTCCGGCATGCGTTCCGCCCAAGCGGCGTCGATCCTGAAAGGCAAGGGGTACCAAGTACACAACGCCGGTCCGTGGACGCGTTTGTTGGCTTTGGCCCTACTGGTTACGCTGGGGTTGGGTCAAACCGCCTGTGCGCAGAGCTCCTCTGCTGCGGACCAGTCGCCTGCCGTTTTTGAGAAATCCCTGCAAACGAAAGGTCAGTTGGTGGACGTGCGCACCCCCGCAGAATTTGCCGCAGGGCATCTGCCCGGCGCCGTCAACGTGGACATTTACAGTCCCGACTTCGAAAAGCGTTTGGCGGCTTTGGACAAAAACGCCCCTCTTTACCTGTATTGCCGTTCCGGCGGTCGAAGCGGTCAAGCTTTGAGCAAAGCCAAAGCACTGGGTTTCAAAAAAGCCGTTCATTTATCCGGAGGCATTCTCGCTTGGGAAGCCCAAGGAAAGAAAACCGTTAAGTAACCTTTAAATCATCGAGCAGCATGGCCACAGGATCTTTTGGAGAACTCATTTCCGGACCCACGCCCGTTTTGGTAGACTTTTTTGCCACGTGGTGCGGCCCGTGCAAAGCGTTGGCCTCGCAGCTGGAAGTATTTGCCAAGGAACATACCGGCCGGGTTAAAGTCATCAAGATCGACGTGGATCAAAACCAGCAATTGGCGGGAGCGCTGCAGGTACAGGGGGTTCCTACCTTGATTTTATTCAAGAACGGTGAGCCCGCGTGGCGCCAGTCTGGCGCGCTTTCTGCTGCCCAGTTGGCGAGCATCTTGAAGCCACACCTGGATGCAGTTTGATTGCACGAGCCACTGAGTTTCTAAAGGGTCGTCCGGATGCGGGCGACTCTTTTTATTTATTCCGGTTTGGAGCGCAAACGCTCTTTGGGGATGCTGCTCCGTCGAATGGGCGTTTCCACCACAAAGGCCCCTGGAAAAAGAAGACGCCAGGCGGGGAGGTGGCGTTCCGCTTGCATGCGGTAGGTATAGACTCCCGCGTACACCTTGAAGTACGGAGCGTCAAACTGCATTGTTGCATTTGAGTCTGGTACCAATGCTCGGGCCTGGTTGCGCAAGGCAAGGGCGTCGGTGCGCGACCCGCTAAACAACTGGATGCGGTAGGCCGTTGGGCCCGGCTTGCTTGATTTTTGAACCTCCGGCAGTGCCGCATACTTCGTCCAAGCGCTGTCCAAATTTTGCGCAACAACTTCCGCGCTGAGACCAAGCGTGAAACCCATAAAAACTACCCGTAGAAAAGTGATACTGCGCATGATACGAAGATAGGATAATTTGATGCCTGGGGATCATTGCTCACCCCTTATTTAGAATGTGTATAAATTAGAAAAAGCCGCAGCAGATGGGCGGAAAAGGCCTGTTTGTGAATTAATTTTGCCCCGTTTGGTTGAACGATGCCCCAGGCAACATTTATGAAGCAAAACGCCTCTTCCCTCCGCCGATTTGCGGGCTTGTTACTGTTCACAGTACTGGCTTTCACTTCGTTAGGCTTTTCGGCCCAAGCCGAAGCTGACCTCGAACTCGGCAAAAAACTGTTTAAGCAGAACTGCGCGTCCTGCCACAAACTCGACAAGAAATTGGTGGGGCCTGCCCTGGCCGGGGTGTCTCAACGACGCTCGGAGCAGTGGCTGATCCTCTGGATTCGCGACAACGCAGCCCTTCGGGCGAGTGGGGATGCGGACGCCAACGCCATTTTTGCGGAGTACGGCGGCTCGGTCATGACCAATTTCCCAGCACTCTCCGACGACGACATCCGCAACATCATTGCCTACACGGATGCAGGTGACGCTCCCGCGGCGGGTGCAGCCCCGGCGGCTGGCGCAACGGCCGAAGCAGCTCCTGCAGAAGACAATTCTCTGCTGACCTTGATCATCCTGGCGTCGTTCCTGACCCTTTTTGTGGTGCTTTTGCTTCGCATTCGGAATACTCTGAAGCAAGTGAACGGCGAACAGCCCACCAACTTGCGCGAAGATTTGGACGGCTTCACCAAACTTCTGATCCGCAACAAGCGCTTCATGACGTTTGCCACCATCGTTTTGGTTTTGTGGTTCTTGCAAGCCCTGTACAGCTTCCTGATGGGCGTTGGCGTGGAGCAGAACTACCAGCCGCACCAGCCGATTGCGTTCTCCCACAAAGTACATGCCGGCCAAAACAAGGTGGACTGCAACTACTGCCACTCCTCAGCGCGTCACAGCAAGCACAGCGGAATTCCTTCCGCGAACGTCTGCATGAACTGCCACATGTACATCGACGGTTCGGAAATTACCGATTCCACCACCGGTCAATTGAAGTACGGCGGTGAGCGTTCTCCGGAAATCGCAAAAATTTACGAGGCCATCGGTTGGGATCCTGAAAAGCGCGCCTATACGGAAGGCTACGAAGAAAAGCCCATCAAATGGGTTCGCATCCACAACTTGCCGGACTTGGCCTACTTCAATCACGCACAACACGTTACGGCGGGTGGTGTTGAGTGTCAAACGTGCCACGGCCCGGTAGAAACCATGGACGAGGTGTACCAGTACTCCGAATTGACCATGGGGTGGTGCATCAATTGCCACCGCGAGACCGAAGTTAAAACGGAGTCCAACGGTTACTACGCCGAAATGCACGACAAACTGAAGGCCAAGTACCAAGGCGAGAAGATCACCGTGGACAAGATCGGTGGTTTGGAATGCGGTAAATGCCACTATTAATCGAGACTATGGCAAGCGAAAAGAAATATTGGAAAGGTTTTGATGAACTGGGCAATACGCCCGTTGCACAAAAACTGGCGCAGAATGAGTTCGCAGAAGAGTTGCCGGTAGAGGCAATCTTGGGCGATGGTGCCGTATTGGAATCCGCGAACACTTCGCGTCGGGATTTCCTCAAGTTTGTTGGATTTTCGACGGCAGCCGCCACGTTGGCTGCTTGCGAAAACCCCATCGTAGAAAGCATCCCTTACGTGGTGAAGCCGGACGCAATCACGCCCGGTATTCCCAATTACTACGCTACCTCCTACGTGGACGGTCAGGATTTCGCATCGGTATTGATCAAAACCCGCGAAGGACGTCCCATTAAAGTAGAGCCAGGCGATAAAGGATTTTTCAATTCCGGAACTACGGCACGTGCGCAAGCTTCCGTGTTGTCGTTGTACGATTCTGCTCGTTTGAGCGGCCCCGTAAAAGGCGAAGAAGCAGCCGACTGGAAGAAAGTTGAGGCCGCTTTGAAATCAGCGGTTGAGAAATCCAAGGCAGAAGGCAAAACCTTCACGTTGCTCACCTCTTCTGTATTCAGTCCTTCCACCAAAGGAGTTATTGAGCGGATGCGCGGTGCTTATGCCAACTTCAACCACGTCCAGTGGGATGCTGCCAGCGTCAGCCAGAAATTGGATGTTTGGGAAGCCCTTACCGGCAACCGCGCTCTTCCGTTTTACGATTTGAAGTCTGCGAAAGTCATCGTATCTATTGGAGAAGATTTCTTGGGTGCAGGAATGGCCCAGCAGTTGTCATCGGATTATGCGGTAGGCCGCAAGCCCGGGGCTGGAATGAGCCGCCACTACCAGTTTGAGTCCAACTTGTCGATGACCGGTTCCAATGCCGATCAGCGCGTAAAAGTTAAAGCGTCCGAATACGGTGCTGCTTTGGCTTACCTCTACAACCAAGTTTCCGGTGCGTCCGTTCGCGTGGGTGCCCTGAGCGCCGACGCCAAGAAAGTTCTGGACCGCGCCGCTAAAGATTTGGTGGCCCACAAGGGTGCTTCCGTTGTGTTTTCCGGCGGCAACATCGGGGCCAATGAGCACTTGGCCGCCGCCATCAACGCAGCATTGTCCAACATTGGCACCACGGTTCAGGCCGGTAAGTCCGTCTACGTGGCCCAAGGCAACGATCGTTCCTTGAGCAATTTGGCGGCTGATTTGAAGGCCGGACGCGTTGGCGCTTTGGTGGTTTGGGGTGCCAATCCTGCCTACGCAGCTCCTGGGTTTGCAGATTTGATCAAGAAAGCTTCATTCTCCTTGGCCCTCACGGACCGTTTGGACGAAACCGCTGCTTTGTGTACGTATGCCGCTCCTGTTCCTCATTACTTGGAGTCTTGGAACGACTACACTCCTGTAGCCGGTCACTATGCGGTTGCGCAGCCAACCATTGCTCCTTTGTTTGACAGCAAGCCGGCTCAAGAAGTTTTGATGTCCTTGCTGGGAGACTCCACTTCCTACAAAGACGTGGTTCGGAATTCAATTTCAGCCCGCGGTTTGTCCGTCAATGCCATCCTACACGACGGCGGTGTGCAGTTGTCCGATGGCGCTTCCGGTGCAGGTTCGGGTGCTGCAGCAAAAGCTTTGGCCGGTGTTTCGGCAGCTGCTGAGGAGGCCGCTAAAGCGGCAACAGGGGAGTGGGAAGTGGTGTTTTACCAAAAGGCGGTTGGCGCAGGATTCCAATCCAACAACCCGTGGTTGCACGAACTCCCTGATCCCATCTCGCGCGTTACGTGGGACAACTATGTAACTATTTCCGCGGCAGACGCCTTGAAATTAGGCGTTGAGAACACTTCCGAAAGCAACGGAGCCATCAATGGTTCCTACCTGACCCTTACCGTCAACGGCAAAACCTTGGAGCGCGTTCCTGCATGGATCCAGCCCGGTCAGGCCGCTGGAACCTTAGGACTTGCCTTGGGCTACGGACGCACCAAAGTGGGCAAGGTTGCCGACAACGTGGGCGTGAATGCTTATACCTTGATGAAGGACGGCTCGGCGTATGCCGTGGCTAAGGTTTCTTTGGGCGAAGAGGAGCACCAGTTTGCTTCCGTTCAGCTGGGCAATACCATGATGGGCCGCAAAATTGTGAACGAAACCACCTTGGCTACGTTCTTGGCGGATTCTACCGGTAAGTCTTGGAACGAGAAGGCCGAATTCCATACCCTGCAGGGCACGGTAAACGCCAACGAAGCCAATTTGTGGCCGGACCACGACCACAAAACGTTGCACATGTGGAACATGAGCATCGACTTGAACTCGTGCATTGGTTGCGGCGCGTGCGTCGTGGCTTGCCACATTGAGAACAACGTACCGGTTGTCGGTAAAGACGAAGTACGCCGTTTCCGCGACATGCATTGGTTGCGCATTGACCGTTACTACTCATCGGACACTTCGCACGAGTCTGCCGAAGCCGATGGAGTAGGAGTAATGGCCAAATACGCTGCCATGGAAGTTCCTTCCGCCAGTCCGGAGGTAGTATTCCAGCCGGTGATGTGCCAGCACTGCAACCACGCTCCGTGCGAAACGGTTTGTCCGGTAGCAGCAACTACCCACTCGCAAGAGGGATTGAACCACATGACGTACAACCGGTGCATTGGCACGCGTTACTGCGCGAACAACTGTCCGTACAAGGTTCGTCGTTTCAACTGGTTCAACTACATGAAGAACGACAAGTTCAGCAGCGTGAATCCGTCGCAAGACGATTTGGGCCGCATGGTGTTGAACCCAGACGTAACCGTGCGTTCGCGCGGTGTCATGGAGAAGTGTTCCTTCTGCATCCAGCGCATTCAGTACGCCAAGTTGGAAGCCAAGAAGAAAGGCGAACCCATGGAGGCAGGTGCCTTCACTACGGCTTGTGCCCAGGCATGTTCCACCGGAGCTATGTCGTTTGGCGACGTCAACAACGCGAAGAGCGCTGTGGCAGCCGTCAAGCAAGACCCACGTGCCTACCACTTGTTGGAAGAAGTTGGAACACAACCTTCAGTCTTCTACCAAACGAAAGTTAGAAACCAAGCTTAATCCTGCGATCGCACATGCACTACGAATCGCCCGTTCGCGAACCCCTAGTTTTAGGAGATAAGACGTACCACGACATCACGTTGGACGTCGTTCGCCCCGTTGAGTCCACGGCCCCAAAGGCCTGGTGGATTGCTTTTAGCATTGCCTTGGCCCTGTTCCTCTGGGGCGTAGGCGCCATTCTCTGGACCATTGCCAACGGTATCGGATCCTGGGGACTGAACAAGACCGTCGGCTGGGCTTGGGACATCACCAACTTCGTATGGTGGGTGGGCATTGGCCACGCAGGAACCCTGATTTCTGCGGTACTGCTGCTGTTCCGTCAAAAGTGGCGCATGTCCATCAACCGCTCCGCGGAGGCCATGACCATTTTCTCCGTAATCCAAGCGGGATTGTTCCCCGTGATCCACATGGGTCGTGTTTGGGTTGCGTACTTTGTGTTGCCCATCCCCAACCAATTTGGTTCCTTGTGGGTGAACTTCAACTCCCCGTTGCTGTGGGACGTATTCGCGCTTTCCACCTATTTGAGCGTATCCACCGTTTTCTGGTACGTCGGTTTGATCCCCGACTTCGCCATGATTCGCGACCGCGCCATCAACCCCATTCAAAAGCACGTCTACCGCATTTTGGCCTTCGGCTGGGGCGGTAAGGCCAAGCACTGGCAGCGCTTTGAAGAAGTTTCCTTGGTGTTGGCCGGTTTAGCCACTCCGTTGGTACTGTCCGTACACACCATCGTATCCATGGACTTCGCCACCTCCGTCATCCCGGGTTGGCACACCACCATCTTCCCTCCGTACTTCGTTGCGGGCGCCATTTTCTCCGGATTTGCCATGGTGCAAACCCTGTTGATCATTGTGCGCAAGCTCTTCAAGATGGAAGACTACATCACCATTCAGCACATTGAGATGATGAACATCATCATCATGGTGACGGGATCCATTGTGGGTGTGGCCTACATCACGGAATTGTTCATTGCTTACTACTCCGGAGTGGAGTACGAGCAGTATGCATTCCTCAACCGAGCCACGGGTCCCTACTGGTGGGCTTACTGGTCCATGATGACGTGCAACGTGTTCTCTCCGCAGTTCATGTGGTCCAAGAAATTGCGCACCAACTTGGTGTTCACCTTCATCATCTCCATTGTGGTGAACATCGGCATGTGGTTTGAGCGCTTTGTCATCATCGTGACCTCTTTGCACCGCGATTACTTGCCGTCCTCTTGGGCCATGTTCTCGCCTTCGTCCATCGACATCGCCTTCTACATGGGAACCATCGGATTCTTCTTCGTTTTGTTCCTGTTGTACGCCCGCACATTCCCCGTTATTGCTCAAGCCGAATTGAAGACCATTTTGAAGTCTTCAGGAGAGAGCCAAAAGAAACACCACACGGAAGACGACCATGCACACCACTGATTCAAAACCCTTGGTACGCGCCCTGTACGACGACGACGATGTTGTTTTGGGTGCCGTAAAAGAGCTCCGCGCGCAAGGCGTAGCGGTGAAGGAGGTTTATTCGCCTTTCCCCATCCACGGCTTGGACAAGGCCATGGGCTTGAAGGAGACGCGCATCGCCATGGCGGCCTTTATGTACGGTTTGTTGGGCTTGACCACGATCGTTACGATTACGTATTTCCAAATGATTGTGGATTGGCCCATGAACATTGGCGGCAAACCCAACGCTACTTGGGGCTGGAACATGCCTGCTTTTGTGCCGGTTTTGTTTGAGTTAACTGTATTCTTTACGGCCCACTTGATGGTTTGGACGTTTTTTGTTCTGAACGGTTTGTACCCCGGTCGTGCCCCGCAGAATCCAGATCCGCGCACCACGGACGACAAGTTCATGATCGAAGTTGAAGACGGCGATCACGTGGTGGACCTGTTGAAGAAGACCGGAGCCACTGAAATCACCCACGCCTAATTGCTGAACGGATGACTCTAAACCGAATTTCCGCAACTCTTGCTGCTGCCTCTTTGATCGCATTTACTGCAGCGTGCAACTGGGACAAAACCACTCCGGGTTACGTGTACATGGACGACATGTACCGTTCCCCTTCTTTGGAGGCGTACCAATCCGCAACGCAGTTTGCCGATGGTTTGTCTGCCCGCAAGCCGGTAGCTGGTACTGTATCGCGCGGCGAGGTACCGTACGGTTTGCCCAATACCAATGAAGCCTACGAATTGTCCAAGCGCAATTCTGAAGTTCCCGCCTACTTTGCGGAATTGAATGCTGAGGACGGAAAAGTGCTCTACGGACAATTCTGTTCGCACTGCCACGGCGAAAAAGGGGACGGCAACGGCATCTTGATGCAGCGCGAAAAGATCTTGGGTGTTCCCGGTTACGGTTCCGACCGTCTTCCAGACATCACTCCAGGTTCTGCCTACCACGTAATCATGCACGGCAAGAACAACATGGGATCGCACGCGTCTCAGTTGTCGTACGACGAGCGTTGGAAAATCATCAAGTACGTATTCCAGTTGCGCGCCGAGCAAAACGGAGGTGGCGCTGCGGCTCCTGCTGCGGATACCACGGCAACGGCTGCACTGTAATTTAATAGAATAAAGCAAGAAGTATGTTTGTTCTTCCCCGCAATGTTAAATTCCTGGCCTACGCGTTGGTTCTCGCGGGAGCCGTGGGTTTGGCCATAGGTTTTACCCAAGATCCGGTTGCTGAAGCCGGTCACGATGCGCACGGCTCTGCTGCTGTTGCGGATCACCACAACGACCACGCCACAGTTGCTGATGCACACGGTGACCACGCGGGCGCCGGTCACGCAGACACAGCTCTTGCCCACGCAGAAGAGGTTACTGCAGACACGGCCGTGCACGCGGTGGCTACCGGCGAACACCACGGTCCTTCCGAGTCCCACGAGGCAGAGGCGGCGCACGGCGACGCCCACGCAGCACACGGTGGTGCAGAAATGCACGACGCCCACCACATGGACCAAAGCGGTAATCGCCCCTGGTCTGCTCTTTTGGTGAATTCCATTTTCTTCTTGTCCTTGGGCATTGGCGCCACGTTTTTCCTGGCCATCCAGTACGCGGCACAAGTGGGCTGGTCCGCCGGTTTGACGCGTGTGTTTGAAGCGGTTTCTCTTTGGGTCATTGTGCCTTTGTTGGTGATTTTGTTCATTGCCATCGCCGGGGTATACCACGTTCACGGGGTATGGCACTGGATGCACGAAGGCATCATGGATGTCAACAGTCCCAATTACGACGAAATCATTGCGGGCAAGGCCGGTTACCTGAATGGTCCGTTCTTTATTGCTCGGTTGGTGGCCTACATCGTGATTTGGTTTGGCGGCGCTTACCTCTTGCGCAAGAACAGCTTGGCAGAAGACGCTCTACCCAAAGGGCAGAATTTGTGGAAAAAACAGCGTTCGCTCTCCGCCGTTTTCTTGGTTCTGTACGCCGTCACTTCCTCTACCAGCGCTTGGGACATCATCATGTCCATCGATGCGCACTGGTACTCCACGTTGTTTGGCTGGTACACCTTCGCGGGCATGTTTGTGACGTCGATCGTGGTATTGAATTTGATTGTCATGTACCTGCGTTTGGGCGGCCATATGCCTTGGATCAACTCCAACCACCAGCACGACTTGGGCAAGTTCATGTTCGCGTTCAGCATTTTCTGGACCTACTTGTGGTTCTCTCAGTACATGTTGATTTGGTACGCAAACATTCCAGAAGAAGTAACTTACTACATGGCGCGTTTTGGAGAGTACAAACCCTACTTGATCACCATGGTGGTCTTGAATTTCTTGGTTCCCTTCTTGCTGTTGGTCAGTCGGGACGCAAAGCGCATCTTGGGATTCATTTCTTTGGCATCGTTCTTTGTCTTGGTGGGTCACTGGATGGACCACTACATCATGATCATGCCGGGTTCGGTGGGCATGGGTTACGGTTTTGGCGCAGCTGAAATCGGGGGCTTCTTGTTCTTCGCCGGTTTGTTCATCTTGGTGGTAGGACGGAATTTGGGAGCGGCTTCACTGAAGCAGCACAACCACCCCATGTTGAAAGAAAGTGAACTGTTCCATCAATAAGCGCGGTATCTCATGAACGGAATTTTAATAGCAGCAGTACTGGTTTTGGCCGTCTTGGCCGTCATCCAGATTGTACGGATTTACGAACTTTCTTCGGCCATTCGCGAAGAAGACACCGCCTTGCCCACCCCGGAGGACAACGACCGTCAAGGTTTTTGGATGCTCGTGTTTGGCATTGCCTTCATCGCGTCCTTCTTTGCCATGGTGTACGCTTGGATGCCAGACACCTTGGGCTTGCCGGCGTCGGAACACGGACCTCAGTACGACAACCTGTGGGACATTTCCATGGGCATCATCATTGTGATGTTCTTGATTGTTCAACCGGTATTGTTCTACTTTGCCTACAAGTACCGCGGAACGGCTGGGCGCAAGGCTTCGTATTTTGAGCACAACAACAAGTTGGAGCTTGTTTGGACCGTAGTTCCAGCGGTGATTTTGGCCGTGTTGATTCTGTACGGTTTGAGCACCTGGAGTACCATCATGAACCCCTCCCAGGAGAACGAACCCATTGTGGTGGAGGTGTATGCACAACAGTTCAAGTGGACTGCTCGTTACGCTGGCAAGGACAATGATTTGGGCAACGCCAACGTGCGCTTGATTGCCGGAACCAACGCCTTGGGGGTAGATACCTTGGACGCCAAGTCTGCCGACGACCAAGTCACTCCGGAAATCTACCTTCCCGTAGGCCGTCCGGTGGTGTTCAAATTCCGTTCGCAAGACGTCATTCACTCGGCGTACATGCCGCATTTCCGCGCACAAATGAACTGCGTACCGGGTGTTCCCACCCAATTCCAGTTCACCCCCACGGTGACGACCGCAGACATGCGCAAGGACGCGGACATGGTAGCCAAAGTGGAGCGCATCAACGCGGTGCGTGCCAAGGCCGGCAAAGAGCCGTATGTATTCGACTACTTGATTTTGTGCAACAAAATCTGTGGCGCAGCTCACTACAACATGCAAATGCCTATTGTGGTGGTGTCTGAGGAAGAATACGCCGCATGGATTAAAGAACAGAAAACGGTCGCCGAGACCCTGTAATCGTAGCAATTGAACCGACTTATGGCTGCAGAAGCACACGCACACGACCACGCTCACGACCACGAGCACCACGACCACCCGGCTCCGAACTTCTGGAACACCTACGTGTTCAGCACGGACCACAAAATGATTTCCAAGCAGTTCCTGGTAACCGGAATGTTCATGGGAATTGTAGGGGTATTTATGTCCATGCTTTTCCGCCTGCAACTGGCATGGCCGGAAAAGAAATTCGCCATCCTGGAGTACTTCCTGGGTAAATGGGCGCCCGACGGCGTTATGGACCCCAACATGTATTTGGCTTTGGTCACCATCCACGGCACCATCATGGTGTTCTTCGTATTGACGGCAGGTCTGAGCGGTACATTTTCCAACCTACTCATTCCGTTGCAGATTGGTGCGCGCGACATGGCGTCGGGCTTCTTGAACATGCTGTCGTACTGGTTCTTCTTTGCGTCCAGCGTCATCATGATTGCCTCTTTGTTTGTGGAAACCGGCCCCGCTTCTGGCGGTTGGACCATCTACCCGCCTTTGAGTGCTTTGCCGCAGGCCATGCCAGGCTCCGGCGCGGGCATGACCCTGTGGTTGGTATCCATGACGTTGTTCATCGTGTCCTCTTTGTTGGGTTCGCTGAACTACATCGTAACCGTTTTGAACCTCCGTACCAAAGGCATGTCCATGACGCGCTTGCCGTTGACCATTTGGGCGTTTTTGGTCACCGCCATCTTGGGCGTTTTGTCCTTCCCGGTTTTGGTGAGTGCGGTGCTGCTCTTGATGTTTGACCGCATGCTGGGCACCAGCTTCTATTTGTCGGACATTTACATGGCGGGTGAAGCCCTTCACTACCAAGGCGGAAGCCCGGTATTGTACGAGCACTTGTTTTGGTTCTTGGGCCACCCGGAGGTATACATCATTTTGTTGCCGGCCTTGGGCATTACGTCCGAGGTAATTGCGACCAACTCCCGCAAGCCCATCTTCGGCTACCGCGCCATGGTAACCTCTATTTTGGCCATCGCCTTCTTGTCCTTCATCGTTTGGGGGCACCACATGTTCGTGACCGGTATGAATCCGTTCTTGGGTTCGGTATTTACCTTCACCACGTTGTTGATTGCGATTCCGTCGGCCGTTAAGGCGTTCAATTACCTGACTACCTTGTGGAAAGGTAACCTCCAAATGACCCCGGCCATGTTGTTCTCCATCGGCTTGGTGAGCACGTTCGTGAGCGGTGGTTTGACCGGCATCATTTTGGGCGACTCCGCATTGGACATCAACGTGCACGATACGTACTTCGTGGTGGCGCACTTCCACATCGTTATGGGCTTGTCGGCCATCTTCGGTTTGTTTGCCGGCGTATACCACTGGTTCCCCAAAATGTACGGTCGCATGATGAGCAAGAAGTTGGGCTACGCGCACTTCTGGGTCACTTTTGTGTCTGCTTACGGTGTTTTCTTCCCCATGCACTTCTTGGGCTTGGCGGCAGTACCACGCCGGTACTACACCAACGCAGA
>JAXITR010000005.1:0-77488 GCA_034679985.1 Cryomorphaceae bacterium
CGTTCGAATCGTGTCATCCCGACGAAGGCCGTTCCCCAAAGGAGCGGCCTTTTTTATTGGGCTGGTTTTGAGAACCGGTGTCCGGGCTGAAATACGAAGTACCTTCGGAAACATGAACTTTTCTTCTTTTTCACAGGTTGAGAAACGCTCGGCAGCGACTTCCTGGCGCAACCGTTTGGCGTTTTCGTTTGCTTTGGCTCTGTTTTTGACGACCGTCGGGCCAAATGCAGGCGCGCAGACGCGGAACGAGTCCAAAGCCGAGAAGCAGGTTTTGGCGGAATCCGCAAAGGAGTCGGGCTGGGCGGCGGTGCCCCAGACAACCTCCAATCCATGGACGTGGGCCGGGAAATCGCTCCGCGAGGTGGCGGCGTGGATTCCGGAGCAGGAGCGTTTGAGCAACTGGAGCGTGGATACCGCAGCCGGCGAAGCTGTTGGAGGAGCAGGGGAAGGCGATGGCCGCCGATTGGAAGTGGTGCACGACTTTCCGGGGTCCAAAAAGCAGGAGGTCCAATTGATCCTTGCCAAACGCCCAAACGAACCGTGGCGGGTGGACTTAGTAGTGGTGAGCAATTTCTCAAAGGCTGCCCTGCGCACGTTTTTGAAGGACAGCCGCAAAACGGAACGTTCCGACGTTGGGGTGCGCAGGGTGGAATCTGCAGAGATGGATGACGCACCGGTGTTTGTGTTTTCCCTGTATTCGGTGGAGGGAATGACGCTCACGTTCCTCAAGCCGTCTTCTGAAAATTCAAAGGGGAAGGCCGGTTCACCAAAAACCTTTATTTCCACCTCCATTTACCGCGGTTTTGCCTCGGACATGCCCACTGCAGCATCGTTGATCCCATCCGCAGAGGCAACTTTGGAATCGATTCGGATGCAGGATACGGTTTTGTACGAAGGCTCAACCAACGAGGAGGGCGAAGGAATTGTTTCTAGGGACGGTTGGGGGTACCGCGCGCGTTGGATTGGAGCATTTGACAGCTTGGCTCCGGTCCCGATGGAGCTTCAAAAAGTGGATAAGGTTTATTTTTTTGTAGAGCCCGGCATGGCACCCTTTTTTGAGCGGTGGTGCCAACAAGAGCAATTCAATCACTACCTGACGTCGGACGACGAAGGAGTTTTGTACGCCGGCCCGGCGCTGCTCGACGGCCGACAGTCCCTGGTTTTTCGGATGACCCACCCGTTGGAAGTAGAAGGCACCCAAGGAACAATGGCCGTTTTTTGGGCCGTCGACGCCGACGAATACCAAGCGCTGCTCAACGAACTCATCGAGGCTTCCGCTGGGGAGGAGTGAAGCTGGGGGTGGGGGAGGAATTGCTATTCCACCCCAACTCGGTAGGTCGCACTGCAGCACTGCAATAAATACAGACCCGCGGGCAACCCCCGAACGTTCAAACGATTTTCGCCCGATTGAGCAGGTTGAACGGCCACCACAGCACCCCGTAAATCCCGAAGGACCACCGTTTTGACGCTCAACGCCTGAGCGTCCGTAAACTGCCACAGCAGTTCGGTGGAGGCCGGCTGGGGGTAAATCAATAGGGCACCGGTTGCACCTTCGTCCAATCCCACATTGGCCACGGACACGCAAGCACTGGTATCCGTGCAACCGTTGACGGTAGCGATCACTGCATACGATCCGTTGGCGGTGGGCACGAAGGAGGGGTTCATCTGACCCGATAGGGGCGATGAGGTGGTGCAGTTCCACCATTGGTAGGCGTCGGCTCCTGCGGGCAAAGCGGTGAGGACGTTCCAACTGGGTTGTACGCTGGCTTGAATGGCGGGAAGGCCGGGAACGGTGGCGGTCAGGGTGCGTGCACATCCGTTTGCCGCGGTGACCGTGACGGAATAGGTGCCCGCTGCCAAACCGGCGGCCGTAGACGTGTTTTGAACAGGATTGGTGGCCCAACTGTAGGCGTAGGGTGCCCCTCCAGAGGTGCCCGTTGCCGTGGCCGTACCGGTGGGGGCATTGGCGCAGGCCGCGGTGGTGGCGGTGGTGGCCGCAGCAGAATCCAACGTCAGGATCAAATCAAACAGCGAATCGCAGCCTTCGGAACCGGTGGTCTTGGCCACATACGCTCCCGCTTGGGTATAGTTGGTGGTCCCAACGGTGTACGCGGATCCCTGACAAACGGTTGCGGACAACAATCCGTATGCCCCGACGCCCGTAACCAAGTTGGAGGTGGTGCCGGTCAACGCCATGTTGGAGGTTACGGCGGGAATCGTACCGACGGTTGCCGGAATGCTCAATAAGGTTGCGTTGGATCCGTTGGCCGTGCCCACGTTGAAGGAGTGGTGCAGCAAGAGTCCAACGGTAGTAGGAGCCAAATCGCCCTGGTACAAACAAAGTACTTCTGCCGCGGTCAGTGCCTTGCCCCACAGGGCGACGTCGTCCAGTTTACCGCCAAAATAAAAACTGGTGGTGGTGTTCAAGGGAAGGCGCCCGATGTGCAGGGCCTGGGTGGCGTTGCTGAACGATCCACTCGCTGCCGTGCTGCCGCTCAAAACACCGTTTTTGTAGAATTTAAGGGTAGTTCCGTCGTACACCAGGGCCAAGTGCTGCCATTGATTCAACGTCACGGACGGCGACGAAATGGTGAACGGGGTGCCGCTGCTGTTGCGGAAGCGTGCTTCGTAGGTGGTGGCGGACAACTGCAGGATGTAGAAGTCGCAATTGGACTCGTTGCGGATGCCCACAATGCCGTCGAAGTTGGGATACGCCGGGTTGGGGTTGGTGGGGTAGACCCAAGCCGTCATGGAATACGTACTTTTTCCCACCAACAATCCGGAAGCATTGGCGGCCGTGGCATAATCATTGATTTTGTCAAAGTGCAGTGCATTTTGCGGGGTTTGACCCTTCATAAATGCTACAGAACTGAAAATCAGCACTAAAGAATAAATATTTTTCATACACTTTTTACACTTGTTCCAAATGTACCCATTTTTTAACCACGTACCTTTGCACCATGCGTGTTGAATTCACCCCCGACGATTTCCGGGTAGCCTTGGCCACCAGTGTGGTCGTATTTGGATTCGATGGAGCCAACCTCCAAGTGTTGATTGCTCAAAAAGTGGGAATGCCGTACGAGGGCGCCACCATTTTGCCGTCCACCGTAGTACATCCCAACGAAGATGTAGAAGCCACCGCCCGCGGATTGGTGGAACGCGTCACCGGCAAACAGGATTGGCCGTTGGAGCAGCTCAACGCCCACGCAGAAGTGTACCGGAACCCCGTAGGCCGGGTGGTCAATATTTCGTTCTATTGCTTGATCAAGCTGGACGATGAATTGCAATCCAACCTGAAAAAGGCCAACTACCGATGGGTGAATGCGGACGACGTCCCCGCCATGGCCTACGACCACGATTCCGTGCTGGAGTACGCCAAGGAGCGCCTCAAACGCCGCGTGAAGCGTCGTCCCATTGGTTTTTCACTGCTCCCCAAGGAGTTCACCATGAACCAAATTCAGCGCCTGTACGAGTGCGCCTTGGGCAAGTCTTTTGACAAGCGAAACTTCCGACGCAAATTATTGAAGAGTGCCCTCTTGATAGAAACGGATAAAATGACACCCGCCACGGCTCGGGCCAAGCGTCCGTCTCGCCTGTACCAGTTTGACGAAAAAAAGTACCGGACGATGACGTTGCGCGGGTACGATTTCGTGTTTTAAGCGCTTGCATTACCGAACGGCGCACGCCCAAAAAAAGGGGCGGTCTCGCAACGAGACCGCCCCTTTTTCGTTAAACGCTCTGTGGGTTTACCGTACGGAACCCATCAGTTTGCGAACCAAGGGGGAGATTACCAGAAGCACCACACCGCCCACGGCGGCAATTTGCGCCAGGTACAAGTAGCCGTCGGTATACCCCGTCAGTCGTTCCAAATTGGTTACGTTGTCGCCCACCTGAGCCATGCCCGCGCCCAACAATCCGGCCACGTACTGGCCGTACGCGCTGGCCAAGAACCACATGCCCATCATCAAGCCCTGAATTCGGGTTGGGGACAACTTGGTCATCAAGCTCAACCCAATGGGACTGAGGAACAACTCACCGAACGTGATGATGAAGTAACCCAAAACAAAGATTTCCTGGGACGTCATGCCGGTCTCCGGGTTCGCCACAAATACGGTGGCGTAGAACACGTAAAAGGCAAAAGCCAACAACAAAAAAGCCAGTCCAAACTTGACGACGGAATTCGGCTCAGCCTTTCGCTTGGCCAAAGCCACCCATACAAACCCAAGGATGGGGGAGAAGAGAATGACAAACAAGGAGTTGGCGCTGTTGTTGGAAACGTTGGGGTCCAAGCCCAATCCGCCAAACGTTGGGGTGATGTTGTTCAAGGCAAACAAGCTCAGGGAGCCGCCGCTTTGCTCAAAAAACGCCCAGAACAGGACGGAAAACAAGATGAAGACCAAGGCTGCGCCCAGTTTTTTGTTTTCTGCGGCCGTGAATTGACGCATTTCCCACGCGAGGTAAACCAAGGTGGACGGCCCTACGATCCACATGAAGAGGTCCGTGTAGGCCGTGTTGGTCACCATTTTCAGGATGAGGGGAATGGAGAGCAAGGAGCCCACGTAAACGGCTGCTTCCCGCTGGGTGGCTTTCATTTTGGGCAGGTGCGCCAACGGACTCAGTCCGATGGGGCCCAGTCCCTTGCGGGTAAAGGCAAACGTAATCAGGGAGATGGTCATCACCACGGCAACCAAGCCGAAGGCCATGGGCCAGCTGTGGAATTTGCCGATGTACACCATCAATACTCCGCCCAAGAAGGCGCCGATGTTGATGCCGGAGTAGAACAAGCCAAAGCCTGCGTCGCGTCGGGTATCGTTCTCGTGGTACAATTGGCCCACCATGGTGGAGATGTTGGGCTTAAAAAAACCTGTGCCGATGATGTTGAAGGTAATGCCCAGGTAAAACAGTTCCGTAGGCGATACGGCAATGATGGCGCCGCCTGCAATCATGAGCAATGCGCCCCAAAACAAGGAACGCTGGAAGCCCAAAATTTTGTCTGCCATCACGCCGCCAATGAAGGTGAAGGCGTAGACAAAGGCTTGGATGGCACCGTACTGAAGGTTGGCGTCTTTCTCGCCCAAGTCCAACTGCGTCACCATGAAAACCGTCAGCATGCCGCGCAGGCCGTAGAAGCAGAAACGCTCCCACATTTCGGTGAGGAACAACCACCAGAGCTGGCGGGGGTAGGTACCGCGGAAGTCGCGAATGCTTTCTAGAGTAGGAGTCATTGGGGTAGGATTAAGCCGTTTTTTCTTTGAGCACGGCCGCAATGCGCTTGACGCCGATGAAGAGCAGAACGGCACAGATCATGGCGCCGGTGAAGTTGATGTAGAACACCATGCTCTTGTCTGGGTTGTCCGCGCCCATGTGGCCCATCACACCGGCCAATTTATTGCCGATGGAGGTGGACAAGAACCAGCCGCCCATCATGACGGCGGTCAACCGCCGGGGGCTTAATTTAGAGACCAGAGACAGGCCCATGGGGCTGAGGCACAATTCACCCACGGTGATGACTGCATACGTGCCCAGCAACCAGCCGGCGGACACTTTGTCTGCGCCGTTGTTGCTGGCGCTCACGGCAAGAATCATCACCAACGTACTCATGCCGGTGATGAACAACCCCAATCCAATTTTCATGGGCGTACTGGGTTCTTTGCCGATGCGTCCCAAGAAACCGAACAGTCCCACCACCAACGGAGTGAGGAGGACCACAAACATGGGATTCAGGGATTGGAACAACTCCGTGGGGACCAACTGAATGGATTCGCCGGGAGCGGGTTGTTCCTCCGCGGGTAAATTTTCAAAATAAACGTCTTTTTCCGCTGCTGGATCCGTCGGCATCTCCACGGTTTGGCGCAAGGAAAGGTTTTCCGCCACG
Organism: Cryomorphaceae bacterium; assembly: GCA_034679985.1. Lineage (GTDB taxonomy): Bacteria > Bacteroidota > Bacteroidia > Flavobacteriales > Schleiferiaceae > CAMDTE01. The sequence continues at coordinate 5,876 of JAXITR010000005.1, forward strand.
TTGCTGACGCTCGCCGGCATTTCGCGGTGGGTGTATTTTTCCGCCCAAGAAGTCAGTACGTTGCCGTTTTGGTGGAAGATGGCCCAGAAAATGATGACCACCACAAAGATGTACAGCAGGGAGCCGATGGGCTTTTTGTCTTCCGCGGAGGACTTGAGGTAGGTGGTCAGGTAGAAGAAGGCCACCGGCAAGCAGGCGAACAAGAAGGTGTCGTTGGAGGTGGAGCCGAACACGTTTTCAACCCCAAAGATGCTGCCGGCGTTGAATCCGATGGCAGCAAATACCAAAGCGGGCACGAAGATGGTCAGGGCAATGCGGGAGAGGGGCATGTCCTCCGGCTGGGCCGGCTTGATTTGGTCCGCGTCGGACAAAATGGTGCGGCCGCTCATGAAGATGCCCACGCCCACCAACATACCGATGCCTGCGGCGGCAAAGGCGTAGCCCCAACCGTACTCGTTGCGCAGCCAGGCGGCTATGAAATTGCACACAAAGGCACCGATGTTGATGCCCATGTAGAAAATGTTGTAGCCCTTGTCTTTGAGGGTGCTGTACTCCGGTTTGTTGTACAAATTGCCCAACAAGGTGGAAATGTTTGGTTTGAAGGCGCCGTTGCCCAAAATGATGAGCAGAAGACCTACGTAGAAGGCCGTTTCACCGGGAATGGAGAGGGTCAGATAACCTGCGGCCATGAGCAAGCCACCGGCAATGATGGTTTTTCGGTAGCCAAAAACCCGATCCGCGAGCAGTCCGCCGATGAAGGGGGTCAAGTAAACCAAGGCAATGTAGGTGCCGTAGACGTCGTTAGCGCTGGACTCGTCCCAACCCAGCCCGCCCTTGAGGCCGTCGGTCATGTAGAGGAACAAGATCCCGATGATGAGGTAGAAGCCGAAGCGTTCCCACATTTCGGTGAAAAACAAGGTATAGAGGCCCTTGGGGTGCGATTTTGCGACGTCTTGGCGCATGTTATTGGGGTTTAAAGAATGCTATGAAGGTGGGAAGATAGCACGAATTAGAGATTTTCCAACAAGAATTGCGTCATCTTGGTGTACAGGTGCAGGCGCGTTTTGCCGCCGAAAATGCCGTGGTTTTTGTCCGGGTACACCATGTAATCAAACGGTTTGTTGGCCTGAATCAGGGCCTCCGCCAAACGCATGGCGTTCTGAACGTGGACGTTATCGTCTCCGGTTCCGTGCACCAACAAGAAGGGATCTTGGAGCAGGTTGGCGTGGGAAAGGGGGGAATTGGCGTCGTAGTTGACGCCGTTCTCCTGGGGAGTGCGCATGAAGCGTTCGGTGTAGATGTTGTCGTAGAAGCGCCAGTTGGTGACGGGCGCCACGGCCATGGCCGTTTTGAAGACATCGGCTCCTTTCAGGATGCAGTTGCTGCTCATGTAGCCGCCGTAGCTCCAACCCCAAATGGCAATGCGCGCAGGATCCACGCCGGGCTGGGTGCCCAAGGCTTGCGCCGCGGCGATTTGGTCTTCCACTTCCAACTTGCCCAGCTGTTGGTAGGTGCATTTTTTAAAGTCGCGGCCCTGGCCGCCGGTTCCGCGGTTGTCCACGCAGACCACCGTGTAGCCCAGGGAGGCCAGGTGCTGGTACCAGAAGTAATCGCGTCCTCCAAATACGTCTAAAACCTGCTGACTGCCCGGTCCGCCGTAGACAAACATCAAAACGGGGTATTTTTTGGTGGGGTCGTAGTTCAAAGGTTTGATGCGCCAAGAGGGGAGAGTACGGCCGTCGGCCAAGACCAACGGGGCAAATTCCTTGGGGCTGATTTGGAATTTTTTCAGGCGTTCGGCCAAGGCGGCATTGTCTTCCAACACGCGAACCTCTTTTCCGTTGGCGGTGTGCAAACTAACCCGCGGAACTTGGGACGCGGATTGAAACGTCAGGATGAACGACGTTTTGGTCTGGTTGAATTCTGCGTTGTTGGTGCCGGGTTGCGCCGCTACCGCACGGGGCTTGCCGCCGTTTAGGGATACTGCATAAACTTCTCGTTGGGCGGGTGAAACGGCCGCGGCTTGGTAGTAAACGATTCCTTTGGCGTCCGTTCCGTAGTAAGCGGTCACCTCGGATTTGGGGTCCGTCAGGGCTTTGCGCTTTTTGCCGTCGGCAGAGATGGAAAACAATTGATTGTACCCGTTGGCCTCGCTGGACCAGACCAGGGAACCGTCGGGCAGTACCTCCCAATTATCCGAGATATCCACATAGGCCGCATCTTTTTCTTCCAGCCATAATTGCGGCTTCTCGTTCAAGCGTTGCTTAAAGAGTTGCAAGTGGTTTTGGAGCCGGTTCAAAACCAGAAATGCCAATTCGTTTTTGGGAGTCCACTGCACGCGCGGCAGGTATTCGTAGTCGATCCCGTCGGCCATTTTGGCCGTGGCTTGGGAGGACAAGCTGTGCACGTGTAGGGTAACCTTGGAATTGGGCTCACCGGCCTTTGGGTACTTGAATTTCTGTTGGGTGGGGTACAGATCGTTGCCGTACACGTCCATGCTGAAGGTGGGTACTTCCGCCTCGTCAAACCGCAAATAGGCCAAGTGTTCGCTGTTGGGAGACCACCACAAAGCCACGTGGAAGCTGAATTCTTCCTCGTAGACCCAATCCGGTGCTCCGTTCAGGATGCGGTTGCGCTCTCCATCTGTGGTGACGGCCTTTCGGTTGCCGGTGGCAACCTCCAGCAACCAAATGTTGTTGTCTTGCACGTACGCCACCCATTGGCCGTTGGGCGACAATTGGGCGTTCTGAACCGGTTTGGGGCTGATGGAAACAAACGACCGATCGGCCAACCGGAACAAGCCGGCATTGGCTTGGTAGGAATGGCGGTAGATGGACTCAATGTTGGTTTCCAAAAGCACGGTTTTCTCGTCCGAGCTGAACGTGTAGCTCTGGATGTCAAACGACTGTTTGTGTGCGGCTTCAACCTCTTTGGAGGTCACCAAAACGCCTTTGCTGGCCCCTGCGGCGTAGTCGAACTTTTCGATTTGGGTTCCGCCCTCGCCGCGCGTCAGGCGGGTGTAGTGGACGCCGTCGGCCATAGAGCGCAGGCCGCTCACGGATTTGGCGCCAAAAGCGTAGACGCCCCAAACGTCGTCCAACGAGACCGGGCGTGGATCTTTGCTTTTGGCCGCAGCGGCTGCCGTTGTCTTCTGTCCGTCCGGACGCGGTTGTGACGTGCCGGTTTGCGCCACGGCGCCAAAAGAGGATGCGGCGAACAGGCCGGCCCAAAAGAGCGAGGGAATCGATGTGCAGTGCATACTTTTGCGTTCAATGAAGGATGCCGAAGATACAGCAAAATGGCTCGACGCACTGCGCGCGGTGCTTCCCGTGGAGTCCGTAAAGGTGGACCACGAAACACGAGCCGCACACGACCACGACGAAACCGAGGACCTGCACTTCCTGCCCCAGGTTGTGGTTTTTCCCACGACGCCGGAGGAAGTTGCCGCAGTCATCAAGATTGCAGGACGCTACAACGTGCCCGTAACGCCCGTAGCGGCGCAAACCGGATTGAGCGGCGGTGCCTTGCCCGTGAAGGGTGGAATTGCCCTCTCTACGCAGAAACTCAATCGGATTTTGGACATCGACGTCGCTAATTTTCAGGCGACCGTCGAGCCCGGAGTCATCAACCAAGTATTCCACGAAGCCTGCAAGGAGCAGGGCATGTTTTATCCCCCAGACCCTTCCTCGTGGGGAACCTCCACCCTGGGCGGCAACGTGGCCTACAACGCCGGCGGCCCCAAGGCTGTGAAGTACGGCGTTACCAGCGCGTACGTGTTGAACTTGGAAGTGGTGCTGCCCAACGGCGAGATTGTCTGGACCGGCGCCAATGTATTGAAGAATTCCACCGGTTACAACCTCACGCAGTTGTTCGTGGGTTCGGAAGGCACCTTGGGCGTGGTGACCAAAATTGTGGTGCGCTTGCTGCCGTACCCGCGCCACAGCTTCACGTTATTGGCACCCTTTGAATCGGCCGAACGCGCGTGCGCCGTGGTGTCCAAAATCTTCATGGCCGGCATTGTGCCTTCCGGATTGGAATTCATGGAACGCGACGCCCTGGATTGGACGCTGCAGTATGTGGACGGGGTGAGCATTCCCACGGGTCCCAACATTGCCGCGCATTTGTTGCTGGAAGTGGACGGGACCGACGAGGAAACCGTCCTGCGGGAAGCAGAAAAGTTGGCGGAACTGGTGGAGGCCGAAGGGGCCACCGAAGTCCTTTTTGCACAATCCGCATCCGAGCGCGACGCCCTTTGGAAGTTGCGCCGACGGGTGGGCGAGGCCGTGAAAAAGCACAGCGTTTACAAGGAGGAAGACACCGTCGTTCCCCGGGCAGCTTTGCCGCAGTTGCTGGCCGCCGTAAAGCGCATTGGGGCGGAGTATGGGTTCAAAAGCGTTTGCTACGGACACGCGGGAGACGGCAACCTGCACGTCAACATTGTCAAAGGCGACCTCTCCGACGAAGCCTGGAACGGCCCGCTCTTGAAGGAAGGCATCCGCGCTTTGTTTGCGGAAGTTCGTGCACTGGGGGGAACCATCAGCGGGGAGCACGGCATTGGCTACGTGCAGCAGGAATACCTGGACCTGGCCTTTTCCAACGCCGCGTTGGAAGCGCAACGCGCCATCAAAAGAGCCTTGGATCCCCAAAACATCCTCAACCCGGGAAAAATGGGCATGGATGCGGCCTACGATTAAATGATTTTCCGGGGCAGTACAGCGGATGCCCTTAACGCGACGCGAGCTGTTCGGTAGTAGCGCTTTATCCGAGGCTGGGGCCGTATAGAGGCTCGGCCATGCCCGGTACTGCCGGGTTCAAGCGGCAACGAACCCACTGCACGTCGTACCACGAGCCCAGCTTTTGGCCGGCGTGGTCGTACCGCGCAAACGGTTCAAAGCCGCACGCTTGGTGCAGGGCCAAACTGGCCTCGTTGGGCAAGGTGATCACGCCGTAGGCCCAAACAAAACCGCGGTCCCGCAGCTCAGACAATACCTTAGTGTACAATTGCTTCCCAATGCCGGTACCGGGACGTCCCACGTACACACTGGTTTCTACGGCCCATTGGTAGGCGATTCGTTCCCGATGGGTGGTGCCGTAGGCATAGCCCCAAACGGTTCCTTCTTCCTCCCAAACCCAAAATGGAAAACGCCCGGCGATGTGCGCCAGGCGTTTTGAAAAATCTTCTAACGAGGGAACGTCGGTTTCAAACGTCACCCCGGAATCCTGCACAAACGGTTCGTACAGCGCCAAAACAGCAGCAGCATCGGTGGAGCGGTACGGGCGGAGCACGTCAGTGGGCAGGTTTATTTATACGGAAAACCGCAAGCGATCAATCGTCGCTCCGGCCCATGTACAGCATGATGTAGTACACCAACTGCGTTACGGAGGCAATGGCCGCCACCAAGTAGGTGCGGGCCGCCCATTTCAAAGCGTCTTTGGCTTGGTCTTGCTGCATGCCCACGGTGATGGACGTGCGCTCCAACCACACCAAGGCGCGGTTGCTGGCGTCGTATTCAACGGGTAGGGTGATGAGGGCAAAAACCGTCAAAACGGCTTGAGCCGCAATGATCACTTGGATCATCAAACCGTAGTTCAAACCGAACGCGGCCACGCCGAAAATGGACAGGAGGAAGAGGGCGTTCATGATTTGCGAACTGAAGTTCACCATGGGCACCATTTTGGAGCGCATGTTCAACCAAGCGTAGGCTGTGGCGTGCTGCACGGCGTGTCCGCACTCGTGCGCCGCAACGGCGGCGGCGGATACGCTTTGACCGCTGTACACCTCAGGAGACAAATTGACGGTTTTGTCCGCAGGGTTGTAGTGGTCGGACAGCGATCCCGGCACGGAGATGACCCGCACGTCGTAAATGCCGTGGTCCGCCAGCATGCGTTCGGCAATTTGCCGACCGGTTAAACCGCTGGGCAAAAACACCTCGCCGTAGCGCGTGAACCGTTTTTTGAGTTGCCATTGGACGAAGTAGCCGACGCCCATGAAGAAAAGCAGGATTACAATCATGATGGATTTAGATTTCGGAGGTGAAATTACAAAACCCGTGCCGACTTACGAATTAGATTTGCAGTATGGCAAATTGGCAGGACCGACCCCTCATCTTGGTGTGCAACGACGACGGCATCACCGCACCCGGCATTCGCGCACTCATTCAAACCATGAATCGATTGGGCGATGTGGTGGTGGTGGCCCCAGATAGCCCGCAAAGCGGCATGGGCCATGCCATTACCTTGAGCAACACCTTGCGCTGCGAACCCGTGCATCCGGACGCCGGCCCGCAAAAGGAGTACGCGTGCAGCGGCACCCCGGTGGATTGCGTCAAATTGGCGGTGCACGCGTTGCTGGACCGCAAGCCGGATTTGGTGGTCAGCGGCATCAACCACGGGAGCAATGCGTCCGTCAACGTCATCTACAGCGGCACCATGTCTGCCGCCGTGGAAGGGGCCATGCAAGGGATTCCAAGCATTGGCTTCAGTTTGTTGGACTACCGTTGGGACGCCTCCTTTGACGCCTGCCTGCCGTTTGTGGAACAAATTGCGCGCGAAGCCTTGAACGGGGGCGTGCCGGCCGGAACCTGCCTGAACGTCAATTTTCCGAAGCCGGAAAAAGCGCCGTACGCCGGCATTAAAGTATGCCGCCAGGCGCAAGCCAAGTGGGTGGAGGAGTTTGACAAGCGCGAAGATCCCCGCGGCAAAACCTACTATTGGTTGACCGGAACCTTCATCAACGAGGACCACGGCCAGGACACGGACGAATGGGCCTTGGCCAACGGATACGTCAGTGTCGTGCCGGTTTCGTATGATTTAACGGCTTACGCCTCCTTGGGCGCATGGCACAACCGTTTGGAACCGTGATCAAGAGACTTGTCAGCCGAATGGAACGGGCCGAGGTGGAGACCGCGGTGGGCTTCCTGGTAGGCGCCGGTACGCCGTGGTTTGCCTGGGCGGTGGTGCGGGAATTGTACCCCGCCTTGCCGGCTGTTGAAAAGATCGACTCCGACCTGTGGGAGTTTCTGCTGTTGCGCTTGTTTGCCTTAGGCGTTTTCATCAATGCCGGTTTGTTTTTTGCCGCATTGTGGGCCAAACGTGAAGGAATGGCCATGGGCTTGCTCGTGGCCAGCATTTTGTACGTCATTGGAGTGGGTTATTGGCGGTGGGAATACCTGTAAAGCCCCTTAAAGTGTTTGTCTTGGCGGGAGAACCGTCCGGAGATGCCCACGCTGCGCGCTGGGTTGAAGCGTGGCGTTTGCACGATCCCACCGTGGAAATTCGTTTTTGGGGCGGTCCGGCCTTGGAACACGCCGCTGGCAAAGCACCGGACGTGGATTTGAAGCAATTGTCCGTCATGGGTTTTGTGGAGGTCCTGCGCGCCCTGCCGCGCATGCTGCGGTTGTTGCGCACCGCGGTGCAGACGGTGTTGGAATGGAACCCAGACTTGGTGGTTTTGGTGGATTTCCAGTCCTTTAATGCGCAGTTGGCCAAACGTTTGACGCAATCGGGGTACCGGAAGCAAGGAGGCAAAATCCTACAGTACATCGCCCCCGCGGCGTGGGCTTGGAAGCCCGGCCGCGTGCACGGCTTGCGTGCGAATGTGGACGTATTGGTCCCCATCCTTCCGTTTGAACCGTCGTTTTTTGGCCAATTCAACATTTCCACGTGGTACGAGGGGCATCCCGTTTTGGACGTGCCGGCCCAAGAGCCGTTGGTGCTGGACGGTGCGTCTTTCGCGCACAGTCCGGGCGATCGCCCCCTTGCGGCCTTGTTGCCCGGGAGTCGGGTTCAGGAAATCAAAACGTTGCTCCCCTTGATGGCCGAGGTGGTGCGTCAAATGCCCGAATACCAATGGGTGGTGGCCGGCGTTCCGCACGTAGATCCAAGTTTGTACGAAGGAGGGGATTGGACCGTAGTGGTGGGCCAAACGGAAGCGTTGGTTCGCGCGGCGCGGGTGGCGGTTGTGGCGAGCGGTACCGCAACGTTGGAGGTGGCCTTGTGGAACACCCCAGAGGTGGTGGTGTACCGCGTACATCCGGTCAGTTACTGGTTGGCCAAGCAGTGGGTGCGGGTGAAGTACGTGTCCTTGGTCAATTTGGTGTTGGACCGTCCGGTGGTGCCGGAATTGCTGCAGCACGAGGCCGTTCCGGGCAAGGTGGTGGACGCCGTGCGCCGTTTGGAGGAGCCCGATGCCCGCGAGGACCAGTTGCAAGCATTTGCTGAATTGCGCACGAAGCTGGGTGCTCCCGGGGTTTCCAATCGTTTGGCCGAGCGCGCCATTCGCTGGTTGCGCACCGGGATTGCCGCAGGGGCATTGGTGCTCTTGGGCCTCGTTGGGGGAAATACTTCGCTGAATGCTCAGGTGCAAACGTTTGGAAGACCAGCTCCAAGCACGGATTTGGTCGATGCGGATCGACTGCCGGCTTTGGTGGCGGTGCGTCAATTTTCAAGCAGTACCCCGTCCCGCGTGCAGGTACGGCCGCTTTTTGGGGATTTTGCCCTTTTGGTCAAAAGGGGGGACTTTGCCAACTGGGACACCGTGGAACGGGCGTTGGGTTGGGTCAAGTCCAGTTACTTTGTGGAGCGGTCCGGGACTTTAATCCAGGTAGGTCGAACGGGCGAACCTCCTTTGGCTTCGGGCGTTTCTGCGGTGTCGTGGGTGCCCCTGACGAACGAAGGCGGTACCGAACCGTCGTACGGTTTGCGTTCCAGCGGCTCCGAACGCCGCATGCACGGGACGCTGGTGGTTCAACCCCGTGCCTCCGGTCTGGTGCCGGTGGCCTATGTTCCTGTGGATGATTATGTTGCCGGCGTGGTGGAAGCGGAGGGAGGGACCCTGTTTCACCCCACCTACTACCGAGCACAAGCCATCATTGCCCGCACGTGGTTGCTCCGCAACCAGCGAAAACACGCCGCTGAAGGCTACATGGTTTCCGACGGGGTGGGCTCGCAGGTTTTTCACGGATTGCCCAAGGGAGCCCACGCCTCAGACATTGTTTGGGCGGCCCATTCCACGCGGGATTCCATTTTGGTCGACGCCTTTGGCCGAGCCATTGAAGCGGTTTTTCACGCCAACTCGGGCGGTTACACCTCGCGCTCCGAAGAAGTTTGGAGCAAGGCCATTCCGTACCTGATTGCACAGCCAGACACCTTCAGTTTGCGCTGTCCGCAAACGCATTGGACCAAACGTTTGGACAAAGAGGCGTTCGTTCGCTTTTTCGCCCAGAAAATGGGGCAAAGCAGCACCGACCCAGCGTTCCGACAGGCCGTCCTCTCCTTGGCACAAGGTTCGCAACGTTCTGCACTTTTTGTGTACGGGGGAAAGACCCTCAAATTGCGCGAGGTGCGCGAGAAGTTTGTCCTGCGCTCCACGTACTTCACCGTGGAAGACGCGGGCAGCGAGGTGGTCCTCCGGGGCAAGGGCTTTGGCCACGGGGTAGGGCTTTCGCAAGAAGGAGCCTACCGGATGGCTCGTTTGGGGTACCGCACGGCCGATATTTTGGCGCATTACTACCCGGGTACGCGCTTGGCGGTGGCCCGTTGAGTTCCGACATCCGTATTTAGTCGTTTAAAACCGACTGTCGGCGGTTTTGGGGTGCAGCTTTGCACCGCAATGAAGCATCCGTGGGCAGTTCCTTTGGTGGGTTGGGCGGTGGGCGGCGCCCTCAGCCAAGGGTCGTTTTTTGCCCGTTTGTTGGCGGATACGGGTAGGTCCGTGGAGCTGGCCTTGGGGGGTGTAGCTGCGGTCCTTTTGGTTTTAGGCCTCACAGGAAACCGCTGGTGCGCTTGGGGTTCTTATTTTTTGCTGTTTGGATTTTTGGGTTGGCAGCGAACCCGCGAAGCTTGGCCTCCGGAACCGGAGGGTTCAGCGCGGTACGTTGTTGCTGGTGTTTTGTGGGATAAGAACACGTTGGAGGACGACGAAGGGCTTTGGTGGCGCGTGGTTTGGCGCGACACCCTGCACCGCCCGACGGATTTTCCGTCCCGTTGGGCGGTGGAGGGACGGGTGGAACCTTTGTTGGGCCCGCGGGTACCGGGGGGATTTTCCGCTCGGGCGGTGTACGGCCCGCAGGGGTTCAGCGGTCGGTATTGGGTGGAGCAGGGGCAGTTGGTTGCCTGGAACCAGGAGGGTTTTGCCTTGCGGGGGTGGTTGGTGGGCCTTCAATCCGTTGCGAGCGCATGGATTGATCGTTGGGCTTATTCGGGAGAAACTCGGGGCCTGATTCGGGCTTTGTTGGTGGGCGATCGATCCGGAATTACACCGGAATTGCGGGAGGGGTTTGCGCGCTTGGGATTGGCGCACATTGTGTCCATCAGCGGGTTTCACATGAGCTTGATTTTTTCGTTTTTTGCCGCAATGGCGGCGCGTTCCGGCAGGCGGCCCGGAAGGCGTTGGGAGGTTTTGGGCTTGGGCGTGGTGGTGCTTTTTACCGCCGTCAGCGGCGCGGCGCCCAGCGCCGTCCGGTCGGCCGCCATGACTTCCTTCGCGGTGGTCGGACGGTGGCTGCACCGTCCGCAAGCCGGTTTGCATCAGTTGACGTTGGTAGCTCTGGCTCTTTTGGTGCTGTTTCCCTTGTGGTTGTTTGATTTGGGTTTTCAATTGAGCGTAGTGTCTTTGGCGGGCATCATGCTCTGGACCCCCAAGGATGTTGGTTCCCGCGCCGCGGCTTGGTGGACTTCTTGGGCCGCCCAAATGGCCACCATCCCCCTGACGGTGGTGGTTTTTCATCAATTTTCGTGGGTGTTTTTGGCGTCCAATGCGGTAGCCGGGCCGCTGTTTGAAATTCTATTGGGCGTTTGGATTGTTCAAGGGATGGTGGAGTGGGTGGTTTTTTCGGTCGCACCCCTCGGAGCGTTGGAGGGCGTGTGGCGAGGCTGGGAACTGCACTGGGCTCACTGGGTGGATGAAGGCGTGGCTCTTTTGGTTCAGTGGGGCTTGCACCCCACCTCGGCTTCGGAGGGACTTTTTCCGTCCGCGATACAGCAATTGATCGCGTTGGGTTTGGCTTTGGGTGCCGCCTGGACGGTGTGGCGGGTTTCGGGCGTTGGGCGATGGGTGCTGGCCGCGGCGTGGGTGCCGGTGTGGTTTTTATGGACGCTTTCGTTGCACGAAATGCCAGCGGCACACGCCGTGGTGTACCGAACGACTTATTCCTGGGTTCTTGAGGTTTGCACCCCCGATACCGCGTGGTCCTACGCAACGGCCAACCAATACCGGAACGACTTTTTCTGGTCGGTGGAAACGGCTCCGGTTCGGCAACGCCTCCGGGGTTCTGCGGAACCTGGGGGGCAAGTTCCGGTTTGGAACGAATCGCTGGAGCGGTGCATTCGCAACCTTCCGGATTGGGATTCAACCCATTGCTACCAGCAGTGGACCTGGAAAAATGGGGAATGGAAAAAAGTGGAGTTTCTATCCGACGCTTGACGGGCGCGAGGCCGTTAGGAGCTGGTGCAGTCGAACGGTTTCTTGGGCAGCTTTGGGGTCGTGTACCCGCAACACGTGCGCGCCGCGGTCCAAGGCCCAGGCGTGGGCCGCGGTGGTTCCGTTCAGGGCGAGTTCGGGAGTGGTGTCCAAGGATTTGTAAATCATCGATTTACGGGACACTCCCACCAGCAGGGGGCAACCGAGGGCTTGAAAGACCTCCAATTGGTCCAAGAGGTTGAAGTTGTGGTCCGCGGTTTTGCCGAATCCAAAGCCGGGATCGAGGAGGATGTCGTTCACGCCCAAGCTGCGAAGTTCGTCCAAGCGCTGGGCAAAAAAGCCAAAAACTTCTTGAACCACCTGGGTGTACTGCGGAGCCACTTGCATGGCGTCCGGCCGTCCTTGGTGGTGCATGGCGATGTACGGCACTTGGGAAGCCGCAACCAGGGGTGCCATTTTTGGGTCCCAAAGACCGGCGGATACATCGTTGATCAAGCTGGCGCCTGCGTCCAATGCGCGCTGGGCCACGAACGCGCGGTAGGTATCCACGGAAACGGGAACGGTGGGGTGGTTTTTAGCCAAGTAGTTCAACACGGGAGCGATGCGCTGCCATTCTTCTTCTTCCGTGGGTGGGGTGGAGCCCGGCCGCGTGGAACAGCCGCCCACGTCGATCCAATCGGCCCCGTCCGAAATCAAGGAATCCGCTTTCACGCAGGCCTCTTCCGCCAATGCCCGACCGTCCGCGTAGAACGAATCCGGGGTTGCGTTTAGAATACCCAGAACCACGGGGTTTTCCAAAGACCAAAGGCCTTGGCGGAGTCGGACAAAGTGCACCATCGATTGTATTGTATCTTCGCTGTTCAAAGGTAACCCATGACCCGAACCCAAACCGAATACGCGGCTGTTTTGGCGGAATGCCGCGCCTTGTTTGCGAAAAAACTGCTCGATTACGGCCCGGCGTGGCGCATTCTCCGTCTTCCCTCGTTGACGGATCAATTGTACATCAAGGCCAACCGCATACGAAGCATCCAGCAAGCCGGCACGCAACTGGTGGACGATCCCATTGAAGGCGAGTTCATCGGTTTGCTGAACTACAGCATTGCGGCTTTGGTTCAGTTGGAATTGGGGGTGGTGGATCAGCCAGATTTGAGTACTGAAGAGGCGCTGCATGAATTTGATAAGCAGGCAGATAAGGCATTTCAATTGATGGAAAAGAAGAACCACGATTACGGTGAGGCTTGGCGCGACATGCGCATTCCCAGTTTGGCGGACATGATCCTTCAAAAAATTCTGCGCGTCAAACAAATTGAAGACAATGCGGGCCAAACTCTGGTCAGCGAGGGGGTAGAAGCCAACTACCTGGACATGATCAATTACGCGGCTTTTGCGTTAATCAAAATGAAATCCTAATACACCATGAAGACGTTTTCGTTCGCTTCCGTTGCAACCCAACTGGCTCGGCTGTTGGTGGGAGCCTTGTTTGTGTTTTCCGGAGTCATCAAGCTCAACGACCCGGTTGGTTTTGGGTACAAGTTGGAGGAGTATTTCTCTGAAAGTGTTCTGAATTTGCCTTTTTTGGAGCCTTTTGCCCTGGCATTGGCCGTTTTTTTGGTGGTATTGGAGGTTTTGTTGGGAGTAGCGCTCTTGTTGGGGGTATTCGGCAAATGGACCTTGCTGCTGTTGGCCCTCATGATGGGCTTCTTCACCTTCCTCACCTTCTACAGTGCCTACTTCAACAAAGTGACCGATTGCGGTTGCTTTGGCGACGCTATTCCGTTGACTCCCTGGGAGTCCTTCACCAAGGACGTGGTGCTGTCGGTTTTGATTGCCGTCCTGTACTGGGGTAAGTCCTTCATTCAGCCGGTATTGCCCTCCAAGGCGAACGGAGTGGTGTTGTCCGCAGCCCTGATTTCTTCCTTGTTTTTTGGGTACTGGGTACTGCACCACCTTCCGGTATGGGATTTTCGCGCCTACAAACCGGGCACTGTGGTGGAGGAGTCCATGAAATCGGCAGAGGAATTGGGTTTGCAAGGTCCGGTTTACGAGACCTACTACACCTTGAAAAACAAGCAATCGGGCGAGGAAATGGAAGTCAGCGGCACCGCCTACACGCAAGAAAAATGGTACGAAAAGACCGATTGGGAGCTGCAGGCAGACAAAATTCGGCAAGCGAAGATCCAGGAAGGATACGTGCCGCCCATTCACGATTTTTCGTTGGTGGTGGACGGCGAAGACCGCACGGCCTCTCTGTTGGCTGAAGAAAAAGTAATCTGGATAACCCTGTACCGATTGGATCGTACCGACGCGGAAAATTTCAAGCGCATTGCGGACGCCGCCTGGGCTTGGGAGAAGCAAGGTTGGACGGTAGTAGCGTTGACGTCGTCCAGTCCGGAAGAGATTGACGAATGGGCGCATCAATACAACGCACCCTTTGCGTGGGCGGCCATGGACGGAACCACGGTCAAGACCATCAACCGCGGAAATCCGGGAATTACCCTGCTGCAAAAGGGCAAAATCGTGATGCACCTGCACGGCAACGACATTACGTCCTCCTGGAATCCGGATTCGGCATTGGTGGAAGGTTTGCAAGCTTTGACAAAGTAAACCGCAGTGCGGCGCATCGGTCAATCGCTTTTGGTGCTGTGGGGCGTTGCAACCCTGGTGTTTTTCCTTTTTCACGGCGTAGCCGGGGACCCGGCGCGGATGATGTTGGACCAGCGGGAAGACCCGGAACAACTGGCCTTGCTGCGCCAACAGTACGGTTTTGACCAACCGCTCCCGGTTCAGTACGGTCGGTTTTTAATGCACCTTTCGCCGGTGCGTCCCGGTGCCGACGGATGGACGTTGGATTGGCCGGACCTGCAAACCAGCTACCAACGACCCGGAACGTCGGTGGTGGATTTGTTGGCCGCTACCTTTCCCAACACCTTGTTGTTGGCCGTGCTTTCGATGCTGTTTGCGGTACTCTTGAGCATTCCACTGGGAATTGCATCCGCACTCTACATGGGCTCGTGGTGGGACCGGGGAATCGCATTCGTGTCCACCTTAGGCATGGCCGCTCCCAGTTTTTTGGTAGCGATTTTGATTGCCTGGTGGCTTGGTTTTGCGTGGCACGATTGGACCGGTCTTCCGCTCACGGGCAATTTTCGGGAACTGGACGACTACGGGGATTCCATGCACGTGCATTGGAGGCATGCGGTGCTGCCCGCGCTGACGCTGGGCATCCGGCCTTTGGGTGTTTTGATCCAAATGATGCGTTCCTCCGCTTTGGAAGTTTTGTCCCAAGACTACATCCGCACTGCTCGGGCCAAAGGGGTCACCACCGCCGGGCTGGTTTGGCGTCACGTTCTTCGCAATGCGTTCAACCCACTGGTGACCACGTTATCCGGTTGGTTTGCCGGATTGTTGAGCGGTGCCGTTTTCGTGGAAGCTGTTTTTGGTTGGAACGGAACGGGCAAGCTCATGGTGGAGGCGTTGAACGGACGGGACCTGCCCGTCATCATGGGGTGCGTACTGTTTCTCTCCGTGGTTTTTGTGGTGCTGCAGGCGTTGGTGGATGCAGCCTACGGTTTCTTGGACCCGCGGGCAAATCGTACCTTCACGGCATGAAAATGCTAGCCGGTAACTGGAAAATGAACACCACTCCTCAAGAGGGATTGGCGTTGTTGGATGAATTGGTAGAAGGTTTAACCCCAGACCGAATTGGAGACGTCCACCTGGTGGTGGCTCCTCCGTTTACTCACTTGTGGGCCTCCGTGCAACGGTTGTGGGACTTTCCGGAAATCAGCGTTGCCGCGCAAAACTGCCACGAACAGGCCAGCGGTGCCTTCACCGGCGAGGTTTCCTTGCCCATGCTGAAGGATTTGGACGTGGACGCGGTTTTGTTGGGCCATTCGGAGCGACGTCAGTACTTTGGTGAAACGGACCGTCAAATTGCAGCCAAGCTGCGCGCTGCGCTGAACGCTGAGCTATCCCCAATACTTTGTGTGGGAGAAACGCTCGACGAGCGCAAGTCCGGCCGGGAATGGGAGGTTGTTCAACACCAGTTGCAGGTGGCGTTGGCGGAGGTTTCTGCCGACGAGGCCCACAACGTAGTGGTGGCCTACGAACCCGTTTGGGCCATCGGAACCGGAGAAGTTGCTTCCCCCGAACAAGCCCAAGAAATGCACGCCCGCATCCGCACGTGGCTCCGCGAACGCTTTGACGCAGAAACGGCGTCCATCATGGCCCTGCTCTACGGCGGAAGCGTGAAGCCGGACAACGCTGCGGCCCTTTTTGGACAAAAAGACATCAACGGCGGACTGATTGGCGGTGCATCCTTGAAAGCCAACGACTTTTTGGCCCTGCTGGACGCCCTGCGTTCGGCCTAAAATACCCCCTCATGGATTACGTATGCTTGGACTTGGAGGTAGCCAACTCCATCGCCTTGGAATTGCTTCAAGCCGATTTGGACGCTCTGCCCGTAGAAACGGTTGATTTTCCCGATGGTGAAGAGGGGTGCCGCGCTTTGGCCTACATCCCCCTGGATCAATTTCAAGGAGTTACCGCAGAAGACTTTCCCATGGCGTCGTCAGTAGGCGAAGTTCGCTGGACGGAAACCCGGATGGAGCACCAAAATTGGAATGCCGTGTGGGAGGCCTCGTTTTCGCCCATTTCGGTGGGGAACCAACTGCTCATCCGCGCACCCTTTCACGAGGCTCCCGCCGCAGGCGCCTACGAGCACGAAATCGTTTTGGAACCCAAGATGGCCTTTGGCACCGGGCACCACGCCACCACCTACCTGATGTGCGAGGCGCTGTTGGCGATGCCTTTGTTGGGCAAGCGCGTGCTGGACATGGGGTGCGGTACCGCGGTACTGGCGGTTTTGGCAGCTCAACGAGGAGCATCGTTTTCTGCCGGGATTGACATTGACGAACACGCCGTTCGGAACGCGCGCGAAATTGCCGCGAACAACGCCTTTCCGGAAATGCCCTTGGCCGTAGGGGATGCCGGCGTTCTGCCGTTGCTGGATTGGACGGCCCCGGGATTTGATGTTTTTATCGCCAACATTCAACGCAATGTGTTGTTGGAAGACCTCGCCACCTACGCGCCCTTCGTTCGGCCGGGGGGTGTGGTACTTTTGAGTGGGTTTTACGAAGAGGACGTGCCCGTTCTGCGCGAACACGCGGAATCGTTGGGCTTGTTTTTTGAAGGAATGGCCTCAAAAGATCGGTGGTGCCGCTTGGATTTGCGCAAACCCTAAGTCGTTTTAACCGGTACTCAAGGAAAAAGCATGAAACCAACGTTCGATTCGTTTCTACCGCGTGCAATCCGTTGGTTTTTGGTTCTTTTGTTACCCGTTGTCGTGGCGACGTCGGCCCGCGCGCAATCGCTTAAAGCGTTTCCAACGGACCCCAAAGCATTTGAGGAGTCGTTCGCCAAGACTTTTGCCGCTCTGTACGGGAACAAGAAGGCAGCCGATCAAGAATTAATCCCCTTTTGGGCGGCCTGGGAAAATCAATCCCCTGAAAATCAAGTCAAGTGGATTCAATTGGCCAACGGACTGGTCAAAAAGCGCGCAACCAATTTGGAGCCGTGGATGAACTACACCGAAGTCTTTCGCGCGTGGTGTGCTTTGGAGGACGAAGGGGTGGACGACGCTTGGCTGGAACACTCCGAGGAATTGCTGAAAAAAGCACCCCTGCGGGAGTACACGGATCATTTTCGGCAATGGAAACTGATTTGGTACCGGGGCGAACTGTTCAACGACGGCAATTTGGTGTGGCGTTTGGCGGAAACGCCTATCGCTTTTGGAGCAGACCCCCTTCCGTATGTGGTTTTGGAGGCCCAACAAGTTCGGGGTCGGTTCAAAACGGATTCCACCGTGGTGGATGCGGTCAACGGCAAGTACTACCCCACAGCGCACCGCTTGGAGGTTCGCGAGGGAGCATTGGTTTCCTGGACGCGTGCGGGCTTTTCCCCGGATTCGCTCTACGCAGAGTTGGGCCCCTTTGTTTTGGACGCCAGCAAACCCGGTTGGACCGCAGACACCGCTACTTTGTACAGCAAGATGTACCTGCGTGAGCCCGCATTGGGCAAGTTTGAGGAGCGATTGAGCGTGCGGAGTGAGGAAGAACGCGCCACTTTTCCCCGCTTTGAGGGATTTGAGGACCGACTGGTGCTGACGGACTTTTTTCCGGGGGTGGACTACACCGGAGGATTTTCCGTCATGGGACGGAAGTTTTTCGCGTCGGTGCGCCAAGGACGTGCTCAGTTCGTCTTCAAGTACGACCAAAAACCAGCGCTTCGTTTGCGCGCGCCCCGTTTTTTGATCACGCCCGAAGCCCTATCCTCGGAGCAAAGTGCCGTGTCCTTCTTGTTTGCCAGCGGAGATTCCCTGTACCACCCCAAATCGGAAATCAGGTTTGACCCGGCAACCCAAGAAGTCCGCATTCGTCGGCCCCAAGTGGGGCTGGCCCTGGTTCCCTTTGTGGATTCCTACCACGGAGTCGATATTTATTTGGATAAAATCGACTGGAAAACAGACCAGCCGGCCTACTTTTTAGGAACCCTAAACTTGGGTACGCCCGCGCCGATGGTGGTGGAGAGTCGGCAGTACTTCCGGGGCGATCGATTCAGTTCGTTGCAAGGATTGGCGGCCAAAAATCCGCTGTATCTGGTGGATAAAATTGCCACCTCCTACAACAACAGTTTGAGCTTGAAGGACATGGCTCGTGCCTACGGCATGGGCGAGCAGGCCTGCGAAATTTTCATGATGGAGCTGGCCGTCATGGGGTTTGTGCGTTACGATTTGGAGCGCCAGTGGATTGACGTGCAACCCAAGGTTCGGGAGTACATTTTGAACGACCAAGCCAAGCGCGATTACGACGTCATCCAATTGGTTTCCGAAGTGGCCACCGGCATGAACGCTCAGGTCAGTTTGCTGACCGGGGACATGGATTTGGTGGGCATTCGGGAATTGGCGGTGTCTGACTCGCAAAAAGTGGCTTTTTATCCGGAAAAGCAGCGGATTGTGCTCAAAAAAGGGCTGGATTTTGACTTTGACGGGGTGGTAAAAGCCGGTCGGTTTACTTTTCACGGACGCCAGTTTCGCTTCACCTACGTGCCCTTTGAGTTGGCCATGGCCACCATCGACTCCATGAAATTTGCCGTCGAATCGTTTGAGGCAGAGTCCGACGGCCGCAAACGTTTGGTTCAGGTGCGCAACACCCTGCAAAACATCAACGGTCGGCTGCAAATTGACCATCCCCAGAACAAGTCCAGCACCAAGCGCTACACCGAATACCCCATTTTCACCAGCGGAAAGCGATCGTACGTGTACTACGACAAACCGTCGACCTACGGCGGGGTGTACAAAAGAGACAAATTCAACGTGGAAATTGCTCCGTTTGTGATTGATTCTCTGGACAATACCTCCACGCAAGGCCTCAAGTTTGACGGGGTGTTCACGTCCGCCGGGATTTTTCCGGTCATGAACCAAAAGATTGGCGTGCAGCGGGATTATTCGTTGGGATTCACCGCACAAACCCCAGCCTCCGGCTGGGGAGCCTACGGCGGCAAAGGCACCGTGGTGGGCGAAATCTCCTTGAGTCTCAAAGGCCTGGAGTCCAAAGGCGACCTCGTGTACGTCCGCACCCGATCCCAGGCAGATCCCTGGGTGCTCTTCCCGGATTCCACGCGCGGATTGGCCCTGCAGTCCCAGTTGACCGCCTTGGCCGGTTCCGCCACCACCGGCCATCCGGACATGGTTGGTCAAAAGCTTCAGGTTCAGTGGTATCCCTACGCGGCCACCTGGAAGGCACGCACCACGCGCGATTCCTTGGCGATTTACGGCAAAGAAAACGGCTGGTTCCGCGGGCAGTTGGTGTACCGTCCAGACAAATTAAGTGCCAATGGAGTTTTGGGCCTGCACCGCTCCGAAACCCAATCAGCAGAGATGGCTTTGTTTGCGGGGAGCATCAAATCCAACCGGGCTGATTTCCGGGTGCGCGCCGCAGACAGCGGCCCGTGGGGCTTTGTGTTGCCCAACGCTTCCGCCAACCTGGACTTGGTGGCGCGCAAGGGCACCTACGTGAGCAATGCGGGTGCCTCCCGAATGCAGTTCCCCATCAACCAGTACGCGTCCACCATGGACCGGGCGCTTTGGGACATCCCCAAGGAATCCGTAGCCTTGTCCAAAGGCACGGTGGGGGCTCAGGCAGAACTGATCTCGCAGCATCCGCAACAAGATTCGCTCCGGTTTAACGCCACCAAGGCCGTTTTCTTTTTGCGTCCCAGCGTGCTGAAAGGGGAGGGGGTACCGCATGTGGACGTGGCCGACGCCCGTGTTTTCCCGGATTCCAACCGTATTGTGGTGAACGCCCAGGCCTACATGCGTCCGTTGAAAAACGCCAAGATTACCGCACCACGAACGGAAGCGCACCACCAAATGGAACAGGCCAATTTATTGGTGGAAGGTCGAAACAAATTTGGTGGAACGGCCACCTATCTGTACCGGGACGTCAACGATCAAGTGTTGCCCATCGCTTTCAGTCGGGTACAGTCGGACAGTGGAGGCACCACCTACGGGCGAGGAGATTTGAGTAAAATTAAACCGTTCCCAATCAGCCCGTATTTTCAGTTTTATGGGGAAGCGAAGATGTTCTCCTCACAAGAACATTTGACTTTTGATGGTTTTACCACTATTACGGCGCAGTGCCCGTCGGTTTCCTCACAATACTTCCGAACCAAAAGTGTTGTGGATCCGTCAGACATTGTATTGGAATTGCCCAATCGGGATACGGCAAAAGGTCTCAATCGTGTCTTTAACGGAATCTACTTGGCTCAGGACTCTGCAGCACCTTATGCGGCGTTTATTGGACGAGGAGGGGCGCGGGCATCCGTGGAGTTGATTGGTGCGTACGGTGTCCTCTACTACGAGCCAGAGTTCAAACACTACGTGGTGACCACACGGCGCCGGATGGAGGATCCTGAAGCATCGGACAATGTACTGACACTAAACACGGAGACTTGTGTGGTGGAAGGCACAGGCCAGTTGCGCTTGGGCGAAAATACCGGATTGTTGGAGATGAAAACCTACGGAAGGATTGCGGCGGATTTGCGCAAATCCACCATGGAGGCAGACGTTGCCCTCACGCTCCAGTTTCTATTTCAGCCGGATGTGTTGAAAGGGCTGGGGGCAGAGTTGGTTGCTGAGACCCCCGGCGATTTTCTATCGGACGCGGTAGCAGAACTGTGTAATTTCAGTTTGGATCTGAAGGCACGTCAGGATTATTACCAAGAAGGGATCGCAGGCAAACTGCCGCGCCCCATGCGTACAACTCTTTTTGTGGACAACGCCCACCTCACTTGGGATGCCGGATTGCGCACATTCCGTTCCGACGGTCCCCTGGTTTTGGGCGGTGTGGCTGGAACGGCTTTGCATCGAAAGGTTGATGGAATCCTGGAATTGCGCAAAAAGTCGCGCGGCGACGAATTCACGTTGTACGTTAAAACCGCCGCAGAATTGGAGCATTTCTTCCTGTACAAGCGAAACATTTTGCAGTTCTACAGCACGCACAAACCGTACATGGACGCCATCTTGGCCACAGAGCCAAACAAGCGAAGCATCGCACCCAAAGACGGCCAATCGCCCTTCGTGTACAACACCTCAACGCGCGGCAAAATGCGGTTGTTCTTAGAGAATCAGCCCGTTACCGTCGATGATTCCGACGAGCCCACCGATCAATCCGGTTCCACACCTCCCGATTCGGGCGACGGAAACTAAGAGGTCATTGGCACCAGCTTGTGAAACTCTCTTGAGTGAATGGATGGCGTCGGACAAGAGGCACGTAAGGGATCGGATGGATTCGGTGTTTTTTTTGAATCAATGCTTGGAGATTTCTACGCTCTTCGTATATTTGCACTCCCAATAGGGAATGGCCCTGTAGCTCAACTGAATAGAGCACTTGACTACGGATCAAGAGGTTTTAGGTTTGAATCCTAACAGGGTCACAAAGCGCTGAAAAGCCCGCTGCAACGCAGCGGGCTTTTTTTGTGCCATAGAGTTTAATCCGAGGTAATTAAGTCTCTCCCCAGATGCATCACTGGGAAAACCATTGAAACGCATAGGGCGAAGTTCCACAACGAAAAATACTGTCCCTAAACTGAGGTAAGCCCCACAGAGGATCGTAAAGACTCCACAAGAACTGCAAAACGATTGTTGTTCATGGCGGTTAAAAAATCGACGAGCAACCCTTGCCTAGGCCCGAGTTGCTCGTCTCAAAAGAAGGAATTGCGGTTCCTGCCCTTATTTCTTTGATTTTTTCGCTGTTTTTTCTGCTGTTTTTTCAGCCGTTTTCACCGGTTTGTTGGCCATGCGCTCGGATTTTGGCTTGCGTTCAAAGAACACCAAATTCAATCCAATGCTCAAGTTTAGACGGTCCATGGTGGTTGGTAGGAGCAGTTGTTGCTCTGCCACTCCGTAGGACGGCAACATGGCAACAGTCGAACTTGCGATGTACAATTGAAGAGGTGGCAATATGCGCATTTGCAGCGCTGCTGAAAATTGGTTCGACATCGGCTGACTTTCAGACAAAAAGTAGGTGTAGGCGCCTGAAATCTGCAAACCCTTCATCAAGTTTGCGTGGTATTCGGCAGCGATTGCAGAATAAGACAACGAAGGACGGGCAATTTGGGAATAACGAAGTCCAACGCTGTGCCATTTGGCTAAATCCCAATAGGCTGCAGCATGAATCGCTTGAAAGGGCTTGACGGTTTGGGTTGTTGGCGATACAAGGTCCATGCTCACCGCCAGCGAGTCTTGAAACTCTTGTAAGAACGATTCCAAAGGATCAACACCCGTGTCGGCAGCATTCCATTGGAAACCTGATGTGGTGAGTGCGTTGTTTACGGATATTTGAAATCCGCGCGAAACACTTGCGCGCGCGCCAAGGCCCACTACAGATCCGGTCAATCTTAATCTTTTCATTGGCCGGTACGTGGCGCCCAGGTCAAAACTGGAGTAGGATGGAATCAAATTCACCAATTCCCTTATTTCTTCGGAAGAGAGATTGGATAGATAGTTCTCCAGCTCGTCCGCATTTTGGCCCATCGAACGATCCAAGACACCGTAGTACGCAAGGTTTCCTTGTGCCGCCAAAGACAGTTCGTTTAAGCCATTCGGCAGTGCGGTTGAATTGAAATGCAAATCGTCAAAACGAACTCCCCCTTCGGCAAGTACAAAGGTTCTGTTGTAGGTTGCCCCAACGCGCCATTTTGGATTCAATTTAACTTGCACCCCAATATTTGTTGAAAGGCGTTCGGAGATCTCAAAAGCTAAGTCGCTGAAGTTGCCTTGGTAGTTGGGGTCGATGTTGCCGTTTAGGTCGCGCATTCCGTTCAGCGCAAATCGGGCCAAATCGTTGTCCAATGCAAATCGGGCATCCAAGTGATTTCGGATGCCGCCAAAGAGCAAAACATTCTTGCCCAATTTCGTTCCTACGTTCAGGATTTCAGCATCCAACTGCAAAGTTATTTGTTCGGTTGGGGTGGTGAAGCCGGTGAAATTACTGTTTACATCGCCCAAATACTGAGACAACGGTCGGGTAAACTGCAAATTGGTGGTAACGTTGGGCAATCCCAGCCAGAAGGCAGTACGGATTTCAGCACCCGGATTCATTTTTAAGGTATTCGGATTGCCGCGCATTCCAAAAAGAAGCGATTCTTGAGCGCTGGCAGAGGCCGTCAGAGCAACCGCCACGGAGAAAATAAGGAACTTTTTCATGGTTGATTGCTCAGTTTACGGTGTATTCTAAATCCACTTCGATGCCCAACAGGATGCGCAGGGCAGAGGTAGTCAACAACTTAACCGGTACTGTGCCGTTGTTGGAAGTTGCCATTACTGCTTGAATTTCGCAAACAGAACTGCCCAAAACTTTTTCTGCTGCCGCAGCGTCTAAATCCAAGGTAGCCGTGTTTTGAACCGGAGCGGTTACCAGACCGGTTGCGGGATCCACCGTGCCGCTTTGCAGCAAGGTTAATGTTTCGTTGTGCGTCAATACTCCGGTTGAATCGAAGAAATTTAACACCAAGGTTACGCCCAAGGGCAAGCTGTTGACCGAACCCAAATGCAACTTCGCCCCGTTCACCACCACCGGCAAGTCGCCCAAATTCATGTTGGCCAATTCAATGGAGTCTGTAAATCCAATACCGCTTGCGCGGAAATAGAAGGGCAATTCCAGGAGCAGATCACCAGAAATTCCGCTGGTGCTGGTGACGAAATTGGAGGTCCCATTCGCTACCGTGTCCGCATTGATTAGAACGCGCCCACCGTACGAAAACGTTTCCTTTGGAAGCGTTAATAGGTTGACAATGTTGGAATTGTTCTTGTCAATGGTCAGCGTTCCGGACACCGTTTGTCCCATTTGGGCAACAGTAGGGAAGGGCAAGGTCAACGCCGGTGCGTTCAAAGGCGAGGCTTGGTTGTTCGCGGTATAGGAGGTCATTTCCAACTCCATCGTCAAGGGTAAGCCAATGCTGTTGTCAATGTTCATCGAAATAGATGGCTCCGCAAAGGAGATGGAACCGCCCAATTTGTTGATGGCATCTACCGCCAATTGAATGGAGTCCGCAGCTATCTCGACGGTGTCCTGCCCAAAAAATCCTTTGAGGTGACCAAACTGAATCCCGTTCATGGTGAAACTCATGGCCAAGGAACTGGAGGAGTCCAGTTGAACCAGGTTACCGGACGAGACAATAGAAGCACTGTAGGAAATAGGCAGTTGGTTGTACGGCTGCGCCGGGTTAGACGCCAAGTTGAATACCGCGTTGCTCAAGGGAATGCTGCCCGTGGTTGTTTGCCCCGGCGGTAC
Organism: Cryomorphaceae bacterium; assembly: GCA_034679985.1. Lineage (GTDB taxonomy): Bacteria > Bacteroidota > Bacteroidia > Flavobacteriales > Schleiferiaceae > CAMDTE01. The sequence continues at coordinate 30,146 of JAXITR010000005.1, forward strand.
CGTAATGGTCTGAGATACCGTTTGGCCGTTGATCGTTGCGCTGCTGAATTCCAGCAACATTTGCAAGGTTTCTGGAAGTGCGGAGTTGAAACTGTAATCGAACGAACCGGCATTCAGTTTGAGTTCTTTCAATTTAACGCCCTGCGCGGCACCAAAATCCACCGTCAATGTTTCGTCCACCACCTGCTGCGACTGCACCTGAGCGGTGGCACTCCAAATCTGCAATCCGGTGCCTGAAACGTTCACTTTAAGAAGGGCGTTGGTGTCAATGGGAACATAGGTGGACGGAATTCCTAATGTTCCAGCACCGGGCGATGAGAAATTCTTCAATTTAAACCGGACATTGCCGGGCAAGGTTTTTCCGGCCAAGTTTGCAACAGAAACTGAGGAGTCTTGGCTGGCAAGACTGGTGAAAACAAAAGTCAGCAACTCGGTTCCCTGCACGTCGGTGATCGCTAGGGTGGAAGAAATGGGTACGGGATACTTATTGACCAATTTCATGCTCAATTGGCCGCCGGAAAAAGAAGCCGTCGAGAACGTAGTGATGTTGGCGCCCGCCAAATCTCCTGGATTTTGTACCGGAAGGTTGGGAACGTAGCTGTTGCCTCCGTGAGCAGATTTAATCAAATTGGCCGTGCCGGGTGGATTCGTTATGTTTCGCACCAACTTTCCAAATCGAACTGAAGATCCAAAAGTGACGTTTGGTATGTTTACCACGCCCATGGAAAAGGACTCATTGGTAGGGGATTGATTGGGAATTTCCACGATATCGCCAACCTGCAGGTCAAACAAATCCGGTTGGCTGTAAACCAGTCGGTACAATCCGTTGGGATCGGTGCTGATCATGGAGGAGTCTGGTTTAAAAACGTCTCCAATGGTCAAATCGGCTTGGCCCAATGGGAAAACAAACCCTGGACGAAGGGTAATGTCCAAGTCGTCTGGGTTCAGGTATTCGCGCTGGCAAGCTCCGAAGATCAGGCCGACGGCGCCCAGAACCAAAACAGTCCTTTTTTTGGTGTGTAGCATGCCTAAATGAGGTTTAATTTTGGTGGTGTGTTGGCAAAGGTACATCAATCCCGTGGCGTCACCGATTACCTAAATGTAAGGAACTATGAACGTTGAAGTTATTGCCATTGGAGATGAATTGCTTTTGGGGCAAACCATCAACACCAATGCTGCTTGGTTGGGTTTGGAATTGGCAAAAGTTGGCGGTACCGTAGTTCGGTCAACGGTTTTAGCGGATTCTCCAGACGCCATTGTTTCGGCACTTGAAAACGTTCTACCGGAAACGGAGTTGGTGGTTTTGACGGGCGGACTGGGGCCCACGAAGGACGATTTAACCAAAAAAGTATTGACCGACTATTTTGGCGGCGAACTGGTGTATCAACCGTCGGTTTTTTCGCACATAGAAGACTTGTTCAAAACGTTGGGACGCGTACCGTCCGAACTCAATAGAGAGCAGGCTTTTCTCCCCAACAACGCCACCCTGCTGTACAATTCGGTGGGCACGGCCATGGGCATGGCCTGGGACTTGGACGGAAAGCGGTACGTCAGTTTGCCCGGGGTTCCGTACGAAATGAAGCACTTGGCCGAAGGGTTCATTTTGCCTTGGGTTCAAGAGAAAAGTAAGTTTTGGATACAAAACCGCACCGTTCGAACGCAGGGAGTGCCTGAATCCGAGTTGGCCGATCGAATCAGCGCTTGGGAAGACGCCTTGCCTTCGTTTGTGAAATTAGCGTATTTGCCAGCACCCGGTTTGGTTAAACTCCGACTGTCCGTTCGCGTGCCTAAAGAGGCTGCAGAGGCGGCAAAACAGGAGGTAGAGATGCAAGTGCAAGCACTGGTGCAACTGCTTGGAGCCGCTTATTTTGGCGAAGGAGATCGTGCCTTGGAAGAAGTTGTGGGCGATGCCCTGGTGGGTATTGGCCAAACCGTGGCAACCGCTGAAAGCTGCACGGGAGGAGCCGTGGGTGCTGCGTTGACGTCTGTTCCGGGATCCAGCCGGTACTTCGTTGGCGGAATTCAGGCCTATTCCAACAGCATAAAAACGCAATTACTTGGGGTAGAAGAGGCTGCGCTGGTGGTGCACGGCGCCGTTTCCGAGGTGGTGGCGAAAGCAATGGCCAGCGGGGTGCGGAAGCGTTTGGGCACGGATTGGGCCGTCGCAACCACGGGTGTGGCGGGTCCCGACGGTGGGTCTGTAGAAAAACCGGTGGGAACCGTTTGGATTGCAGTGGCCGGGCCCGACGGTTGCCGTGCGGAGCGTTTCCAAATGGGGAAAGATCGCGGCAGAAACATCCAGAAAACAGTTCAAGCGGCCATGAATATGCTCCGACAACGGGTTGTTGGTGCGTCGCAACCAGGCCTTGCGTCCGAAGAATGAACCCCCAAATGCATCAATTGCAGGAAGAGTTGAAGATTTCGTTGGTTTTTTCGATTTTTATTGTAAATTTGCGACCCTAATAAAGCGCGACCATGTCACGAGTGTGTGAATTGACGGGAAAGAAGGCCATGACTGGCAATTACGTGTCTTTCTCGAACAAGAAGAATAAGCGCAAGTTCAGCGTGAACTTGCTCCGCAAGCGTTTTTACGTTGCGGCAGAAGATAAGTGGGTTGTCCTGCGAATCTCTGCAGCTGCTTTGAAAACGGTGAACAAGAAGGGAATCGATGCCGTTTTGGCCGATGCTCGTTCGAACGGATTTACGACCAAATAACCGCATTGAGCCATGGCTAAGAGAGGCAATCGCGTCCAAGTAATCTTGGAGTGCACCGAGCACAAGGAATCTGGCAAACCCGGAACTTCTCGTTACATCACAACGAAGAACAAGAAGAATACCCCGGATCGCATGGAGATCAAGAAGTTCAACCCCATCCTTCGCCGCATGACGGTGCACAAGGAAATCAAATAAGGTGAATCATGGCAAAGAAAGTAGTTGCTACCCTGAAGAAAGAAGGATCCGTGATGTACACACGTGTTATCAAGATGACGCGCAGTGACAAATCCGGTGCATACACCTTTGAAGAAAAAATCATCAACAAAGACCAGTCAGCTGACTTTTTCAAAGGTTGATCTTTGTTCGGTTGAATGAAAACCAAAACCGCTCCTAGGGGCGGTTTTTTTGTACCTTTTCGCATGGGATTTTTTGGTTTAGACAAAACAAAAGCCGGCTTTTTTGGCAAATTGGTGCACGCCGTTGCGGGAAAATCAACCGTTGACGACGAGGTTCTGGATGCCGTGGAGACCGCCTTGGTTACCTCCGATGTGGGTATTGAGACTACGTTGGAAATCGTTAAACGCCTCGAAGCGCGCGTTGCGCGTGATAAGTACGTAGGCACGGACCAGCTGCTCCAGCTTTTGGAAGAAGAAACCGAAGCATTGTTGATGGAGGCGTCCCAAAAACGCATGGGAAATCCCGGATTCGACCTCCCCAATCGCCCGCACGTGGTGTTGGTGGTGGGCGTAAACGGGGTAGGCAAAACCACCAGCATCGGGAAGTTGGCTGCGCGCTGGAAGGCGGACGGAAAAAACGTTTTGGTGGGCGCTGCAGATACTTTTCGCGCGGCGGCGGTGGACCAATTGGTTCGCTGGTGCGAGCGTTCCGGTGTAGAATGCGTGAACCTGGGGATGAATGCAGACCCAGCTGCCGTGGCTTTCACCACGGTTCAGAAGGCCGTGGAGCAGCAAGCAGACGTCGTTTTGGTGGATACCGCCGGACGGTTGCACAACAAGGTCAACTTGATGAACGAGTTGGCCAAGATCAAGCGCGCGGTGGAGAAGGCGTTGCCCGGGGCTCCGCACGAAGTGTTGCTGGTTTTGGATGCATCCACCGGCCAAAATGCGTTGGAACAAGCAAAGCAATTTGCCGCAGTTACGGACGTAACAGGATTGGTATTGACCAAGTTGGACGGTACTGCTCGGGGTGGAGTGGCCTTGGCTTTAGCGCACCAAATGGCGATGCCCGTTCGGTTTTCCGGTACAGGTGAACGCGCAGAAGATTTGCACGTTTTTGAGCCGCGCGCCTTTGTTCGGTCTTTGTTTGAACCTCTTCAAGGAAACTGAAGGAAGCGCTCAACCTCATGAAAACAAAAGAAGAAATCACCCAGAATTGGCTGCCGCGCTACACCGGCTTGCAGCTGGAAGAGGTTCCGGAGTATTTGCTGTTGACCAATTTTGACGACTACGTTCACCGATTTGCGGCGAAATTCGAGGTTCCGGTTCGGGGCGAAAGCAGACCGTTTCGATCTGCCTTGGCGGGTGATTTGGGCATCATCAATTTTGGAATGGGCAGCCCAAACGCGGCAACCGTAATTGATTTGTTGAGCGCGGTGCAGCCCAAGGCGGTTTTGTTTTTGGGCAAGTGCGGCGGGCTGAAGAAGCGCACGGAAGTAGGGGATTTTGTCTTGCCCATTGGGGCCATTCGCGGAGAAGGAACCTCAGACGCCTACCTGCCCAAGGAGGTGCCGGCCTTGCCGGCGTTTAGCGTTCAACGTGCTGCGAGCCACGTCATTCGGATGCGGAATTTGGACTACTGGACAGGCACGGTTTACACCACCAACCGCCGCGTTTGGGAGCACGACGAAGCGTTTAAAGGTTATTTGAACGAAATTCGCGCCATGGCCATCGACATGGAAACGGCCACCTTGTTCAGTGCAGGATTTAAAAACCGCATTCCGTTGGGGGCTTTGCTCCTGGTCTCGGACCAGCCCATGGTGCCGGAAGGCGTCAAAACAGAGGCGTCGGACGCCAAAGTTTCCGGACAATTTGTGGATTCCCACATCGAAATCGGCATCGAAGCACTCAACGAGATCAAAGACCACGGCCAGTCCGTTCGTCACCTAAAGTTTTAACGATACCATGCGTACGAAGAGTTACAAAAAGAACCGCATCAACGTAGTCACCCTGGGTTGTTCCAAGAATACCTACGATTCCGAAGTATTGATGGGGCAATTGAAAGCGGCCGGAAAGGACGTGGTTCACGAGGCCTCCGGCGCAGAAGAAGGCGAGGTAGTGGTGATCAATACGTGTGTCTTTATCGACAACGCCAAGCAGGAGTCCATCGACACGATCCTGACCTACGTAGAGAAGAAGCAGCGCGGAGAGGTAGAGAAGGTTTTCGTGACCGGTTGTTTGTCCGAGCGGTACAAGCCGGATTTAGAGCGGGAGATTCCGGATGTAAATCAATACTTTGGAACCCGTGACTTGCCCCTTTTGTTGAAGGCGTTGGGAGCGGATTACCGGCAGCAATTGGTGGGGGAACGCCTGTTGGCCACTCCGCGGCACTACGCTTATTTGAAGATCTCCGAAGGCTGCGATCGTCCGTGTTCTTTTTGTGCCATTCCCCTCATGCGCGGCGGACACGTATCCAAACCGATGGAGCAGTTGGTGGAGGAAGCACGTAAGTTGGCCGCCAAAGGGGTGGTGGAGTTGATCCTCATTGCCCAAGACCTGACCTACTACGGACTGGATTTGTACAAGGAACGCAAGTTGGCGGCTCTGCTTCGTGAACTGGTTCAAGTGGAAGGCATTGAGTGGATTCGCTTGCACTATTTGTTTCCAACTGGATTCCCCGAAGATGTGCTGGACGTCATCCGCGAAGAACCCAAGGTGTGCACGTACGTAGACATCCCCTTGCAGCACGCCGTGGACAGCGTTTTGAAGAGCATGAAGCGCGGTACCACCAAAGAGAAAACCACCCGATTGCTGGACAAGATGCGCTCAGCCGTTCCGGGAATGGCCATACGAACCACCTTGATCGTGGGGTATCCGGGCGAAACCGAATCGGATTTCAACGAACTTCTGGCGTGGGTGAAGGAAATGCGTTTTGATCGATTGGGCGTTTTTCCTTATTCCCACGAAGAAAACACCACCGCTCATGCCTTGGTGGACGACGTTCCCGCGGAAGTGAAACAACGTCGGGCCGATGCCATCATGGAAGCACAAATGGAAATTTCCGCCGAGATGAACGCCTTGCGCGTGGGACAAACCCTCCGGATTTTGGTGGACCGCGTGGAAGGGGAGCACTACGTGGGCCGCACGGAATTCGACAGCCCGGACGTTGATAACGAAGTTTGGATTCCTTTTGGAGCCTATTCCTTGACCCCGGGCCGGTTTGCAACGGTAAAAATTGTAGACGCAACGGAGTACGATTTGCACGCGGAGTTGGTACCTTAGAGGAACTCCATGTACCTCGTTTTTGATACCGAAACCACAGGCCTAATTGGCAATAAATCAGCCCCGTACACGGATGAGGCTGCTTGGCCGCGCGTGGTTCAACTGGCTTGGCAACTGCACGATCTGCAGGGCGTGTTGGTGGAGCAGGCGGATTTCCTCATTCGTCCGGACGGCTTCAACATTCCGTTCAAGGCGGAATCCATCCACGGAATCTCCACGGCCTTAGCGCAAGCAGAAGGGGTTGCCTTGAGCGAGGCGTTGCTCGCGTTCAACAGAGCTGTTGCGCAAGCCACGCGATTGGTGGGCCACAACTTGGAGTACGATCAGCTCGTTTTGGGCGGGGAGTATTTTCGGGCCGGTCTGGAAAACCCGCTTCCCAACGTACCCGTCATTGACACTTGCTGGGAAGACACGGCCATCCTGTGCCAGCTGCCCGGTGGGCGCGGTGGAAAGTTCAAGTTTCCCAAGCTAGAAGAGCTGTACCACCAGGTATTTGGCACCGGTTTTGACCTGGCCCACAACGCAACGGCAGACGTTGAAGCGAGTTCGCGGGTCTTTTTGGAATTGGCGGCTCGTGGATTTTATCCGAACGAGCGTTTGGGTGCGGCGGCGGCAGGCATCCGCGCTTCCTATCCGGAGGGTGTTGGGACTTGGGGAATAGCACACCGGGACCTCAAGGCAGCCAGTGCCCGGATGAAGTTGGCCGCTCCTGCGGCGACTCCCGTTGCCGAATTGGAGGCCGCAGTGCCCCAGATGCCAACGCAATCCGCAGAATCCACGGTCGAATCCGGAACGTTTTTCCACGTCCATTTGCATTCCCAGTTTTCCGTTTTGCAGGCCACCGCTCGGGTGGAGGGCCTCGTCAAGCGCGCGGTGGCGGAAGGCCAGCCGGCAGTTGCCCTGACGGACACCGGAAACATGATGGGTGCCTTTCAGTTCGTGAAAGCCGTGGATTCCGTCAACAAAACCCGCGCGGAAGGAACGCCTGAGCTCAAGGCTTTGGTGGGGTACGAGGCATTCATTTGCCGCAACCATCGGGACAGAAGCGTCAAAGACGATGGTTTTTTGGTGCCTATGTTGGCGCTGAACAAAAAGGGGTACCAGAACTTGGCCAAGCTGAGTTCTGCGGGGTTTATCGACGGATTTTACTACGTCCCCCGGATCGACAAAGACCTTTTGAAGCAGCACACTGAGGGTGTGGTGGCCTTGACGGGAGGACTGTCGGGCGAAATTCCGCACCTCATTGCGAATGTGGGCTTCAAGCAGGCCGAAGAGGCGTTTCTGTGGTACAAGGAAGTGTTTGGCGATCGGTTTTACGCGGAATTGAACCGCCACGGCTTGCCGGAGGAGGACGCCATCAACAACGCGCTGTTGGAATTGTGCCGCAAACACAACGTTCCGTTTGTGCCGGCCAACAATGCATTTTACTTGGACCGATCCGAGGCCGAAGCGCACGATATCTTGCTGTGCGTCAAGGATTCTGAGAAGAAATCAACGCCCATTGGGCGCGGACGTGGATTCCGGTACGGCATGCCCAACGACCGGTTCCACATGACCACCACCGCGGAAATGAGGGCCACCTTTTCCGACGTACCGGAAGGTTTTCTGCATTTGGATGCCTTGTTGCAGCGCGTGGAGACGTATTCCTTGGCGCGCGAAGTACTGCTCCCCAAGTTTGACATTCCCGTTGAGTTTGAGTCTGCGGAAGATGCGGTGGACGGCGGAAAACGCGGGGAGAATGCCTACTTACGGCATTTGACCTACGAAGGAGCCAAACGCCGCTACGGCGAATCCCTGTCCGACGAGGTACGCGAGCGTCTGGATTTTGAGTTGGCCACCATTGAAAAGACCGGTTATCCGGGCTACTTCTTGATCGTACAGGACTTCTGCGCTGCGGCGCGGGGCATGGGCGTCAGCGTGGGACCGGGTCGGGGCAGTGCGGCGGGATCGGCCGTGGCGTACTGCATTGGAATCACCAACGTAGACCCCATCCGGTACGACCTCCTGTTCGAGCGTTTCTTGAATCCGGACCGCGTATCCTTGCCGGATATAGACATTGACTTCGACGATCGGGGCCGCGATCGGGTCATTCAATACGTCATCGACAAGTATGGATCCAGCCAGGTGGCGCAGATCATTACCTACGGATCCATGGCCGCGAAGAGTTCCATCAAGGACACGGCGCGCGTTTTGGATTTGTCTTTTGCCGACGCGGATAAGTTGACCAAAAGCATGCCGGACGGCAAGAGTTTGCTGGAGGTATTGACCGTCGACGACAAAAAGCTGCGTGAATCCTTGCGTCAAGAGGATTATGCCAAGGCCCTGGAATTGCGCCGAATGGCGGAAGAGCCGGGCACCATGGAAGCCGAAGCGCTGCGCCAAGCCCAGGTTTTGGAAGGGTCCCTCCGGAATACCGGCATCCACGCGTGCGGCGTCATCATCACGCCCACAGACATTCGCGAGTTGATCCCAGTGGCCACGGCCAAGGACAGCGCCATGTGGTGCACCCAGTTCGACAACGCGGTGGTGGAGAGTGCGGGACTGCTCAAAATGGACTTTTTGGGCCTAAAAACCCTGACACTCCTCAAAGATGCCGTGGAATTGATCCAAAAAAGGCACGGAATTGCGCTGGATTTGGAAACCATACCCATCGACGACGCCGCTACCTACGCCTTGTTTCAACGGGGAGACACCGTCGGTATTTTTCAGTACGAATCCGCCGGGATGCAGAAGCACCTTCGGGACCTCAAGCCTACGGTTTTTGAGGACTTGATTGCCATGAACGCCCTGTACCGACCGGGCCCCTTGGAATACATTCCGGCCTTTATTCGACGCAAGCACGGTACCGAGCCCATTTCGTACGACTTGCCGGACATGCAGGAATTCCTGGAGGAAACCTACGGAATTACGGTCTATCAGGAGCAGGTCATGCGTCTGTCCCAAAAGTTGGCGGGATTTTCCAAGGGCGAGGCCGACGTCCTGCGCAAGGCCATGGGCAAGAAAGACGCCGCTTTGCTGGCCAAGCTGAAGCCCAAGTTTTTGGAAGGCGGCAAGGAGCGCAACCACCCGGAGCTGATTTTGGATAAAGTGTGGAAGGACTGGGAAGCGTTTGCTTCCTATGCCTTCAACAAATCGCACTCCACTTGCTACGCTTGGGTAGCCTACCAAACTGCGTTCCTCAAGGCCAACTACCCGGCCGAATACATGGCCGCCGTGTTGACCAACAACATGGACGACATCAAGCAAGTGACTTTCTTCATGGACGAGTCGCGCCGCATGAAAATTCCGGTTTTGGGCCCAGACGTCAACGAGTCCATTCTGCCGTTTATGGTCAACGCCCAAGGAGCCATTCGCTTTGGCTTGGGCGGAATGCGCGGCGTGGGCGAGGGAGCAGTGGACCACTTGGTAGGTGTTCGCACGGAGACGGGTCCTTTTACCTCCTTATTTGATTTGGTCAAGCGGGTAGACCTTCGGGCCATCAACAAAGGAACCATGGAGGCCTTGGCCGCCGGTGGTGCCTTGGATTCCTTGCCCGGAACCCACCGCGGTCATTTCTTTTACGAGGAGTCGGACGGAAAGCCTTATTTGGAGAAAGTTAGGCGCTACGGCCAGATGTTTCAAGACGACGCCGGAAGCAGCCAGGTCTCTCTGTTTGGAGAGGCGAGTGAAGTGGTCTTGGAAGAGCCAACTGTCCCGGACGTGCCCATCCCCAATCCCTTACTCGTTTTAAAGAAGGAGAAGGAAATCAATGGCGTATACATTTCTGCCCACCCGTTGGATCAGTTCAAGTACGAAATGGGCCATTTTGTGCGGAACCGCGCGGCGGAGTTGAATCCCCACGAGGCCTTTGTGAACGGTGCCGGTTTCCGGGATTTCACCGTTGCGGGAATGGTGAGTCAAGCTGCCTCACGCACCACAAAAACGGGCCGACAAATGGGTTCGTTTGTTTTGGAAGACAAGGAAGGCTCGGTAGAAATTGTGCTTTTTGGGGAAGATTACCTCAAATTCAGCCATTTTTTGGTGGACGATCAGCTGTTGTTTGTTCGGGGTCGCGTCCAGAAACCCAACTGGGGTCCCAAGGACGGTCCGGTGCGGTACGTGATCCAAGTGATCGAAATGAAATTGCTGGCGGACGTCTTGAGCACGGCCCAAAAAATGGAAATTTCGTTGGATTTGCATCAATTGACGCCGGCCAAGCTGAGCGAAATGCACCAGATATTTTCCGCCCATTCGGGAGACAAGCGAGTTACTTTCCGCATTCAGGAAGGAGAGCAGGGTGTGCGAATTTTGGGCAGAAGCCGCACCCTTCGGGTTCGGTTGGAACGTCCTTTGCTGGAAGCCTTGGAGTCCGTAGTGGGCGAGCAGGCCATTAAACTATTAGCATGATGAAGAAAAGTCGGACCCATCAACGGGTACAGTCTCCAGCGTTGTTGGTGGTCATTATTTGGGCCATGGGTTGGTTCGGTTTTGTGAGTGAAGTGAAGGCACAAGCGAGCAACTCCGTGGACGATCAAGGCAAGAAACATGGGACGTGGGTGAAATACCACGAAGGAGGCAAGGTCATGCGTTATCAAGGCCAGTTCCAGCACGGAATTCCGGTGGGAAATTGGACGTATTTGCACCCCAACGGACAAAAGATGGCTGAAATGCGTTACCGCGGAGCTACCGGAGCGTGCAAAGCAACCGAATACACGGAAGAGGGTAAAAAAGCGGCCGTTGGTGTTTACACGGGGCCCAACCAAAAAGACAGCACCTGGACCTACTACCGTCCGGACGGCTCGGTTTTGTCGCGTGAAAACTACGCCAAAGGACAGCCTTCCGGTTTGTGGTTAACGTACCACCCCAACGGCAAAACCGCAGACGAAACCCGCTACGCGGGCGGCATCCGCAACGGTTCCTTCGCGTCGTTTTCCGAAGACGCAAAGCCACGCGTTCGGTGCACCTACCTCAAAGGCACGCTGGATGGGCTCTACGAGTCCTTTGATTCCAATGGGAAGCTTAAGTTCAAAGGAACGTACGCAAAAGGCTTAAAAACAGGTGTTTGGGTTTATTTTGAAGACGGAAGGACGGTCCGATTGGAAACCTACAAAGGCGGACGTTTGATCAAAACCGAAAACCGCTGATGGCGCGCGTGGTGGTAGGCCTTTCTGGGGGTGTGGACAGCTCTTTGGCGGCGGCGTTGCTTCTGGAGCAAGGCCACGAGGTCATTGGTTTGTTCATGCGCAACTGGAACGACGCCTCCGTCACCTTAGAGGCAGAGTGTCCGTGGATTGAAGATTCCAACGACGCCCTTTTGGTCGCCGAACACCTGGGGATTCCCTTTCAGGTGATGGACCTCAGCGGGCCCTACAAGGAGCGTATTGTGGACACCATGTTTGCGGAGTACCAAGCCGGGAGAACGCCCAATCCGGACGTGTTGTGCAACCGCGAAATTAAGTTTGACTTGTTTTTGGAGGCGGCACTGCAGTTGGGGGCAGACTACGTCGCAACGGGCCATTATGCCCGACGTCGGGATCTTCCCAACGGCGAGATTGCCTTGTTGGCCGGACGAGACCCCAATAAAGATCAAAGCTATTTTTTGTGTCAGTTGAACCAAGCCCAGCTGTCCAAAGCCTTGTTTCCCATTGGAGAGTTGTTGAAGCCGGAGGTTCGTCAGGAGGCTGCCGCCCGCGGCATTCCCACCGCCGCGAAAAAGGACTCCCAAGGCTTGTGCTTCATTGGAAAGGTGCGTTTGCCGGATTTCCTGCAGCAGCAATTGTCCGTTAAACCGGGGTCCATTGTGGAAGTGCCTGCCTCGTGGGAGGGGTGGAAGAATCCCGAGTTTGGAGCGCCCTGGCCCCTGCATGCGGCAGCCGGAAAAGCGGTTGGTCAGCACCAGGGCGCACATTTTTTCACCGTCGGGCAGCGGAAAGGATTGTTGGTGGGCGGAAAGGCCGAGCCTCTGTTTGTGGTGGCCACAGACACCCAAGAGAACATTGTTTACGTGGGACAAGGGGAGCAGCACCCCGGTTTGTACCGTCCTTTTGTGCACGTTGCCGCTAAAGATGTGCATTGGGTGGTTCCGTCGCGCGCCTTAAAAGTAGGGGAGTCCGCTCCTTTACAGGTGCGCATCCGCTACCGCCAGCCGCTGCAAGAGGCGGTGTTGACCGCGCTTCCAGACCATTCCCTTCGGATTGATTTTGCAGTGCCGCAAAAGGCCGTGGCGCCGGGTCAGTTTGCCGTCTGGTACGACGGAGAGGCCCTCCTGGGGAGCGGCGCTATGGCGCATTGATGCTCAACTTTTTGTCCGATTTTTTGTTTTCCTTCAAAACGACGCACATGATTCGATTGAAAAGTTCGTGGGGTTGGTTGCTGTTCACGGCGTTCTTTTTCTCCGGAGCCTCCTTGCCGATTGCGGCGCAATCTCCGGAGCCCGCCTACCGATGGGTCTATTTTTCCCACCGTCCGGACCGACAGCTTCAAGCCCCGGCAGTGAGCGCCAAAAGCATAGAGCGTCGCCAGAAGGCGGCTCAGCCCCTGCGCGCCATTGATTACCCGGTGCATCCGTCCGATTTGGCCGCATTGCGCGCCACGGGTTTGCGCGTGATGGGCGCTTCGCGTTTGCTGAACGCCGCCGTGGTGGAAGTGCCTGCCTCCGGTTGGCCCGCCTATTTTGCTTGGCACAGCGAGCCCCTGCGCCCGCTTCACCTGTGTGAGTCACCCACGGCGCTGCCCGGGGATTCAGAAGAGGAGGGGTTGGCTGGTTACCAATACGCCAACGGCGATGCGGCCATCGCCCAAATCAACGGAAAAGGCCTGCACGACGATTTCTTTGAGGGTCAAGGAATGTTGATTGGCGTGCTGGACGGCGGTTTCCGGGATGTGGACACCTTTGGTGCGTTTTCCCGACTCCGGTCCGAGGGACGACTGGTCTACACCAAAGATTTGGTTCAGAACGACGACTCCGTTTTTGAGGACAGCTACCACGGAACCATGGTTCTGAGCACCATGGCCCCGGATTTGGACAACGTTCACGTGGGCACCGCGCCCAAGGCCCAATACGCCTTGTTCAAAACGGAGAACGTGTTTTCGGAAACCCCGTTGGAAGAGTTGCATTGGATACGCGGAGCTGAACTGGCCGACAGTTTAGGGGCCGACGTACTCAATACCTCCTTGGGCTACAGCACCTTCGACAATCCAGCGGACAGCCACACCTACTCCGACATGGACGGACGCACCACCCCCATTTCCCGCGCAGCAGCGGCTTTGGCCCGCGCCGGATTGCTTCTGGTGGTTTCCGCCGGCAACGAAGGAAATGGCGCTTGGAAGTACATTACGGCCCCGGCGGACGCGGACAGCGTTTTGACGGTAGGAGCCGTGAACGCTCTGGGCGCGCGAGCCGGTTTCAGCAGCCAAGGCCCCACGGCGGACGGCCGCATCAAACCGGATGTCATGGCCTTGGGTCAAGGTTGCGGAATCATCAACACCGGCGGCATTCCCAGTACCGGCAACGGCACCAGCTTCAGCGGCCCCGTAATGGCCGGCATGATGGCGTGTTTGTGGCAAAAACACCCCACACGCACGGCGCAGGATTTGCTCTATTCGGTCCGACTTTCCGCCTCACAAGGCTTGATGCCGGATACCTTGTACGGCCACGGAATCCCCAACCTTTCCTTGGCCAGCACCCTGTTGGGACGGATGGAATGGGAACAGTCCCAGTTTGCACTGTGGTCTGATTCGGAGTTTTGGATCGGTCAATTGCCCACCAATGCCAGCGGTACCGCCTACATCAGTGCTGTAGGCGCGGACGGAGGGTTGCTGGGGTATTGGGAGGTACAGGTGGAAAACGGGGCTTGGCGGGTGCCGCGCAACGCCAACGAGCGCGGTGTCGGTGTTCAGTATTGGCGAGTCAATTTTGGCGGTGCGTCCTGGACAGCACGTTCCGTTCAAACGAATTGAGCGCACTGCTTCTGGGATTGCAAAAATCCCAACCCATGCGGCACTGTGCCTGAATCCGGCGCAGTTAAAAGAAGCTGGCTTTACTTAACGCGTGCGTCGTACGTGGCTCCCATGCTGGGCGCGTCGCCCATGTATTTGGCCATCATGCTCTTTTTGACCATGTTGAATACGGCCATGTGAACGTCTTCTGCAACTTCCATGTCGTTGGCGTCGGAGTGTACGTGGATGTCTACCAGCTGGGCCAATTTGCCGCCGCTGTAGCCCGTTAAACCGGCCGTGGTAGCGCCGTTGGCCTTGGCCCACTGTATGGCGCGCAGCACGTTTTCGCTGTTGCCGCTGCCACTGAGCCCTACGACCAGGTCACCGGGTTGCAGGTAGTTTTTCAACGGTTCCTCAAAAATGGCTTCCCATCCGATGTCGTTGGCGATGGCCATGAGGGACGGGAGGTTGTCGTTCAGGCAGATCATTTTGAATCGCTTGTCCAGCCCAAAAGAAGCGCCTTTGAGGAAATCGCCGGCTGCGTGGGAGGCGCTTGCGGCGGACCCGCCGTTGCCCATGGTGTAGATGGTGCGACCGCCCTCGTACGCCGCTGAAAAAGCGTCTGCTAAGGCTTGTACCCGGTTCATATCCAGGCGATTCAACGTTTCCGTGAGGAGTGCGCGGTATTCAAGGGGCTGCATGGCAAGAGCGGAATTTAGGGGTGCGGAGCAAAACGTCCACGGCAAAGGTACCGGTTTTCTTTAGGTTTTTTGGGGCGACTTGCGCTCCGGGGCTCAGCCGTTTTCCGAATCCGCGTACAGCACCTTAGAGCCGTCGGTTTCCAACGCAAAAGGGAAGAGGCGAATGCTGCCCAGGGCTTGGGTGAGCCTGGTTTGTTGCGAAGGGGGGCACGCAAACAACAGGAAACCACCACCGCCGGCACCCAGTAACTTGCCTCCCGTGGCGCCGTTCGCCATTGCGGTGGCGTACAAACTTTGCAGGTTGGGGTTGGTGATTCCGGACGCCAAGGATTGCTTCAGTTGCCAGTTTTCGTGGAGTAAGTTGCCCATTTCGGACCACCTTCCGTTGCGCAAGGCGGCCGCCAAAGGATCTACCAAATCCACCATTTGGTCCAAAACGCGTTGTTTGTCCTGTTCCGACGCCGTTCGCTTCGATTGTTCCGCCAGGATGGCCGAGGCCGAACGCTGATCCCCCGTGTAGTACAACACCAGATGAGATTCCAATTCCGCCCGTCCCTCGGGCCCCAAGTCCACAGGGTCTGCTTGTACGGTGCCGTCGGGTAAAAAACGAAAGACGTTCAAACCTCCGTAGGCCGCAGCGTATTGGTCCTGCTTGCCAATGGGTTCGCCCAAATCCTCCAACTCCACGCGGCAAGCCATTTCCGCTAAATGCGCCTTCGTTGCCTCGTCGGCCCGACCCAATTGCGCCAACACGTTGTGCAGCAATCCAACGGTAAAACTGGAGCTGGATCCCATGCCGGTTCCCGCGGGAACGTCTGCTATGGAAGACCATTCGCGGCCCAAAGGCAGGCCGTATTTTTCCAGAACGGTTCTAAATAGGGGGTGTTGAATCTCCGACAATCCCGCCACAGTCTCGGTTTGCGCGTACTTCAAACGCACTTGGTCCGGTTCAAAGAACGGATGGCTTTGAACGTACATGTACCGATTGATGGAGGTGGACAGCACCGCGCCGGCACGCCGTTCGTAGTAGGCAGGCAAATCGGAGCCTCCGCCAACAAAACTGACGCGAAAGGGGGTACGGGTTAGGATCACAGCGAAACGAGCGTTTGCGCGAAGATAAGGTCCTTTTCCACAGCAGACACCTCGTGCTGTTCCCGACGCGCCCATTCGGCGTCGTCTGCGAACAAGCCGCGCCAAGCCTGGTAGCGTTCGTAGCGCAACCTGCGGGTGGACTCCGGTGCGGTCACGCCCACGGTCCAATGGGCCGCTTGGCGCACAGACTCCAATCCCAAGGCCACCACGCCTTCCACCAACACCACCTCCGCAGGAGCGTAATGCGTTTCGCGTGCGGGCCAATCCGGTCGTACGGAATATCCCGGCGCGGTAACGGTCTTGCCGTCCACCAAAAGATCGTGGAGCGCCTCATTCAACACCTCCTGGGGATAGGCCCGCCAAGGCCCTGTTTCTGAAGAATCGCGTTGTTCCGCGGGGAGCAACCAATCGTCCAGCCGCACCAATTCCACGGTGTGGCCTTTTTGTCGAAACGCGCGCGCCAAACCGGCTGCCGCGGTGGATTTGCCCGACCGAGCGGGACCACCCAAGGCAATTACGAATGGTTTTTTGGATGTAGTTAAATGATAATCAAGCCGTTCAAGGCCCTCGTTGAATAAATTAGAGAAGGGTTGTTCCACGAGGTAGTGTACGGCGTCCAGTACGTTGTCAAACAGGAAATCCGGGCGCAGGGCGGTGCCTTTCAGGCCGTGGCCGGTGCGCACGCCTACCGGTTCTACGCCGGCGGCACGAGCGGCGCCCATGTCTCGGGCAGAGTCGCCAATCATCCAGCTGGCGCTCAGGTCGATTTGAAAACGTTCGGCGGCAGCCAAAATCATACCGGCTTGCGGTTTGCGGCACGTGCAGGGAATCTTGTACGCTGCAACCTCGCCGGGAAAGCCACCGTCGGGGTGGTGCGGACAGTAGTAGAGGGCATCCAAGTAAGCGCCGGCGGCCCCCAATTCCGTGTCCAGCTTGGCGTGAATTCGGTTGAGTCCGGCCTCGTCTGTGAGTCCACGAGCCACCACGCTTTGGTTGGTAACCACCACGCTCAAAAAGGAACTCTTGTTGATGGTGCGCACCGCTTCCGCAGTCCAAGGGAACAGATGAAGGTCTTCGGGCCGATGAATCAGGTCCGTATCTTCGTTCAAAACTCCGTCGCGGTCCAGAAATAGTGCCCGTTGGGGATTTCGGAGGGAGCGTCCCGCCACTTTTCCGGACGCTAAGGCTGCTTCCCCTTGTTGTATGCGTTCCGGGGTTCCCATGTCCTTGATGTATTCCGGGGTGTTGTACCCAAAAACGCGTAGGAAGGAACACCAATGGGGCAACAAATCAGCACCAAAATCAACGGGCCGGTACGACGGTATGTGTTGCCAACAAACGGGTTCAAATAAGTACGCCCCGGCATTCACTACGTTGCGGGCCATTCGTCCGGGCGGGTGCGGCTTGGACAAGACGGCCAAAACGCGTTGGTCCTCGTCCAATTCAACCAAATCGGAATCGTGCGGGTGGTCGTTGGGGTGCACCAAAAGGGTAGCATCCGCTTGGTGTTGTTGGTGGAACAGCGCAAACCGCTGCCAATCTACGTCCGCCAAAACGTCTCCGTACACCACCAAAACGGTTTCTTTGGTTCGGTCGGCCAATTGATGCAATATACCGGCAGAGCCCATGGGGGCAGGCTCCAATAGGTAGTCTATTTGGCACAAAAAAGCGGATCCGTCCCCAAAATGGGCACGGATCCGTTCGGCGTCGTGAAAAACAGTGAGCGTAATGCGATCAATTCCCTGCTCCACCAGTTGACGGACCAATCGTTCCGCCAACGGAATTCCGGCAACAGGAACCAGGGGCTTGGGTATGCCCGGATAGGCCGCCGCTAAACGCGTTCCGCGTCCACCGGCCAGGATAACCGCTTGTTTAACCACAGGCAACGCTTAAAGCGCCGCTTCTAATTTTTGTGCCAAAGCGGGCTTTGGCGCAACGCCCACCTGCTTGTCTACAATTTGTCCGCCCTTGAAGATCAAAAGGGTAGGAATGTTGCGGATGCCAAACTCCATGGCAATGCCTTGGTGTTGGTCTACGTTTACTTTGCCAACCACAGCCCGGCCTTCAAAATCAGCTGCCAATTCTTCAACAATGGGGCCCACCATGCGGCAAGGTCCACACCATTCTGCCCAAAAATCCACCAATACGGGCTTATCGGATTTCAGCACCAATTCTTCGAAGTTCGTGTCGTTCAGTTCTAAAGCCATAGCAGCTTGTATTTGTTTGTGCAAAGGTACTGAACATTTCAGTTTGTGCCCGTAGGTTTGTGGTGTGGCAAACGTATTGGTGGAACCAACAGAGGCACAATGGGTGGTAAAAGGCAGTAAGTTCATTGCCTATGCCGCACCGTTGTCGGAACCGGAAGCGGCGACGCCTTTTTTTCAGTCGATTCGTGCGCTGCATCCCAAAGCCCGGCACGTGGGTTCTGCCGTTCGTTGGGACCGAGAATGGGAACGTTGGGACGACGACGGAGAACCGTCGGGCAGTACCGGACGCCCCATCCTACACGCCCTGCAATCAGCGGAAGCAGTGCATACTGCGGTGGGCGTGGTGCGCTACTTTGGCGGGACGCTGCTGGGGGTGCCCGGGCTTATTCGCGCGTACCGCGGAGCCGCGGAGTTGGCTTTGGAGGCCGGAACTTGGGTACCGTTTGTTCCCGTTCAAACCTGGTGGGTTCACTGCGATTACTCCGATTTGTCTACGGCCCTGCGTTGGATCCGGGAGGTGGAGGGGACGGTTCGATCCCAACGCGTAGACAGCGAGTGCGTTCTGGAGGTGGACATCCCCAATCATTTGGAATCCCAGTGGAAAGCCCGTTGCTTGGCGTACGGTTCACCGGTGAAATTAGTGGATGCAACGGGAGGTCCCGTCCGTTAGCATTCAAGGTCCTAAGGTGCAAAACGAGTCACCGCAGCACCCTTTACTCGGCGTCTTCCGGTTGCAACAAGAGGTGCGCCTGTTTCACAACGTACGTACCCTTTGCCAAATCGTCAAAACCCACCCAGCCGTTTTCTTGGTGGCTGATGCGTACGGATTGAAACTCCAAGCCGTTTTTGGTTTTGCGCAAAACGAACGGTTGATTGTCTTTGTAAACGACTGCATCTTCCGGCAGTGCCCACCGCACGGCCTGCTGCGTTTGGATGGTGGCGCGAATGAACTGTCCGCTACGCAGGCCCGATTCCGGAAGTTGGTCGGGGTGTCCGTGCACCACAAAATGACCTTCCGAAGATTGAGCTTGTCCTATTTCTTGAATGATTCCGCTGAATTGGGTGGGGTCCGATCCTACTTGGTACACAAAGCGTTGTCCGCGTTTGAGCGTGGCAATGTCGTTTTGAAAAACCGCCAATTCCAGGTGGACGTGCGTTGGGTCCTCCAGGGTAATGACTTCCTGTTGGGCAGAAACGTACTGACCCAAATTGGCGTGGACGGAACGAACGTAGCCAGCAAAGGGGGCCACCAGGGACAAACTGCGCTGAATGCCGCTTTGCTGGATTTGTTCCGGATTGAATCCCAATTGACGCACCACCTCGCGGGCTGCGGACCATTGTGCATGCGCTTCTTCGCGGTTGGCAACCGCTTGCTGCCATTCGCGCGCGCTGCTGGCGGAGGCCTCATTCAGTTTTTCCGCCCGACGATACGCTTCATTCGCCAATTCGTACGCGACGGCAGCAGAGAGAAACTCCTTTTGTTTTTCAACATAGCTGGGGTCGTCCAACCGGACCAAAACTTCGCCCTTGCGAACAAACGATCCCTCGTACGGTCCCAAAAACCGAACGAAACCGCCCAATGGGGCCGTCAGAGAGGCCCTGCTTTGCGGCGGAATGTCCACGCGTCCGTTGGCATGCAAACCGCTGCCAAACGTTTGCTCCGTGGGAACTCCAACTTCCACACCGTTGGCGGCCATGGCGGAATCGTTCCACACGCGCAATCCGTTTTTGGAATAAGAGGTTTCGGTCTCCGGATTGCTAGGAGTGGTTTGGCAAGCCACCAAGATGCCTGCAAGCAAAAGGCCGGAATAAAAATGAATAGTTTTCATTATTTGACGGTGTAAAAGTTAAGTAAGGCAGCGCTGCGGAAGCATTCGGTTTCTTGGAGGAGGGCGGAGACGCCCCCCTCAAGCGCTGCGTTGGATTGCAAGAAAAAGTCGGAAAAAGAAAGTTCCCCCAATTCCAGTTGAGTAGTCAACACACGGAGCAATAGGTCGGCATCTTTTTGGGCGGAAATTGCCTGTGCTGAGGCAGTTTTCCAGGCCGTCCATTGGTGCCATGCTGCCTCTTTCTTTGCGTGCCAATCCACCAGGGACTGCGTTGCTTGCGCTTCAACGGTAGCTTGTTGAACCGTGGCTATTGCGCTGTTTTTGAGCGGCACATGCGCGGCAATGGGTAGGGTAACGCCCAGAAAGACGCCGTTGAATCCGTTTACCCGCTCCAATTGCTGTTGAAATCCACCCACGCTCCACTGCGGCGCCCACTGCGTTTTGGTCAGCATTGCTTCTGCTTGCGCCAAGTGGGCAGATTCTTGGGCCCAACGCAGGAAACGGGGAGCAAGGGCGGTGTCGGCCGACGGTTCCATCGTTAGGTGTTCCGGAAGTGTTGGGGTTACCTCCAGAACAGCGGTCCACCTTTGGTGCGTCAATGCGGCGAGCAGGGATGCGCTTTCTGCCCATTTGGCTTGTGCGGCCACCAAATCGGACTGCCAGCGGTTGCGCAGCAACCGAAACGCCGCACCATCGGCGGTACTCCAATCTCCTTGCGCAACCCGGGCTTCCACCCGAGCGGCGTCTTGATTCAAGCGCGCTGTCCATTGGCTGCGCCACGCACATTCGCGCCCCCAACGCCAGTAGTCCGCATAGGCCAGCGCCGCCGCAAGGGATACGGCCTGCTGCGTCAATTCCAGTTCGGTAGCACGCAAGCCGATCTCGGACTCGTTACGACGCCATCGACGCACGTGTTCCGCCAGCGAACCTAGGGGTTGTTCCAAGCTGAAGTAGTAATCCCGCGGCTCGGCGTTCATTTGGCCGTATTGAACAGTGCCCTGGGCGGCACCCAGCAGCACATTGGGCTTCAATTGCGCAATGCGTTGGTTTCCTTGAGCGCTCGCCACGTCGGCGTGTACGCGCAAGGCCTGTTCTTGAACCGCAGCCAAGGAGGGCCAAGGTTGCGTTTGCCCCCAAGCCGTGCCGCTTGAGAACACCAGCAGCAACAGTACGCCCGTCGTTCCGGCAGCACCGGACGCATAAGACCCTGGCAGCCACTTTTTGAGCCGGATCAACAAAATCGGCAACACGCCCAGGGTAAGCACCGTAGCAGAAACCAACCCGCCAATGACCACCGTAGCCAACGGCTTTTGCACCTCGGCTCCGGCGGAAGAGGAGAAAGCCATGGGTACAAACCCCAAAGCAGCCACGGTTGCTGTAACCAAAACAGGACGGAGTCGGTCCGCACTACCCGCTACTACAGCCTTGGACCAGGCCACCCCAGTGGATTCCAATTGACGAACGCGTGCCACGAGAACGAGACCGTTCAAAACCGCTACGCCAAACAAGGCGATGAAGCCGATGCCGGCGGAAATACTGAACGGCATGCCGCGAAGGGCCAAAGCTGCAATGCCGCCCAGGGCGGACAAAGGAATGGCACTGAACACCAATGCGGCAAAAGCCGCACTCCGAAAAGCCAGGTAGAGCAGGGCGAAGATGAGGGCCAATGCCACCGGTACGGCAATTTTTAATCGGTCTAAAGCTTGCTGTAAGTTTTCAAAATCACCCCCAATGTGCAAGGAGTATCCGGGGGGCAGTGCCACTTTTTCGCCAAGAGCCCGCTCAATGTCCGCCACCACGGAAGCCACGTCCCGTCCCCGGACGTTGATTCCAACGGAAATGCGACGACTGGCCTTGGAACGGCTGATTTGGGAGGGGCCGACGGTTTCCACCCGGTCCGCCACCGCGGTGAGCGGAACGCGATCCCCGTTGTGGTTTCGAACGTACAGTGCTTGCCCGCTCCCGTCCAGTCGTTCTTCCGGGGAAAGTCGCACCGCCACGTCAAACCTTTTTTGGTCTTCAAAAACACTTCCGGCAATTTGCCCGGCATAGGCCATTTCCACAACTTCGCCCACTTGCTGTGTGGAAACACCGTGGTACGCCAGTGCTTGGCGGTTGGGCACCCAGCGGTGAAATTTCATGCCTTGCGTGGCTTCTACCTTGACGTCTTCCGCTCCGGGAATGCCCCGAACTGCCGCCGCCATTTTTTGTGCCACGTTCGCCAAGGTATCCAAGTGATCCCCGTACACCAGCAGGGCAATATCGGACTTTGAGCCGCTGATCAATTCGTTGAAGCGAAGCTGAATGGGTTGCGTAAATTCAAACTGAGCGCCCCAAACACCATCCAATACCGCTTCCATTTGGCCTACCAGCTCCTCGCGAGTGGAGGCGGAGGTCCATTTTTCTTTGGGTTCCAACAAAACCATTACGTCTGCGGCCTCCACGGGCATGGGGTCTGTGGGAACCTCAGCCGTGCCAATTTTACTCACCACGTGGCGCACCTCGGGAAAATGTTCCTTTAATTTCTTTTCGGCCGACGTGGTTACCCGAATCATTTCCTGCAGGTTGCTCCCGGTGGGTATGGAAACCTGCATGGCCAAATCGCCCTCCTCCAAACTGGGCAAAAAGACGCTGCCCAATTGCATAAATCCCCAAACGGCCACGGCAAAGGCGGCTACAACGCCTGTCAAGACCGCACGACCCCGCTGCAACGTCCAATCCAAAATCCGGGCATACCGCAACCGAAGCCGATGAAAGAACCGTTCGGAACGATTCTCCTCAACCTCCGGACGCAAGACCAACGCCACGAGTGCGGGAACGTAGGTGGTGCTGAACAACAAGGCCCCCAATAGAGCAAAGACCACGGTTTGGGCCATGGGCTTGAACATTTTGCCTTCAATCCCGCTCAAGGTGAGGATGGGCAGAAAAACTACCAAAATGATCAAAACCCCAAAAGCGGCGGAGCCGTAGATGGACCCAGCACTTTCTACCACCGTTTCGTCTCGGTCTTTGGCGCTCAACAAGCCGCCGCGGTGAAAGGCCATCAAAGTTGCCTCCACCACAATGACCGCACCGTCCACCACAATGCCAAAGTCAATGGCCCCCAAAGACATGAGGTTGGCGGAAACGCCAAAATAATGCATGCACCCCAAGGCAAAAAGCAAGGACAATGGAATGACGCTGGTTACCACCAGTGCGGCGCGCCAGTTGCCCAAAAGAAAGAAGAGCAACAAGCCCACCACCAAGGCTCCTTCGAGTAAATTTCGCTCCACCGTACCCAGGGTTCGGCCCACCAGTTCGGACCGATTCAAGTACGGTGCAATGCGGATACCGGGCGGCAAGGTGGACTGGATGGACGCCACACGTTCGTCAATGGCGTGGGTTACGTCGTTGCTGTTGGCGCCCTTCAACATCAGGCAAATCCCACCAACAACCTCTCCTTGGCCATCTTTGGTAAGTGCCCCGTACCGCGGGGCAAATCCGTACCGAACCGTGGCAATGTCGCCCACGGTGAGGGGAAGGCCAGAATGCGTGGGCAGCGCCACCAATCGGAGGTCTTCCAGTTGGCGGTACAGGCCTTCCATTCGGATGTACCAGGCTTCCTCGCCTTTCTCAATGTACGCGCCTCCTGCGTTGCGGTTTCCCGCGCTCACGGCCTCAAATACATCGGACATCGTCAGGCCGGATTCTTGCAAGCGGTCCGGATGTACGGCTACCTCGTACTGTTTGACCTTGCCGCCAAACGAACTGACCTCCACCACACCGGGAATGCCCGCCAACTGCCGTTTGATCTGCCAATCGTGCAAACTGCGCAAGTCCTCCAGCGTGTATTCAGACCGATGCGCTTGATCCACCTCCAGCGTATACTGGTACACTTCCCCCAAGCCGGTGGTGACCGGCATCAACGTGGGCGTGCCGTATTCGCTGGGGATGTCGGCTTGCGCCACCTGAATTTGTTCGTTGACGCGCTGTCGGGCCAAGGCCGTTTCCACGTTGTCCTCAAAGACCACCGTGACGATGGAAAGTCCGGACCGCGAAACACTTCGAACTTCCAAAACACCGGGTAAATTGGCCATGACCAATTCCACCGGATACGTGATGAATTGCTCCACCTCTTGGGGAGCCAACGCGGGTGCAGTGGTCACCACCTGCACCTGGTTGTTGGTGATGTCCGGTACGGCATCTACCGGGAGTTGCAGGGCGCTGATGAGACCCCAAAGGGCAACGACGCCCGTCAACGCAAAAACGAGTGCTTTTTGGCGTACCGAAAAGCGGATGATGGCATGCAACATGAGCAACCAATAACAATGAAAAATGTAAAGGAATAATCAAGCGGAGTAACCTGCGCACAGTGGAGTGCGATTACAGGCAACAGCTTATGCTTCCGGACCAGCGGAAAATGTTTTCACAAACGAGTAGGAGGGGGGCGGATGCCTGCACAAGCTTCAAATGGAAGTGTGCGAAGCTCCAGAGCGGGCGGAAAGAATTCCAATTGGGCCGAAGAACCCACGGTGAATTGTGCGCGCACGTACCGAAATCCTCTGAGTATGGCTGCCGTCGCCACGAAAGCTCCGAGTGCAGCGTTGTCCTCCTCGTCCAAACGGAAATGTTCCAAATGATCGGAACCCAAATCCGCTTCAATCGGTAGCGGTTTCTCGGAATGGCGCTCAGAGACCAAGTTACCCGCTCCAAAACTGCTAGCGTGCTCAGAACCGTGCGCGTGCGGAACCACCGAATGCGCAAAAAGCAGCAAGCCGGCCGTCCAAAGCAGTAAAACACGAAGAGCAGAACGCATGAGGTAAAGGTATAAAAAAAGCCTCTCCGTAGGGAGAGGCTTTGCGGTGCGGACGGGACTCGAACCCGCGACCCTCGGCGTGACAGGCCGATATTCTAACCGACTGAACTACCGCACCAGATTGTTCGTTGGGGTTGCAAATATACGAAGAATTCTAATCGACGCAAATCCTATTTCATTTTTTGGTGCGCGAGGAAAAAGGGCAGCAATGCATGAAGCGGATGGTCGTTGGTTAGGCACTCATTAACCTGAATTTGGGGTGGTTGCTGTAGACTTTTTAGCGCTTGCAAACGACGCTCAAAGGCTTCTGAATAGCGTTTCTGGGCCTCGTTGGGCAATAAAATTAACGATTCACCGGACTCGGAATCCACCAATTCGGTCCAACTTGATCCCCATTCCATGCCAGACAGCGTGTGCTCTGAGGGGCCAAATACCGGGAAGAGCAGTACCCAACAGTGTTTTTGACGCAAATGTTCCAGTGCCTTTTGCAGCTCCGCCCAAGGACGGTCGGACGCAGATTCGGGCTCCCAAAAATCGGAGAATACCACCACCATGGAGCGTTGCGGGAGGGAGTTGGCGAGCTGGTGTAGGGTTTGGGAAACGGGCGTTCGGCTGGACTTCTCCTTGGGTTGCGTGCGAAGTTCTTCCAACAAAGACGCGTATAGGTTCATCCGGTGCGATCGAGAGGTTTTGCAGGCGTGGGAGGGTTGCGCTCCTTGGTCGTCCATCCAAACCAAACCCAAGGCGTCGCGCTGGTTTCCCAAGGCTTCCCCAATCAACGCCGTGCCCAGCGTTGCAAACGTCAATTTGCGGTCCGTGCGCATGGAACCGCTCCGGTCCACCACCACGGTACACCGAAGATTGGTTTCTGCGTCCGTGGATTTGAGCAACATTTTGTCCGTCTTGGCCAGTCTTTTCCAATCCAATCGACGCAAACTGTCTCCCGGGTAGTAAGGTTTGTGTTCCGCAAATTCTACCGAAAACCCTTTCAACGGAGATCGGTGGTACCCGGCTAAAGGGCCGCTAACGGCGTGCTTGGCAAAGAGGGAAAGATGTTCCAATCCTTGAATGGAAAGCAAGTCCTCCAATTGGGGCAAGTCGGGATACGGAGTGTTTACCATTGCAAAGAGCGTATGGGTTTTTGTTGGCCCAAGTACCAAGCAGGAACGGTCATGGAAACCAGCACCAACACGTACATCAAGCCGTTGAGGGCAATCCATTCTGCCCAAGGCCACGCAATGGGCACGGTTGCCACGTAGTAGGTTTTGGGATCTAATTTTAACCAATGCCAGCGGGATTGCGTAAAGCAGAACAAAAAGGCCAGAGCGTTTCCGCCAGCGATTCCCAACAATGCCATCTTTTGGGCCTTGGCCAAGAACAGTCGGGTCAACAAAGAGGCCGACGCTCCCAGCGTTTTCAAAATACCTATGTTCTTTCGTTGGTCCAGCAACAAGATGAAGACCACCACCGCGCTGTTGAACAGGGCAACCCCCAGCAACACGCCCACCACCACGGTCAGGTTGGTGTCAAACAAGGCCAGCCACTGGTACAGACCCGCATAATCGTCTACGGCCGGATAGGCTTCCCAAAAAGCAGGCAGCAACGGGCGCAGTTCTTCCGCTATTTCTCGCGAATCCATGCCGGGCACCGTGGTCAGTTCTACAGCCGTGTAGCGTTCGTCTGCCCAGCCCACCCATTCGCGCAATTGGCGCACGTCTCCGTAGACCCAATGTCCGTCCAATTCGTCTAATTTGGGTTGGAACAGTCCGCTGATGGTGGCGTAGCGGAGCGCGGGCCGACGGTCTGCCCCCCGCGAAAAAAGAAGCGTCAGTTCGTCGCCCACCCCAACATTCCATTGACGCGCCAACGCAACGGGCAGCGCAACTTCGTCGCGGCCGGGCGGGTTGCCTTGCAGAAAATCGATGTCCGACGACGCATACGATTGGGTTCGGTACACCAAAGCTTCCAAGCGGTCTTGGTGCGCAACGAGGGCCGTGGTGGAGAGGGTAGGCCGAACGGATGCGATGGACGGATTTGCCGCGAGCAGCTTCAACAGGTTGGAGTCCAGCACCATGCCGGCCTCCGATGGATCTCTAGATTCAGCATACGGACGAACTTGAATAGCACCCCACAATCCGGTTAATTTATCCGAAATTGCAGCCTGCAATCCCCTTCCCGTTGACAATCCAATGAGCATGACCGCCAAACTACACGCCACCACCACCACCGCGATGCGTTGGGCCACAGTTGCCGCACGTGAGGTGCGCAATCGGGTCCAGTACGGAGCGAGAAGGTTGTACGGTTTGGGCATGGATTTCAAAGGTACATCGCACAATCCGGATGCCTGCCGAGTGGTCCTCGTTCCAAAGCGCTCATGGGCGCTACCGGGGAGGCGATTCAACGGGATTTTTGGTGCTGCAAAATGGGTTTTATCGACGGCACTTTTGCTGCCAGCTTCCGCAGCATGGTCGTCCGAACCCGTGCCGTCTTTGGCGGTAGAATGGACCCCAGGTGCCGCACGCTTTGATCGTTACGTCCCCAAGCTATTGGGTGCTCGAGTGGCCGTGGTGGCCCATGCGGCTTCCGTGGTTTACGAGGACGGAGCGTGGGTGCACACCGTAGACGCCCTGCGTGCACGTGGCGTCAACGTGGTGAAGGTATTTGCGCCGGAACACGGTTTTCGGAGCGTTCTGTCTGCGGGAGAGAACGTCCCCAACGGCCGCGACGAATCCACCGGACTGCCGTTGGTTTCGTTGTACGGCAACCACAAAAAGCCGACGGCTTCGGATTTGCAGGATGTGGATGTGGTCGTTTTTGACTTGCAAGACGTTGGCGCACGTTTTTACACGTACATCAGCACCCTAACCTACGTCATGGAGTCCTGTGCCGCGTACCGCAAACCGCTGATTGTATTGGATCGCCCCAACCCCAACGGAGACCGCTTGGACGGCCCGGTGCTGGATACGGCAAAATTCAAATCCTTCGTGGGAATGCATCCGGTTCCGGTTCTCTACGGTATGACCATAGGCGAATACGCCGAAATGGTGCACGGTACCGGTTGGGCGAGAACACAGGGATTGAACCTAACCGTTGTGCCATTGGCCAACTACCGCCGTCAGCCCGTGGTGTTGCCCGTGCCGCCCTCGCCCAATCTCCGTACACCGGAAGCCCTGCACGCCTACCCCTCGTTGTGTTTTTTTGAAGGAACTCCAGTTTCGGTGGGCCGGGGTACGGATCATCCCTTTGAACGCTACGGCGCACCTTGGTACGAGCGCAAGGGCACTTTTCGGTTTGTCCCTACCGCCAAGTCCGGCGCAACGGACCCGATCTTCCGCGGAGACACCTGTTTTGGTCGCAAATACAGCCCCACCAAACGAACGGCGCGCGCCCCGCTGGACTGGGAACCACTGGCGGAGATGCACCGCGGTTTTTTGGCTCAGCTTGCTGAGGACGACCGTCGCCAGGAACGGGTGGATGCGTACCTGCAGCGCCGAAAACTCAGAATGGCCTACGACAGTACGTTGCATTCATCGGCCATAGACACCTCTGGTTTTCTCGCCTACGACACGGCTTTTGTGGACTACCCAGCCTTTCAGGAATTCGATTCCACCCAAGTATACCGAAAACCGAGAATTTCCAAGGCAGAACGAAAGGCGGGTTTTGTGCGCCCTTTTTTCAACCGACTGACGGGTTCACTGCTGGTGGTTGAAGCATTGAACAACAACCTTCCCACAGAACAATGGCCAGATTTGTGGGCCGCTGATTTGCAGCGATTTGCTGCACGGCGGCGCCAGTACCTTTTGTATTCGGACGAGTTACTTTATCCGGAATACGTGGAATACGAACCGCCTAAAACCCGAAAATAAATCCAATGGACGGCAACACCGTTCCGCTTGCGTTTTCCAATTCCGTTGTCAAATAGCGAGTAGGGTCGTTTGGATCCACAATTGGGGCACCGGCAGCGTCGCGTTGCACGTCGATAAACGGCGCACTGACGATTTTGCTCGCTAAGGCGTTTTGAACGTCAAAATACAAGTTGATGTAGGATTTTTTCAGGTACCACTTTTTGTCTACCCGAACGTTCAAACGGTCGAACTCCGGATTGCGGAGGGTATTCAAGCGGCTGTAATCCACCACGCTGCGTCCCAATACGTCCCAGTTGGAGCGCAGGGCCGTGGCGTCGGCGTCGAAGGGGGTGTAGGGAGCGCCGCCCAAGTGCTGGTACTGCATGCCCAATTCCCAGTTCTTCGCAAATTTCTTGCCCACGGTGAAGGTGGCAATCATTCGGTTGTCCCAACTCGCGTTCAGCAGCACGCCGTCTTTGTCTTCAAACAGACTTCGGAAGGCCGTGATGGCCGCAATGCCAAACCAGCCCTTGTACAACTTCTGTTGGTAGGTAAATTCCACGCCGTAAGCACGACCGTTGGACGTAGAAGTGGCCGGTTGGTTGCCAATCACGCCAAAATCACCCCCCAGATTCGCCAAGCTGATTTGATCGGTGGTCAAGAAGGGGTACTTGCGGTAGTCCTTGTAGAAACCTTCTACGGAGGTTTTGGCACTCCACGGCCAGAATTGGGTGGTTCCCAAAACGTAGTGGGTGGCCTGCATGAATTTCAGGTTGTCGCGGTTGGCTTCAACACCGTCGCGGTCCTTGTAGCCCAGCGTGGTGTAGGGGGGGAGCTGCTTGTAGATGCCCCAGTTGGCGTCTACCGTCCAACGCTCGTTGAGGTAGTAACTGAAGGCGGCGCGCGGAGAGAAACCGTTGAGCGGATTGCGCATGTAGTCGTTGTAACCGTTCCCGTCCGTGCGGAAACCCAACGATAACTTCAAACGCTCGTCCGCAAACCGACCGGCCCATTGCGCAAAAAGGCTGTATTTGTACAAGGTGAATTGGTTGGCGTAGTCCAGTACCACTCCGCCTGGCAAGCGTTTGTCAAACGTTTGCGTGTTGTACTTGGCTTGCTCCAAACCGAAGCCGACAGTTCCTTCGCTGGTGTTCCCTTTGAAAATGCGCTCCACGCGCAGCTTGTTTTCAATTTCCTGAGACGCGTAATCCAGCAGTTTATCGGCGTTCTTGTCGTTGTTGACAAACTTCTGCGCCGTGTTGTTGAGCATGAAGCGACTCAGGATTACATTCAGGTAACCGTTGTCGTACCCCTGGGTGTATTTGGCCCCGATGGAGTAGTTCCACTGAAAGTATTCCGGCAAGTAGCTGAGGATGTACCGCTGCGCGGGCAAAGAATCTACAGTAGTGTTGAGTGTAGACACGTCGTAGGCACCCAAACTCAAAACGGTGAGCGAGCTGCGCTTGCCCAATTGGTGTTTTACTTTAAACTGATAATCGTTGTACGAGGGCAAAAAGGGAAGTCCAAGCACGCCAAATAAAAACTGAAGGTAGGAGCGTCTTGCGGAAACCAAATAGGTGGTTTTTTTGGACAAAGGACCTTCCAAGAACAGTCCCACTTCACTAGCACCCACCTGAAACAATCCGCCGGTGCGGTCCGTACGGCCGTCTTTCAAATTGATTTCCATGACGGAACTCAACGTGTTGCCGCGCTGTGCCTGAAACGCCGAGGTGAAGAAATCCACATCGCGGATCAGATTCACGTTGATCATGCCCACCGGGCCGCCGCTCGCGCCTTGGGTGGCAAAGTGGTTGATGGCGGGAATCTCAATGCCGTCCAAGAAAAAGCGGTTTTCGTTGGGGCCGCCGCCGCGAATGAATAAATCGTTGCGGAAGGCCAAGCCAGAAGCCACGCCCGGCAAGGACTGAATGACCTTGGAAATGTCTTGGTTGCCCCCCGGATTTCGCTGAATTTCGTTGATGCCAATGCTCTGCACGCTGACGGGAGATTGCGCATCCTTAACAAATGCGGCTTGGGCGTTGATTTTCACCTCCTCCAGTTGCGTGGACGACGGTTCTAAAACCACCTGCAATTCGGTGGGTCGGGTAGAAAGGGCTTGGATTTCAAAAAGGGACCGGGGCTTGTAGCCCAGGCTGGTGAACTGCAAGTTGTGCAGCCCGGGTTTTACGTTGGCAAAACGGAACTGACCGTCTGCGTTGGTTATGGTTTTTTGACCTTCCGGCAATAGGGTTACCGCAACGGAGGGCAGTGCCTCTTGGGTTTTTCCGTCCGTCACGGTGCCGTTGACTACCGCTTGGGCGTTGGCGGAAAAAGAGAGAGAAAACGCGGCCAGTACCGCAAAGAAAAAACGGAGTTTAAAGAGCTTCTGCATACTCTTTAAACTCCGTTTTGGAGTATTTGTTCGCGGTTTACCGCTATTTTTTCTTGTTCTTCAAGAAGTCTTTCAACGCGTCTTCGTAGTTAAACGGCTGCTTTTTCTTTGCGGCATCCTCTTGGCCCAATTTCAAGGCCGTTTCAGCAGCCTTAATGGCTTCTTTTTCTCGACCGTTCTTGCGCAGCAACTGGGCGTACAAATAGTGCCCATACCAGTAATCCGGTGCCAGTTGTGCCGAACGTTCTGCAAAGCCCAAAGCGACGGGAAGTTCTTTTTCCACGTTGTTCAAGTAACTCGCAGCGTTGCGGTATACTCGGGCGTCGCCCGGTTTTTCCTCAATGGCACGCTCAATGTTGTCCATGGCCTTCTGGTGGGTATTCACCGAAATGGGGATGTCCAACCCGGTATTTTCCCAACCCAAAAACAGTGTAGCACCGTCCATGGTGACGTTGTGAAACGAAAGCTCCATCGTTTCCAAATAGGCAATCTTTCGCGGCTCCAAGGCAACGCGCAGTACGTCATTCGCTTCGTCGTATCCGTCGATGCCCCACAAATCCGTGCTTTGGTTCAGGATCAAGGTCCATTCTTTTTCACCCGGAATGGTAAAGATGCTGTACTTGCCGGCCGATAAATTCTGGCCCGCCAAGGTGACGTCCGTTGAAAACTGAATGATGGTACTGCCGTTGGCACCGGTTCGCCACAATTTCTTGTACTCCACGAGTTGCCCAAAAACCTTTCGGCCTTTGGCGCTCGGACGCGCATAAGAAAGTTCAACGTCGGTCAGACCGATTCGTTGTTTGACCGTTCCCATGGGGGAAGCGGCGGGCAGTTCCTGTGCCTGAAGGGTTGCGGTACCGGCCAATAAAGCCAAACCCGCTACAAGGAATTTTTTAAACATCATGGGTTGAAGTTAGACTAATTTTTCGAGTGAGCGTTTTACAAACGACGTTAACGCGGCACCGTGCAAAAGGTTTTGCTGCAGCAGGGCCAAGTCCTTCGCGTGTTGAATTAAGTCGCCTTGCTCTTCGGATGGCGTGCGGAGCAATTTTCCGGCCAACGCGTGGTTGGCATTGACCACCAAATCATAGGATTCGGGCAGATCGCCCATGCCCATGAAACCGCCGCCACCGGTGGCGCTCATTTCGCGCATGCGCCGCATGAATTCAGGAACGGTCACCACCATCGGGGCGTCGTCGGACTCCAAAGCCTCCACGCGAACCGTGAATTTTTTGGTGTCTACGTGCGCTTCCAAAGCGTCTTTCAGCTGCTTGGTTTCGTCTTCTGTCAGCAGGGTAGGACGGTCGCCCTCTTTGGGAATCAATTTGTCCAGCAAATCGGAATCCACGCGAGCAAAACGAACTTTTTGCTTGCTGGTTTCGATTTTTTGCATCCAATGGCTCACAATGGGGGAGTCCAACAAAATGGTGTCGTACCCCTGCGCTTGAGCTTTCTCGATGTAGCCGTGTTGCCCATCTTTGGAGGCGGCGTAGAGGATCACCGTGGTGCCGTCTTTGTCCGTTTGCAGGGCCTTGATTTTGTCAATGTATTCGTCCAAGGTGAAGAATCCGCCGTCGGTGTTTTGAACCAAGAAGAATTTTTCCGCACGCTCAAAGAACTTCTCGTCCGTGATCATTCCGTACTCAATGATCATTTTGATGTCGTTCCACTTGGACTCAAAGTCTGCGCGGTCTGCCTTGAACATTTCCTCCAGCTTGTCCGCAACCTTTTTGGTGATGTGGCCGCTGATTTTCTTGACGTTCCCATCCGCTTGGAGGTAGGAACGAGAAACGTTTAACGGGATGTCTTTGGAATCCAATACTCCGTGCAGGAGCGTGAGGAAATCCGGTACAATTCCTTCTACGTTGTCGGTGACGAACACCTGACTTTGGTACAATTGGATTTTGTTGCGCTGCAGTTCCATGTTGGGCTTGACGCGCGGAAAAAACAAGATTCCGGTCAGGTCAAACGGGTAGTCCACATTCAAGTGAATGTGGAAGAGGGGCTCGTCAAAGCTGAAAGGATACAGCGCTTTGTAGAACTTCTTGTAGTCCTCGTCGGTCAGTTCCGACGGTTTTTTGGTCCACGCTGGAGCGTCGGCGTTGATGATGTCTGGAACCTGGGAGGTTTCGTACTTAGGTTCTTCGCCCTCAGCCGCCACGTTGGTGCGCTCCTCGCGCTCGCCAAATTGGATGGGCACGCTCATGAAGCGGGCGTACTTTTTCAACAACTCGCGGATTTTGAAGTCCTCCAAGAAGTCTTCGCTGTCGTCCGCAACGTTCAGGATGATTTCTGTTCCGCGCTCTTTCTTTTTTATGCCCTTGAGCGCGAACTCCGTGGTGCCGTCGCACATCCAGTGGGCCCCGGAGTCATCGGATGCTTGGGTGTGGCTTTTGGTTTTGATTTCAACGGTTTTGGCCACCATGAAGGCGGAGTAAAAACCCAAACCAAAATGACCGATCATGGCCGCAGGATCCACCTTTCCTTCGTATTTCTTCACGAATTCCTCCGCACCGGAGAAAGCCACTTGGTTGATGTACTTGTCCACCTCTTCGGCCGTCATGCCGATGCCGCGGTCGATGATGCGGATTTGTTTTTTCTTTTTGTCTACCTCCACGCGTATCGTCAGGTCCCCCATTTCGCCTTTGAACTCGCCCAAGTTGGCCAGGTGTTTCAGCTTGTTGGTGGCGTCCACTGCGTTGGAGATCAGCTCCCGCAAGAAGATTTCGTGGTCGCTGTAGAGGAATTTTTTGATGATGGGGAAAATATTCTCCGCGGAGACATTGATTTTTCCAGTTGACATAGCGTTCAAATTTTAAAATACAGTTGGACGAATACCCGGGTGCAAGGGGCGTGCCAAGGGCGTAAGGCTGTCAATTTGGCAGCGAATCCAGGCCGTCGGACAAAACGGCAAAGCGCGTAAACTGTTCTTCGGAATACCATCCATACTTGTGCGTTTCGCGGATGCGCTTCGCGTGGCCCGGCGAGCGGTAGGCGAAACCTTCCAGGGCTTCGGCGTTGGACCAGACGGAAAACGTGGCTTGTTCCACCAGCGGCAATTCCCCAATGCCCACGGCACACTCCAGGCCGGGGCGGTCTTTGAGCAGTTTGGCAGAGGCAGAAACCCGGCTCCAAAAGCGCCAAAACTGGCTGCGTTTGATGGAGGCTCGGGTGATGACCGCCACGCGGCCGGGGGTTGGGGCATCCGGCAAACATTCGAAGGGCTGTAAGCCGTTCCAAGTGCCGTGCGAGCGCAAGCCCGTCATGCGCCACCAGTGGGCGGATTGGCTGCGTTCCCGATGCTCTTGGAACACGGGGTTGTCGGCGTAAAAACGGTCGGCATTCTCCACGGCGTCGGCTCCACTCCAAACCAACACCCAGACGTAACGTCCGAAGTTGGGCCAAACGGAAAAACCGGTTCCGGCCCCCGTGCCCAATTGCTTGGCAAAGCTGAGGCCGGGTACGTCGGCAACCGAAAGCTCGGATTTGCCCATAGCCACAAAGGCCCACCAGCAGTCGCGCCAACCGCTGAATTCAAAAGACCAAACGTCGACGCGCTGCACCTAGAAAGGATTGGTGGCCCAAACACCGAGTTCGGGAATAAATCCCCGGTCGTCCAGCTCCAAAACCGCAACCGCAGCGTGTGCGATTTCGTTGGGAGTGAGCATTTTATCCCGCAGCTCTTTTTCCGACCGGTCGGTAACGTTGAAGGCGGTGGGCACGGCAGAGGGATTGATCAGCATAACGCGAATGTTGTGCGGTCGCAGCTCTTCGCGCCAGCATTCGGTCATTCCACGCAAGGCAAATTTTGACGCCGCGTAGACGGTGCCGTTTTTAAAACCCTTGACGCCCGCACTGGACGCCACGTTGATGATGTGGCCGTAACCTTGTGCCATAAAGCGCTTCACGGCCTCGCGGCCGGCAAGCGCTGGCCCGTACACATTCGTCGGAAAAACTTCGTCAAAATGACTTTGCTCCACCTCCTGCATCGGCTCAAAACGACCGATTCCTGCGTTATTGATCAACACGTCGAGTCCGCCCCATAAGGCATCCAGCTGCGCAAACACGTGCATCAGTTCCGACTCCCGATCCATGCGACCCTCCAGGGGGGTGGCGCCCAATTCCTGAGCAACTCGGTTCAGTTTTTCCGGGTCCCGCCCGGTGATGGCCACTTGGGCCCCTTTTGCAATCAGGGCGGCAGCCATGGCCTTTCCCAAACCGGAACTTCCTCCGGTCACTAAAATGCGCGCTTTATCTAGGTTCATATCTGTAGCAACGTCTAGCGAGGTAAAGTGTTTAGTAAATTTTCCAGCAGTCGTCCATTTAAATCAAAAGGACCGTGGCCGTCCAATTTGAGGTACGAAACCGCCTCTTCCAGCGGAGCAAATCCACGCAGGCCGTGCGCGGGAATCAGGCCAATCAACTCCGACGCCTCCACGGTACCGCCCAACCGATTCGCCTCCGCGGAAACCGCATCAAAAACCTCTTTGGCCGATACCGCAAAGGTGTCCGTGAGGTTGCAGCTCACCTGGGCCCTGCGGTAGCCCTCCATCCACCAACCGATGGCGCGAACGCCCTTTAAGCCACCGATTGACTCTCTAACTAAACTAGCAATGGATTTAGATTCATTTAGTTGTAGGTTGCTGCTTAAACTAAAGTTATAGGCAATTAAAAAAGGCCGGGCCCCCACCACCGTAGCTCCAAAGGAGTCCGCTTGGCGAAAGGTTCCAAAATCCAGCACCCAGGCGGGATCCGCCGCCTTGTGCCCCAAAGCCTCGTAGCCGCCGCGGCGCAAGTTGGCCAAAAGACGTCGTTCCGGGCGGGTGGCATTTTTTTCGTAAAACCAACCGCCCAACTGCAACTCTTCCGCAAGCCGACGCCCCAAATTCCGTGCGGCTTCTTGCGCAACTTCCCACGAAGTGGTGCCCAATGGGACCAAGGGGCACACGTCCACCGCACCTTGGCGCGGATGCGCACCGGCGTGCTGCCGAAGATCCAATCGTTCCGCCACAGCGGCGTACAGCTGAAGCGCAGCTTCTACCACCGCCTCTGCGGGCCCCACAAACGTGTACACCGTGCGGTGCGCATCCGGATTGGCGTCTTGGTGCAGCAAATGAACACCTGGTACGGATTGAATGGCCGCCGCGAACTCCTCCAGCAATCCCAGATTGCGCCCTTCGGAAACGTTGGGAATGCACTCCAGCCATCCGTCAAAGGCGGGGTCGTTCCAGGTGAGCAGTGCGTTCTCGTTCATTCCAACGGACGGTCGTACCCCCGAACAAAATCCACCACCAAACCCGCAATCGCCTTAGCCACTCCTGCGTTCACCGTTCCGTCGGGTGAAACGGCAATTCCTTCGCACACGTGGAGGTAGGCCGGGCGTTGAGTTTGCGCCGCGGCATATACCGCTCGGCGCACCGATTCCAGGCTCAGGCCCGTCCGGGAGGTAGCACTAGAAGGAAAACCGCGGGCGGCGTCCAGGTCTACTTCCAAGCCAAAAGGTGCATCGGTCCGCAAAAATCCCACGCATCGGTTCCACGCGTCGGTTTCGGAAGCCTCGCCGCGCACGGCAAAAGATTCAAATGAGGCAAACGTTCGGTGGGGGTCCCGATCAAACGCCTCCAAAATAGATTCCGGTGTATAGGCTTCTTGGAGGCCCCAAACGGCGTACCGATCCAGGGCATTTTGCGCCCGTGCTGCCGTAAAACCATTTCCGGAATGCCGACCTTCCAGAGGGCGCCAATCCGTGTGGGCGTCGATGTTCAGTGCGTCCATCCGGGCACCGTGCGCCCCAGAGGCCCCCACCAAAAGCGGGAAGGCGTTGTTGTGCCCGCCGCCTACGGCGATGGGAATCTTGCCCGCCGCCCAAACCGGGGCTAGGGTTTCCAAAACGCGCTGGTCCACCTCAGAAGTCAACGCACGCAAGGCCTCCAATCCCTCCGGAGTAGAGGAGGAGTGTGCATTTGCTTGCCCCTGCAAATCCGCAACGGGAACCATCCCCAACAACCCCACATTTTTAGGGGTCCAGCGGTTGTCTTGCAGGTTGCACAAGGCACGGAATACGGCCTCAGGAGTTTGCGCGGCTCCGGGATTTCCTCCGTTGGCCCGTACGCCCACGTCCTCTGGAATGCCCACCAGAACAAACTGTACGCCGGGGTGGTCCCAGGAACGAGATTCCAAAACCTCGCCCCATTTGCGTTCCCCGGTTCGAATTTGTGTGTAGTGGAATGACATGTTTGTTTCGTTTGATGAATCGACGATTCCCAAGCAATTGGAATTCATAGGGTTACCGGCAAACTCCTTTTTTAAAGACCCGATCGGCGTGGTTTTCTCCAAATCGATACGGAAAATAGGCGAGGGAGGGGGCCGCGTGGGTTAGGATGAAATCCGCTTGTTTACCCACCGAAATACTGCCCATTTTTTGCTCCCAGCCCACGGCGTAGGCCCCGTGCAAGGTCAAGCCCACCAACGCCTCTTCGGGGGTCATTTGGGCGTGAACACAGGCCAAATTCCACAGCAAAAACGCATTGCTGCACGGTGCGGAACCGGGATTGAAGTCGGAAGCAATTCCCACGGGAATGCCGGCGTCCAGCAGCATCCGCGCTGGCGTGTACGGGAGGCGCAGAAAATGACTGCAGGCGGGGAGCGCCACGGGGAGGGTAGGGCGTTTCGCGGATCCACCACCTGCCGGGGCCAAAGAGCCAGCGGAATAAGCGCGCCAATCCTCCGCCAAAGCTTCCAAGTCCGCCGGTTCCAAAACCTCCAAGTGATCCACACTCCAAGCACCCGCGGCCACGGCCGCAGGAACCGCGCCCAGGGAGGAAAATTGATTGACGTGCAGCTTCAGGGGCAATCCAAACCGATCGGAGGCCTCGGCCAATCGGGACAAATCAGATAGATCAAAGTATCCGCCTTCAACAAAGGCGTCCAGAAAATCCACCAAACCCTCCTCCACCAAACGGGGCAACCATTCGTTCAGGGCTGCCGCTACGTAGGCGGCTTTGCCTCCTGCAAAATCCGTCGGCACCGCGTGCAACCCCAGGTAGGTACTGCGCAGGTCCAAAGGACTGTGCTTTTTCAACTCCGCCACCACCCGCAACATTTTGCGTTCGCTGTCCAAAGACAAACCGTAGCCGGATTTGATTTCAAGTGCCGTGGTTCCAGTGCGCATCAGGGCCTCCAAACGCGGAAGGGCTTCGTCCACCAATTGAGCTTCGCTTTTGGCCGCCAAAGCACGTGCGCTGTTCAAAATTCCACCGCCCGCCGCCGCAATTTCTTGGTAGGTAGCGCCGCCAATGCGCAAGGCAAATTCCTGCTCCCGGGGTGCGGCAAAAACCGCATGCGTGTGGCTGTCCACAAAACCAGGCAGTACCCACCGTCCGGTTCCGTCCAAAACTTCTTCCGGAGCTTCGCCCAGGCCGTACCCTTCAGAATCCAGCCGCGCCAAGTCGGACATGGTGCCAAATCCGGTGATGACGCCGTCGGACCAATCCAAATAGGCATCTTTCAAAATGGAAACGTCGTTTTGCAGTTTGCCGGGCAAAACGCCCGGAGCATCGGTTGCGGGTGCTTGGGCCAAGGCCAAACCGCGGAGGTGAACAATTCGCTTGCGCATGGACTACGAATGTACAAAAGCCCCTACTTTTGGAGCATGGCCGGAAACACTTGGGGACAAATCCTTCGCTTGACCACTTTTGGGGAATCGCACGGGCCTGCCGTGGGCGGGGTGCTCGACGGCGTTCCGGGCGGGACTTTGTTGGATTTAGCCGCTGTTCAGAGCGCCGTAAACCGACGAAAAACGGGACAAAACCCGTACGCTTCCGCCCGGCAAGAGTCCGATTTGGTGGAGTGGCTTAGCGGCTTAGAACCGGGCGAGCCCGGTCAACCGGTCCGAGCTCTGGGAACCCCCATTGCCTTTTTGGTGCGCAACACCAACGCCCGCTCCAGCGACTACGACGCCCTTCAAGACGTTTTCAGGCCCTCCCACGCGGACTACACGTGGTGGGCCAAATTTGGACTGCGCGACGCGCGCGGTGGGGGTAGGGCCTCTGCCCGGGAGACTGTTGCTCGCGTAGTAGCCGGTGATGTAGCACGTCAGTTGTTGCCCCAATCCGTTCAGGGCGTTGCCTACGTGGAACGCTTGGCGGGCATCGGTGCAGATCCTGCGTTGCTGGAATTGGGATCGGTGTCTTCGCTTCAGCTGCAAACTGAGTCCCATCCGCTCCGCTGTCCGGATTCGGCGGTTGCCGCGCAAATGGAACAGCGCTTGGCAGAGCTCAAGGAACAAGGCGATACCGCCGGTGGGGTAATCGCTGTGCGTGTGGACGGCGTCCCAGCCGGTTGGGGTGAGCCCGTTTTTGACAAACTGCACGCCGTGTTGGGCCACGCCCTTTTGAGCATCAACGCCGTCAAAGGGGTGGAATTTGGCTCCGGTTTTTCCGGAGCAGAATCCATCGGCAGCGCGCACAACGACTCCTTCACCGGAATGGGAACCACCGCCACCAACCGCAGCGGCGGCATCCAAGGCGGCATTTCAAACGGCAATTCGCTGGTGTTTCGAGTGGCCTTCAAACCCATCGCTTCCATTGCGCAACCCCAGCAGACCGTAGACGTTTACGGACAACCCCAAGAGTTAACCGTGGGCGGACGCCACGACGCCACCGTTCTGCCGCGCGCAGTGCCCATCGTAGAGGCCATGACCTATTTGGTTTTGGCGGATTTTTATTTGCTTCAAAGAATTAATCGAACCGCTTAACTATTTATAAAACAAGTGAAAACGCCTACAAAAATAATCTTGGGCATGGGTTTGGGTTTGGTATGGGCCTTGGCCAGTGCTCAATTCGGATGGTCCGCCTTTACCGAAAATTGGATTGCTCCCTTCGGAACCGTATTTATCAATTTGCTCAAGTTGATTGCGGTACCGTTGGTCTTGTTTTCCATCATCGACGGGGTGGCCTCCTTGGGCGATCCCAAAACGCTCGGCCGCGTGGGAATGAAAACGTTGGGCCTGTACATGGCAACTACCGTGCTCGCGGTGGGAATCGGACTCCTGGTGGTCAACGCGGTTCAGCCTGGAGCTACCGTTGGCAATGAACAACGGGTCATCAACCGTTTGCAGTACGAGCAGTGGACCGATAAAATGCATCAGGGACAAACGGCCGACGGCTTGCGCTACAGTAACGATCCTCAGAACGCGCAGCAATGGGCTCGCGTGCGGAATGAATCCGTTCAAACAGACCAAGCAGCCGAAGAGAAGATTAAGGAAGCAGCCTCTACGGAAGTGGGCCCACTTTCCTTCATTACGGACGCCATACCCAGCAACATTTTTGTGGCGTTCAACAACGGTTTAATGCTGCAGATTATTTTCTTCGCGCTCTTTTTCGGTTCGGCCCTAGTGGCTTTGCCGGAGAGTAAAACGGCAGCCATTCGTCCGTTCATGACCAACACCACGGATGTCTTTGTGAAAATGGTGGAACAAGTCATGCATTTTGCGCCCTATTTTGTGTTTGCGTTGATGTCCAGCACCCTCACAAAAATTGCAGGAGACGACCCCATTCAGTTGCTTCAGATATTCAAAACCCTGGGCTTGTACGGATTGGTTGTGCTTTTTGGATTGCTTGTGGTTGCTGTTTTCGTTTATCCCACCTTGGTTTGGTGGGCACTTCGGTCCCAAGGTTATTCCTGGTTGCGATCGTTGCGGTTTTTCCACGGCGGAATGCGTCCTGCGCAGTTGCTTGCGTTCAGCACCAGCAGTTCTGCGGCTACCTTGCCGGTCACCCTGGACTGCGTCAAAAACAATTTGGGCGTTCGCGAAGAAGTGAGTCAATTTACCTTGCCCATTGGGGCCACCGTCAACATGGACGGAACCAGCTTGTACCAAGGGGTAGCCGTCATCTTTTTGGCTCAATTTCACCTCATCGACCTCAGCTTGGCTCAGCAAATGACGGTGCTCTTCACCGCCGTCCTGGCTTCGGTGGGTACTGCGGCCATTCCGTCTGCCGGTTTGGTCATGCTGCTGATGGTACTGGACAGCGTCGCCCTGAATCCTGCTTGGATTGCGATCATCATTCCCATCGACCGACTCCTGGACATGTGCCGCACGGTCATCAACGTCACCGGAGATGCAGCAGTCACCTTATTTGTGGCCAAAACCGAAAATCAATGGCACGAACCCAAACCGTGAAGGCGTCGGGTACGGTCTGGATCCAGCTTCAAAAGTGGCTCTTCCTTGCAGCGCTCTGTTGTTTTGGAGGAAGCTACCAACTGAACGCCCAAGTAGAATGGGGGCAGTGCGGTGAAGACGGTGCTCAGCCCACCAAAACAGAGCAAAACGCGCTCAAATCCTTGCTCAAAGGGGATTTCCCCATGGCCAAGGTTTATTTGCAAACCGCCGTTCGCAAAGAGGGTGGGTCCGAACACACCCTGTACCTCATGGGGGAGTTGGCCATGCGGCAGGAACAGCCCCTGCAAGCGCTGGCATCCTGGGAGAAATTGCTGGCGCAATGCCCGTCCTACAGAGCTGAGGTCCTCTACTACGTGGGCGCGCTCCGTGCGGTGAAGGGGGATTCCGTCGGAGCAAAAACGGCCGTCGAAGCCTACCTCAAAAACCCCGAACGGGAGGGGAGCTTGGACCGCGAGGCACAAAATCTACTCCGCGATTTGACCTTGGCCGAGCAACTGAAAGCACACCCGGTGGAATTCATTCCGGTACCCGTTCCGGGCATCAACACCCCCGCGGACGAGTACCTTTCCCTCATTTCCCCGGACGGAACCGAAGCCTTCTTTACCCGAAGAACCGTTACGGTAGATCGAAAAAGCGGACCTGCCCCCGTCAAACGCACCCTGGAGTCTTTTATGTTGGCCGAATGGAGCGACGATGGAGGACAGTTCACCACCGGCACGGCCTTGGAAAGTCCGTTCAACCGCGGTTTGAATGAGGGCGGCCCGTCCGTAACCGCCAACAACCGCGAGTTGTACCTCACCGTTTGCGAAAACACCGCCACCGGATACCGCAACTGCGACGTCTTTTGGACTTTAAAAACAGGCAGCTCGTGGGGTCCCTTGCGCCCCGTGGAAGGCGGCGTCAACCGTCCGGACAGCTGGGAAAGTCAGCCGTCGGTTTCGGCCAACGGAGACGTTCTCTACTTTGTTTCCAACCGGAAAGGGGGCACGGGAGGATTGGATCTGTACCGTTCCACGCGTTTGCCCGACGGTTCTTGGTCTGCGGCCGAGTTGTTGCCCACCACCGTGAACACGGCACAGGAGGAAAAATCACCCTTTTTGCACCCGGACGGCGTCACTCTGTATTTTTCCTCGTCGGGCCATCCGGGAGTAGGCGGGCTGGATCTGTTTTGGGCCCGCTGGGACGCAAATAAAAAGGAATGGTCTGTGCCGCAAAACTTGGGCATCCCCATCAATACGAAAGAAGATGAGGTGGGTCTCTTTGTGGACATCGCC
Organism: Cryomorphaceae bacterium; assembly: GCA_034679985.1. Lineage (GTDB taxonomy): Bacteria > Bacteroidota > Bacteroidia > Flavobacteriales > Schleiferiaceae > CAMDTE01. Next base: position 72,554 of record JAXITR010000005.1, read on the forward strand.
GGCGAGAAGGGTTACTTTTCTACCAACACGCGGCAAGGTCCGGGCGGGTGGGATCTTTTTCAGTTCACCTTGCCGGATGCCGCTCGTCCGCAAAAGGTTGCCCTGGTCAAAGGAACGGTAGCCACCAACGAGGGCAATCCGCGGGGCTTGGAAGGGGCGGAGGTGAAAATAACCAACCTGGCCTCCAAGACGGTAAAAACGGCCAGCGTCGACGTAGAAAACGGCCGGTATGCCCACGTAGTGGCTTTGGCCCCCGGTGAACGCGTTTTGGTTCAAGTGGTTCAGGAAGATGCAGCTTTTAACGGCCACGTAATCAGTGAAGAACAAATAAAATCCAGCCCAGTTGTCCGAGCGGAATTGGAAGCCAGAACCCTGCAAAAAGGCACCGAGTACGCCATGAGCAGCATCCAATTCAATTCAAATTCTTCGGAGCTCAACCCCAACGCACAGGCCATCGTGGAAGGCTTTGCCGAGTACCTGCGCACCCGTCCGGAATTGCGCGTAGAGGTTCAGGGCCACACGGACGACGTGGGCGACGACGCGGCAAATTTGGCGCTCAGTGCACGCCGAGCAGAATCGGTTCGCAACGGATTGCTTCGTGCGGGCATTGAGGCAAGCAGGTTGCAGGCCAAGGGGTATGGGGAGAAGAAACCCTTGGTTCCCAATACCACAGAGGCGGCCCGTCAGAAAAACCGACGCACCGTTTTTGTAGTTCTCTGAAGGTGTGCACGAGTTGATTGGTACATTCAATTCTATTTCGTAAATTTGCATCCCCGTTGCGTGAGGTATAACCAATCCAACGTTCGCAGTCCCAACCTCTGGCCAGAGCGGTGCATGTTGTTTCTGTTCAGTACTTTAAAGACCCATTACCATGGATCTGATTCAATACGTACAGGATAAGTACGTGACCAACAAAGACCTGGCTTCTTTTGCAGCCGGCGACACCATCACGGTGTACTACCAAATTAAAGAAGGCGAAAAGACCCGTACCCAGTTTTTCCGTGGGGTGGTTTTGCAGCGCCGCGGTTCTGGAACTACCGAAACCTTTACGATCCGCAAAATGTCGGGCAACGTAGGGGTTGAGCGTATTTTTCCGGTCAATATGCCCAATTTGGAAAAAATTGAAATGAACAAAGTCGGTAAGGTTCGCCGTGCGCGCATCTTCTACCAACGCGAACGCAACGGTAAGGCTGCTCGCATCAAGGAGGCACGCCACTAGTATTCAAAAGGGGTTTTCCCCTCCGAATTGCCACAAGCAAAAGAGGGCTGTCTCGCAACGAGACAGCCCTCTTTTTTTAGCGCAAAAACTTCGCATGCATTCATGCCGCGCGTGTGCCGCATTATTCCTCCAGTAAATCCGGTCGAATCCTCCGCGTGCGTTCCAACGCTTGTTGGTGGCGCCATACGTCAATGGCCTTGGTGTCTCCCCCCGTCAGGATCTCGGGAACTTTCCAACCCCTAAATTCTGCGGGACGGGTGTACACGGGAGGCGCCAGAAGATTGTCTTGGAACGAGTCGGATAGGGCCGAGGTTTCGTCGTTCATGGCACCAGGAAGCAAACGAATGATGGCGTCCGTGAGCACCGAAGCGGCCAATTCGCCACCGGACAAAACATAGTCTCCAATGGAAATTTCACGGGTCACCACGTGCTCGCGCAGCCGATGATCGATCCCTTTGTAGTGGCCGCAAAGCATGATTAAGTTGCCTTTGAGGGACAATTGGTTCGCTATGCCTTGGTTCAATCGTTCGCCGTCCGGGGTCAGGTAGATGACCTCGTCGTAGGTTCGCTCCGATTGCAGTGATTCAATGCACGCCACCAAAGGCTCCAAACGCATGACCATACCGGCCCCGCCGCCGTAGGCGTAGTCGTCTACCTGAAAGTGCTTGCCGGAACCAAAAGGACGTAAATCGTGGACGTGCACGGAGGCAACGCCTTTGTCTTGGGCGCGCTTCAAAATAGAATGCGAAAAAGCACCATCTAGCAGGCCCGGTTGAACGGTAATAATGTCGATCCGCATCACGCTTTCAAGCCAATTTCGCGCAAGCGCTCGTCCAAGTATTCGCCCGCGGTAGTAGGTGCATAGGCCAGCGGATTCTCCTCCGTAACGCAGGAAGGCAAGGCATCCAGTGGCATGGACTGAATGGGGTGGAGGAAGAACGGGATGCTGAACCGGGGGATGCCCCATTTCTCTACCGGAGGATTCACCACCCGGTGCGTTGTGCTACGCAACTTGTTGTTGGTCAAACGCTGCAGCATGTCGCCCACGTTGATGACCAAATGCGAATCTTCCACGTGTACGGGGATCCAGTCGCCGGAAGCAGAAAGAAGTTCCAAGCCATCGGCGGAAGCCCCCATCAACAAAGTGATCAAATTGATATCCTCGTGCGCTGCCGCGCGAACCGCGTCGTTGGGTGCTTGGGTAATGGGCGGGTAGTGGAGGGCACGCAGGATGGAATTACCGCCCAAAACGTACGGTTCAAACCAATTCTCGTCCAACCCCAAGAAGAGGGCAATGGCCTTGAGCAGTTGCCGTCCGGTGTATTCCAACAGTTCAAACGTTTCGCGAATTTCTGCAATAAGCTGGGGCAATTCTGAAACCTCCACATTGTCCGCATAAACTTGCCCGTGGGCATTGAATTGACCCCATTGGAAGAACTCTTTCAAGTCCGGTTGATCAAAACCCTTGGCCTTTTCTACGCCAAATCCGGTGTAGCCGCGCTGACCGGCTAATCCTACCGGGGTGTAGTGATTTTTTACCTCCTGAGGCAGCGCAAAAAACGCTTTGACCGCTGCGTACAACCGGTTCCGACGGTCCGCATCCAAAACGTGGTTCTCAATGGCGATGAAACCCAATTCGGTGTAGGTGCGTCCCAACTCCTGAACAAAGGCGTTTTTTTGTTCCGGCGTTCCGTCCGTAAAATGGCTGAGGGATAGGGTAGGGAGTTGCATGAGGTGCGGTATTTTTCGATAATCAAAGATAATGCGTCCTACCTTTGAGGCACTCAGAAAAGCAGCATGTTTCCGAAAAATCTACCCCCTCTTTCCTTTGACGCAATCGCAGCAGACCAGGAACTTTGCCTTCGCCTGTACCGCCACCTTTTGCGGCCCCGCATGATTGAAGAAAAAATGTTGGTGGCGTTGCGCCAAGGCAGAATTTCCAAGTGGTTTTCCTCCTACGGCCAAGAAGCGGTTTCCGTGGGTACCGCTTTGGCCATGCAGCCGGACGAAACCATCCTGACCATGCACCGCAATTTGGGGGTATTTACGGCTCGTGAAGTTCCGTTGTTCCGACTTTTTTCGCAGTTTCAGGGCAAATTGACCGGTTTTACCAAAGGGCGCGATCGCTCGTTTCACTTCGGCTCCAAAGAACACCACATCGTGGGCATGATTTCCCACCTGGGGCCCCAATTGGGGGTTGCGGACGGAATTGCCTTGTCCCACAAACTCAAAAAGGAAAAGAAAGCAACCTTGGTCTACACGGGAGACGGTGGGGCCTCTGAGGGCGATTTTCACGAAGCATTAAACGTCGCTTCTGTCTGGGGTTTGCCGGTGTTGTTTGTGGTGGAAAACAACCAATGGGGATTGAGTACCCCTTCGCGAGAGCAATTCAACTTTGATTCGTTTTTGGTGAAGGGTCCGGCCTACGGAATGGAAGCGCACAGCATCGACGGCAACAACATTTTGGACGTCTACAGAAAAGCGAAGGAACTCACCGAATCCATGCGCGAAAATCCACGTCCGGTTCTGCTGGAATGCAAAACATTTCGGGTGCGCGGCCACGAAGAAGCTTCCGGAACCAAATACTATCCGGAAGGCTTGATTGATGCTTGGTCCGAGCGCGATCCTGTGGATGCCTTTGGCGCTTTTTTGGAAAAGAAAAAGTGGCTTTCTGCCGACGAACGCGAATCGTGGAAGCAGGAGGAAAAAGAGGCCATCCAACAGGCGCTGGAAGATGCATTGCTGGAGCCGGAACCACTATGGGATGAAGCGGCAGAGCGCGCTGATCTTTTTGCACCTTCCCCCGCTGCACAAGCACCCGCACCGAACTCCACCAGTAAAGAAATGCGCCTCATTGACGCCATCAGCGATGGTTTGCGCGAGTCCATGCGTCGGCACCCAGAATTGGTCCTCATGGGTCAAGACATTGGGGCGTACGGCGGTGTTTTTAAGGTGACCGACGGTTTTGTGGACGAGTTTGGGGCCGAGCGCGTGCGCAACACCCCCTTGTGCGAAGCAGCGATTTTGGGCGCCGGTTTGGGACTGAGCGTTCGGGGCATGAAAGCCATGGTGGAAATGCAGTTTTCCGACTTTGTTACCGAGGGCTTTACCCAGATCGTGAACAACTTGGCTAAAATTCATTGGCGCTGGGGGCAACAGGCAGACGTTGTGGTGCGGATGCCCACCGGTGCCGGTGTTGCCGCAGGTCCATTTCACTCCCAATCCACAGAGGCCTGGTTTGCCCACACGCCCGGATTGAAGGTGGTTTATCCTGCATTTCCAGCAGATGCCAAAGGGCTCCTGTGTGCCGCATTTGACGACCCGAATCCGGTGTTGTTTTTTGAACATAAAGCCTTGTACCGAAGCCTATCGCAATTCGTTCCAGAGGGATACTACAGCCTGCCTTTGGGCGAAGCAGCCGTTTTAAGGGAAGGACAGCAAGCCACCGTAATCACCTACGGAATGGGTGTGCACTGGGCCTTGGAAGTTGCCAACAAACGCCCAGAGTGGGATTTGGAAATCATTGATCTTCGCACCATCCAGCCGTTGGATTGGAATACTTTGGAAAAAAGTGCGCAAAAAACAGGGCGTGTATTGGTCTTGCAAGAAGATGTTTTGTTTGGCGGTGTTGCCTCCGATATTGCAGCCTACATCAACGAGCAATGTTTTGCTCACCTTGACGCGCCAGTAGTTCGCGTCGCCAGTGGGGTTACCGC
>JAXITR010000006.1:0-68763 GCA_034679985.1 Cryomorphaceae bacterium
ATGCTTCCCGAATTTAAGTAACGATTGAGGAGGTCAACTCCATTACGGTAAAAGACAACGGTCGCTGTATTCCGGTAGCGATGCACACCAAAGAGCAGAAGTCTGCATTGGAAGTGGTCATGACGGTTTTGCACGCCGGCGGTAAGTTTGATAAAGACTCCTACAAAGTTTCCGGCGGTCTACACGGCGTAGGGGTGAGCTGCGTGAATGCGCTCTCCACCGATTTGTGCGTGGACGTTCACCGGGACGGAAAGCACTACCGACAGGAATACAAGATCGGCATTCCGCAATACCCCGTGAAAGAAGTGGGCAACTCGGATTACCGCGGAACCATCGTTCGGTTTACCCCCGACGCCTCCATTTTTTACGAAACCGTTTACCACTACGATATTTTGGCAGCGCGTTTGCGCGAGTTGTCGTTCTTGAACCGTGGCATCACCATCACGCTGACGGACGTGCGCAAGCCGGAAGGAGCTGACGATTCCTGGGCACCGCGCTCGGAGACGTTCCTCTCAGAAGGTGGTTTGCGGGAGTTCGTGACCTACGTGGACCAGAACCGCGAGGCGCTGATTGAGGACGTGATGTACATGGAAGGCGAAATCGACGGCATTCCGGTTGAGGTGGCCATGAAGTACAACACGTCGTACTCGGAAAATATTCATTCGTACGTCAACAACATCAACACCCACGAGGGAGGTACCCACTTGGCGGGATTCCGCCGAGCCTTGACGCGCACGCTGAAAAAGTACGCCGACGAGAGCGGTATTTTGACCAAGGAAAAGATTGAAGTAGCAGGCGACGATTTCCGCGAAGGTTTGACCGCCGTTATTTCCGTTAAGGTGATGGAACCTCAGTTTGAGGGACAAACCAAAACGAAGTTGGGCAACTCGGAGGTAGGTGGCGCTGTGGACCGGATTGTGGGCGAAATGCTGGCCAATTACTTGGAGGAGCACCCCGCGGAGGCACGAATGGTGGTTCAGAAGGTAGTTTTGGCGGCCAAGGCCCGTATTGCGGCGCGCAAAGCGCGCGAAATGGTGCAGCGCAAAACCGTTTTGGGCAACAACAGTTTGCCCGGAAAATTGGCGGATTGCCAAGAAACAGATCCAGCGAAGTGTGAGATTTTCTTTGTGGAGGGCGACTCCGCCGGCGGAACCGCAAAACAAGGTCGCGATCGTCATTTTCAGGCCATCATGCCGCTTCGAGGCAAGATCTTGAACGTGGAGAAGGCCATGATGCACCGGATTTTTGAAAACGAAGAGATTCGCAATATGTTCACCGCCCTGGGCGTGAGCATTGGAACTGAGGAAGACGCTAAGGCGTTGAATATAAATAAGTTGCGATACCACAAAATCGTCATCATGTGCGACGCGGACGTGGACGGTTCGCACATTTCTACGTTGATCATGACGTTCTTCTTCCGCTACATGAAGGAGTTGATTGAACGCGGTTACGTGTACATTGCATCACCGCCATTGTACTTGGTGAAAAAGGGCAACAAGCAGCAGTATGCCTGGAACGAGCAACAGCGCGATCAATGGTCCCGCGAGTTGGGCGGCGAGAGCGAGTCTGGAGTTAATGTGCAGCGATACAAGGGTTTGGGAGAGATGAACGCGGAGCAGTTGTGGGACACCACCATGAATCCCGAATTCCGCACCTTAAAGCAAGTGACCATTGACAACGCCACGGAAGCAGATCGAATCTTCTCCATGCTCATGGGGGATGATGTTCCGCCTCGTCGTGAATTCATTGAAGCCAATGCAAAATATGCCCGGATCGACGCGTAAAGCGCCGCTTTCGAGTGTAATTTTGCACCGCAATTCCGCATAAAAACCCTTGTCATGAAAATTACGGTCGTCGGTGCCGGCAACGTTGGTGCCACTTGCGCAGAGAACATCGCTCGCCTTGAGCTCGCTCCTGAAGTTGTATTGTTGGACATCAAAGAGGGCTTTGCCGAGGGCAAGGCCATGGACATGATGCAAACCGCCGCCATCCAAGGCTGGAGCACGCGCATCACGGGTACCACCGGCGACTACAGCAAAACGGCCGATTCGGAAGTGGTGGTCATTACCTCCGGAATACCCCGCAAGCCGGGCATGACCCGCGAGGAGTTGATCGGAACCAACGCCGGTATTGTGAAATCGGTGGTGGAAAATGCATTGAAGTACTCACCGAACGCTACGATTGTAGTGATTTCCAACCCCATGGATACCATGACCTTCTTGGCGGCCCGCACCAGCGGATTGCCCAAAAACAAAGTTATTGGCATGGGCGGTATTTTGGATTCCAGTCGGTTTAAGTACTACTTGAGCCAAGCCATGGGCGTTCCGTCCAACGATTTGCAAGGAACGGTTATTGGCGGCCACGGAGACACCACCATGATTCCGTTGACACGTTTGGCTTCTTACCAAAGCAGCCCCGTTTCTGCACATCTTTCCGAGGAGCAATTGATGAAGGTAAAGGCCGACACGATGGTGGGCGGCGCAACGTTGACCGGATTGTTGGGTACGTCGGCGTGGTACGCCCCCGGCGCGGCCGGAGCGGCCTTGGTGGCCAGCATTGTGCGCGACGAAAAGCGGGTCTTCCCTTGCTGCGTGGCTTTAAACGGCGAATACGGTCAGTCGGACATCTGTTTGGGCGTGCCTGTGGTCGTAGGCAAGAACGGCTGGGAGAAGATTGTAACCTTGGATTTGAACGAGGCCGAGCAAGCGGAGTTCAACAAGAGCGCTGCGGCGGTTCGGTCGATGAATGCGGTACTGGACACGCTGTAAGCGTTTCGTTTTTACCAAACCAAGTGTACCGGTGGCCGGCAATCCATCGGTACATTTTTTTTGTACCCCACTCCGGCACCCGGGCCAGGATGCTGCCCAGGAACGGGTAGGGGGTAGGGAGTTCCTTGAGGATGGGGGAAAGGGCTTGGTGGGCGTGGTGCCAGCGGTTTCCGTCCCAAAACGCAACACCGTCTGCGTCCGGGTTGGGGTGCGGGGCAAAGTTGAGGACGGCGCGGCGATTGCGGCGTTGAAGCCACGAGACGGTTGCGTTGCACAGAACGCAAGGGCCGTCGTACAGCACCCACTTTTCGTATGGGCCGAATGCGGGTAGGGCCTCCGGGCAAGGGATCCCAGATGCGTCCGTGGGGTTGGTTGCTATCGTGTTTGCGTTGTTGGTCACGGCACCACCATCAAGCGAGCCGCCTTCTGCCCGGAACGCAGTACATACATGCCGGCAGGCCAATTTGAAGTCTGTACCGCTTGAGGAGAACCGTCGGTCTCGCCAGAAGCCATAACTTGGCCCGTAAGCGTTACCACTTGAAAGTGGCCGGGAGTGCCGGAGAACCAAAACTCTGCTTGTGCCGGGTTGGGCCAAATTCTGAGTTCCAATGCCGTTGACGGGGTTTCTTCCGACAGTCCAATGCGGAACGCTTCTCCGCGGAACAGGAGTAGGCCACCGCTGCGGTTTCCCAGCGCCAACTCCGGGTATCCGTCGCCATTAAAATCACGTACCGCCGGTGCGTTATTTCGGCCGGATTGAATCCAAATGCCGGTTCGTTCCAATGCAGGTGATCCGGTGAATTTAAAGTTTGGCCGGAGGAAATCACGGCCCAGAAGGGGGAGTGTGCATCCTTGTGTGGTCAGGGAATTGAAGGTAACCGCATCCCCGTAGGCGTGTGAGCGGAAGGGGGTGGAGCTGCTGGCCAATTGCAAGTCTACAAAAGGTAAGTTCTTGCTGAAGCAAATTTCCACCACCAAGTTGCTGACGCCGTCCCAATCATATGGGGTTTGCAAGGCGATGGTGTTGGGCCCAACAGAGGGAACGTGCAGGTAGTCAAACACTTCCTTTAAGTTGCTCACAAATCCGGTCAAACTGTCCATCTGCGTGGACCCCATGCGCACGCTGAAGCCTTGGCTCAAGTACTGCATGGTGCCGGGCAAGATTTCAAAACCCAAATGCGTAAACCGGTATCGACCGGTTGCCAATTCGCTTTTCTTGATGAGGTACTGGTGGCGGCCGGCCCGACGGGTTCCGCCAAAAGGCGTCTGCAAATAACCACTTCCGGACAAGGTTCCGGTTCCCGCTTGAAGGGAAACATTCGTAGGTTGGCCCAACACGTGGGGCAATCCGCTGAATTCAACCACACCCGAATCCGCAGTTCCAACCACCAGGCGAACAGCGCCTTGGGCATCCACAAATCCACGTGGCACGGCCTTTCCGGCGAAGGTTCCGGACAAATCGGCACTGATCCCTCCCCACCGCAGCACGGGCACATCCCATGCGGGCGATTGAAGGGATCCTGTATTTTGGATGAAGGTTAGGTTTCCTTCAAAATTGCCCACCAAAAGGTCCAGGTCCCCATCTTGATCGACGTCGAACAGTTCGGGGGTGGCGTCTTGACCTACATCCACGTTCAGCCAGTTGGATACGGCGGTTTGAAAATTGGGCGCAAAAAAACCGCCGGTGTTGGTGCAAAAAACCAACGTCCCATCCCATCGGCCCACCACCAGGTCCAAATCTCCATCCCCGTCCAAGTCCCCGCCTGTAGGCGCCAAGTCTCCCGTTCCAAATGCAGTTTGTACCGCTGGTGCCAAAGTAATGGGGAGGTCCGTCTTCCACCAAGGCTGCGCCACCGTTCCCGCATTGCGAAAAAATCTCAGTTTTCCTTCCGTCCCAACCAGTAAATCAGGTTGTCCATCCGTGTTCCAATCCGCGAACGACGGTACGGCATGCTTTCCAAAATCCAGTTGATCCCGCTGCAAAAAAGAAGAGTCTTGAAGGGTCCAAACGGGACTTTGCGGTGTGCCGGTATTGCTGTACAACCAGGTGTTCTTGGTGTACGGTCCTGAAATCAGGTTGGTTCCAACCACAACGTCGGTCCGGCCGTCGTTGTTGGCATCTACCGTGGACGGGCAGGGGAATGGGATGTTGATGCGGGTGTGGTTGGATGGCCAGGCCGTGTCTTGGGATTCAATATTGGCCAGAAGGGAAGTGCCAACGTTGTAGCCGGCCACGGCAGTAGGGTAGCTCATGTCCCCCAGAAGGGCATCTTTTTTACCGTTGCCGTCCAAATCCAGTACGGCCAGTGCACTGCCGGAATGGAGGGCTTGTTCCGGAGCGGCCCAGCTACCGGTGCACGCGTCTATGACCAATGCATTGCTCAGGGGCTTGGACTCCAGAGCATCGCCCCAACAGTCGGTTTCCAGCGCAAACTGAAGGCCACACGCCTGAGTGTTTTTGTGCCACTCAATGCCGAAACCAGCCAGGCCAAAAGTGAGGATGTCCAAATCTCCGTCGTTGTCGATGTCGTCCACAACGGGGCGGTCTGCGATGGAAACGTATAAATTGGATAAGGTGCCCGTTCCGTTGTCTGTTAAAACAAACGGGCCGTTTAGGGCCCACTGAAAGCGCACGGTATTGCTGTCTCGCATGGCCTGGTATACGCCAATTCCCGGGTTGGCGCCGCAAAACAAATCAGGAAGTCCGTCGCAGTTGTAGTCCGCCAAAACCATCCATTCCCGAATTTTTGGAAAAAAGGTTACCCAGTCCCCGCGGTAGGTGTAGTGGTTGGCCCGACGCTGCAAGGGAATCCAGCGGTAGCCGTCGCGGTCAAATCCAATGAGATCCTGTTGGCCGTCGTCGTCAAAATCCAGCCGTCCGAATTGAATAGAATTCCAGCCTCCGGCAAATCCCAAGGGGAGTGAGTCTTGCGAGGCCGTCCCCACTTTGGCCGAACGCCAAGGGGAAAATGAGGCAATGGGTTGGGCAACAACGGTTGCGGTTGTTAAAAAAAGACCAACAAGAAGGGAAAATCGAACCGAATACAGCATCCGTATAAAGATACAATAAACTATATTTGCCACCTTATTCCCAAAAGTGCATACCATGCAGAACAAAGCGGTTATTCGCCTATTTGCCATTGCCTTCGCAGCGGCTTGTTTGTACGAACTCTCTTTCACGTTTGTGGCGCAGCGCGTTGAAAGCCAGGCCAAAGAATACGCCCAAGGAGACCCCTTGAAGGAAAAGTCATACTTGGATTCCATTGCTTCGTTCCCGGTGTACAATTTGGGGATTGCCGAATACACGTATAAAGAGGTCAAAGGACGTGAGATGAACCTTGGACTGGACCTCCGCGGCGGCATGAACGTCATTTTGGAAGTGTCCGTACGCGACGTTTTGGTGGGGCTGACCGGCAACTCCAAGGATCCCATGTTCTTGGATGCGTTGAGCAAAACCGATGCCCGCATGGCCAGCAGCCAAGGCGCTTACTTGGATGTATTTTTTCAAGAAATCGACGCCGTGCGTGGCGATCGAAAACTGAGCGACGTCGGCTTATTCGGCACGAAAGACATGGCCGATCGCGTGGGGGTGGATGCCTCCGATGACGACGTCAAGAATACGGTTCGTGGCGACGTAAATGCCTCGATTGAAAACGTTTACACCGTATTAAAGGCTCGTATTGACCAGTTTGGGGTGGTGCAACCGAACATCCAGAAGTTGGAAAATTCCGGTCGGATTTTGGTGGAACTGCCCGGTGTTAAAGAACCTGCTCGTGTTCAGCGCCTCCTGCAAGGAACTGCGCGTTTGGAGTTTTGGCGCACGTACCAAGGCGGAGAATGGATGCAGTTCATGGTGGACGCCAACGACAAGCTCAAGGCAACCGTGAAAGAATCCGCTCCTGCCGAAGAGAAAGCAGCAGAGCCAAGTGCATTGGACGTTGCTTCTATTCCGGATGCAGAAGGCAAGACTACCGATGCACCTGCGGCGGATACGGCTGCTAAGGCTAAGGCTTCTGCTAGCGATACCGCCAACAAAGATTTCGGTCCCTTGTTGAAGGTGATGGCCTTGAACGTAAATCCGCAAACTGGTGCCATTGGAGAAGGTCCGGTCATTGGCTACGCGGCCACTAAGGACACCTCTAAAATCAACGCTTATTTGCGTAACGACGCCGTTCGTTCGATGATTCCTGGCGACAAGCGCAACGTTCGTTTTGCCTGGACACGTCCGGAGAAGGAAGCCGACGTTACCATGTTGATTGCCCTCCGCGGTACTCGGGACATGCAGCCTGAATTGGACGGTGACGTCATTGTAGACGCTCGTCAGGAATTCGACAACGGAAACAATCCGGTGGTCAGTATGTCTATGAACGGCCAAGGCGCTCAAATTTGGAAGCGTTTGACGGGTGAAGAGGGCGCTAAAAACCCCAAAGGCCATGTTGCGGTAGTGCTTGACGGTTTAATTTACAGCTACCCCCGTGTAAACGGTGAGATTGCCGGAGGACGCACGCAAATTGAAGGTGGTTTTTCTTTGGAGGAAGCAACGGACCTTGCAAACGTATTACGTGCCGGTAAATTGCCGGTTCCAGCACGCATCATTCAATCCGACGTAGTTGGACCGAGCCTGGGTAAGGAAGCGATTTCGGCCAGCCTATGGTCGTTCGTTTACGCCATGGGTGTTGTTTTCTTGTACATGGTGTTTTACTACGCTGGAGCAGGATGGGCTGCTAACCTTTCTTTGGTGGCCAACATGTTCTTCATTTTCGGCATCTTGGATGCCATTGGTGCCGTCTTGACGTTGCCCGGTATGGCCGGTATCGTTTTGACCATCGGTATGGCCGTAGACGCTAACGTATTGATTTACGAACGCGTTCGTGAAGAGTTGGCAGGAGGAAAATCTGTAGATACCGCGGTAAAGGATGGCTACAAGCATTCCTACGGCGCCATCTTGGACTCCAACTTGACCACGCTATTGACCGCGATTATTTTGTATTTGTTCGGAACGGGTCCCATCCGTGGTTTTGCGACTACGTTGATCATTGGTATTCTTTCTTCCTTGTTTACCGCTATTTTCATCTCGCGTCTGTATTTGGAGTGGCGCTTAAGCAAAAAGTCCGAAGTGACTTTTTCGAACAGCTTCTCCAAAGAGTTTTTTGCCAACACGAAGTTTGGATTCATGCAAAATCGCAAGATTGCGTACGCAGTTTCTTTGGTAATGGTCGTTGGAAGTTTGGTTTCGCTCGCCACTCGCGGCATGCAATTGGGTGTTGATTTCTCGGGAGGCCGTACCTACCAAGTTCGCTTTGATCAGCCGGTTCAGGTGGAAGAATTGGGAGCTTCGTTGATGGCGGAGTTCCGCAAGGTAGATCCCAATGCTACGGCTCCAGTTGTTAAGACCTTAGGTACACCGGAACAGGTGGTGGTTACGACCAATTTCCGTATTGACGAATCGGGTGCCGATGTAGAAGATGCCTTGCGCAAGTCACTGTACGCAGGGGTCAAAGGTTTTTATGCGAAGTCGTTGACCGAGTCCGAGTTCTTGTCCATTGAAGAAAATCCATTGGGCCTTGTTGCTTCTCGTCAAGTGGGGCCAACCGTAGCAGACGACATTCAGAAGACGGCCGTTTGGGCAGTACTGTTCTCCCTTCTGGGAATATTCATCTACTTGTTGGTGCGCTTCAACAAATGGCAGTATTCCTTTGGTGCGGTTGTGGCCTTGGCACACGACGCCATTATCGTTATGGGGGTGTTTTCTGTTTTCAATGGAATTCTTCCTTTCTCACTGGAAGTAGATCAAGCGTTCATTGCTGCAATTCTTACGGTTATCGGTTACTCCATCAACGACACCGTTGTGGTATACGACCGCATTCGTGAGTTCTTCAGCATGAAGAACCACGCCAAGTTGACCAAGTTTGAGTTGTTGAACAACGCCTTGAACCAAACCTTGGGCCGTACGTTCAATACGTCCATGACAACTTTGGTGGTTTTGATTGTAATCTTCCTGTTTGGTGGCGACGTTATTCGTGGCTTCGTTTTCGCAATTTTGGTGGGTATTGTTGTGGGTACCTATTCTTCGTTGTTCATTGCCACACCAATTTTGGCTGATACAGCCAAGAAGTTGGGTGATGAGATTGAGGAGGCTTAATTGATTTTAAAGGTTTATTTTGAACAGGGCCGCCCATCGGGCGGCCCTGTTGTATTTTTGTCCTATGCAATTCTTATTCATCAGCGGAGGCGAATTGACGGTGGTGCTCCTGGTGGCCTTGTTTGTTTTGGGGCCCAAGCGCATTCCGGAAGTGGCACGTGGCTTGGCCAAGGCAATAAAGACGGTGCGCAACGCGTCGAACGAAATCAAACGCGAAATTGCGGATGCGGCAGAGAAGGATTCGGCAATTTCCGAATTAAAAACCACCGTTCAGGATGCGAAGACCACCCTCAATGAGGTAGTTGATGCGGTAAAAAGAGAATAATCTGCCCGTAGCCCCCTAAAAAATAGGGGGTGTTGATAAAAAAAGATCATTCATCTTCGCCAGCAAGATCCCTTTCTGCTAATTTTGCAGAAAATAAATCAAGTATGGCAACCGTTCGTTTCATGGGTTTGGCTGAAACCCTCAACCGCAAGCCGGTCGAATTCAAAGCACCGTTCAAGAAATCGTCTGAGTACTACGGATCCAACGTGTTCAACGACAAAGCCATGCGCGAGTTCCTGACCAAGGAAGCGTATGTTGCCGTGCGCGGTGCGATGGAGCACGGATCCAAAATTGATCGTTCCATGGCGGATCAAATTGCTTCGGCCATGAAGGCCTGGGCCATGAGCAAGGACGCCATGCACTACACGCACTGGTTTCAACCGTTGACAGGCGCTACCGCTGAAAAGCACGACGCATTTTTTGAGCCCACCGAAGACGGTCGGGCCATTGAGAAATTCAACGGCGCCATGCTCGTTCAGCAAGAGCCGGACGCATCTTCCTTCCCAAACGGCGGCATTCGCAACACCTTTGAAGCGCGCGGCTACACGGCCTGGGATCCCAGTTCTCCGGCGTTCATTATGAACGACACGCTGTGCATTCCAACCGTATTCGTTTCCTATACCGGTGAGGCACTGGACTACAAAACGCCTTTGTTGCGCGCCCTGCAAGTTGTAGACCAGGCAGCAACGCAGGTTTGTCAGTACTTCGACCGCAACGTGACCAAGGTTCACGCCACCCTAGGTTGGGAGCAGGAGTATTTCTTGGTAGATTCGGCCTATTTCGTTGCTCGTCCGGATTTGGTGATGACCGGCAGAACCTTGGTAGGCCACAGCCCGGCCAAGGGTCAACAATTGGAGGACCACTACTTTGGCTCCATTCCGGAGCGGGTTATGCAATTCATGCGCGAGGTTGAGTACGAATCGCACCTGTTGGGCATACCGGTCAAAACCCGACACAACGAGGTGGCTCCCGCACAGTTTGAGTTTGCACCCATTTTTGAGGAAGCCAACGTTGCGGTAGACCACAATTCGTTGTTTATGGATTTGTTGGAAAAAGTGGCGCGCCGCCACAATTTCCGCGTGTTGATGCACGAGAAGCCGTTTGCAGGAATCAACGGTTCAGGCAAGCACAACAACTGGTCATTGGCTACCAACACCGGAACGAACTTGCTTTCGCCCGGCAAGACGCCCAAGCGCAACTTGCAGTTCTTAACGTTTTTCGTGAACGCTATCGTGGCCGTAGATCGTCATGCAGACCTTCTGCGCGCTTCAATCGCGTCTGCCAGCAATGATCACCGCTTGGGGGCCAACGAAGCACCTCCGGCCATTATTTCCGTATTCTTGGGGCAGCAGCTGAGTGCCGTCCTGGACGAATTGGAGAAAGTAGAGAATGGAAAGTTGAGTCCGGAACAAAAAACAGAGCTAAAACTAAACGTAGTGGGCAAGATCCCCGAGATCTTGCTGGACAACACGGACCGCAACCGAACCTCTCCCTTCGCGTTTACGGGCAATAAATTTGAGTTCCGCGCGGTAGGGTCTTCGGCGAATTGCGCCCAGTCCATGACGGTGTTGAATACCATTGTTGCCAATCAGCTTTTTGAGTTCAAGAAGTCTGTGGATTCCTTGATTGAGCAGGGCTTGAAAAAGGACGATGCCCTTTTCAACGTACTCCGCGACCTCATCTCCACGTCCCACAAGGTTCGTTTTGAAGGAGATGGTTACTCCGACGATTGGAAGAACGAAGCGGCCAAGCGTGGATTGAGCAATTTGCCGGATACCCCCCGTGCATTGAAGGCCTATGTTTCCGAATCGTCAAAAGCATTGTTTGAGAAGTTGAATATCTTGAACCACGTTGAGTTGGAAGCTCGCTACGACATTTTACTGGAGGATTACTTCAAGAAAATTCAAATCGAGAGCCGTACGTTGGGTGATTTGGTGACCAACCACATCCTTCCCACGGCCATGGCCTACCAAGCGCAGGTAGCGGAAGGCGCGTTAAAGCTCAAATCCCTCTACGACGAAAAGACGTTTGCGCAGTTGGCTAAGCCACAAATGGACTTGGTGACCGAGCTGAGCAACCGAATCCATATTTTGACTACCGAGGTTGACGCCATGACGGAAGCGCGGAAAGTAGCAAACAAAATTGAGGATCCAGAAGCGCGTGCAGTAGCTTATTGCGATACGGTAAAACCTCATTTTGAAACCATCCGTTACCACGTGGATAAATTGGAATTGTCCGTAGATAATGCTCTTTGGCCGCTTCCCAAGTACCGCGAAATGCTTTACGCGCGTTGAGTTAAAGCCGTTGCAGAAAAGAAATCCCCCAGTCGTTATGGCTTGGGGGATTTTTATTTGCTATTTTAGCCTTTTGTATACCCATTGGTCAACGCTATGATTCCGACGTCCCGTCTGTCTTCCTTTATCTTGTTTTTGGCAATTTTACCGGTTGTGGCCTGGGGCCAAACCGTTTCTAAGCCTGCGGCTAAAACTGCTGCCAAAACAACGGTTACGCCCGCTACAACTAAGTCGTCGGGCACCAAAACCGACCCCAAAAAACCCGTAATGGCCCCTGCAGCCAAGGGTAAGGATTCCGGCAAGGCAAATGCTGTTCAGTCGGTTAAAGAAGCCGCGGAGCCCAAGGAAAAGGAACTGACCCCCGCACAACGAGCTCAAGCTCAGAAAGCTGCGAAAGCTGAGAAGGTGAAGCGTCCCAGGATTTTGCGCGACGCAGACGATTACTATGCAGCTAAAGAATATTTTAAGGCCATTCCACTTTACAAGAAAGGATTTTCCAAAGTAAAGTCTCGTTTGGACAAGGCCGATGTTGCCTTTCGTTTGGGCGAAAGCTACCGATGGACTCGTCGGTACAAGGAAGCCAATGCCCAGTACGTTCGAGCAATCAAGTTGGGTTATAAGGATTTAAGTGTCCTGTTGGTGATGGCCGACATGCACAAAGCCTTGGATGAGTACGAAGAAGCTTTGGTAGCCTATCAAGACTACACCAAGCAAGTACCGGGAGACCCAAGAGGGCCACGCGGGGTTCAATCGTGTAAGGATGCCATGGATTGGAAAAAAGCTTTGACGCGGTACCAAGTTGGAAACTTAGGTTCGGTCAACTCCCGTTTCCACGAGGTAGGGTTGTCCTTTTCGGGTAAACCAGACACCTACGAGGAGTTGCTCTTTACTTCCTTCCGCGAAGGTGGATTGACCAAACGCCAAGACGGATGGACGGGTGAATTTTTTGCAGACCTCTACACCGCCCAACGTCAAGCGCCCGCCGGCGCGCCCAAAGCTAAGCGCGGAGCGAAAACCAAACCAAATCCAAAAGCCGCCAAGGACCAAGTGTTCAGCGCGCCTGTTCTGATGCCAGAACCGCTTAATTCTGCGGACCACGAAGGTGCCGCCGCCTACGACAGCCGCCGCCGCACCTTGTACTTTACCCGATGCATGGACGTTAAGCGCGCCCAGTTGGGTTGCGCCATCTACGAAACCAAGCGAATGGGGGTGGCGTGGAGCGCTCCAGAGCCGATTGTTTTTACCTCCGATTCTTCCAAAAGTGTAGGCCACCCAAGTATTTCTTCGGACGATCAAATGCTCTATTTCGCAGGTGATTTGGACGGAAATAAGGGAGGTAAAGACTTGTGGGTAGCCAAATACGACAAGCGCAAAAAGAAATGGGGCACGCCCGTCAACTTGGGCGACGCGGTCAACACCTCCGGTGACGAACTGTTCCCCTTCGTTCACGACGATGGATTCCTGTATTTTTCCTCCGACGGTTTGCCAGGTATGGGCGGAATGGACCTGTTCCGCGTTGAATTAGGCGCCGACGGTTTGCCCAATGGCGAACCCGAAAACCTGCGTTTCCCCATCAATTCCAAGAACGATGACATCAACTTCGTGCTTCGCCCGGGCGGCCTGCAAGACGGGTACTTCATCTCCAACCGCGACGGAGGTAAGGGCGGATACGACGTTTGGACTTTTTACGAAGTACCGCTGACTTACAAAATTCAGGGCAGTGTGGTGTCCGCAAAAACGGGTCGTCCGATTGCTGCGGCCAACGTGAAAATTACCGGATCCGACGGCTTTACGCACTCGTTGATCACGAGCAAGGAAGGGACGTTTGAATACGAATCCGATAAACTTAGTGGTGATGTGACGTATACTTTTTCTTTGGAGAAAAAGAAATTTTTGAATGCAAGCGGCACCACCAACACGGTAGCTCTTGCTTTGGACAAGTACGCGTATCAGGACGACAAAAATACCTACCTGCACACCATGAGTTTTGTGGGCAAGATGGACCCCATTGAGGTTCCAATTGTGTTGCCCAACGTGTTCT
This sequence comes from Cryomorphaceae bacterium, assembly GCA_034679985.1. GTDB lineage: Bacteria > Bacteroidota > Bacteroidia > Flavobacteriales > Schleiferiaceae > CAMDTE01. The sequence continues at coordinate 13,571 of JAXITR010000006.1, forward strand.
TTGATTTGGCGAAGTGGGAGTTGCGTCCGGAATCCAAAGCTGCACTGGATTCGGTATACAAGATTTTGTTGACCAACCCCAATATTGCTATTGAACTGCGTTCGCACACGGACTTCCGCGATACCGACGAGAAGAACCAAGTGTTGTCGCAAAATCGAGCACAATCTTGTGTGGACTACTTGATTTCAAAAGGCATTAAGGCAGACCGTTTGGGTGCCGTAGGTATGGGCGAGAAAGAACCCTTCTCCATCCCGGAGGGGTACAAAGGGTACGGTGCAGCTGATTTTCTCGCCGGCACGGCCCTGAGCGAACGGTTCATCAAGACGTTGCCTGCGCCCAAGCAAGAGGTAGCCCATCAGATCAACCGTCGGACGGACTTTAAAGTGGTGCGTGACGACTACGCCCCGCCGTACGATCCTGCGCAGGAAATGGATGTGGCTTCTTTGGCTGCTGAGGAAGCCAAAAAAGTTAAAGTCGCACCGAAAGGAGAATTCTACACGGTTGGCGACAAAGACAACTTCACCACCATCTGCCGCAATACCTCCTTGACCATCACCGATTTGAAGAAGCTGAACGGAGGCTTGCGCGGTGTTCGCGTTTTCCCAGGCATGAAGTTGAAGGTGACTTTGGGCGGCGATTACGCGGAGTTTGATGCGTCCAATCGTTTGGTTCAGTACGAGGAAACTTGGGGGTCCATTGCCAAGGCGTTGGAGTTGAAGGAGAAGGAGCTGAAGGCCCTGAATCCAGACATCGACGACGACTTGTTGCCCGGCATGTACATCCGCGTGAAGTAAGGGACAAGCCGTACCTTTGCGCCCATGGAGCAAAGTGCGCGTTATGCCGGCCGGGGAGTGTCTTCCGGCAAAGAAGAAGTCCATCGCGCCATTGCGCATTTGGATAAAGGATTGTTTCCCAAAGCCTTCTGTAAAATCGTCCCGGATGATTTAACGGGGTCGGAAGAGCACTGTTTGGTGATGCATGCCGACGGCGCCGGAACCAAGAGTTCCTTGGCTTATCTTGTATGGAAAGAAACCGGCGATTTGTCGGTTTGGAAGGGCATTGCGCAAGATGCCCTGGTCATGAATCTGGACGACTTGTTGTGCGTAGGCGCTTTGGGTCCCATTTTGGTCAGCAGCACCATCGGTCGCAACAAGGCGCGCATCCCCGGAGAAGTTATTTCTGCCTTGATTGGTGGTACCGAAACGTTGTTGGAAGAATTGCGCGGGTTGGGAATCGACATCCGCTCGACGGGCGGAGAAACCGCGGATTTGGGTGACTTGGTTCGGACCGTTGTGGTGGATTCCACGGTGGTGGCACGCATGCGTCGGGACGAGGTCATCGACAACTCCAGAATTCGTCCCGGGGACGTCATTGTGGGGTGGGCCTCAGACGGCCAAGCGTCCTACGAGGATTCGTACAACGGCGGCATGGGCTCCAACGGCTTGACTTCTGCCCGGCACGACGTTTTCAAAAAGGAATTGGCCGCGCGGTATCCGGAGAGTTTTGCCCCCGAAGTGGATTCGTCGCTGGTATACACCGGCTCGTACGGATTGACCGATTCTGTTGCTGGGTCCCCACTGGACGCGGGTCGTTTGGTTTTGAGCCCTACGCGTACGTACGCCCCTGTTGTAAAAGAATTACTGTCCACCCACCGCTCCGCGGTGCACGGCATGGTGCACTGTTCCGGTGGCGGTCAGACGAAAGTTTTGCATTTTGTAGAAGGTGTGCATGTGGTGAAGGATCAATTGTTTCCCGTGCCGGTTTTGTTTGAAACCATTCAAAAAGAGTCGGGTACTCCGTGGAACGAAATGTACCAGGTGTTCAACATGGGCCACCGCATGGAAATTTACCTTTCTCCTGAGGACGCACCCGCGGCCCTAGCAGCAGCGCATAAATTTGGAATTGCGGCGCAGATTGTAGGTCGGGTAGAGGAGGCCCCAGCGGGCGCTAAGGCATCGCTGGAGCTGCGCACCCCGCACGGGAATTTTAGCTACGGCGGATGAGTTTTGTAGACAAATTAAACGCGTTGGCCCAGCGGTTCGACGAGGTCAACGATTTGTTGATTCAGCCGGAGGTTTCTGCGGATCCGCCGCGCGCCATTCGCCTCAACCGGGAATACAAAACCTTGTTGCCTGTGGTGGAGGCGCGTGCCAAGTATTTGCGTTTGCTGGAGAACGAAACGGAGGCGCGGGATTTGCTGCAGCACGAGAAAGATTCGGAACTGCGTTCGATGGCCAAGGAAGAATTGGACCGTTTGCTGCCGGAATTGGAAGTTTTGGAAGCGGAAATCAAACAGTTGCTGGTTCCCAAGGATCCCGAAGACGCAAAGAATGCAGTTTTGGAAATTCGTGCGGGTACCGGAGGAGATGAAGCTGGATTGTTCGCAGCGGACCTCTTCCGGATGTACGCCCGGTACTTGGATGAGAAAGGCTGGAAGTACACGGTTTTGTCCGCAACCGAAGGCACGCTCGGCGGGTACAAAGAAGTCAGCGTTGAGGTCTCTGGCGAAGAGGTCTACGGTACCTTGAAGTACGAATCTGGAGTGCACCGCGTTCAGCGCGTGCCGGCCACGGAAAGCCAAGGCCGCGTTCACACCTCGGCCGCAACGGTTGCCGTATTGCCGGAGGCAGACGAACTGGACGTGCAGATCAACGATACGGACATCCGCAAAGACACCTTTCGTTCCAGCGGTGCCGGCGGTCAGCACGTGAACAAAACGGAATCGGGTGTTCGGTTGACCCACTTGCCCACCAACACGGTGGTAGAGTGCCAAGACGGTCGCTCCCAGCACCAGAACTACGATCAAGCGTTGAAGGTCTTGCGTGCCCGAATATGGGATGCAGCTCGCGCAGAACGCGACAAGGCCATTTCCGAACACCGAAAATCGTTGGTGAGCACGGGCGATCGAAGTGCCAAAATCCGGACCTACAATTATCCCCAGGGGCGGGTTACGGACCACCGAATTGGCTTCACGGTATACAACTTACCGGAGGTCATGAACGGTCAAATTCATAAATTTATTGAAGAACTTCAGGTGGCTGAAAATGCGGAACGCTTGAAAGAAGGAACCGAATAAAGAGCCCATGAATTACCACGATTTAGTCTATGCTGTTGAGTCCCGCCAATCCGTTTTGTGCGTGGGCCTGGATTCCGACGTTTCCAAGCTTCCGAGCGGTTTTGCTGCAAAGCCGTCATCGCTGGCGGACTTCAACAAAGCCATCATCGACGCAACGGCTGAGTGCGCTGTAGCCTACAAGCCAAACTTGGCGTTTTACGAGGCTTACGGTTTGGAAGGATGGAAAGCCTTGGAGGAGACCATTGGCTATTTGCGCAGCCAATACCCCGGTCATTTGACCATCGCAGACGCCAAACGTGGTGACATCGGCAACACGGCCTCACAGTACGCAAAAGGACTGTTGCAGGAGTTGGGCTTTGATGCCATCACGGTAGCGCCCTACATGGGGCGGGACAGTGTAGAACCCTTTTTGTTGCCGGACAAGTGGGCCGTGGTTTTGGCGCTGACCAGCAACGGAGGCGCAGATGATTTTCAACAGCAACGCATGGCCGACGGCCGTCCTTTGTATGCCCATGTGTTGGAGCGCGTATCCCAATGGATTCCCACCGAACAGCGGATGTTGTGGTGGGCGCGACACGTCCGGAGGGATTGGCGCACGTACGTACGCTGGCGGAGGATAGCTACTTCTTGGTTCCGGGCGTTGGCGCCCAAGGCGGAAGCGTGACGGAAGTGCTGGGTGCGGCAGGTTGGAAAAACCGCCCGGGCGTTGGGGTGTTGATCAACGCCTCGCGTTCCATTCAGTACGCTTCCAGCGGTTCGGACTTCGCCGCAGCTGCAGGGCTAGAAGCTGCTGCCCTGCAAACGCAAATGGCTCATTGGATGCAGACCGAACGCGCTTGGACGGACGCTGAGGCGTCCGCAGATGCCGCTCCTTTAGATCGAGAATAGCGTGGAACTGCCGGTTGCACCCGCTACCCGCATCCTGTTGACCGGTGCCAACGGCCTCCTGGGGCAAAAATTCGTGCGTCTGTGCGCGGATCAGCCCGGTGTGGAGTTGCTGGCAACGGCACGAGGTCCGGAACGCATTGGTGCTGCATTGAACGCCTCCAACGTTGATTATCGATCCTTGGACATCGAGACTCCCGCAGATTGGGAGGGCGCCCTGCATGATTTTCGTCCGGATGTGGTGCTCCATGCGGCGGCCATGACGCAGGTGGATGATTGCGAAAAAGAGTCGGTAGTGTGCCAGCGTTTGAACGTGGACGCCGTTCGGTTGGGCGCGGAATGCAGCAGTCGTCATGGGGCTCATTTTGTATTGCTCAGCACCGACTTTGTGTTTGATGGGGCACACGGCCCTTACGACGAAACCGCAATGCCCAACCCTTTGAGTGTGTACGGACGTTCCAAGTACGATGCGGAACAAATCGTTCAAAGCTTACCAACCCCCTGGTCCATTGTGCGCACGGTGCTGGTGGTGGGGCAGGTAGAAGGACTCAGCAGAAGCAACATCGTTTTGTGGGCCTCAAATTCGCTGCGCGCAGGCAAATCGTTACCGGTGGTGGTGGACCAATGGCGCAGTCCCACCTTTGCGGAGGACCTGGCCCGCGGTTGCTTGGCCGTGGCACAACGCCGTGCTCAAGGGATTTACCACATCAGCGGGGGCGAAACGCTTTCTGTCTTTGATTTTGTGGTGCGCATAGCACAAGTGTTTCAGCTCGACGCCACCCTGATCCAACCTGTTTCTACCAAATCCCTGGCCCAGCCGGCCCAACGACCCGCCAGAACCGGTTTTGTATTGGACAAAGCTCGTCGTGATTTGGCGTACGAACCAACCCCATTGGATGAGGTGATTGCTGCCTGCGGAAGCTGAGCGAATGGGGCTTTTGCGGATTTAAACGTCTGTCCCAAATCGATTCCTTATATTCGCAAACGAACCGGCTCATTTGGGCCCGACTGCCATTGCTTTATGTCAACAAAAACAGAATCGTGGGGCTCCCGCGTGGGATTAATTTTGGCCATGGCCGGCAACGCCGTGGGATTGGGGAATTTTTTGCGCTTCCCGGTGCAGGCCGTTCAGAACGGCGGCGGTGCGTTCATGATCCCCTATTTGGTCAGTTTCCTCTTGATGGGGATTCCATTGCTATGGATTGAGTGGGCCACCGGCAGATTCGGTGGTCGCTTTGGCAACCACAGTACGCCCTTCATCCTGCACGAATTGGATCCTAAGCGCGCCATTTGGAAGTACATTGGCGTCTTCGGTATTTTTACCAATATTGCCGTGGCGGCGTATTACTGCTACTTGGAAAGCTGGACCCTTAGCTATGTTTGGCACTCCATTCAAGGCACTTTTGTCGGCAAGTCGGCCGCTGAAGTGGCAGGTTTTTTTGGTGATTATGTTGGATTGACAGACCCCACCCAGCCGGTGGTGTTTTGGTTGTTGTGCTTGGTGTTGAATACCTGGATTCTTTCCCGCGGCTTGAGTGGCGGCGTGGAAAAAGTAGCTAAGATTGGCATGCCGTTATTGATTTTGTTTGGAGCCTTTTTGGCTTACCAAGGCGTTACCTTGAAAGCAGGTGAGAACGGTGCTTTGTTTGACGGAACAGTCGGTTTGAATTTTCTGTGGACTCCGGATTACTCAACGATTTGGACGCCGAAAGTTTGGTTGGCTGCTGCCGGACAGATATTTTTTACCCTCAGTGTTGGCATGGGCTCTATCCAGTGCTATGCCTCCTACGTGAAACGCCGCGACGATATTGCGTTGAACGCCATGAGCGCCGGGTGGATGAATGAATTCGTTGAGGTAGTTCTTGGGGGGTCGATTTTGATTCCCATTGCAATTGGATACCTGGGCATTGACCGTGTGGTTGAATTAACGCAATCGGGAGGTCTTGGATTGGGATTCAAAACCTTGCCTTATTTATTTACCCAGTGGGGTCCCACCATGGGTATGTTCGCTGGAATTGCTTGGTTTGGTCTTTTGTTTTTTGCCGGGATAACGTCTTCGTTGGCCATGGGTACCCCCGTAATGGCCTTTCTCCAAGACGAGTTTGGCTGGAAGCGCAACCCTGCGGCTTGGGCTTTCGGTGCGGTCATTCTCGTCTTGGGAGCTCCAACCGTATTGTATTTTAATGAGGGGGTGTTCGACGAGTACGACTACTGGGCCGGTACCGTCAGTTTGGTGGTTTTTGCATTGCTCGAAGTAATTCTCTTTGCCTGGGTGTTTGGCATGGACAAAGGCTGGGCGGAAATCAACCACGGAGCAGATTTGCGCATTCCACGGGTCTATCGATTCATCATTAAATACGTCACGCCCGTAATCCTTTTGGGAGTTTTCTTGGGATCCTTGCCCGCTATTTACGAAAAGCTCACCCTGCCCGCAAGTCCGTACGTGGTAGGTGCTCGCTTGCTTCTTTTAGCACTTTACTTGGGCATTGCCTGGGCCGTATACCTCGCTTACCAAAAACGCCGCAAGGCCACAATCCGCTAATCATGAACGATGCAGCATTGACCACCATGGTCTTGGCCCAAGGGGTAGTCACCGTATTCACGGTTTACTTTTTTGTTCTGGTCTTGCGCACGCCTGCTAAGCCAGAGCCGGACTCCTTCAACGAAAACGACGAGCGCGATTGACGCATGAAAGCGCCCGGTCGGCTCCAACGCTTGGGGATTGGATTGATTCTGATCGGGGCGTATGGAGCCGTTGGGCTAAGCATTTGTTGGCGCGGAAGTCCGGCCTACGAAACACCCCTCTGGTATCCCGAACCAATTTCTGTTCCGAACAGGAAAAAGGGGGAGCAACCGTTTGAGCGTCGCGCGCCGTACTACCGTAAAGAGTTTGCCAATCGCCCGCGTCGGACATTGGATACCAATCAAATTTGGGTGCCGCGCCAAAAACTGCGTTTTCCAAAAAGTAGGGTAGGGATCAACACGGTAGACAGTTTGGAATTGGCCCGTTGGGGGGTGTCGCCCGGCGCACTCCGTCATTTTTTCAAAGAACGACAACGATGGTGTGGATTTTCCGCATTAGATCAGTTGCCTGCCTCCGCGCGTACCTGGCCGGTGGTATGGGAACTGGATTCCCTACCGCCGCGCCGGGTATTGAATCGACTGCCGGAATCCGTGTTGGCCGGCCATCCTTTGGTGGGTTGGGAGCGTGCGCGGGCACTGGGCAAGTACAGGAGATCGGTTCGTCCGGTCCGTTCTTGGGCTGAATTGCGGGCCGTTCCGGGTTGGACCGACGTCGACGCACATCTACTGAGGCGCTACTTCGTTTTGAATCAAAAAGATTCGCTATCTTTGCACCCTTAATGAGAGGAGGTGTTTTAGCATGTTGGTAATTCAAGTTAAAGAAGGCGAAGGCATTGACCGCGCGTTGAAGCGTTACAAACGCAAGTTCGACAAAACCGGTACTATGCGCCAGCTGCGTTCCCGCCAAGCATTCCAAAAGAAGTCGATTTCTCGACGTATGGAGGTCATTAAAGCGGCTTACGTTCAGACGTTGCGACGCGAGGAGATGGAATAATCCCTTGTGCTGCACCAAGCATATGCGCCCTGCAAACCACCGGTTTGCAGGGCGCTTTATTTGGTACCTTCGCTACCGTGCCGGATTTGAAATCATTTGGACTGGACGCCTTTGCGGACCACCTGCTCTTGGAGCGAAGACTGTCGCCAGCAACCGTGGCCGCCTACAGCAGCGATCTCTTTTTCTTTGTGCAGTATGTTCAGTCGGTTTACGACGAGTCCACGCCCCAAGGAATTAAGGTTGCCCACGTGCGTTCCTGGCTGGCGGAGGGTGCGGAGGCCGGCCTGTCTTCGCGAACGTTGAATCGACGTTTGTCCGCATTGCGCACCTACTTTGGATTTGCTAGATTGCTTTGGGAAGGGGTGCCTCAGCCGGCGGTCCTGCTGCGCGGCTTGAAAGTTCCCAAGCGCATTGTGCGGGTTTTGAAGTCCGACGAAGTCGAGCGGCTCTTGGATCCCAACCGCTTTGAGACAGGTTGGTTGGGAACGCGCGATCGATTCCTATTACTCACGCTTTATGCACTGGGCATCCGTCGGGCAGAATTGCTCCAGTTGCGTTGGTCAGACATTGATGCATCCGCTCAGACCGTTCGAATTCTCGGAAAGGGAAACAAAGAGCGCTTGCTACCGGCCTTGCCCGTTTGGCTCGACGGACTCGAGGAATACCGACGGGCATGCGAAACGGCAGGAGTGCCTACAGACTCGGTACTTTTTTGGGAATCGACGGCAAAAAAAATGTCCCCAAAACGTGTTTATTCCGTTGTTCATTCGTACCTTCAAGGAGCAAGTAGCGTCGAAAAAGCCAGTCCGCACGTGTTGCGGCACACCTTCGCAACGCATTTGCTGGACATGGGAGCAGACTTGGCGTCGATTCGCAGTCTTTTGGGGCACGCGAATCTCTCGGCCACCCAAGTGTACACCCACGCGTCCATTGAGCAATTGAAGTCCGTTGTACAGCGGGCGCACCCTCGAGGCCGGGAAGGGCAGCGCTCTTAAAACCCAAAAAACATGCATGCTATTGTCCATGCCGTAGACGTCAAATACAGCGACCGTCTGTCGGGAATGATTGCGGAGAAGTTGAACAAGCTGGGTCGAATAGCGGCCGATGCGGTTCGGGGCGATGTTTACCTGCGCAAGGAAAACAAAGACGGAAAGCTCGTAAAAGTGGTTGAAGTTAAAATCCAGCTTCCGGGAGGTTCGTTGGTGTTGAAAAAAGAGGGCAGTACTTTTGACCAAGCGGTTCATGCAGCCTTCCGTGCCGCGGCCCGATGGGTTCAAAAAGCAAAATCCCGCCGTCGACCGCATTAATTTTTAGAGACCCTTTGCGGGGATTGGAAAATTTCCTACATTTGCAGTCCGTTTCAAAAAGCGCTCCACGCTTGAGAGACGGAACGTTCTTCAAAAGAATCTGCAAAGGAGGAAATTTTCCTTTTTTTACTGCCAGCATAGCTCAGTTGGTAGAGCTGCTGATTTGTAATCAGCAGGTCGGGGGTTCGAGTCCCTCTGCTGGCTCTACTCCAGGCATTTTCTTTTTGACTTTTTGGTTGCAATCATTGGGGAGATACCGAAGCGGTTAAACGGGGCAGACTGTAAATCTGTTGGCTACGCCTACGTAGGTTCGAATCCTGCTCTCCCCACAGTCGATTCATTGCGGAAGTAGCTCAGTTGGTAGAGCATCAGCCTTCCAAGCTGAGGGCCGCGGGTTCGAATCCCGTCTTCCGCTCCAGGATCGCACTGCCGATGTAGCTCAGGGGTAGAGCGTTTCCTTGGTAAGGAAAAGGTCGCGGGTTCAATTCCCGCCATTGGCTCAAAATTCATTCTCTCGGTTCAATTTCAATTAACTAAAACACCATGGCAAAAGAGAATTTCGTGCGGAACAAACCGCACTTGAACGTCGGCACCATCGGTCACGTTGACCATGGCAAAACGACATTGACAGCTGCTATCACTACTGTGTTGGCTGACAAAGGCTTGTCTCAAAAGCGTTCGTTCGATTCGATCGACGCAGCTCCCGAAGAAAAGGAGCGTGGTATCACCATCAACACGGCACACGTGGAGTACGAGACGGCCAACCGTCACTACGCACACGTGGATTGCCCGGGTCACGCCGACTATGTGAAGAACATGGTAACGGGTGCTGCTCAGATGGACGGTGCGATCTTGGTAGTAGCTGCTACCGATGGTCCTATGCCCCAGACGCGCGAGCACATCTTGTTGGCTCGTCAGGTTGGTGTACCCCGCTTGGTAGTCTTCATGAACAAAGTGGACATGGTAGACGACGCCGAATTGTTGGAGTTGGTGGAAATGGAAATCCGCGATTTGTTGTCCTTCTACAAGTTCGACGGCGACAACACGCCTGTCATCCAAGGTTCTGCTTTGGGTGGTTTGAACGGCGAAGGCAAGTGGGTTGACAAGATCATGGAGCTCATGGACGCAGTTGACTCTTGGATTGAGGAGCCTATTCGCGACAACGAGAAGCCTTTCTTGATGCCTGTTGAGGACGTGTTCTCCATCACCGGTCGTGGAACGGTTGCAACCGGTCGTATCGAGACAGGTGTTGCCAACACGGCGGATCCTGTTGACATCATCGGTTTTGGTGACGAGAAAATGTCTTCTACCATCACGGGTGTTGAAATGTTCCGCAAGATCTTGGATCGTGGCGAAGCTGGTGACAACGTAGGTTTGTTGTTGCGCGGTGTGGACAAGGCGGCGATCCGTCGCGGTATGGTAATCTGCAAGCCAGGTTCCGTTAAGCCACACAAAAAGTTCATGGCTGAGGTGTACATCTTGAAGAAAGAAGAAGGCGGTCGCCACACTCCTTTCCACAACAAGTACCGTCCGCAGTTCTACTTGCGTACTACAGACGTAACCGGTGAGATCATGTTGCCTGCTGGTGTGGAGATGGTTATGCCCGGTGACAACTTGTCCATCGAGGTTAACTTGATCGCTCCTGTTGCGATCAGCAAAGGTCTTCGCTTCGCTATCCGCGAAGGTGGCCGCACCGTGGGTGCCGGTCAGGTGACGGAGATCATCGAGTAATTCACAGAATCAATGGTGACAAGGTGTTCCGGGGTCAAACTCGGAGCACCTTTTCCCACTTACGGGTGTAGTTCAAGGGTAGAATAGAGGTCTCCAAAACCTTTGATGGGAGTTCGAATCTCTCCACCCGTGCTAGGCAAAACGATCGTTATGGAAAAATTGAAAACCTACTTGCAGTCGTCCTACGAAGAATTCGCCAAGAACTCCACTTGGCCGACGATGGCGGAACTACAGAAGAGTACCGTGTTGGTTATTGTGGCCTCCGTGGTTTTTTCTTTGGTCGTATTTGCCATGGATAAGTCGCTGGCAGGTGCATTGGATTTCTTGTATTCCCTGTTTGCGTAAGTCCCCCTATAAGAAATGAGCGAGTCGGGTAAAAAATGGTATGTGGTTCGGGCCATCAGTGGCCAGGAGAACAAGATCAAGTCCTACATTGAGAACGAAATGACTCGTATTGGGTTGTCGGACTTGATGGGACAAATCTTGGTTCCCACCGAGAAGGTGTACCAAATCCGCAACGGCAAAAAGGTGCTCAAAGAGCGAAATTTTTTCCCGGGCTACATCATGGTGGAGTTAATCCTCACGGGTGAAGCAGTACACACCATCAAGAATGTTACGGGTGTGATTGGTTTCTTGAGTGAAGCCAAGGGTGGTGAACCCACTCCCTTGCGTCAAAGCGAGGTCAATCGTATGCTCGGTAAAGTAGATGAATTGGCGGAAACGGCAGAGCACATTGCAGTGCCGTTTGTGATCGGTGAGTCTGTAAAAGTTATTGACGGTCCGTTCCGTGACTTTACGGGCACCGTTGAAAAGATTTTTGAAGAAAAGCGCAAAGTGGAGGTTACGGTTAAGATTTTTGGCCGCAAAACTCCGTTGGAGCTTGGATTCATGCAAGTAGAGAAAGAAGGATAACAACGGACGGAATTCCCGTTGCGGTCACGAGTGGGCTTCCGACACGAGCGACCATTGAATTCCACAGAGAGTTAACCACGTAAGAACAAAGAAATGGCGAAAGAGGTAAGCGCAATGATCAAGCTGCAGGTTCGCGGTGGTGCTGCCAACCCTTCTCCTCCCGTAGGTCCGGCCTTGGGTGCGAAGGGGGTAAACATCATGGAATTCTGCAAGCAGTTCAATGCACGCACACAAGAAAAGCAAGGAAAACTCTGCCCAGTAGTCATCACGGTTTACGCCGATAAGTCGTTTGATTTTATCGTCAAGAACCCGCCTGTACCCGTTCAGTTGTTGGAAGCTTCCAAACTGAAGAGTGGCTCTGCCATCCCCAACCGGACGAAAGTAGGTAAGGTAACCTGGGATCAAGTAAAGGCAATCGCTGAGGACAAAATGTCCGACTTGAACTGTTTCACCTTGGAATCTGCCATGAGTATGGTCGCCGGAACGGCGCGAAGCATGGGCATTACCGTGACAGGCCAAAAGCCTAATTAACCTGTAACACGACCGCATCATGGCACAAGTGACTAAAAAACAGAAAGAAGCTGCAGCAAAGGTGGACATCACCAAGCAGTATGCTTTGTCCGACGCAACTGCGTTGGTGAAGAACGTGAGTACGACCAAATTTGACGGTTCCGTTGACTTGGCCGTACGTTTGGGTGTAGACCCCCGCAAGGCCAATCAAATGGTCCGCGGCGTGGTAAGTCTTCCCCACGGAACCGGTAAAACCGTGCGTGTTTTGGCTTTGGTAACTCCAGACAAGGAGGCAGAAGCAAAAGCAGCCGGTGCTGATTTTGTGGGCATGGACGAGTACTTGGACAAAATCAAGAACGGTTGGACCGACGTTGATGTCATCATCACGGTTCCTGCTGCTATGGGTAAGTTAGGACCGTTGGGCCGTATTTTGGGTCCACGCGGTTTGATGCCAAACCCGAAGACCGGTACCGTTACCATGGAAATTGGCAAAGCCGTTTCCGAAGTAAAAGCCGGTAAGATTGACTTCAAGGTGGATCGCTACGGTATTGTACACGCCAGCATCGGTCGTGTCTCTTTTGAGGCGGACAAGTTGCGTGAGAATGCCGAAGAGGTTCTGAAGACGTTGGTTCGCATGAAGCCGTCAGCGGCGAAAGGAACCTACATTAAGAGCATCTTCTTGAGCCCAACCATGGGTCCTGGAGTTGCTGTGGACACGAAAACCTTCTAATTGAATCCCCATGACGAAAGAGCAAAAAAATCAAGCGATTGAGGAATTGGTGGGTGTGTTGGAAGGAACCAGCACGGTTTACTTGGCCGATATCGCCGGTCTGGACGCCGAATCTACCAGCAACTTGCGCCGCATGTGCGCCAAGCAGGGCATTCAGTTGTCCGTGGTGAAGAATACCTTGTTGAAAAAGGCCATGGAGCGTTCGTCAAAGAATTTTGACGACCTGTACGGCCAGCTTCACGGGAACACAAGCATCTTGATCGCCGAGCAGGGCAATGCCCCTGCGCGTTTGATCAAAGAATTCCGCAGAAGTTCGGATAAGCCCTTGTTGAAAGGTGCCTACATCGATGAAGCGGTATTCATTGGTGATGCCCAGCTCGAGGCATTGGCAACGTTGAAGTCACGCGAAGAAATGATCGGCGACATCATCTTGCTTTTGCAGAGCCCGGCCAAAAACGTCATCTCTGCTTTGCAGAGCGGCGCCGGCCAAAAAGTTGCGGGTCTTGTCAAGGCTTTGGAAGAACGCAACGCTTAAACCTAGTACGCACTCAGCTTCCAACTGTTGCAATTTATTAAACGTTAAAAAATCCCTACAATGGCGGATATCAAATCCCTCGGTGATGCTCTGGTGAACCTCACCGTTAAAGAAGTAAGTGAATTGGCGAACTACCTGAAAGAGGAGTACAACATCGAGCCCGCAGCTGCTGCTGTAGCCGTTGCTGCTCCTGCTGCCGGTGCTGGTGCTGCCGCTGCTGAAGAGAAGACCTCTTTCGACGTGATCTTGAAGGACGCAGGTGCCTCCAAGTTGGCTGTTGTTAAGTTGGTTAAAGAAATGACTGGTCTTGGTCTGAAAGAAGCTAAGGATGCCGTTGACGGTGCTCCTGGCAAGATCAAGGAAGGCGTTTCCAAAGACGAAGCCGAAGCCCTCAAGAAGCAGCTTGAAGAAGCTGGGGCTGTGGTTGAGTTGGCGTAAGCCACCCAACACCCTTCACGGTTTAGGTCCTCGGGGCGTGCCCCGGGGCCTAAACCCTTTTTTGCATTATTTCCATTCCTCCCTTTACTAAGCGGTGAGTTCCATGGCGAAAGCAACCCCTCGGATTAATTTCTCGTCCACTATTGCGCCGGCAGACAGCCCGGACTTTCTGGACATCCAAATCAAGTCGTTCCGTGACTTTTTTCAAATCGAAACAAAGCCGGACGATCGAAAGCTCGAAGGACTTTTTAAAACCTTCGCAGAGAACTTCCCGATTACGGACTCCCGGAATCAGTTTGTTCTGGAGTTTATCGACTACTTTGTCGATCCTCCACGCTACTCCGAAATGGAGTGCATTCAACGCGGATTGACCTTTAGCGTACCGCTGAAGGCCCGCCTAAAATTGTATTGTACCGATCCCGAACACGAGGACTTCGAGACCATCGTTCAGGACGTTTATTTGGGTACTATTCCCTATATGACCCCCCGCGGCACGTTCATCGTGAATGGCGCAGAGCGCGTGGTGGTTTCCCAGTTGCACCGTTCTCCAGGCGTATTCTTTGGCCAGAGCTACCACGCCAACGGCACGAAGTTGTACTCCGCTCGGATTATTCCTTTCAAGGGCAGCTGGATTGAATTTGCAACGGACATCAACAACGTGATGTACGCGTACATCGACCGGAAGAAGAAGTTGCCGGTGACAACGTTGTTCCGCGCAATCGGTTTTGAGCGCGACAAGGATATTTTGGAGATCTTCGGCTTGGCCGAGGAAGTTAAAGTTTCCAAGGCCGGTTTGAAGCGTGTGTTGGACCGCAAGTTGGCGGCGCGCGTGCTGAAATCTTGGCGTGAAGACTTCGTAGACGAGGATACCGGAGAAGTGGTGTCTATTGAGCGGAACGAGGTTATTTTGGAACGCGACACGGTTCTGGAAAAAGAGCACTTGGACATGATCCTGGAGGCTGATGTTCCGGCTATTTTGTTGCACAAGGACGACGTAGAGGCTGGCGAATACGCCATCATCTACAACACCTTGCAGAAGGACCAAACGAATTCCGAGCGCGAGGCGGTGGAGTACATCTACCGTCAGTTGCGGAACGCAGAAGCGCCTGATGAAGAAACGGCTCGTGGCATTATCGACAAGTTGTTCTTCTCCGAGCAGCGTTACAACTTGGGCGACGTAGGTCGTTACCGGTTGAACCAAAAGTTGGGATTGAACATAGACAATTCGGTTCAGGTTCTGACCAAAGAAGACATCATTTCCATTGTTCGTTATTTGATTGAGTTGATCAATTCGAAGGCGGAAGTGGACGATATTGACCACTTGTCCAACCGTCGGGTACGCACGGTAGGTGAGCAGTTGGCCAATCAGTTTGGCGTTGGTCTTGCCCGTATGGCTCGCACCATCCGTGAGCGCATGAACGTTCGCGACAACGAGGTGTTTACGCCGATTGATTTGATCAATGCAAAAACCCTGAGCTCCGTCATTAATTCGTTCTTTGGAACGAACCAGTTGAGCCAGTTCATGGACCAGACCAATCCGCTGGCGGAGATCACGCACAAGCGTCGTCTTTCTGCACTCGGACCTGGTGGTTTGAGCCGCGAGCGTGCCGGATTTGAGGTGCGTGACGTTCACTACACCCACTACGGACGTTTGTGCCCCATCGAGACGCCGGAAGGTCCAAACATCGGTTTGATCTCTTCCCTGTGCGTTTACGCGAAGGTGAATACCATGGGCTTCATCGAAACCCCTTATCGTAAGATCGAGGGCGGTAAAGTCAACTTGAAGGATGCGCCCGTTTACCTTTCTGCTGAGCAAGAGGAAAACCGCGTCATTGCTCAGGCCAACGCCGCTTTGAATGCGGACGGAACCTTTGTCAACCCGCGCGTAAAAGTTCGGGACGAAGGCGACTTCCCCATGATGGAACCCACGCAAATCGACATGATGGACGTGGCTCCGAACCAAATCGCTTCGATTTCCGCGTCGATGATTCCTTTCTTGGAGCACGACGACGCCAACCGAGCGTTGATGGGATCCAACATGATGCGTCAGGCCGTGCCTTTGTTGCGTCCTGAAGCCCCGATTGTTGGAACCGGCTTGGAGCAACAAGTGGCGCGTGATTCGCGCGTGTTGATCAACGCGGAAGGTCTGGGAACAGTTCAGTACGTGGATGCCAACGAAATCCATATTGCATACGACCGCACCGAGGAGGATACCCTGGTTAGCTTTGAAAGTAACGTAAAGGTGTATCCGTTGGTGAAGTTTTTGAAGACCAACCAAAGCACTACCATCAACTTGCGCCCCATCGTTGTGAAGGGAGAGCGCGTGGAAGAAGGTCAGGTTCTTTGCGAAGGATACGCAACGCAAGGCGGGGAGTTGGCTTTGGGCCGCAACCTGTTGGTAGCGTTCATGCCTTGGAAAGGATACAACTTTGAGGATGCTATCGTGATCAACGAGCGCGTAGTCCGCGAAGACATCTTCACTTCATTGCACATCGATGAGTACTCTTTGGAAGTGCGCGACACCAAGTTGGGCATGGAAGAATTGACGGCGGATATTCCGAACGTCAGCGAAGAGGCTACTAAAGATTTGGACGAGAACGGAATTGTTCGCGTGGGTGCGGAAATCAAGCCCGGCGATATTCTGATCGGCAAAATCACGCCGAAAGGCGAGAGCGACCCGTCTCCAGAAGAGAAGTTGTTGCGCGCCATCTTTGGCGAGAAGGCAGGCGACGTGAAAGACGCTTCATTGAAGGCTTCTCCATCTTTGAGTGGTGTGGTGATCGACAAGAAGTTGTTCAGCCGCAGTTTGAAGGACAAGAACCAACGCAAGAAGGACAAGGAAGAGTTGGAAACGCTCGAATTGGAATTTGCATCTCAGTTGGAGGTGTTGCGCGTGAATTTCTTGGATAAGTTGGGTCAGTTGGTTGCCGGCAAAACCAGCCAAGGCGTTACCAATGATTTGAACGAAGAAATCATCCCAAAAGGCACGAAGTTTACTCAAAAGGTGCTTAACGCCGTAGAGGACTACACCCACCTGACCGGTGGTGTTTGGACCACGGATGCCGATAAGAATATCTTGATCGACAAGTTGTTGCACAACTACAAAATCAAGGTAAGCGACCTTACTGGGGTGTACCGCCGCAAGAAGTTTACGATCAGCGTGGGCGATGAGTTGCCCGCCGGTATTGTGAAGTTGGCCAAGGTCACTGTAGCCAAGAAGCGCAAGCTGAAAGTGGGTGATAAGATGGCCGGACGCCACGGAAACAAGGGTATTGTGGCCAAAATCGTTCGCGAAGAGGACATGCCTTTCTTGGAGGACGGAACTCCGGTGGACATCGTCTTGAACCCGCTGGGTGTACCTTCCCGTATGAACATCGGTCAGATTTACGAGACCGTATTGGGTTGGGCCGGCATGAAGCTGGACCGCAAGTACGCTACGCCTATTTTTGACGGAGCGTCTTTGGATCAAATTGGAACAGAGTTGGAAGACGCTGGCTTGCCGATGTACGGTCATACGCATTTGTACGATGGTGGAACGGGTGACCGTTTTGATCAGAAGGCAACCGTTGGTGTGATTTACATGCTGAAACTCGGCCACATGGTGGACGATAAGATGCACGCACGTTCAATTGGACCGTACTCGTTGATCACACAGCAGCCTTTGGGCGGTAAAGCTCAGTTCGGTGGACAGCGTTTTGGAGAAATGGAAGTGTGGGCGTTGGAGGCCTTTGGTGCATCCAACATCCTGCGCGAAATCCTGACCGTGAAGTCCGACGATGTGGTGGGCCGTGCCAAAACGTACGAAGCCATTGTGAAGGGCGATCGCATGCCAGAGCCGGGAATTCCAGAGTCGTTCAACGTATTGTTGCACGAACTTCAAGGTCTTGGCTTGAAAGTTTCCTTGGATTGAACGCTTGAACGAAGAAAATAAAAGCATTCCTATGCAATCGAAAGTTGATCACAACCCGGGTTCATTTGACTCCATTACCATCAGTTTGGCGTCTCCAGAGTTTCTCTTGGGGCGTTCCAGCGGTGAGGTTCTGAAGCCGGAAACCATTAACTACCGTACGCACAAGCCCGAGCGCGATGGCTTGTTCTGCGAGCGCATTTTTGGTCCGGTAAAGGATTTTGAATGTGCCTGCGGCAAGTACAAGCGCATCCGATACAAAGGGATTGTTTGCGACCGATGCGGGGTAGAGGTTACGGAAAAGAAAGTTCGTCGCGAGCGGATTGGTCACATCTCTTTGGTGGTACCGGTTGCGCACATTTGGTACTTCCGTTCCTTGCCAAATAAAATTGGCTACTTACTGGGATTGCCCAGCAAGAAGTTGGACATGATCATTTACTACGAGCGTTACGTGGTGATCCAGCCGGGTCTGGCCGTAGACGCCGAAGGTAAATCCTTCCAGGTGCTCCAATTCTTGACAGAAGAAGAGTATTTGGACGCATTGGATCGTTTGCCCAAGCAGGACAACAACTTCTTGGAGGATACCGACCCCAATAAATTCATCGCGAAAATGGGTGCTGAGGCCCTGTTGATGCTTTTGCAGCGTTTGAATTTGGCCGAATTGTCCTACGAATTGCGTCACCGCGCAAACAATGAGACCAGCCAACAGCGGAAGCAAGAGGCACTCAAGCGTTTGCAGGTGGTGGAGAACTTGCGCGAGGCCAACCTGCGCATGGAGAACAATCCGGAGTGGATGATCATGAAGGTGATCCCTGTAATTCCGCCAGAATTGCGCCCATTGGTTCCGTTGGACGGCGGTCGCTTCGCAACCTCCGACTTGAACGATTTGTACCGTCGGGTCATCATCCGCAACAACCGTTTGAAGCGTTTGTTGGAAATCAAGGCTCCAGAAGTCATTTTGCGCAACGAAAAGCGCATGCTGCAGGAGGCTGTTGATAGCTTGTTTGACAACACCCGCAAGGCAAGCGCCGTGAAAACGGAAAGCAATCGTGCGTTGAAGTCTTTGTCCGACAGTTTGAAGGGCAAGCAGGGTCGATTCCGTCAAAACCTTTTGGGTAAGCGGGTAGACTACTCTGCGCGTTCCGTAATCGTTATTGGACCGGAATTGAAGCTGCACGAGTGCGGTTTGCCAAAGGACATGGCGGCGGAATTGTTCAAGCCGTTTGTGGTTCGCAAGTTGATTGAGCGTGGAATCGTTAAAACGGTTAAATCGGCGAAGAAAATCATCGACAAGCGCGAACCCGTTGTTTGGGACATTTTGGAAAACGTGATGAAAGGGCACCCCGTGCTTTTGAACCGCGCTCCAACGTTGCACCGCTTGGGCATTCAGTCCTTCCAGCCGAAGTTGATTGAGGGCAAGGCGATTCAGTTGCATCCGCTGACGTGTACGGCCTTCAACGCTGACTTTGACGGCGACCAGATGGCGGTTCACTTGCCTTTGGGACCTGCTGCTATTTTGGAAGCTCAGATTTTGATGTTGGCTTCGCACAACATTTTGAATCCGGCCAACGGTTCTCCAATTACGGTACCCTCACAAGACATGGTTTTGGGTCTGTACTACATGACCAAGGCCCGCAAAGACACCCCAGAGCACCCCATCAAGGGCGAAGGCAAGGTGTTCTATTCTCCGGAAGAAGTGATGATTGCTTACAACGAGAAGGCTGTGGATTTGCACGCCATCGTTAAAGTACGCACGCGCACCGTGGAGAATGGGGAGCACGTCATCAAGTTGATTGAGACGACGGTAGGACGGATCCTGTTCAATCAGGTAGTTCCCGTTAAAGTAGGCTACATCAACGAATTGTTGACCAAGAAGGCCTTGCGCGACATCATTGCTGATGTATTGCGCAAGACGGACGTCCCCACGACTGCGAAGTTCTTGGACGACATGAAGAATTTGGGTTACACGAATGCCTTTAAAGGAGGACTGTCATTCTCTTTGGGAGACATCGTGGTACCGAAAGAAAAAGAATCCTTGATCCAAGGAGCAAATGAAGAGGTGGAAGGCATCTTCATGAACTACAACATGGGTCTGATCACGAACAACGAACGTTACAATCAGGTGATTGACGTGTGGACCACCACCAACGCGCGTTTGACGCAGGCGGCCATGAACCACTTGATTCACGATCGTCAAGGATTTAACCCTATTTACATGATGTTGGACTCCGGTGCACGGGGTTCAAAAGAGCAGATTCGTCAGTTGTCCGGTATGCGCGGATTGATGGCCAAGCCGCAAAAATCCGGTTCCGGAGGCGGTGAGATCATCGAGAACCCGATCATCTCGAACTTTAAAGAGGGTTTGTCCATCTTGGAGTACTTTATTTCTACCCACGGTGCCCGTAAGGGTCTGGCGGATACGGCCTTGAAAACGGCCGACGCCGGATACTTGACGCGTCGTTTGGTGGACGTAGCGCAGGACGTCATCATCAACGAAGACGATTGCGGAACGCTTCGCGGCTTGGAAATCACTCCTTTGAAGAAAAACGAGGAAGTGGTGGAGTCTTTGTACGATCGGATCTTGGGCCGTG
Source organism: Cryomorphaceae bacterium (assembly GCA_034679985.1). Lineage (GTDB taxonomy): Bacteria > Bacteroidota > Bacteroidia > Flavobacteriales > Schleiferiaceae > CAMDTE01. Next base: position 33,770 of record JAXITR010000006.1, read on the forward strand.
TGGCCTTGGTGGATGTCATCGATCCATTAACGAGCGAAGTGTACGTTGAGTCCGGTTCGTTGATCAACGAACCAGCGGCCAAAGCCATTGCGGATTCGCCTATTGAAATGGTGGAAGTTCGTTCCGCATTGACCTGCGAAAGCAAGCGCGGTATTTGCGCCAAGTGCTACGGTCGCAACTTGGCAACTGCCAAGCCGGTACAAACCGGTGAAACGGTTGGTGTCATTGCGGCTCAGTCCATCGGTGAGCCGGGAACTCAGTTGACCTTGCGTACGTTCCACGTGGGCGGTACTGCGGGCAACATTTCCGAGGAAAGCCGTTTGTTGACTCGTTTTGCGGGTAAACTGGAATTGGAAGAAGTTCGCACGGTTAAGGGAGAAGATGCAGAAGGAAACATCATTGACATCGTCATTGGCCGTACTGGCGAAGTGAAGGTGGTGGATGAAAAAACCGGAATTGCAGTTCAAACCTCCAACATTCCCTACGGTTCTGCGTTGCGCGTGAAGCACGGCCAGAAAGTGGACAAGGGCGTAGAAGTTTGTTCTTGGGATCCGTACAATGCCGTTATCGTTGCCGAGACCTCTGGTATCATTGCGTACCAGGACATCGTTCAAGGCATTACCTACAAGGTTGAAATTGACGAGCAGACTGGCTTCCAGGACAAGGTTATTTCCGATTCCCGAAACAAGAAATTGGTACCTACGTTGCAAATTCGCGACAAGAAGGGTGGCGAGTTGAAGCACTACACCTTGCCTTTGGGTGCCCATTTGATGGTGAACGATGGTGAGGAGATCAAGGCCGGTAAGGTTTTGGTGAAGATTCCTCGTCGGGGTGCGAAATCTGGTGACATCACGGGCGGTTTGCCCCGCGTTACGGAATTGTTTGAAGCGCGCAATCCGTCGAACCCGGCGGTTGTGGCTGAAATCGACGGAACGGTTTCGTACGGCAAGATTAAGCGCGGCAACCGCGAGATCATTATTGAAAGCCGCACGGGCGAGCAGCACCGCTACCTGATCAACTTGAACAAGCAGATCCTGGTACAGGAGAATGACTACGTACGCGCCGGCCACCCGCTGAGCGACGGAGCCATCACCCCATCGGATATTTTGGCCATTCAAGGTCCAACGAAGGTTCAGGAATACTTGGTCAACGAAATTCAAGAAGTTTACCGTCTGCAAGGCGTAAAAATCAACGACAAGCACTTCGAGGTGATTGTACGTCAGATGATGCGCAAGGTGGAAATTCAAGACTCCGGCGATACGCTCTTCTTGGAAGGACACTTGGTGCACACGTCGGATTTCATTGAAGAGAACGACCGCATTTTCGACAAGAAAGTGGTGATTGATGCCGGAGACAGCGATGAGTTGAAGGAAGGCATGATCATCAATTCGCGTCGTCTTCGCGACGAGAACTCTCGTTTGAAGCGCATGGATAAGCGTGAAGTGACGGCTCGCGATGCAGAACCGGCTACTGCACGTGTGGTGCTGCAAGGAATTACGCGTGCTTCGTTGCAAACGAAGTCCTTCATTTCAGCGGCGTCGTTCCAAGAAACCACCAAGGTATTGAACGAGGCGGCTGTGGCCGGCAAGGTAGATACCCTGGACGGCTTGAAGGAAAACGTAATTGTGGGTCACCGCATCCCAGCGGGTACCGGCATGAAGCGTTACTACACGAGCATCGTGGGTTCCAAGGAAGACTACGACCGCATGATGGCGTCGAAAGAGGTAGATATTGAAGCAGCTGAATAAAATGGACGCACCGCAAGAGAATCAAATTCAAGTGGAATTGTCGCCCGAAATGGCGGACGGTGTCTACAGCAATTTGGCCATCATCAACCACTCCCACACGGAGTTTGTGGTGGATTTCATTCAGTTGATGCCGGGGATTCCCAAGGCACGCGTTAAATCTCGCGTGATTTTGACCCCGCAGCACGCCAAGCGTTTGGTGGCGGCTTTGCAAGAAAACGTAGCCCGCTACGAGGAGGCACACGGGGACATCGAAGAGAGTACGGCTCCGGCCATTCCGCTCCACTTCGGAGGTCCTGCTGGGCAGGCTTGAGCCGAACCATTAAATCGATGAAAACGAAGGGGCCGTCTGAAAAGACGGCCCCTTTTTCGTTGGGCGGCGGTTCGCCCGCCCGATGAACGATTTACGTGTTTAACGACGCGGTTGAAAAAATGCATCCATGAGGACCTTCAGTCCCCAAAAGCCAAATCCGGCACCGCCAAAGAGGAAGGCGATGGTGATGAGGGCCCAAGTGTAGTCGCCACGTTGTACGGCAGGCGCACCCACCCAATGGTACAGAGCGGGCCCCGCAAACAGCAGCGGCAAGGCGATGGCAATGATGACGATTCCTTGGACGAGTTTGGATTTGTTGTAGGCCATGGTGGGTTGTTTTAGCGAGGGAATTGGCGCGGCGCGTTTAGTTGGGGTGTTGGCGCAAGGCGTCGGCTAGGATGTCGGTGCCGGAGCGCAATTCTTCCTCCGAGCAGGAGAGCGGAGGCGCAATGCGCAAGGCGGTGGACTCAAAGAGGAACCAATCCGTCAGAAGGCCGTTTTCCAGGGCGGAGTGCTGGATGCGGATGGCCCGGTCCAACGATCCAACGCCAACGGACCAGAGGAACCCAATCCCGGAAATTCCGGTGGTGTGGGGCAGTTGCTCCAAGAGGTTTTGCAGGAGGTGGGACTTGCGGGGAAGGTCGTGCAATTCGGGACCGTTTTGGAGGAGGTGCAGGGCGGCGTTGCCGGCAGCGCAGCTGACGGGGTGGCCGCCGAAGGTGGTGATGTGGCCCAGCATGGGGTTGTGCGCCAATTGATGCATTAAGGAACGGGGTGCGGCAAAGGCGCCTAAGGGCATGCCGCCGCCCAGGGCCTTGCCCAGGCAGAGAATGTCCGGTTGGAGCCCGTAGTGTTGGTAGGCAAAAAGGGAGCCGCTTCGGCCGAATCCACATTGAATTTCGTCCAAGATCAAAAGGGCTCCGGATCGGTGGCAGGCGTCTTGGAGCGCGGCCAAGAACTCGGGATTTCCGGGGCGGTACCCGCTTTCGCTTTGGATGGGCTCCACCAGCACGGCGGCGGTTTGGGAACCGATGGCATCCAGTGCGGAGCGATTGTTGTACGGGAGGATGGTGTGTCCCGGAACCAAGGGACGGTAGGCGCTTTTGTATTCCTCGCTGCCCATGGCGCTCAGGGCTCCCGCCGTGGAGCCGTGGTAGGAGTGTTCAAACGAAACGATTTCCGTGCGTTGGGTGGCTCGCTTGGCCAATTTGAGCGCCCCCTCAATGGCTTCCGCTCCGGAATTGGTGAAGTAAACGCTGTCTAAGTGGTTGTCAAATGTTTGGATCAAGGCTTGTGCGTAAGCCACTTGAGGCTGCTGGACCATTTCGCCGTACACCATGAGGTGCATGTAGCGAGCGGCTTGGTCTTGAACGGCAGATACGATTTCCGGCCGGCCGTGGCCCACGTTGCTGACGCCAATTCCGGAGATGAAATCCAGAATTCGAGAACCGTCGGGCCGGTAAAGGTAGGAACCTTCTGCTCGACTGATTTCCAATGCCAACGAAAAGTCCGTGGTTTGCGCGTTGTGGCGCAAAAACAGATCTTTCAAACCAATGCCCATGGTGCAAAGGTAGGTGCGTGCTGCATGCAAAACGCGTCCTTGGGTGCCGCGTTTTGGGTTCTAGGGGGTCATTCCCAAATCGGTTCAGGGGCGTGCGGACCAGGCCGCCCGGGCCGGGGTGCTGGCCGTCCACCTCCTGGGCCACCCGGTCCTCCGGGTCCGCCCGGATGTGGCGGTCCTTGGCGCTCGCGAAGTTTATCGAGCATGGCCTCTTTGAACTGCACCTCGGCCACGTACAACATCAGTACTTTCTTGGCGGGCAGTACGTCCAAGAATTTGGTGTGGTACGCCCGACGGATGCGCTCTTTATCGTCAAGGGCCTTGGCGTGCCGGCGCATGAGTTCTTCTGCTTCTTTCTCGGTCAAGGAAGCCCAACGATCTGGATCTTCGGCCGCTCGACGGAGACCCCGCAGAGGTTCGCGGTCAACTTGGGCCAGTTCATCGCGGTAGGCTTCGTACAGGGGCCAAAATTTTTGCGCCTCCAACGGGGTGAGTTTTAGTTTGTGCGTTAGGAAGCCTATGTGTGCGGCTTCTACACGCTCCTTGGCTTGCTCCTTGCGGGCCGTTGGTTGCGCCGCGGCTACCGCAATGAAAACCACCCACAGAGCCGCAAAGAGGCTCATTTTGCCTGGTTTAAAGTTCATGATTTTGATGATTTTACAAGGATTATTTGATCTAGTTCTTCATCCGACAACAGTTCACCCAATTCTTCCGGATTGGGTTCCCACGATCCATGCTCCAACGTCTCAACCAAATCGGTTGCAGTGGTTTTTTGAAGCCATTCCTCAGCCGGACCGGTGGTTGATGAGGTGGGTTCTGGGCGCATCCAAACCAGGAGCGACACAACTACTGCTGCCGCCAAAGTTGCGACCAATCGCCGTGTACGCGTACGTTGGCGCTCGCGCTGGGGAACGGCGCTCAGTCGATTCTGCAGCAGCTTAATAGTTGCTTCGTTGAGGTGGATTCCGTCGTGTTTCATGCGTTCTCTGCAGTTAAGAGGTCGTCGGCTGGATTTGGTTTAACCGTTTGTACCAGCGCACGAATTTTTTGGACGGCGTGGTGGTAGTTCGCTTTTAGTCCTCCTTCGGATGTACCGGTGATGGTGGCGATTTCCGAATAGGGCAATTCGTCGAAGTAGCGCAGTTGGAAGACCAGGCGTTGTTTTTCCGGCAATTGTGCTTGGGCCCGATGGAGCAAAGCCAGGGCGTCGTCTGCTTGAAAATAGACATCGTCGCTGACGCTCGTTGCGGCGGCTTCTGGAGCATCGGAAGCGCGCACGGTCCACAGCCTTCTTTTCTGTTGCTGGCGCAATGCTGTCAAGGCTTCGTTGGCAACGATTCGGTAGGTCCAGGTGGAGAATTTGGCTTCGCCCCTAAACTGGGGCAACGCGCGCCAAATGTTGATGAAAGCGTCTTGAAGCACGTCTTGAGCATCGTCGGAATCCAGTCCCATGCGCACCGCCAGCCGAAAGAGGGAGGGCGTTTGCGCACGAACCAAAAGCGCATAAGCCGCTTCGTACCGACGGTCGGAACAAAGGGCCGCAACTTCGTTTTCCTCGCGATCCGTCATGTACGGTTAGAGGAAGAATTCCGTCAAGGGTTTAATGGGCGAAAGGATTATTCGCGCCATCGGAAGATTATCCCCGGCGAGAAAGCACGCGGTGGGCGGCTTGCACGATGGCTTCTTCGTTCAACCCGTACTTGGCCATCAGGTCCTCCGGGGTTCCGCTTTCCCCAAACGAGTCACGAACGGCCACCATTTCCAAGGGCGTTGGCAGGTGCTGCGCCAGCAAGCCGGCTGTCAGTTCGCCCAATCCACCGTACTGCTGGTGTTCTTCAGCGGTTACCACGCAACCGGTCCGACGGATGGAGGCCAAAACGGCTTCTTCGTCAAAAGGCTTGATGGTGTGGATGTTGATGACTTCGGCGTTGACACCGGCGGCGGCCAATTTATCGGCTGCTTGAAGCGCGGGCCACACCAAGTGACCCGTAGCCAGAAGCGTTACGTCTGATCCGCTGCGCAAGGTCAGTGCCTTTCCGATTTCAAAAGGCTGATCTGCGGGGGTGAAATTGGGAACTTTGGGACGTCCAAAACGCAGGTAAACCGGGCCGTCGTAGTTAGCAATCGCAATGGTTGCGGCTTTGGTTTGGTTGAAATCACAGGGGTTGATGACCACCATGCCCGGGAGCATGCGCATCATGCCGACGTCTTCCAAAATTTGGTGGGTAGCGCCGTCCTCGCCCAAGGTTAAGCCGGCGTGGCTGGCGCAAATCTTCACGTTTTTGCCGGAGTAGGCGATGCTTTGGCGAATTTGGTCGTACACCCGGCCGGTGCTGAAGTTGGCAAAGGTTCCGGTAAATGGAATTTTACCGCCGACGGTCATGCCCGCAGCCATGCTCATCATGTTGGCTTCTGCAATGCCCACTTGGTAAAAACGATCCTGAAACTCAGCTGCAAAGGCGTCCATCTTCAACGAGCCCGTGAGGTCCGCGCACAGCGCCACCACGTTGGGGTTGGTGCGTCCGAGTTCGAGCAAACCGGCACCAAATCCGGAGCGCGTATCTTGATTTCCTTGGTTGGTCAATGCAGAAAGTTCCATAGAGCTAGTGAATTACGGGATTTTAACCAGGGTAGACGCCCCGGAGCTGACGGTGAACGGCACAGTTGCCGAATAAAGAGTGGATTGCGCTTGACGCGCTCGTGCCACCATGCGGTACGACCCCGGTTGCAGGGCAAATTGTTGGCGGGTTTGGACCGGATCCAAATCCACCACCCATTCCCAGGCGCCTCCTTGACGTTCCACAAAAAGGGCGCCCGCGCTGGCCGTCTTGAGTTGAACGGTCACGTCGCCGGCCGCAGGGAGGCTGAGCGTGGTGGTTTTTCCGGGTTCAATGCGCACGGTTTCGTAGTAGCGGGGCAGCGTGAGCAACTCCACTTGGTAGGTGCCCACCAAGAATTTCTGTTTGGCGTTGAAGGACTGAACGTGCAGCGCTTGGGGTTGGCTCGGCAACCGCACTACCGCCTTGGGTACGTTGAATGTGCTGGATCGGTTCATCAATACCTCCAAGTTGCCTTGCGGGGTTTTGGCGCCAATGGGGGTGTGTTTTCCAGCCGCTACAAAAACAGAGTCCACGGTGACGGGAGGTACGGTGAATACCGTCATGCGGTACGTCATGAGCGGGTCCAGCAATAAGGTGTCTGGATTGCCTTTGTGGTTGAGGGTGTGCACAAAGGACTTGATCAGTTTGCCCGACAGCCGATCGTGCAGGGTGATGGGGACGTCCGTTTCGGTGGGGAGCCCACGGGCGTCCAACAGGTTGATTTGAGCGGTGGTGTTGTCCAGGACCTGGGTGATGACCACGCCCAAGGCTTGCCGAAAAGATCGTTCGTCGGCGGCATCGAAGTAGGTGCCCACGCAATCAAACGCCTTCTTCTGGGAGCCGTCGAGCCCTACGCCAATGACAAAAGGTTTCAGGATGATCCCCTTTTTTTGCAGCATTGCCGAAACCGCACAAGGATCTTCGTCGCACGCTTCAATGCCGTCCGTGATGAGCACAACGATGTTCCGGCAATCGGCGCAGGCGGGAAAGTCATTTCCAGAACGCAGCAACGAACGCGCAATGGGAGTGGTGCCCATGGGGCGTAAGGTCTCGATTCGCTTTTTGATTTTCCCAGCGTTGTTGGGGGCAAAGGGAACCTCCAGTCGGGTGTCTTCACAATCTTGCGGCGGTACAGGTTTTTGGTGGCCGTAGGCGCGCAGCGCCAATTGAAAATTGGGATTGGGAAGGGCCGCAAGACTGTCCAAGAAGCGGCCCATGAGGCGCTGTGCGGTTTCCATTTTGGTGCCGCTCTCCCAGCGTCCGTACATGGAGTAGGAGGCATCGAAGACAAAAAGAATGCGGGTCAGCGGTAGTTTCGGTTCCGGCGGAGTTGCCGTCGCTTGAGCGCGCGCCGTGAAGACGGCACCGAGCAATACGGCCAAGCCAAGGAACCAACGGCGCATCGGCTCAGTAATCGCCCAAGGTTTCCGGCAACTGGGCCAAGGCACGAGCCAACTCGTCGTTGTTCGGGGCCACACCGTGCCACTTGTGGGTTCCGGCCATGAAATCAACTCCGTGGCCCATGGAGGTGCGCAAAACAATCACCACCGGTTTTCCTTTTCCAGTTCGCGTTTTCGCTTCAGCAAGACCCGCGCGAACGGCGGCCAAATCGTTTCCTTCAGCCACTTCCAAAACGTCCCAGCCGAAGGCGGCGAACTTGTCCCCAATGCTTCCCAAAGCCAAAACTTGGTCCGTGCTGCCGTCGATCTGTTGACCGTTGGCATCTACGGTAGCAATGAGGTTGTCCACGCCTTTGGCACCGGCGTAGAGAACGGCCTCCCAAATTTGACCTTCTTGCAACTCACCGTCGCCGTGCAGGGTGTACACCAAACGGGAATCGCCGTTGGATTTTTTGGCCAAGGCCGTGCCCAACGCAACGCTCAATCCCTGCCCCAAGCTGCCGCTCGCCATGCGAACCCCGGGCAAGCCCTCGTGGGTGGTGGGGTGGCCCTGCAAACGGGAGTTCAGCTTGCGGAAGGTGGCCAATTCGCTCAAATCAAAATACCCAGAACGGGCTAAAATGCTGTAGAAAACGGGGGAGATGTGGCCGTTGCTCAGGTAGAATACGTCCTGATTGGTTCCGTCCATGTCAAAAGGGACGGGGGTGTGCTGCAGGGCCTCAAAATACAGGGCCACGAAAAATTCCGTGCAGCCCATGGAGCCGCCAGGGTGGCCTGAGTTCACGGCGTGCACCATGCGGAGGATGTCGCGTCGGACTTGGGGACAAAGGGCTTCGAGGTGCGCGGAATCGGCCATGAGTAGGGTGGAGATAAGTTTGTGCAAAAGTAGGAAGGATTCCCGACCCGAGCAGGAAGGATTACGGACTACCTTTGCCTTTTTAAAAGCAGAACCTCCATGAAGTGCGGCATTGTCGGTCTTCCGAACGTCGGGAAGTCCACCCTTTTTAACTGTTTGAGCAACGCGAAGGCCCAAGCGGCCAACTTTCCTTTTTGCACCATTGAGCCCAATGTGGGCACAGTGAATGTACCGGATTCGCGGTTGGAAGTATTGGAATCCCTAGTCAACCCGGAGCGCGTTTTACCGGCTACGGTGGAGATTGTGGACATTGCCGGTTTGGTGAAGGGGGCGTCCCGCGGCGAAGGATTGGGCAACCAGTTCTTGGGCAACATTCGGGAGTGCAACGCTATTTTGCACGTCCTACGCTGCTTCGACAACCCCAACGTGGTGCACGTGGACGGCAACGTCAACCCCCTGCGGGACAAAGAGACGATTGATTTTGAATTGCAATTAAAAGATCTGGACACCCTGGAGAAGCGCGTGGACAAGGCCAAGAAGGCAGCAAAATCCGGCGGACGCGAAGCGCTGCGCGAGGTGGACATGGCCGAGCGCCTCAAAAAGCACTTGGAGCAGGGCAAAAACGTGCGCGGTTTTGACCGCACGGAGGAAGAGCAAGCGTGGATCGACGATTATCAATTGTTGACGGAAAAGCCGGTGTTGTACGTGTGCAATGTGGACGAAGCCGCCGCGGCCAGCGGAAACGATTACGTGGAACAAGTGCGGGCCATGGCGGCTGCCGAGAAAGCCGGCGTCATGTTTTTGGCGGCGGCTGTGGAAGCGGACATTTCGGAATTGGAGTCCTACGAAGAACGCACCTTGTTTTTGACGGATCTGGGCTTGGAAGAGCCGGGCGTGAATAAAGTCATTCGCGCCGCGTACAGCCTGCTGGATTTGCAGACGTACTTCACGGCCGGCGTGAAAGAGGTGCGCGCCTGGACCGTGCCGGTGGGGGCCACTGCTCCGCAGGCGGCGGGGGTTATCCACTCGGATTTTGAAAAAGGATTCATTCGCGCGGAAGTGATTTCCTACAGCGATTACGTGCAGTACAAATCCGAGGCTGCGGCCAAGGAAGTAGGCCGTATGCGGGTGGAAGGCAAGGAGTACATTGTTCAAGACGGGGACGTCATGCACTTTCGCTTCAACGTCTAAACCCGTACCTTTAAGGCATGACCGACGTCGTTCAATACAACGAAGACAACATCCGGAGCCTGGAGTGGCAGGAGCACATTCGGCTCCGCCCGGGCATGTACATTGGCAAAATGGGGGACGGCACGGCCCCCGACGACGGTATTTACATCCTGATCAAGGAGGTGGTGGACAACGCCATCGACGAGTTTGTGATGGGCGCGGGGAAAACCGTGGAAATTTCCGTCCAAAACGGGTCCGTTACGGTGCGTGACTTTGGCCGGGGCATCCCCTTGGGAAAGATGGTGGATGCCGTCTCCAAGATGAACACCGGCGCCAAGTACGATTCCAAAGCCTTTAAAAAGTCTGTTGGACTGAATGGGGTAGGAACGAAGGCCGTGAATGCTTTGTCGTCCCGATTCTTGGTACAGGCCATCCGCGACGGTCAAACCAAAACGGCTGTTTTTGAGCAAGGGGTCTTGGTGGAAGAATCGGGCGTGGAGGAATCCAACGGTCGGCGCGGAACCAAAGTGGTTTTTACCCCAGATCCCAGCTTGTTCTCCAACTACCGATTCCAGATGGAATACGTGGAGAAAATGGTTTGGAACTACGTGTACCTGAACCCGGGTCTGTCCATTTACCTCAACGGAGAAAAGTACTTTTCCGAGAACGGCCTGAAGGACCTTCTTCAGAATACCCTGAGCGGAGAGGTGATCCACGACATTGTACACCTGCGCGGCGAGGACATTGAAATAGCCTTGGTGCACGCAGAGCGCTCCCAATCCGAGCAGTACCACAGTTTTGTCAACGGACAGCACACCACCCAAGGCGGCACGCACCAAAGTGCGCTGCGCGAGGCTTTGGTTCAAACGTTGCGCGGTTTTTACCAAAAGCAGTACGAAGCGGCGGACATCCGCCAAAGCGTGATTGCGGCGATCTCGATCAAAGTCATCGAGCCGATTTTTGAGAGCCAAACCAAAACGAAATTAGGTTCCAACGACATGGGCCCCGACGGACCGTCGATTCGGTCCTTTATTGCCGATTTCCTGAAGAATTCTCTGGACAACTTCCTGCACCGCCACCCGGAAATCGCGGAAGCTATTCAGCGCAAAATTTTGCGTGCCGAACGCGAGCGCAAGGAATTGTCCGGCATCCAAAAGTTGGCCCGCGAACGCGCCAAGAAGGCCACCCTGCACAACCGCAAGCTGCGGGACTGCAAAATCCACTACAACGACCTCAAAAACGAACGTCGGTTGGAAACCACCCTCTTCATTACGGAAGGGGATTCCGCTTCCGGCTCCATCACCGCCTCCCGGGACGTGCTCACGCAGGCGGTGTTCAGCCTCAAGGGCAAGCCCTTGAATTGCTACGGTTTGACCAAAAAGGTGGTGTACGAGAACGAGGAATTCAACCTCCTGCAGGCGGCACTGAACATTGAGGACGGACTGGAAGACCTCCGCTACAACAACGTGGTGGTGGCTACAGATGCGGACGTGGACGGCATGCACATCCGGCTGTTGTTGATCACATTTTTCCTGCAATTCTTCCCGGAATTGGTGCAGGAAGGGCATTTGTACATTTTGCAGACGCCGCTGTTTCGCGTGCGCAACAAGCAGAAGACCACCTACTGTTACTCCGACGAGGAGCGTCGTGCCGCAATTGCGGCTCTGGGGCCGCGTCCGGAAATCACTCGATTCAAGGGATTGGGCGAGATTTCGCCCGGCGAGTTCAAGCACTTCATTGGCGGTGACATCCGCTTGGAGCCGGTGATGTTGGGCAAGGAACAGATCGACACCTTGTTGGAGTACTACATGGGCAAGAATACCCCAGAACGTCAGGAATTCATCATTGAAAACCTGCGCGTGGAATTGGACGAAGCAGCTGAATGACCGTGGACGATACCGACAACCTCCCCCTTTCCGACGACGCCCTTGAAGCGGTGGAGCCGACGGCGTTTTCAGACGCCGCCGCTGAAGACGAGCGCCCGGAGTTGGAAGTGGACGCCCAATCGGCGGAACTGCTTCCCTTGAAAGACGCCCCATCCCGCGTGCGGACCATGTACCAGGATTACTTCCTGGAATACGCTTCGTACGTTATTTTGGAGCGCGCCGTCCCGGCATTGGAAGACGGCCTCAAACCGGTTCAACGCCGACTGTTCCACGCCTTGCGCGAGATGGAGGACGGTCGGTTCCACAAAGTGGCCAACGTCATTGGCCAAACCATGAAGTTCCACCCCCACGGCGACGCCTCCATTGGCGACGCCTTGGTGCAGTTGGGCCAGAAGAACATCATGGTGGAAACCCAGGGAAACTGGGGCAACATTTTGACCGGAGACAACGCCGCGGCACCCCGATACATTGAGGCCCGCTTGAGCAAGTTTGCGTTGGAGGTGGCCTTCAACCCCAAGATCACCGAGTGGCAGGCGTCGTACGACGGACGAGCCAAGGAGCCGGTTCACCTTCCGCTGAAGTTCCCGTTGCTGTTGGCGCAGGGTGTGGAAGGCATTGCCGTGGGTTTGAGCACCAAGGTCTTGCCCCACAACTTTTTGGAACTGATCGACGCCTCCATTGCCTTGTTGCAAAACAAGCCGTTTGAGCTGTTTCCAGACTTCCCAACCGGCGGCATAGCGGACATCAGTCAGTACAACGACGGCGAACGCGGCGGCCGGGTACGCGTGCGTGCCCGCATCACCAGTCCGGACAAAAAATCGCTGGTGATCACGGAGATTCCCTTTGGAACCACCACGGCCTCCTTGATGGAGTCCATTGTGAAGGCCAACGAAAAGGGCAAGATCAAGGTCAAGAAAATTGAAGACAACACGGCGGAGCACGTGGAAATTGTGGTGCACTTGGCGCCCAACATTTCCCCGGACAAAACCATCGATGCCCTGTACGCCTTTACGGCGTGCGAGTCCTCCATTTCGCCGCTGTGCTGCGTCATCGAAGGCGATAAACCCATCTTTGTGGGGGTGCGGGAGTTGCTCAAGCGCTCCACCCAGCACACCCTGGAACTGCTGCGCATGGAGCTGGAGGTTCAGCTCCACGAACTGCAAGAACAGTGGCACTTTGCTTCTCTGGAGCGCATCTTCATTGAGAACCGCATTTACCGGGACATTGAAGAGTGCGAAACGTGGGAAGCCGTATTGGCCGCCATCGACTCCGGCCTCAAGCCGCACATTGGACACTTGGTGCGCGCGGTAACGCAGGAGGACTTGGTCCGACTCACGGAAATCCGCATCAAACGCATTTCCAAATTCGACGCGGACAAGGCGAACGACCACATTGCTGCCCTGGAAGGGCGCATGGCGGAAATCAAGCACCATTTGGAGCATTTGGTGACCTACGCAGTGAATTACTTCAAGGAGCTTCGCAAGAAGTACGGAGCCGGACGCGAACGCAAAACGGAATTGCGGTTGTTCGATGCCGTGGTGGCCTCCAAGGTGGCCATTGCCAACGAAAAATTGTACGTCAATCGTGCGGAAGGTTTTGTGGGCATCGGTCTGAAAAAAGACGAGTACGTTTGCGATTGCTCGGATTTGGACGACGTGGTGGTGATCCGTCAGGACGGCACCCTGCTGGTCACCAAAGTGGATCAGAAAACCTATGTGGGCAACGACATTCTCTACGTCAACGTCTTCAAAAAGGGCGATCAACGCACCGTTTACAACGCCATTTACCGCGACGGAACCAAGGGCGCCAGCTTCGTGAAGCGCTTCAACGTCACCGGCATTACCCGGGACCGCGAGTACCCCGTGACGCAAGGAACCAAAGGTTCGGAGTTGCTCTACCTCAGTGCCAATCCCAACGGGGAGGCCGAGGTAGTCACCGTGCATTTAAAGCCGCTGACCGCGTTGAAAAAGTTGCGTTTTGACCTGGATTTTGCTTCGCTGGCGGTGCGCGGACGGTCGTCGCGCGGGAACACCGTGACCAAGTACCAAATCAAGAAGGTTGAACTGAAGGAAAAGGGCGTGAGCACGTTGGCGGCGCGCAACATTTGGTTGGACGAAACCGTTCGACGCCTGAACGACGAGGGCCGCGGGCGCCTGTTGGGCGCTTTCCGCGGGGATGAAAAAATATTGACCGTTGCCTCCAACGGGATTTTCCGCCTCACCGGCTACGACTTGTCTACGCATTTTGACGAGGAAGTGGTTTACTGGGAAAAGTGGCGCCCGGAGGCTCCGATCACCGTGGTCTACTGGGATGCGTCCAAAGACGCCCATTTCATCAAGCGTTTGGTGATGGAATCCGATACGGATCTGCGCGTGACGTTGATTTCCGAAGCGCCCGGAAGCACCCTCACGGCCTTCAGCACGCACCCAACTCCGCAGTTGACACTCTCCTTCAAAAAGGTCAAGGACAAGACCCGCGACGAGGAGGTTTTGGAGGCGGCAGAGTTCATTGCGGTGAAGGGGTGGAAAGCGCAAGGAAACAAACTGAGCGCATGGCCCATCAAATCGGTGGCGGTTTTTGAACCGGAACTTCCGGAGCCGGAAGGGGTGGAGCCGGAATCAGAGCACGAAGTGGAAGATGTTGCGGTACCTGCAGGTGTACCTTCGGATGGCGTTTCGGAAGCCTCCATCCCCCTAAAAACACCGCCTGTTTCGTCCCAAACACCCGCGGTGGATCTGGAATTTGACGACGGAACCGGAGACCCCGGTGTGCAAATCACTTTGGACTTTTAATTTTTCCCCCATGCGGAAATTCCTCAAGTATTGGTTGACCGCACTTTTTGCGGTGGTGTATGCCCTGGCGGCGTTGTCCCAGCCGAACAACGACAGCCTGAACATGCGGTCCGTACTGCACTACCCGCAAGGAGTGTGGGGAACCGGAGCAGCCTCCATCAACAACGGTTTGTGGGGGTACAACGACACGGCCACCGGCAAGGAATACGCAATTGCCGGCAACCACCGGGGATTGTTGATCACGGACATTACCGTTCCCGCCCAGCCCGTCAACAAGCTGTGGGTCCCCGGGGTGTACAGCACCTGGCGCGAGGTACGCGTGAAGGGTCATTATGCCTACATGGTGCACGATTTTGTAGCCACCGGCAGTCCGGTTTCGGACGAAGGATTGCTCATCGTGGATCTGGACAGCCTCAACGGCACCCCGCGCTACAAAAAGATGCGCATCCCCGTGCCCAAACCCACCGGTGGGTTCGATACGGTCAAGCGGGCCCACACCTTGTTTGCGGACGAAAGAGGATTCTTGTACCTCTTCGGCAGCAACATCGGTCCCGGCGGGGCGGTCATCCTGGACATTGGAACCGATCCGTGGAATCCTGCGGTGGTGGGACACTACAACAGCAACTACATCCACGACGGCTACGTGCGCAACGACACCCTGTATGCAGCCTCCTTGTGGAACGGCATCGTGGTGGTGAACTGCGTGTTGAAGTCCAACCCCACGGTGGTCAAATCCTTCCAAACGCCCAACCAGTTTGCGCACAACTGTTGGCTGTCCGACGACGGTCGCGTGCTGTACACCACGGACGAGCAGGCGAATGCGTTCATCACGGCCTACGATCTGTCGGACTGGAACAACGTAACCGAATTGTGGCGCTACCAAGTGCAGCCGGGCAGCGGGATCATTCCCCACAACGCCCACGTCAAAGGCAAGCACCTGGTAACCTCCTACTACACCTTTGGGGTCATTGCCCAAGACATCGAATGCCCCGAGTGGCCGGTTTTGGTGGGGTTCTACGATACGTCTCCCTTCATTGGGGGCAACTTCCACGGTGCGTGGAGCGTTTATCCGTACGGCAATTCCGGCCGCATTTTGGTGAACGACATGGAGACCGGTTTGTGGGTTTTGGAAGAGGAGTGGCCCGACGTCACACGCTTTGGCGGTTGGGCCGTGATCGACTGGAACCAACAGGGAGGTCCGTACCAGCCGTGGTCCCAAGCCGGGGGCATCAGCGGTCCGTTGGATTACGTTTGGAAGAGCAACGGAGATACGTTGCGCGTGGAGGCAGACGGGTCGTTTCGCTACCACCGTTTTGGCCCCATCAACGATACGTTGGTAGGCATCAATCCGTGGGGGCAGCAGGTTCAACTTCCGGTGAATAAATCCGGAGGAACGTGTCCCCAAGATACCATGGCCGTTCCTATGTTTTGGGGTTTGCCGGAAGGAGGAATGCCCACGGTTCAGGTTCGGATGTTGGCCAATGCGTGGGGATTGTCCGAAAACGGAACACCGGTAGCAGCGCTTCGCTATGCCTTGGTGGACGCCTTGGGCCGAACGGTACGGATTGTTTCTTTTGCGGGCAGCACCGGCGAGACCATTGCTTGGCCGGAGGTTCCCGGATGGTACACGCTGAGCGTGGAAACCACGGACGGACGCTTGCTCCACGTGCGCGCCCTGCGTCCGTAGCGCTTTGTTTGGAAGCTAAGTACGTGTCTCTTGTCGCCGCGGCGCGAGGCCCGCAAGCGCTTTAAAAATTGGGCTTGAGCAAGAATTTGCTGTAGAAATCGTCGATGGCGGCAACGGCTTCTTCTGCCGTATCCACCACTCGGAACAATTCGATGTCTTTGGCGCTGACCGTGGCGTGGTCCGTAATTAACGTGGTTCGGATCCACTCCACCAAGCCAGACCAGTAGCTTTTGCCCACCAAAACCACCGGAAAAGGTGCTATTTTCTGGGTTTGGATGAGCGTGATGGCCTCAAAAAACTCGTCCAAGGTGCCGAATCCGCCGGGCATCACCACAAAACCTTGGGAGTATTTCACAAACATGACCTTTCGGACAAAGAAGTAATCAAAGTCAATGCTCTTGTCGCGGTCAATGTAGGGGTTGTTGTGCTGCTCAAAAGGGAGTTCAATGTTCAAACCAACCGACGCGGCGCCACCGGCCTTTGCGCCTTTGTTGGCGGCTTCCATGATTCCCGGGCCTCCGCCAGAAATGATTCCGTACCCCTTTTTGGCCAATTTCTCCCCAATCTCAGAGGCCAAACCGTACCAAGGATTGTCTTCTTTGAAGCGAGCGGAGCCAAAAATACTCACGCAGGGTCCGATTTTGGAAAGGCGTTCGTATCCCTCTACAAACTCCGCCATGATCTTAAAAATGGCCCAGGAGTCGTTGGTCTTGGATTCGTTCCAGGTTTTGCGTTTGAAGGCTTGTTCCAAACGGCGGTCGTTGTCGTGGGTCATAAAAGAGATTTGGGACGTTAGCGAACGCCCATTAAAAATCTACCGGTGGTGCTGTTGGGGTTGTGGGCCAGCGCTTCGGGCGTGCCTACGGCCACAATGCGCCCGCCGCCGGAACCTCCTTCGGGGCCCAGGTCTATGACCCAGTCCGACTGTTCGATGAGGTCCGTGTTGTGCTCAATGAGGATCAAGGTATTGCCTTTGCCCACCAACCGTTGCAAAACTCCTGCCAAAATGCGCACGTCTTCAAAGTGCAATCCGGTGGACGGTTCGTCCAGGATGTACAGGGTGCGTCCGGTGTCCTTTTTGCAGAGTTCCGTAGCCAGTTTCACGCGTTGCGCCTCACCGCCGGAGAGGGTGGTGGAGGATTGGCCCAAGGTGAGGTAGCCCAGGCCAACGTCGTTCAGGGTTTGCAGGATGCGCTTTGCTTTGGGAAGGTTCTCAAAGAAGGGAACTGCCTCTTCCACACTCATTTCCAAGACGTCGGAAATGCTCTTTCCTTTGTAACGAACCTCCAGGGTTTCGCGGTTGAAGCGTTTGCCGCGGCAACCTTCGCAGGGCACGTAGACGTCCGGCAGAAAATTCATCTCGATGGAGCGCATGCCGTCGCCTTCGCACACCTCACAGCGTCCGCCTTTTACGTTGAAGGAGAACCGACCGGGAGCGTACCCGCGGATTTTGGCTTCCGGAAGTTGCGCAAACAGGTTGCGTATTTCGTTGAACAGTCCGGTGTAGGTGGCGGGGTTGGAGCGCGGGGTGCGGCCAATGGGGCTTTGGTCCACGTCGATTACTTTGTCCAGGTGTTCCAATCCGTGGATGGCGCGGTAGGGCAGCGGTTTGTCCAGTGCGTTGTAGCAGTACGCCGCCAACAAGGGGTACAGGGTTTCGTTGACGAGGGTTGATTTTCCGCTGCCGGAAACCCCGGTGATGGCGGTCCACGTTCCCAGCGGGATGCGCAAGGTGACGTCGTGCAAGTTGTTGCCCGTGGCCCCTTCCAGAACCAATTCGGTTCCGTTTCCGGGCCGACGCACCAACGGCATAGGGAGGTGCGTTTCGCCGCGCAAAAAAGCGCCGGTGAGGGTGGGGGCCGCCGCCACTTCGTCGAAGGTGCCTTGAGCCACTATGCGTCCGCCGTGGATGCCCGCCCGCGGGCCCATGTCGATGATGTGGTCCGCGGCCTTCATGGTGTCCAGGTCGTGCTCCACCACCAAAACGGTGTTGCCCACATCCCGCAATTGCTGCAAACTTTCGATCAACCGCTGGTTGTCACGCTGGTGCAAACCAATGCTCGGCTCGTCCAAAATGTACAGAACGTTCATCAATTGCGACCCAATCTGAGTGGCCAACCGTATGCGTTGTGCCTCGCCTCCAGAAAGGCTGCGCGCCGGCCGGTTCAGCGCCAAATAGGTCAGTCCCACGTTGTTCAAAAAGCCAATGCGCGTGCGGAGCTCCTTGAAAATTTCAGCGCCCACTTTTTGCTGGGCCGACGGAAGCTCTGCTTCAGCGGTGTCCAACCACATCGCCAAGGAAGCCAGGTCCCAGTTGGCCAGTTCCGCAATGGTTTTGCCCGCAACCTTAAATTGCAGGGCCTCCGTGCGGAGCCGAAGGCCGGAGCAGCTGGGGCAGGTTCGGTCCACCAAATACTCTTCGGCCCACCGTTGCAGGGAACGGTTGCCTTCGGTGGTGGCCATGGTGTTCAGAAAGGGGATGATGCCTTCGTAGTCAATTTTTAACCGACGGGTGACGCCCACGGCTTTGTTGGGCACTTCAAAAGTCTCTTGGATGCCGTACAAAATGGCATCACGGCCGGCTTCCGGAAGGTCTTCCCACGGGGTGTTCAGGTCAAAGCCAAACCGCAACCCAATCCATTCCAGTTGTTGGTGGATCCAGGATTTCTTTTGCTCCGCGAGAGGCGCCAAAGCACCCTCTTTGATGGATTTTTTGGGGTTGGGAACCAGTCGGTCCAAATCCACCTCGCGCACCTCGCCCAAGCCGTTGCAGCGCGGGCAGGCGCCTTTGGGGGAGTTGAACGAAAAGGTATTGGGTTCCGGTTCCGGGGCGGCCTCGCCCGTGGTGGGGCACATGAGGTGCCGGCTGTAGGGAATCAGCTTGTTGCTGGCCAGGTGCAGAATGCTCACGGAGCCTTTGCCATGCTTCAAACCCAATTGCAGCGCTTGGCGCAAGCGGTCCGGTTTGTCCGACTCCACCACCAAACGGTCGATGACTACCTCGATGTCGTGGGTTTTGTAGCGGTCCAACTTCATGCCGCGGGTGATCTCCACCAAAACGCCGTTGACGCGGGCCCGCAGAAATCCCTGCTTGGCCATGCTTTCAAACAGCTCGCGGTAGTGGCCCTTTCGGGACCGAACCACGGGCGCCAGAACCGCAACGGTTTCGCCGTTTTGCGTCTCCAACACGCGATCCAAGATTTCCGCATCCGTGTAGCTCACCATGGCTTCTCCCGTGGCTTGGGAATAGGCCGTGGAGGCGCGGGCGTAGAGCAAGCGCAGGAAGTCGTACACTTCGGTAACGGTGCCCACCGTGGAGCGGGGGTTGCGGCTGGTGGTCTTTTGCTCAATGGCAATGACGGGGCTCAATCCCTCGATGGCGTCCACGTCGGGCCGCTCCAAATTGCCCATGAATTGCCGGGCGTAGGCGGAAAAGGTTTCCATGTACCGACGCTGGCCTTCCGCGTGCAGGGTGTCAAACGCCAGGGAGGATTTGCCGCTGCCGCTCAAGCCGGTGATGACCACCAACTTTTCGCGCGGGATGGACAGCGTTAGGTTGTGCAGGTTGTGTTCCCGAGCGCCGTAAATGCGGATGAATTCTTCTTCCGACTCCGTTTCCGGTTGGGCGGACTTTTTGGGGGCAGCTTTTGCGCTCATGCGAAGGGCGAGGTAAAATCCGTCCAAAGGGTCCCCTTTTGGTCTTTTTGGCTCAGTTGTGGAGCAAATTCGGCCCCGTTGGGTCCCAAGTACTGGTTCCAAATGCCGGCCCAGTCAATTCCAAAGGTGGGGTCGTTCCAAGCCAGGCAGCCTTCGGTTTCTGGCGCGTAGGTGTCCGTGCACTTGTACCGAAATACGGTGTTGTCTTCCAGGGTGAGAAATCCGTGCGCAAAGCCGGGCGGAATCCACAAGCCGTTTTTGGCCGACGCCGTCAAAACCACCCCAAAGTGTTGGCCGTAGGTGGGCGAGTGGGGACGCAAATCAACGGCCACGTCGTACACGGCGCCCGCGCCGACCGTTACGTACTTGCCCTGGGCGCGGGGCGGTTTCTGAAAATGCAAACCCCGCAAAACACCTCGAGCGCTTTGGCTCTCGTTGTCTTGAACGAAGTGGGCCTGGATTCCTGCCGCCTCCCACGCCCGCTGGTTGTAGGATTCAAAAAAGTAACCGCGCTCGTCTGCGAACACTCGGGGGTGTACTTCGTAGACGTCGGGGAGGGGAGTGGGGACAAAATTCATGGACGTTGAAAATGGTGTTGAACCAGCTGGTGCAGCGCTTGCCCGGCCCCTTCGTTGCCCGCCACGATTTCGCGGTGGTGCACCAAGGTGCGGTCGTCCGGGGTGTGGGAGCCGAAGGAGCCCGCCCAGCCGCCTGCTTCGCGCACCAGCAAAATGCCGGCGGCCACGTCCCAAGGCGACAATCCGTGCTCAAAAAAAGCTTCGAACCGGCCGCAGGCAACGTACGCCAAGTCGGTAGCCGCACTTCCCAAACGCCGAACCCCGCGGGTTTGGCGAAAGCAAGCGTGCAGGGTGTCGTTGTAGGCGGCCATTTCACTGAAATCGTAGTAGGGGAAACCGGTAGCCACCAGACTGTCGGACAAATTGTGGGTGGTCGATACGCGGATGGGGTTTCCGTTGCAGCGCGCACCGCGTCCCAACTCCGCGGCAAAGTATTCGTCTTGCCCCAGCTCGTACACGGCCGCCGCCACCAAAGTGTTATAATTCAGGAGGCCCACGCTCACGGCGTAGGTGGGAATTCCGTGGATGAAATTGGTGGTGCCGTCCAGCGGATCCACCACCCAGTCCCAGGTGCCGTCTGGGGAAGGAGCGCCACTGCCTTCTTCTGCGATGAATCCGGCCTCCGGCAACAGCCCGTGCAACGCTTCCACCAGTTGTTTTTCCGCTTCTTGGTCCACGTAACTCAACAAAGCATTCAAGGACTTGGTTTCCACGGCAGACGTGGAAAATCCCTTGCGTTCGTTGGCAATGTAGCGTCCAACCGGACGGATGGCGTTTTCAAGCGCTTGGGCAAAGGCAGCGTCCATCATGGATTTAGGGCTTCTTGGGTTCCGTCGGGTCTGAGCGAACCTACCACAACGTGCTCCACGGTATTGGCGCGACTGGGGTCAAAGGGACGGCTCAAACGGAGGTAGTTTTCCGTGTAGCCCAACAGGCGCCCGTCGCGGTCTTCGGTTTCCCACAAAACGCGCCGGAGGGAGCCTTCGTGGCGCACGGCAAACTCGCGTTGCTTGATGGCGCTCAACAAGCGAAGTCGATGGTTGCGGGCCTTGCGTTCGGCAATGGGTACGGCTCCGGGTAGTTCCACCGCCTCGGTGTTGGCTCGCTCCGAATACGTGAACACGTGGAGGTAACCGATGGGGAGTTGTTCCAAAAAGCGGTAGGTGTCCAGGAAATGCTCTTCCGTTTCGCCGGGGAAGCCTACAATGACGTCCACGCCAATGCAGGCGTCTGGGCGGGTCGCTACAATGCGCTCCACGCGTTCCTGGTACAGTTCGCGCCGGTACCGACGCTTCATTTTGCCGAGCACTTCGTTGTTGCCGCTTTGGAGCGGGATGTGGAAGTGGGGAACAAAACGCTTGGAAGCGTAAGTAAAATCAATGATTTCGTCGCTCAAAAGGTTGGGTTCAATGGAAGAAATGCGGATCCGGTCCAATCCCTCCACGGCGTCCAAGGCGTGCAGCAGGTCCAAAAAAGTGTGCTCGTGGCGTTTGTTGCCAAATTCACCCTTTCCGTAGTCTCCAATATTCACCCCGGTGAGCACCACCTCCTGAATTCCTTGATCCACAATGGATTGCGCATCGCGCACCACCGCTTCCACCGGAGCGGACCGGCTGATGCCCCGCGCCAAGGGAATGGTGCAGTAGGTGCATTTGTAATCGCATCCATCTTGGACCTTCAAAAAGGCACGGGTGCGGTCTCCCACGCTGTAGGCGCTGGTAAACTGATCCACGTCGTCGATTTCGCAGGAGTGCACCTCCGCGTGCGGACGTTTGGTCAAGTCGGCCAAAAATGCCGGAAGATTCATTTTTTCTTTGGCACCCAATACCAGGTCTACACCCTCCATTGCGGCAATTTCGCTGGGTTTCAGCTGCGCGTAGCAACCCGTTACCGCCACACAAGCGGTGGGGTTGGCCTTCAGCGCACGCCGCACCACGGGTTTGCACACGGCATCCGCCTGCTGCGTTACCGAACACGTGTTGATGATGACCACGTCGGCCCCGTCCGCCAAATCCACTTTGGCGTAGCCGGCCTGAACCAGGTCCCGGGCCAGGGCTGAGGTCTCTGCAAAGTTTAATTTGCAGCCCAAGGTGTGAAAAGCTACTGTCGCTCCCATAGAACGTCCAAAGGTACGGACTACCTTTGCCTTGTGCGCGCTTTTCAACCCCTTTCCAACAGCCTTTTTCACCCCATTTTTGGCGGGAAGGCCCGACGGTTCCTTCCTTCGTCCGGCCGTGCTGCAGCCGGGATTTTAGCTTTAGCGCTGGTCAGCCAATGCAGTTCCGGAACTCCGGGAGAATCTTCGCTTTCCGACGAACAGCGTGAGGCTCACGTGTTTCGTTACAACGAACCCACGGGCATTGCCACCTTGGACCCCGCTTTTGCTCGGGAACAAGCCACCCTCTGGACGGCCCGTCACCTGTTTTCCACCCTGATTGAATTGGACAGTGCGCTGCAGCCGCGCCCGTTGCTGGCCAAAAGTTGGTCCCAATCCCCGGACGGCAGCATTCGGTTTGTCCTGCGCCCGGACGTTTATTTTCACCACGGACCCGGATTGCCCCAAGGACGACGCGTGGTTGCTGGGGACGTGGTGTACAGTTTGGAGCGCCTGCGCAGTCCTTCCTTGGCCGCGCCGGGCGCGTGGGTTTTGGACGGTTTGGAGCGCTTATCCGCCCCCAACGACACGGTTGTGGAACTTCGCTTTGCGGCCGGCGGGCCTTCCCCCTTTGGCCTGTTGTCCATGCCGTATTGCTCGGTGGTTCCACGCGAGAGCGTAGCCGCACTGGGAGCGGATTTTGGCAAGCGCCCAGTGGGCAGCGGACCTTTTCGGTTCCAAGCGTGGAACGACGGCGAAAAGTTGGTGCTTCGGCGCAACACCCATTATTTTGAGCGGGATGCGGCCGGACGTCGGTTGCCTTATTTGGAGGCGGTTTCCATTCGGTTTGTCTCCGATCGCCAGGCAGCCTATTTGTCATTTTTGAGCGGTGGTTTGGACGAAATCCACGGGGTGGACGCGGCCTACAAGGACCAATTGCTCACGCCGGCCGGCGAGCTGCAGCCTGCACTCCGGGAACGTCTGGTGCTGCACGTGGCGCCGTATTTGAACACCGAATACCTGGCATTGCGGATGGAAAATCCACAGCCGGCCGTTCTGGCCGACGTTCGGGTGCGTCGGGCTTTGGCGTTGGCCGTGGACCGCGCGGCGTTGGTTCGTCATTTGAAAAACGGCATGGGGGTTCCGGCCCACGGCGGCATGATTCCCGCGGGGTTGCCGGGGTACCGGCCTGCAGCGGAGTGGGAAGACCCGCTGCGCTACGCGCCGGAGGAAGCGCGTGCGCTGCTCCGAGCGGCCGGCTGCTTGGACGCATCCGGCTGGGTGGCTCCGGGTGGACCGTTGGTTTTGAGCACCACAGAGTCCGGCCGCGACGTGTGCGAATTCATCCAAGGGCAGTGGTCTGCCTTGGGGTTGCCCGTCCGGGTGGAGGTACTTCCTGCCGCGTCCTTTCGCGAATCCAAATCCCAGGCGGGCTTGGCTCTGTTCAAAGCTTCTTGGATTGCGGATTACCCGGACGCAGAGAATTATTTATCCTTGTTTGATTCGCGCAAGTGGACGCCGCGCGGTCCCAACTACACCCGCACCCTTTTGCCCGGTTTCGACGCTGCCCTGGACGCGGCGTTGCGCAAGCAAGACCCCCAAGAGCGCGCCGCGCAAATGGCCGCCCTGGACCAACAAATCCACGATCAATTGCCCGTGATTCCCTTGTGGTACGACGTGTCGGTGCGGGCCATACCCCGCAGTGTGCAGGGCTTGCCGCGGCACCCGCTGTTTACCTTAGACTTGCGTCGGGTTCAAAAAACAGAATCGCGCGCGGGGTAAACCGGCCGTGCTTCCATTGCCCTCCCCTCAACGGGTTTCTACCGACGTCGCCCCCAAGGTGTCCGCGGTGGCAAAATCAACGGCCACCGGGTGGTGGTCGCTGAACGGTTGTTTCCAAACAGCGTACCCTACGGCGTGCCACGGCGCTTGAACCAAAATGTGGTCAATGCGCAGCGGAACCAAGGCCAACTTGGTGTAAGTGTTTCCAAACCCTTTGCCGGCCTGCAAAAAGGCATCCTGCGTATTTTGGGTGGCCGTGCGGTAGGTAAAAGAGGACGGGGTGTCGTTGAAGTCTCCGCACCACACCACCGGATGGGGGCTGTTGGCCGCAAAATCAGCCACTTGCTGCACCTGCATGGCCCGTCGTGCGGAGGCCCGTCCCAGGCGCACCGCAATGTCCGATCCTTCCCGAACCCACTGATTGCTGGGCTCCGCTGGAACGTCCGGATCCAAGGTTTCGTAGCGCTCGGGTACGAAGGTGGTGGTGACCAGGTGCACGTTGATCAGTCGGACCGTATCGCCTGCCGGCAGGGCACAATCCGCCCAAAGAAAGCCCTCGTGCCCCCGGTAGGGAGCGTCAAACGGCACGTACCCCTTCCGGCCAAACGGCTTTTTGGAGTAAATCGCCAATCCGCTTTGGTCCGGTTCGTGGTGGGCGTAGGGCCAATGGGGGGCGAGCAAGGGATGAATGGATTGTCGGTGTTCTTGGAGGGCCAAAACCAAGGGGTCTATTTTCTCTACGTGCTGCACCATGAGGCGTGCGTTGGAATCCAGGTTGGTCCAGGAGGCGTTGCGCCAGCCGTGTACGTTCCAGGTAGCAACCCGCCACAAGGGCTGCTCCGCGGATCGTTCCAACGAAAGGTTCAAGGTTCCGCGCCATTGCGGATAGGTAAGAGCCAAGGCAACGGCGGAAATCAGGGCCCATCGACGCAATTGGGTAGTCCAGTACAGGAGCAGGAAAGCATGCCCTAGGGCCAGGCCTGGTGCTATCAAGGCAAAAAAGCCCAGGGAATTCCAGCGCTCCGGGGAAAGATAGAACGCCAGTGCGCTGGGGACTGTCAGCAATGTCCACCCCAGGTGCACCAGCAGCACCACGGCATGTACCCCACGGGGCATTCGGCGGGTTGTGCGCGACGGATTCATTTTTGAATTTTATCCAAATACGCACGTTCTTCCGCAGAAAGCGATTCCACGCCGTCGCGGCTGATTTTGTCCAAGACGGCATTCAAGCGCGCCTCGGGGTCTCGGAGGCCTTCCAAGACGTTGCGGGAGTTTTTTTGCCCTCCGGGCACCAAGCGCAGGTGGGGGGAGGTTCGTGGGCGTTTGAATCCGTTGAACGATACGGTCCAAAGTCCCAACACCTGTCCTCCGGCACCCAATGCAAAACCGGAGAGGTGCGCCCAGGCAGATAAATCGTAGCCCACGGCAAAAGCAAGGTCCACCGCCAGCATCAAAGCGGAAAGGGCGTAGAGAGGTACCCACCAGAAGGCCAGTTTGGTTTGGAATCGGGGTTGACGAACGGTTAGGGCACCCAGTACGGCGGTAGTTCCCGCAGAGGCTCCCACCAGTTGGTGGAGCGGGCCATCTGTTGCGCTCAAGGCCAAAAACGCAAAGGCTCCGGCCGCGGCACCCGCCAGGAACAGCCACCAGGGAGAACTGTGGCCGCGTCGATCTTCCCAAGCATGCCCCACAAAATGAAGGATCAGCAGGTTCCACAGGGCGTGGTAGAGGTCCGCGTGCAAAAAAGCATAGGAAAGCCACTTCCAGGGCTTCCAAAAGTCTTCCGCGCCCAAGGCCCAAAGGTTTTGCCAGCCCAGCGAAAGGTTGCTACCGGAGATGCGGTCTGCAGCGATCAGAACGTACTGAACCGCCACCAAGGCTACCAACGTGCCCAAGAGCAAATCGGTCCCGCTGGAGGAAGCCAAACGGCGTCGGACGGATGCAGCGAAGTTCACGGAGGGCGATTCTTAGCGGTGAGTGGTTGGAACGTCAGGATTTAAAACCGATAGGCGTTGCTTCGCCAGCGTTTGATCAACAAGAAACCAAAAAGCATGCCGCCCAAGTGGGCAAAGTGAGCGATGTTGGAACCGGAGTTGGAGAGCCCAGAGAACAACTCAAACAAACCGTAAATGGCCACGAAGTACTTGGCCTTGATGGGCAGCAAAAAGTACACGTAGATTTCTTGGTTGGGGAAGGTCATTCCGTAGGCCAGCAGCAGGCCAAAAACCGCTCCAGACGCTCCCACCGTCGGAACTTGAAAGAGATCATTGAGGTAGGCAATGGCCTCCCCGTCCCCCAGTTCGGCGAAGGGCAACACCTGGTAGTAATCCCAGGCCATGACGCCCAGGTGGCACGCGGCCGCGCCCAGTCCGGTGATGAGGTAGTAGGTCAAAAAGCGCTTGGGTCCCCACAGGTTTTCCATGGGGGTGCCAAACATCCACAATGCCAGCATGTTGGAGAACAGGTGGCCGAAGGAGCCGTGCATGAACAGGTGGGTAAACAGCTGGTACGGCTCAAAAAAGGGCGAGGCGGGAAAAAACAACCCCAGCATTCCCACCAGGTCCAAACCGCGGGATTCCAAAACGACGGTCCCCAGGAAAAAAAGACTGTTGAGGATCAACAGGTTTTTAACCACGGGGGGGAGTAGGGAGAAGGTGGTAGGTCGGTACATGCTCTTAGTTGAATTGATGGTCCAGGGTCGGGGCGTCCAGCAAAAGGGCCACGGCGCGGCCGGAGGGGTCGTGCCAGCGGTGGTGGCATTGGCGCCAGCGTTCCACCAGCAGCATTTGTTCTTCCGTTCGCAGTTGCGTGGGTTTGGCGCCGCGGGTGTGGTGGGCCAGCTGCCACAGGGCGCCTTGTGCGGGGTCCGGCTGATCGCCCGTGTCCGTGCGCAAAAAATCCAACAGGGCAGACTCCGCACCTTCCGCGGGAAGAACGGCCGGCAATCCCGTCAGCGATAGGCCGTCTGCGGTCCACTCCCAGGCAAAGCCCAAGGCGCGGAGCGTTGGGGCTTGTGCGTCCAGTGAATTTTTATCTGAGGGGCTCAGTGGCAATTCCAGTGGAAACAGCAGTTGTTGGCTGGCCGACGATTCTCCGCCCCAGGCGCGCAGGAGCGATTCGTAGGCCAAGACCTGCTGCACGCGCGGCAAATGGAGCACGGCCAATCCCTCTTCGGAAAGGGCCATGAGGTAGGGGTCTTTCCAAGGGGTCACCCATTCGGACGCTCCGTTTTGCGGGGTCTGTGCCGGCGCAAAAGAGGGCGTTCCGGGTTCACCGGGGGCGTAGGGATCTGGTGCGGCGGCTTCCTCCCAAGACCACTGGCGTTCCGGATGAGCCGTGGTGCGGTAACCGGTATTGGGAGCGTGTGCTGCGAACGAACGCGGGTGGGTGCCATCCGTTCCCCCGTTGGCGGGGGCAAATGGATTGAAGTTGGGGTTGATGTCCAACGCGGGCGGCATGGGACGCGGGGCATTGGGCTGCAGGGGAGGCGTTTGGAAGGCCTGCATGGATTCAAAGTCCAGCGCGGGCGCCACCTGGTGCTGCCCCAAGGCGTGTTTCACGGCGGAGCGCACCACGGCGTACACGGCGCGTTCGTCGTCAAATTTTACTTCGGTTTTAGCGGGGTGCACGTTCACGTCGATGCGCGCGGGATCCACCGTCAAATGCAGCACGTAGGCGGGGTGGTTGCCCTCGGGGACCAATCCGTCAAAGGCGTCCTGTACGGCGCGGTGCAGGTAGGGGCTGCGCACGGTCCGACGGTTCACAAACCAGTGCTGATCTCCGCGCGTTTTGCGGGCGTGTTCGGGCCTAAAAATGAAGCCGTTGATTTCCACCACGTCCGTCTTTTCCGCCACCGGCACCACGCGTTCGTTGGTTTTCTTGCCCAATACGTGCAAGAGGCGGGAACGGTCGTTTTCCGATTCCAAATGAAATTCTTCGCGCCCGTTGTGTTCCAGGGTAAAGGCTACGTGCGGATGCGCCAGCGCCAACCCCACAAAGGCGTCCAGGATGGCCTTCCACTCCACGGCGTCGGTTTTTAAAAACTGCCGGCGCGCGGGTACGTTGAAAAATAAATTGCGCACCACCAAGTGGGTGCCCACGGGGCCCGGACGTTCTTCGCTCAGCACTTCGCGGCCGCCTTCCAGCACCAAATGCGTGGCCAAAGCAGCGTTTGACGTCCGGGTGGTGCATTCCACGCGGGACACCGCGGCAATGGAGGCAAGTGCTTCGCCTCGGAAGCCCATGGTGGTCAATTGATACAAGTCGTCGGCCTCGCGCAACTTGCTGGTGGCGTGGCGTGCAAACGCAAGTTGAACCTGGGAAGCGGCAATGCCTTGCCCGTTGTCCGTAAACGACAGCGTCGTGCGCCCGGAGTCCACCACAGAAAGGCCAATGCGCGTAGCACCGGCGTCTAAAGCATTTTCCACCAATTCCTTGACCACGGAGGCCGGTCGCTGCACGACCTCACCGGCCGCAATTTGGTTGGCGACGTGTTCCGGCAGGAGTTGGATCATTGGCCCGAGACGTATTGAATGAACGCCCACACGAGCAGTGCACCTAAAACCAAACGGTACAGGGTGCGACCAGACAAAGGCTGAGCCGTTTGCTTGGATTTCCAGGCCTCGCGCATTCGAGCCCGACGCTCATTTTCGGCGTCCAATTGGCCGCCGCGCAAGCGTTCCAACCGCTCTTTACGCTCGTCGTAGAAGCGCGGTTGGTACTGAAATCCACGGGGTTTGCGTACCCGAAAGAACGAACCGTTTAAAATTCCCATGATTTTAGCAGCATTGACCTCAAAGATAGCATGATTTCACCCTACTTTTCGGGATGATTTCCTCTCTTCGATTTGCCTCCGGGTTCTTGCTGTTTTTGAGTGCGTTGGGTTGCCAAGCACAAAAGCCCGCCCCTTGGGTGTACGACACGCCCGAGTCCCGTTTGTACGCGCAAAAACAATTGGCGTCCCTGACCGACGCAGAAAAGGTTGGCCAACTCTTTATGGTGGCTGCCTATTCCAACAAAGGACCGGAACACGCGGCGTTGTTGGAACGGTACGTTAGAGAACACCATTTGGGTGGCGTCATCTTCATGCAAGGTGGGCCCGGCAGGCAGTTTGCCTTGAATCAAAAACTGCAATCCGCAGCAAAAATCCCTTTGCTCGTGGCCATGGACGCGGAGTGGGATTTGGGTATGCGTTTGGATTCCACCACCCGGCTTCCGTGGCCCATGACCCTGGGAGCAACCCAGGACTCTTCCCTGGCCTTCGCCTACGGACAAACCATCGGACGGCACGCGCGGCGCTTGGGCGTCCACATCAACTTCGGTCCTGTACTGGACGTCAACACCAATCCGGCCAATCCCATCATCGGTCAGCGCTCGTTTGGCCAAGAAATCGGCTCGGTGGTGCCCTTGGCCCACGGTTATTTGAAAGGACAACAAGATGCGGGCGCGATGGACTGCGTCAAGCATTTCCCGGGCCACGGCGATACGGATTCCGACTCCCACAAAACCCTGCCCACGGTAGCGCGCAACCGCGCGGCGCTGGATTCGGTGGAGTTGCGTCCGTACCGCGAGCTGTTGCCGTTTGCGGGAAGCGTGATGGTGGCGCACCTGAACGTCCCGGCTTTGGATCCGTCGGGCCGATCGTCCTCACTTTCCCCTCTTGTAGTCAACGGCCTGCTTCGCAAGGAGTTGGGCTATTCCGGTTTGGTGTTTACCGACGCCCTCAACATGCGGGGCGCGGCGGACGGTGCGCCCACGGGGCCGCTGGAAGAATTGGCCCTCCGGGCCGGCAACGACGTTTTGCTTTTTTCCGAGGATTTTCCCAAGGCAGCCGCCCACCTTTTGGCCGCCGTCCAAAAAGACCGTTCCCTACGCCAGCGCCTAGAGGAATCCGTCGAGCGCATTTTGATGGCCAAGTACCATTTGGTGGTGGCACCCCAACAAGCAGCGGGATATTCGGCGCCGGTCCGCGATGGGCTGGAGCGGGACCTCAACGATGCGCAAGCTCAGTCGTTGACGGCTGAAATATTTGCGCGCGCCCTGACTGTTGCCCGCGCACAATCTTCGTTTGACGTTCGTTCCGGTACCTGGGGGTCGGCCGAGGTTGCCGTGCTTCAAGTAGGCAATAAAGCGGATGTAGTTTCCAATCCCGAAGGCAGTGCGCGTGTGCACAACGGGACGTTGACGGCAGAACGAATGGAACAGTTGGTTCGTGCCACAAACGGGCAACCGGTGGTTTTGGAGCACCGCACGTCCAACGACAGTCCTTGGAAGAGTGCCGGGGTTCCGGATGGATTTGCCGCATTGGTACAACGTTTGGCGCCACAGGGGGTGGTGGTGGTGCATTACGGAAGTCCGTACGGCATTCGCAATCAGAATTTTGCGGGCGCTCAAGCGGTGTTGGTGGCGTACCAAAACCATCCGGCGGCCACCCAGGCTGTTCGGGCTTTTTTGCGCGGCGAGCGCTCCGCAACGGGGGTATTGCCGGTGGATTTGGGGTTGGGCCAGCGCGCGGGGTCGGCGCAGCCGATCCCCGCGCGCGGCCGCACCGTTCCGTCCACACCGGAGCAGGCCGGCTTCCGGTCCGGTTTGGAGCAAGCCATCGACGCCATTGCGGAAGAAGGTCTCCGCGCCCGGGCCTATCCGGGTTGCCAGGTGGTGGTGGTCCGCAACGGCAAAATTGCGGTAAGCAAAGGCTACGGAACCTTGGACTACCGCGATGCGTCCGCCGAGGTGACCCCGCAGACCGTCTACGACGTGGCCTCGCTCACCAAAATTCTGGGCACCGTCAGTGCTTTGTTGGTGGCGGATCGGCAGGGTTGGTTCCGTCCGGAAGACCGAATGGACGCGCTTTTGCCGGAGCTCAAAAACACCCCGTTGGGTGCTGCACGCGCCGTGGAGGTGCTGACGCACCAAGCCGGCCTCCCGGCCGGCTGGCCCTTTGATCAACACGTTTTGCTGAACGGCGCTCCGGATCCGTACTGGTTGTCTAACGTTCGAACCGACGTACACACCCGGCAAGCAACGGACTCTTTGTGGGTGCGCAACACCTGGCCAGATACCGCTGTGGCCCGCATCGCGCGCATCCCGTTGGGGCCAAAAACGTATCTGTATTCTGATTTAGGTTACTATCTTTTCCAACGTTTTCTGGAACGAAAATCAGGCGTGCCGTTGCAGCAGTTTGTGCGCGAACAGGTTTGGGAACCGGCCGAAATTGAATCGCTGGTATACGGTCCGTTGCTGGGAACGTCGGAGGCCTTCCGGGCCCGGACGGCGCCCACGGAGCAGGTTAAAGACTACCGTCGGGGCGAGTTGCGCGGAACGGTGCACGATCCCGGAGCCGCACTGATGGGCGGCGTTGCGGGGCATGCAGGTATTTTTGGCACCGCGGAGGGGGTGGCCGCGGCCATGGAATTATTTTTGTCCCGCGGCGAAGTAGGTTCCGGAAGAATTTTCTCCGACGAGGACGTGCGTGCCTACACTTCGTGTTTTTACTGCCCCACCAACCGACGCGGCATTGGGTTTGACAAACGTCCCGCAGACGGAGAAGGACCCACCTGCGGATGCGTCTCCTTGGAGAGCTTTGGCCACACCGGTTTCACCGGAACCTTTGCTTGGGCCGACCCCAAAACCCAAACGGTCTACGTTTTCTTGTCCAACCGAATCCATCCCAGCGCAACCAATAAAAAGTTGTCGTCGATGAACATACGGACGCGTATTCAACAAGTAATTCAAGACCACATACAACCATGAGCCCTGCCCTTCGTCGCGCTTTTGTTGGGCTTCTAAAAACGGGGTGTGTCGCTTTGCTTTGGGGCCTGGCACCGTCGGCCCACGCAGCGTTCCCCCAGAATGCCGAAGTGTTTTGTGCACTCGGGGACACCGTGCCTCAGTCTTTGGTGCCGAAGCAACCTTTGGGGTACAACCAGTACGACGCGGAGATGCAACGCGAAGGTTTGTGGGTCATCTCGTATCCCAACGGTCTTCCCCGCCAATGGGACACCTACGCAGACGACCGTTTGAACGGCCCGTCTTTGGAATGGAGTCCCAGCGGCCAATTGCTGGCGGTGCGGTACTACAAAGACGGTTTGCTGGACAGCGCGGAGCTTTTGCTGGACCACTCCGGGCAGTGGGTGCAGCACGCGCACTACCGGGCTGGGCAATGGCACGGCACCGTAACCACCTTTTACGGCAACGGAAAACCCAAAGAACAGCGCACCTACGAGCACGGCGTTTTGAGTGGAATTTCCACGTGGTTTTACGACAACGGCAACCCCATGGCGCAGTACCCGTATGTTGCGGGTAAAAAACAAGGGAGGGCGCAGTATTTTTACGACAACGGAGTTCTGGAAAAAAACGAATGGTTTGAGGATAATCTTTCCGTTCGTTGGGAGTCGTTCGATTTGGACGGAAAACAAACGGGGTCGGGAAAAATCAAAAAAAATCCATGAAAATAGGCATCGTTTGTTACCCCACCTTTGGGGGAAGTGGCGTAGTGGCGACAGAGTTGGGGTCTTGGATGGCGCGCCAAGGGTGCGAAGTACATTTCATTACCTACAGCCAGCCGGTGCGTTTGGACATGCTCCAAGGCAACATTTTCTACCACGAGGTCAACGTGCACGATTACCCCTTGTTTCAGTATCAACCCTACGAGTTGGCGTTGTCCAGCAAGATGGTGGACACCGTAGTTCGCGAGCAACTGGACTTGCTGCACGTCCACTACGCCATTCCGCACGCTTATGCGGCGTACATGGCGAAACAAATTTTAGCAGACCGCGGCATCCACATTCCGGTGGTGACCACCTTGCACGGAACGGACATCACCCTGGTGGGTCGCAATCCTTCCTATTCTCCTGCCGTAACGTTTAGCATTGAGCACTCGGACGCGGTGACTGCCGTTTCGGAAAGCCTTCGTCGGGAAACCATCGATTTGTTTGGAATCAAGCGACCCATTCAGGTCATTCCCAACTTTGTGGAAATGGAGCGATACGGTCAGCCGGACGCCGCCCTTCGGGCCCATTTAGCCCCGGCAGATCAAAAAATTGTAGTGCACGTCAGCAACTTCCGCAAAGTAAAACGCATTGCAGACGTGGTTGAGATTTTTGCCCGCGTCCACGCCCAAGTACGGTGCAAACTCGTAATGGTGGGCGACGGCCCCGAGCGGGAGCCTGCGGAAAATCGGGTTCGGGAATTGGGCATTGAAAAAGACGTGGTCTTTTTGGGCAAAATGGTGGACGTGGAGCAGATTCTGGTTCAGGCCGACCTCTTTTTGCTGCCGTCGGAAATGGAGAGTTTTGGCCTGGCGGCACTGGAAGCCATGGCCGCGGGGTTGCCGGTGGTGGCCTCCCAAGCTGGAGGCATTTGTGAGGTGGTTCAAAACGGGACTACCGGTTTAACTTCACCGGTGGGCGACGTGGCTGCCATGGCAGAGCAGTCCATCCGCATTCTAACCGACCCCGCATTGGCAGCGCGTTTTGCGGCAGCTGCCCGATTGCGGGCCAGCGAATTTGCCATTGAGAACGTAGCCAAGCAGTACTACGACGTTTATCTGCCGTTGGTAGAGGCGGCGCAGGAGCGAATGCACGGAAAAAAAGTCCGGTTAAAACCTTGTTGAAATGGCAAAAAAAACCATTTTGAGCAGCGGGCCTTCCGCAGATAATCCTTTTGCAGCTGCCTTATCCCAAGCATTGGGGGGCTACACCCCGGATCCAAATTCAGGAGCCGGGATGGAAGAGGAAACCGATGCGGAGGGCGAAGCCTTGCGCGGCTGGGTACACATTGGATTTGAAAAAAAGGGCCGTGCTGGAAAAACGGTGACCACCTTGGAGTTTGTGGACCTTGAAGCCGCCGATGGCGGCAGCGAAGCGGCCTCCCAGTGGGTCAAAAAACTCAAAACCCACTGCGGAGTGGGCGGTTCTGTAGATGGAACCTGGGCTTTGCTTCAAGGGGACGTGCGCAACGCCGTGGAGGCCCAATTAAAAAAATGGGGTTTCCGCACCAAACGCATTGGTGGTTAAACGCGGAACGTCCCCAACGCATTCCCCGGAGCACTAAATTCAGAACGAAAACCATGGAAATCAAGCGCATCGACTCCTCCGCCAATCCCCTGATTAAGGAGTGGGTTCGGTGGCAATTCAAAGCCAACGACCGGCGCAAGGCCGGTGTGGTGGTGGTGGAAGGTCTTCGCGAAGTGGAACGTGCGCTGCGCAGCGGCTGGATTCCGCGACACGTGGCGGTTCATGCCGGCTCCACGCCAAGCTCTCAAACCCTGCAGCAGCAGTGGGGGATTTCCGAACGCGTTTTGGTGGAATTGGGCGGCCCCGCGTGGGAAAAATTGGCGATTCGGGACGGTGTAGACAATGTTTTGGCCGTTTTTGAGGCCCCACAAGCAACTTTAGCACAACTGCCTTCTCCCCAACGCGGATTGGTGTTGGTTGCTGTAGAGACGGAGAAACCGGGCAATTTGGGTGCGTTGCTCCGCACTGCAGACGCCGTTGGCGTGGATGCCGTTTTGGTGGTGGACCCCGTTTGCGACCCCTGGAATCCGCAAGTTGCCCGCAACAGTTTGGGTGGATTGTTTCATGTTCCGCTCGCCGTTTGCAGTGCCTCAGAAGCCCGATCTTGGCTTCAAGAGCAAGGGATTACTCCGGTTTTGGGTCATCTGGAAGCAACCCAAGAGCACACGCAGGCTTCCTTGAGCGGGCCGGTGGCGGTGGTGGTGGGGCCGGAAGATCGAGGGTTGGCGCCCGATTGGAACCAGAAAGACTCTTTGCGGGTTAAAATTCCCATGCGTGGCCTGGTAGACTCCCTAAACGTCAGCGTCAGTGCAGCCGTCTTGCTGTACGAGGTGGATCGCCAGCAGCGGGCCAAAAA
>JAXITR010000007.1:0-64850 GCA_034679985.1 Cryomorphaceae bacterium
GTATCGTCCAGAGCTACACACCCAGCGCCCCAGGCGTCCATGGTCCCCAGCGCATTGCCGTACATGATGTCTGAGGGGATTCGTCGCACTTCGTTCTTGGCCATGTTCACCAACAAACCTCCGTTTGTGCCGGAGGTCAGCACCACACTGTCCCAGATGGCGATGGGCTTGCCGATTTCCCGCCAAATGGCCCTGCGCACTTGTCCGATGGGCGTTATTTCGCGATTCTGCAAATTCAAAGCGTAAACCGTTCCGTCCGGTTCAAACAATCGCCCCCCCCCCTTGTTCGGGATAACTGGAAACCGCCCAAACCCAACGCACCCCATTTCCGGCGTACGCGGCAACGGGATTGGGCAAAACAGGACTTTCGTGCCCCGTGGTAATCAGCCGCTCCCATTCTTTAAAACGGGGGTCGAAGTAACTGATGATTCCGTGGTACAACCAAAATCCATAGCCTCCCTGGGAATAAACCGTGTCGTGGTAAACGAATCGGTCCGCCCCAAAATTAGAACCGGCGAAAAAGGTGGTGTCCAAACGGGTAAGGACGCCTTTTTGGTAGCTCCACAAATGCCCAAAGCCAGGCGCGTGAACGAACCAGCGGCCGTTAGAGCCTTTGAGGGCT
This sequence comes from Cryomorphaceae bacterium, assembly GCA_034679985.1. Lineage (GTDB taxonomy): Bacteria > Bacteroidota > Bacteroidia > Flavobacteriales > Schleiferiaceae > CAMDTE01. The sequence goes on from JAXITR010000007.1 coordinate 623, forward strand.
TGGGATTTGTGCATGAAGGGCAAGCGCCTCGAAGGCAAACGAACATTCAAGCCCCCATCCAGTACCCAACGGTCTTGATTCCACCGGTAACGGCTCTTGGTCGCCAGTTGCAGACCGTACACTTGCCCACCGTCTTTAACGATGGCCATGTCGCCGGGTTGGTGGGGAGAGCCCGCGGAAATAGGCTGCCCAACAGCCAGTTGAGACCCAAGGAAAATCCCGATGTAGAAGAAGAGTTGCGCGTTTCGCATTATGTGAAAATACGGGAATTTCCCATATTTTCCCAAATTATTTGGGTTCCCGCCCCGGTAGGGCGCACCTTTGTCTCACACGAAACAGGTTCTCTACCCTTCGTTACCAAACCAATCCAGAACCCCGGCTCGGGAGAGCCGGGGTTCGTTTTTTTAGGGCACGCGGTACCGGGCGTCATCGACGCACGGTTGATCGAAACAAAAGAACTTAGGCCGTTCCTACAAGCACTTGAAATAATCAAACGGCTCGCGGCATTCGTCGCACTGGTAGAGGGCTTTGCAGGCGGTGGATCCAAAGTTGGAAACGCGTGTGGTCTGGAGGCTCTTGCACCGCGGGCACCGAACGGCAGGGGACGGGGCAAACAAGGAGCGCTTGTCCGCGGAGCTGCCTACAGGAGGCGCAATGCCGTAGGCTTCCAGTTTGGCCCTGCCTTCTTCCGTAATCCAGTCTGTGGTCCAAGGTGGGGACAAAACGGTGTCGATTTCAATACCAGGGAATCCAGCACCTTCCAACGCCTCGCGAGCAGAACGCACAATGACGTCTGTGGCGGGGCAACCGGTGTAGGTGGGGGAAATTCCAACGCGCAGGTTACCGCCGGGCGCACGCTCCACAAAGCGAACCATACCCAGCTCCACAATACTGACGGCTGGAACTTCGGGGTCCAAGACGGACTCCAGAACCGTCCAAACGGCTAAATCTTCGGGGTTTCTTACCATTTGGCGTCCGGGTAGGCCCGGGGCAGGTACTGCATTTCCGCCAGGATGTACCCCAGGTGTTCCGTGTGCCGGCCGTGCAGCCCGCCCTTTTGCATGTAGGCGTTGGGGTCCGGCAATTCCAAGGTAGCCAATGCAAACACCTCGCGCATTTTTTGCAACCAATCCGCGCGAAGCGTGCTGGGCAAGGGAACCGCGCCGTCCAATTTGCGGTCCAGGTCCGTGTCTTCAAACAGTTCGCCGGTGTACGCCCACAAGCGATTGACGCTTTGCTGAATTTTGGCGTGCGACTCGTCCGTGCCGTCGCCCAAGCGAATGATCCACTCCGCGCTGAACTGCGCGTGGTAACTCACCTCTTTGTAGGCTTTTTGCGCCAGTGCGGAGAGTTCCGGAACGGGACTCTTGGCCAGTTGCTCCAGCAAGAAAAAGTTGTAGGCGTCAAAGAAAAATTGGCGCGCTAGGGTGTCTCCCCAGTGGCCGTTCGGCAACTCCACCAACAAGTGGTTGCCAAACAGGTGGGCGTCGCGACGGTACGCCAAGTCGTCTTCGGTGGAACCGTCGGCCCGCCACGCGGCAGCCATTTGGTAGTACCCCCGTGCTTGGCCAATGAGGTCCAGGGCAACGTTGGTGAGGGCGATGTCCTGCTCCAGGACCGGCCCGTGACCGCACCACTCAGACAGACGCTGCCCCAGTACGAGGGTGTCGTCTGCCTTGCGCAGGGCGTAGTCGGCTAAATCACATGTGGCCCACTTCATCGGGAATGTCGTAGAAGGTGGGGTGTCGGTACGGTTTGTCGTCGGACGGGGCAAATAGGGGCTCGCGCTCGTCTGGGGAGGAGGCCACTACGGCGCTGGAGGGAATCACCCAAATGGAGACTCCTTCGGACCGACGCGTGTACACATCGCGGGCACTTTTGAGGGCGGTTTCAGCGTCGGGGGCGTGCAGGCTGCCGGAGTGCTTGTGGGCCAATCCGTTCTTGCTGCGCACAAAGACCTCCCACAACGGCCAGGCATCGGGACTTTGGCTCATGCGGCGCTGGTCTTAAGGTCGTTGGACGCCGCGGAAGCGGCACGTTTTTTGGCGTGGGCCAGGGCCGCTTCGCGCACCCACAAGCCGTCGTCGTGGGCTTTCTGGCGGGCAGCCAGGCGCTCTTTGTTGCACGGACCGTTGCCGGCAACAACTTGATAAAACTCTTCCCAATCGATGGGGCCAAAATCGTAGTGTCCGCGGGCATCGTTCCACTTCAAATCGGAATCGGGCACCTGCAGGCCCAAGAACTCCACTTGCGGAACGGTTTTGTCCACAAATTCTTGACGCAGTTCGTCGTTGGTTTTGCGCTTGATGCGCCACGCCATGGACTGGGCGGTATTGGGCGACTGATCGTCCGGCGGGCCAAACATCATCAGCGACGGCCACCACCAGCGGTTGAGCGCGTCTTGCGCCATGGCTTTTTGGTCCGGCGTGCCCGCGGCCAAGTGCATCATGATTTCGTACCCTTGGCGCTGGTGGAAGGATTCTTCCTTGCAAATGCGCACCATGGCGCGGGCGTAGGGCCCGTACGAGGTGCGGCACAACATGACTTGGTTGGCAATGGCGGCACCGTCCACCAACCAACCCACAGCACCCATGTCTGCCCAACTCAAGGTGGGGTAGTTGAAGATGCTGGAGTACTTGGCGCGTCCGGCCAACAAATCGTCCAGCAATTCCTCGCGGGAAATGCCCAAGGTTTCTGCGGCGCTGTAGAGGTACAAGCCGTGACCGCCTTCGTCCTGAACTTTGGCCAGCAATATCAGTTTGGAACGCAGGCTGGGAGCCCGCGTGATCCAGTTGGCTTCCGGCAACATGCCCACCACTTCTGAGTGTGCGTGCTGGGAAATTTGCCGAATCATGGTCTTTCGGTACTTCTCCGGCATCCAGTCCTTCGGCTCCACCTTGTTGTCTGCGTCAACATAGGCTTGAAACCGGTGTTCGAGTGAAATTTCTTCTCCCATGGGGCCTTGATTTCTGATACTGCAAGTTTACGAAAGGAACCAACGCGCACCGCGCTGCGTTACCTTTGTTGTTCTGCCTTTACAACGATTTTAGCACGCATAAGTTTATGTTGGGATTTTTCAAGAAAAAAGCCGAGCCATTGCCCGGCCTATCCACCACCGCAGAGGTCCAGAAAGGGCGAGGCGCGCCCAAATTTCAGCCCCTAAAAGTGGCCGAGGTGCGCCGCGAGACGTCGGACTCTGTTTCCGTAGCGTTTGCGCTGCCGGAGGAGCTTCGGGAGTTGTTCCGTTTTCGCGCGGGGCAGTACCTGACCTTTCGAACCACCATCGACGGCACGGAAGTTCGTCGGTCTTATTCGCTGTGCTCCAGCCCGTTGAGTGGGGAGCTGCGCGTGGCCATCAAGCAGGTGGAAAACGGCGTGTTCAGCACCTGGGCCAACACGGTTTTGACCGCAGGAACCACCTTGGAAACCATGCCTCCGCAGGGAGGGTTTGTTTTTGACCCCGACGGTTCCCGCACGGCGCATTACGCTGGTTTTGCGGCCGGAAGCGGCATCACTCCGGTTTTGAGCATCTTGACGACGGTTCTGGAAGCAGAACCCACCAGCACCTTTGCTCTGTACTACGGCAACCGCTCCACCGCCTCCATTTTGTTCAAGCAGGAGTTGGAAGACCTCAAGGACCGCTATTTGGGCCGACTGGAGGTGCACCACGTGTTGAGCCGCGAAGATCAGGGGGCAGACGCCCTCAAAGGCCGCATTGACCGGGACCGCGTGGAGCTTTTTGCGGAGCGCTTTCCCGCGCTCACCTCCGCCCGCGCCTTCTATTTGTGCGGTCCGGAACCCATGATCCACGGCGTTACCGACGCCTTGGTGGGCTTAGGCGTGCCCAAAGAACGCGTTCATTTTGAGTTGTTCACTGCAGCAACGCCCGCCGCCGCGCCGGCAAAATCTGCGTCTGGCAAGCTGGACAAAGGAGCTACGGTTCAGGCCACGGTGATCTTGGACCGCGAGGAAACCCACTTCAACATGCGCCCCAAGGATTTCCTGCTGGACGCCGCCCTGGATGCCGGTGCCGACGTGCCCTACGCCTGCAAGGGGGCGGTTTGCTGCACCTGCCGCGCCAAGGTTTTGGAAGGATCCGTGGAGATGGCCATGAACTACGCACTGAGCGAGGAAGAAGTGGCCGACGGCTACGTGCTCACCTGCCAAGCAACGCCCACCTCCGAAAAGGTGGTGGTGAGTTTTGACGAGTGAGGGTTTTTCCGGGTTTTTGAAGCGAAACAAAACGAAGTAAAACGGGCCCCGCAGGGGCCCGTTTTTTATTGGTGTGCGTTACGCCCGCGGCGGTTCGTAAGGCAACACTTGTGTTATGGCAATGAGGGACTTTACTTCCTCATAACTGGGGCGCCGAATGCGCGCCAAGGCGCGTGCCACGCCCGAAGCCGGTTTGTCCGACGAGTGCGTTTCCACGTAGGCATGAGCGTGGACGTCTTGGCACAGGTGGTAGGCATTTTTGAGCCCCAAATTGACGGTTCCGCCCAAAAAAAACGGCAGTTTGTACTGGAGGGAGGGAGCCAGAACGGTGCACGGCCGGGCCATGACGGAACGAAGCCCGCGCAACAAACTGCGGTTGCGGTATCCGTGCGGCGCAATGAGCACGCTGCCTTCTTCCGAAGAAATCCAAAGCGCTCCGTGGGTGGGGTCCCACCACTCCGCAGGAAGGGGCATTAGGGTAATTTCAGGCAACGATTCGTGGACACTGAAAAGCCGGTCCAACGAAACCAAAGTGCGCCCACTGGGAAACAGTCGGGTCAGTTTTTGGTAGGCAGCGGGAACCGCCAAAATTGGGATGGACGACGGCAATGCCCGCAAAGTTTCTTCGTGGCAGTGGTCCGAGAACGGTTGGGTGATGACGATGGCGTCCAGCGTTCCAAGGGCGGCAATCGGCCACGCTGCTTGAGGCAAGTGCTGGGTGTGAAACCAGCCAAATCCGTCGATTTCTGGACCCAATAACCAAGGGTCTAACGCAATGCGCAGGCCGTCGGTTTCCAAAATCCAGCTGTGGTCCGGGTTGATGCGCGTGAGTTTCATGATTTCAGCATGTAAAAATGAGGAATTCCGTCCTCCAAAAATTCATCACCTACTGCATAAAATCCAAATTCCGAATAAAATTGCGTCAAATAAGACTGTGCCATGATGCGCACGGGGCCGGCCCAAAGCCGGGTGGTTTCGTCCAACGCGCGCTGAAACAGTTCGCGCCCCAAACCCGTTCGGCGTACGCCTGCAGCAGTTGCCACCCGTCCAATACTGGCTTCCGAGTACAAAACGCCTGGGGGAATTAGTCTTGCGACTGCCAGAATGCCGGAAGGATCGTTACCAGCATCCGACGCGGCACACCACAGGTGTAAAGCGCGCTGATCCACACCGTCGTGATCTTGGTAAACGCAGTTTTGCTCCACCACAAAGACCGCTGAACGCAGCTCCAGTAGCGCGTACAGTTCTTCAGGCTGCAACTGGTCAAATGCCTTTATTCGCCATTCCATATCGCACGCAATGTCCGTACTTTTACCATTCGTTCCAAACACACCGATCAAATCCGCATTTGCTCATCGTTCAAAAGATTTTCATCGGAATCGGCGCAACTCTTTTTGGAGTTGAAGCCTGAATCAACGGAACAAAGTAGGGCATCTAATAAATACGCTCATGAAATCCATTCTTTTCCGCGATTTGGGCACGGCCTCGTACGGCCCCTGCTGGGACCTTCAGGAAACTTATTTTCAAGAGAGCCTCAACCGCAAGTCCGACAACCGGAAATTGCCCGAAGAACAGCAAATTCCCACCGTGGACCGCTTGCTCTTTGTGGAGCATCCGCACGTGTACACCCTGGGAAAAAGTGGAAATTTGGAGAACCTTCTCGCCAACGAAGAGCAGCTGAAGGCCATTCAGGCGGAGTTTTACCCCATCAACCGCGGCGGAGACATCACCTACCACGGACCCGGCCAGCTGGTGGGTTACCCCATCTTGGACCTGGACCACTACTTCACGGACATCCACCGCTACCTCCGCACCCTGGAAGAAGTCATCATCCTGGTTTTGGCCGAATACGGACTCCACGCCGAGCGCAGTCCGGGAGAAACTGGAGTGTGGCTGGACGTGGGCACTCCTTTTGCCCGAAAAATTTGCGCTATGGGCGTGCGGGCCAGCCGTTGGGTGACCATGCACGGCTGGGCCTTCAACGTCAACACGGACCTGCGCTACTTTGAGTACATCATTCCCTGCGGCATCACGGACAAGAGCGTTACCTCGTTGGACCGGGAGCTCAAGCGAGCTATTTCCATGGACGAAGTCAAGGAAAAGGTCAAGCGTCATTTTGAAGCCCAGTTTGGCGCCGTTTTGGTACCGGACCCGACGGATTCTCTTATTTTAGCCAACGGTTAACCCCTTAATTTTCCGAATCGTGCGCAAAATTTTCTGGTTTTTTGGTGCTTTGATTTTGGTGGTGGGCGTCCTGCTGGCCGCCGGCTACGGTTATTTGCTGAAAGGCGTGTACGCCACCTACCTCCAAGGGCGAACCACCTCCAACATCCACGACCGTTTGTACTTTGATCAAGACAGCGTATTGGCCACTGCGCCGCGTCCGTGGGCAGAAAAATTAGACGCCCAACGATGGGAACCGTCGGCCTCCCTGCGCGCCACCTTGGACAGCATCCACACCGGAGCACTTTTGGTGGTGCAGCGCGATACCGTGCGCTACGAAGCTTATTTTGAAGACGTTACAGCAGAATCCCGAACCAATTCCTTCTCCATGGGCAAGTCCGTGGTGGTTTTGCTGACGCAAATAGCCATCCAACGCGGCGAAATCCCCAGCTGGGAAACCCCAGCCAAGCGGTACCTCCCGTGGATCAAGGGCCCCGGAGCAGACCGCCTCACCTTGCGCCACCTGTCCGAAATGACCGCAGACCTCAACTGGCGCGAAAACTACCAAAAGCCCTTTGGCATCACCGCCCGGGCCTACTACGGACACAGCGTAGAGCAAACCTTGCACGAAATTGAAGTGGGCAACCCCGGAGCCCAATACGAATACCAAAGCGGAAGTACCCAACTGCTTTCCCTGTGCTTGGAGGCCGCTACGGGCCGGAAATTGACCGATTTGGCCGGAGAATACCTGTGGAGCCCTTTGGGAGCTGAAACCAACGCCACCTGGCACACGGACGGAACCGGTGAGGCCCTGGCTTACTGCTGTTTGAACGCCACGGCGCGTGATTTTGCGCGCTTGGGGCAGCTTTTGCTGGACCACGGCAAGGCCAACGGCGTTTCCGTAGTGGACAGCGCCTTCTTGGCGCGCGCCACCGTTCCCCACGCCTTGAGTGCTTTCTACGGCCAAAGTTTTTGGTGCGGCCAAACATCCAACGGCACCCCCTTCGTGTACTACCGCGGCCACCTGGGCCAATGGATTGTTTCCGTGCCCAGTGAGGATGCGGTTTTTGTTCGACTGGGCCACCACCACGGCCCGGCCCGGGGAGACCATCCCCGCGCTCTGATTCGCTTGCTGGACGAATGGGTGACCCGGTAATTTCCGTTCGCGGACTGCGGGTTTCCTTCTCCAACAAACCGGCACTGTCTGATCTCCACCTGGAAATCGCCCGCGGCGAAACCCTGGCCTTGGTGGGGGAGTCCGGCTCCGGAAAAAGCACCGCTGCTCTGGCGCTGATGAACCTCTTGCCGCCTCAGGCCGAGGTAGCGTGGAACGAGTTCACCTTCAACGGAGCGCGCCTGTCCATGGTGTTCCAGGAACCCATGACGGCGCTCAATCCCACGATGCGCTGCGGCGAGCAGGTGGCAGAAGCCCTTTGGATCGCCTTTGGTATACCGAGAAAAGAGGCGCGCAAACGCGCGGTGGACTGGTTGGATCGGGTGCAGCTGTCCCAACCCCACGAATTGGCCCAGCGCTACCCCCACGAACTCAGCGGGGGCCAGCGCCAGCGCGTGATGATTGCCCTCGCCATGGCCCGCGAGCCGGCGCTTTTGGTGTGCGACGAGCCCACCACGGCCCTGGACGCCCACGTGCAGGAGGAAATCTTGGGACTCATTCAAAACCTGCAGAAAGAACACGGCACGGCCGTCTTGTTCATCACCCACGACCTGGGCGTGGTCAAGCGCATTGCGGACCGCGTGTGCGTTTTGTGGAAAGGGGTTGCGGTAGAGTCCGGCACCGCCCAAGACGTTTTGAACCGTCCGCAGCACCCCTACACCCGCGGATTGTTGGCCAGCCGCCCCCCCGTAGATGCCCGACCGTTCCCCCTGCCCACGGTGTCGGATTTTTTGGAATCCCGCCCGGTGGCCTCCCACGAATGGCCCCGACGCACTGCAGAAGCTCATGAGGCACCACTTTTGCGCGCGGAAGGCTTGGTCAAGTCGTTCGCCGGACCTGTTTTGCGCGCCGTAGACCTGGAAATTTACCCCGGCGAGACCGTCGGCCTGGTGGGCGAATCCGGCAGCGGAAAGTCCACCCTGGCCCGGTGCTTGGTGAACCTGGAGCACCCCGACGGCGGATCCCTCTGGTGGAAAGGCCAACCGGCCCAGCAAGCTGTTCCCCGCTCCGAGCGCGCCAAGCGCATTCAGTACGTTTTTCAAGATCCTTTTTCCAGCCTACCGCCCCACCGAACCGTGGGCCAAATCTTGGAAGAACCGTTGCGGGTGCACCGCTGGGCACCCACCGCCCAAGAACGGGAAGAACGGGTGGTGGACCTGCTCACCCGCGTAGGCCTCCAGCCGGCAGACCGGCACAAATACCCGCACCAATTCAGCGGCGGACAACGCCAACGGGTGGGCATCGCGCGGGCGCTGGCCGTGGAGCCCGAACTGCTGGTGTGCGACGAATCCGTCAGCGCCCTGGACGTCAGCGTTCAAGCCCAAGTCCTCAACCTGCTGAACGAACTCAAGCAGCAAATGGGCTTCTCCATCTTGTTCATTTCCCACGATTTGCGCGTGGTTCAGTACATGGCGGACCGACTCCTGGTCTTGCGCCACGGGGTCTGGGACGCTCAAGGCGACCCCGTTTCCCTCCTGCACCACCCCACCACCCCTTACCTGCGGCAGTTGTCCGAACACCTCCTTGATTAACGCTACGGTTTCCCCTCGTTCGCGTTCCGCGCGTTGGCCCCGGCTCTTGCGTTGGCTGTCCGCGCCTTGGCGCCAAGGCCGCGCCCCTTGGACTCAAGGGATCGCACTCTTCCTCCTGGCGTTTGCCTTGCGGTCTTGGAGCGCAACGCTCGAAGATTTTCCCAATTTGTGGGACGAGCAGTACCACGCCGCAGTCGCCAAGTCCTTGATCAACAATCCGCTGGAGCCTCGGCTACTTCCCAACACCGGCCAAGAATTGGATTACCGGGACTGGACGGGCAACGGGGTTTGGTTGCACAAACCCCCGCTCTTCCTCTGGACCATCGGCGGCAGTTTGCGCCTGTGGGGCACCACCGTTTGGGGCCTGCGCTTTCCCAGCATCCTGTTGGGCTCGCTTTCCGTTTTACTCGTTTGGGCCTTGGGCCGACGGTTCTCCAACGCGCGGGCTGGGTTTTGGGGCGCCCTGTGGCTGGCGGTGGGGCATTTTAGCTTGTCTTTGGTGGCCGGACGCATTCCCACGGACCACAACGATGTGCATTTTGCTTTTTGGGTAGGCCTGGGTTTGTGGACGGCGTCCGGGTACATGCACCGCAGCACCTACGGCCGCGCCGCGGCCGTAGGTGCTGCGGTGGGCGCCGCCGTGCTCACCAAATGGCTTCCCGGCCTTTGGGCCGGGGGGGTCTTGGGCCTGTGGATCTTTTGGTCCGGCCGGCACCGAGGGACCGTCGGCCGGCGTTCCTTGGCCCACGGAATCATAGCGGTATGCGTTGCGACGGCCGTCGCGCTGCCCTGGAATGGGTACATCCGAACGGTTTTTCCAACGGAGGCGACGTACGAATCTGAGTACAACGCGCGCCATTTGACCGAAGCCCTGGAAGGGCACCGCGAACCCCTTTACTTCCATGCCACCAGCCAGGTGGACCTGTGGGGCTGGGCAGGCGCCCTCCTTATGGTTCTGGGCGTTTGGGGCGCTTGGCGTACCCGACGTCCGGAATGGCGCGCCACAGTGGTGGGGGTGGTGTTGTTTTTTGGGGTGTACACCGCGGCGGCCACCAAGATGGTGTCCTTTACCTATGGCATTTCCGTACCGCTCGCCTTGTTGGTGGGGATCGGGGTTGAGTCGGTGCTGCGGAAAGTAGAGGATGTGCGGCAGACGTCGGAAAATCGGACGGGGCGGATTCGCTGGGTGCGAACCTCGGCAATTGCGGTGCTTTTGGCGTTGGCTCTATTGGACAACGGAAGGCCCTGGGAGACTTGGGACAAGGCCCAATTAAATACCCCCATGCGCCGGGCGCGGCAGCGCTACGCAGACTACTTCCGCGCGCATGCGGAAGCGCACCCGGGCGAACGTCCGGTCTTTCAAAACGTTCCCAAACACGCCGTACCGCTGGCGCTGTTTTTCACGGACGGAACGGTGGATATGCGCACCGTCAACGCCCAACCGGAGTTGGTTCCGGAGCGCCAAACGCGCTAGTCTTTCCGGCCGCAACGGGGCGGAAAGTCGCTTTAAAAACAAACAAAAGAAGGAGCGCAAACCTCGGCATGAGGTTTTGCAACTAGTTGTAATTTAGTTGCTTGCGGCAAATAAATAGCGCAGAATGAGCTGCTCGCCTTCGGGGGAAATCACCGTGGCCTGTGCTTTTTTATTGGCTTTAACCACCATGCGCGGGACCACGGACGCCCACTGCGCTTCCGATTGGCTTCGGGGGCCGTACAGGCCGTGGCAACGGCCGCAATTTCCTTGGTACAGGGCTTGTCCGGCGGCAAAATCGGCGGCGGTGTAGCCCGGAAACTTGGCTTTTGCTGCGACCATTCCGGTGGACTCTGCGGGTGCTGCTTTTTCCACAACTGCTTTTGGGGTACCGCAAGCAGAAAGGAAGAGGGCCAGTGCGGCGAAGAGGGCGATGCTTGACTTGTTCATGATTTGAAGATACGGAGATTGTAGGACTTTAGCGGGGCCTGGAGGACGGGAGCGCCTGCAGTGCCGTGGAAGGATTACAACTTCATTTCGGGAATTTCCCCGTTCACCACCAAGCGGCCGGCGGTTTTGGCCACAATTTCTTCTACGGTGACGCCCGGTGCGCGCTCCAGTAAAACAAAGCCGCGTTCGGGGTCGATGTCCAGCACCGCCAATTCGGTCACTACTTTTTTGACGCACCCCACGCCCGTAATGGGCAGGGTGCAGGCAGACAGCAACTTAGACTCGCCCTTGGGGTTGGTGTGCTGCATGGCCACAATGATGTTCTCCGCAGAGGCCACCAAGTCCATGGCCCCGCCCATGCCCTTGACCATTTTTCCGGGAATCTTCCAGTTGGCGATGTCTCCGTTGTCAGACACCTCCATGGCGCCCAAGACGGTCAACTGTACTTTTTGCGCGCGGATCATGCCAAAGCTCAACGCCGAGTCAAAAAAGGCCGCGCCCGGAAGGGCCGTGATGGTTTGCTTGCCGGCGTTGATCAAGTCCGGATCTTCCTCGCCCTCCCAAGGGAAGGGACCCATTCCCAAAATGCCGTTTTCCGACTGAAATTCAACGGAAATTCCTTGGGGAATGTAGTTCGCCACCAGGGTGGGGATGCCAATGCCCAGGTTGACGTACCAGCCGTCGCGGAGTTCTTGTGCAATGCGTTGCGCAATGCCGTTTTTGTCAAGTGCCATGGCGAAGGATCAAGGGCGCGGACGAACCGTGCGGTTTTCAATGCGTTTCTCGTAGTGTTCTCCCTGAAAAAGCCGATGCACAAAGATGCCCGGAACGTGGATGTTGTTGGGATCCAAGGTGCCCAGCGGTACAATTTCTTCTACCTCAGCCACCGTGATTTTCCCGGCCATGGCCATCAAGGGGTTGAAGTTGCGCGCGGTGCCGCGAAACACCAGATTGCCGGCGGGATCTGCCTTCCAGGCCTTTACAAAGGCAAAAGAGGCGTCGAATGCGTGTTCCAGCAAGTGCGGTTTGCCGTTGAAAACCCGTACTTCTTTACCTTCCGCTACTTCGGTTCCGTATCCGGCGGGGGTGTAGAAGGCGGGAATGCCCGCGCCTGCGGCACGGCACCGCTCCGCCAAAGTTCCCTGCGGGATCAATTCCACCTCCAGTTCCCCGGAGAGCATTTGGCGCTCGAATTCGGCGTTTTCGCCCACGTAGGAAGAAATCATTTTCTTCACTTGCCGGGTTTCCAGCAAGAGGCCCAAGCCAAAACCGTCTACCCCAGCGTTGTTGGAAACGCAGGTTAAGTTGCGGGATCCGCGTTTGCGAACGGCCGCAATGGCGTTTTCCGGGATGCCGCTCAGGCCAAACCCCCCAAAAAGCACGGTCATGCCGTCTTCCAAGCCGGCTACGGCCTCGTCGGCGTTAGCTACGCGTTTGTCTATCATGGTTCAATCAAATTCGCTCCACTCGTCCGTGGCCTCTTCTGCCGCTGCGGCTCTGCAGTCGGTACGGATGGTCATCGGGGTGGAAGGCAAGTCAAAAGCGTTGGACCGCACGCCCAGTGCGGGATCGGCGTAGCATTTGCGCATGTACAGGGCCCAAACGGGCAGGGCTGTGGTGGCGCCCTGTCCAAAAACGGTGGAGCCAAAGTGCGCGGCGCGGTCGTCGCATCCGGTCCAAACACCGGTAACCAAGTTGGGCACCATGCCCATGAACCAGCCGTCGGAGTTGTTTTGCGTGGTGCCGGTTTTGCCCGCAATGGGGTTGGTAAAGGCGTACGGGAAACCGGTGACTACGTTGTCCGGATAACCGCCACCGGAGGAGCGCAGTCGGGCCCCCGTTCCGTACTCGGTAACGCCGGAAAGGAGGCTGGTAACCGCATAAGCCACCTCCGGGGAAAGCGCCTCGTGGGACTCCGGCACAAACTCGTCCAGCACCACGCCGTTCTTGTCTTCAATGCGCGTAATCACAATGGGTTTGGTGTACACGCCGCCGTTGCCAAAGGCCGTGTAGGCGCCCACCATTTCTTCCACCGTTAAATCGACGGTTCCCAGCGCGATGGAGGGCACTTCCGGCAGGTCCGACGTCATGCCCAAGGCCCGCGCCAGTTGCACCACGGCCTGCGGGCCGATTTGCTTCATCAAGTAGGTGGTGATGGTGTTCACGGACTTGGCAAGCGCTTGCTTCAGGGTGAGCAGTCCGCCGTATTCGTCGTCTGAATTGCTGGGGCACCAGTCTTCGGTCAGGCCAAATTCACCGGCCTGAATGCACACCTTTTGGTTGGGCACTTCCATGCAAGGCGAAAACTTTTTCTGCTCCATGGCCGCGGCGTACACAAACGGCTTGAACGTTGAGCCCACCTGCCGTTGTCCTTGAGCTACGTGGTCGTACTGGAAATGCGCGTAGTCAATGCCGCCCACCCAGGCCTTCACAAAACCCGTTTGGGGCTCCACGCTGAGCAAACCGCACTGGTAGAAGGACTTCATGTAGCGGATGGAGTCCAGCGGGCTCAGTACTGTGTCCACCGGCCCTTTCCAACTGAAGACCTTCATGGGGATTTTGGTCCGGAAAATGCGCTGAATTTCTGTTTCGCTGGTACCGGACTCCACCAAATTTCGGTACCGCGGGGTTTGCTTCATGCCCCGGTTCATGATGGTTTGGTATTGGTCTTCCGCGTTTCCTTGGAAGTAGAAAGGACCGTATTTGCGTCCCTTGATTTGCTTGAAAAATACCCGCTGCAGGTTGGACAGGTGCTCGGCAACCGCCTCTTCCGCGTAGCGCTGCATGCGGATGTCCACCGTCGTGTAAATTTTCAAGCCGTCGGTGTACAAATTGTACGACGACCCGTCTGGCTTGGGGTGGTCTTTCACCCATTCTTTGAGTTCGCCCCGAATGTATTCGCGCAGGTACGGAGCCAGCCCGCGGTCGTGCGTTTGCGGGTTGAACCGAATTTCCAGAGGGGTAGCGGCGAATGCGGCGTATTCTTCTTCCGTCAGGTACCCGTTTCGCTCCATTTGGCGAAGCACCGTGTTGCGGCGCGCCGTAGCCTCTTCCAGCCGACGAACGGGATTGTAGATGGACGGGTTCTTCACCATGCCCACCAGGACAGCGGCCTCCGGAACCGTCAATTGCTGCGGGTTTTTACCGAAGTAAATGCGGGAGGCACTGTGAACGCCTACCGCCTGGTAAAGGAAGTCGAACTGATTGAAATACAGCGCAATAATCTCGTCTTTGGTGTACCTTGACTCCAGTTGCAGCGCAATGATCCACTCCTTGAATTTTTGCAGTACCCGGCCCGCTTTGCTGGACGCTGGCTCGTGGAACATCTGTTTGGCCAACTGCTGGGTCAGCGTGGACCCACCCCCTTGGGTACCGAAACTGGCCAAGGCACGCCCCAACGAGCGAAAGTCTATTCCGGCGTGGTCGTAAAAACGCTCGTCTTCGGTGGCCACCAAGGCTTGAACCAGGTGGGGAGGAAGTTGATCGTATTCGGTATGGACGCGATTTTCTTCAAAAAAAGTGCCCAGTTGCTCCCCGTTGGCGTCGACTATTTGGGTGGCTAGAAAACTCTTGGGGTTCGCGATTTCTTCGGTGGACGGCAAGGCGCCAAATGCTCCAACCCAAGCCAAAAACAGACCCAGCAGGATGAGGGACGGCACGGACAAGACGGCAAACCAAAAGATCCGTACTTCGCGGCGAAAATCGCGCGGCTCGGTAGGTTTAGCGGCGGGAGGCATCGGCAGGTTCAATGGTGAATCCTACGCTGCGCACGCCCGGCAAGGGATTTTCGCGCATTACGTGTTGAAATCGAAAACGGTACGGACCCGCTTTTTGGAACGACACGGCTTGTCCCCGAAACGGAACGGTCAGGGTTTTGATTCCACCTACGCCCTCGCCCAGCCAAGTTCCGCGGTCGTCCGCGAGCTGAATTTCCACGGTGTCCTGATATTCAATACCGTCGGCCCCAATGATTTGACGCCCCAAGTAGAGGTTGCGGTACGGATACGCTTGGGTGTGCCGCACGGAAACCAGCATCACGTAAGGCTGCGCCGTGTCGGTTACCGACGCATCGAATTGAACGGCGGAATCGCGTTCCCATCCGGCAGCAGGAAGGTCCACAAAATCCCGAAACAGAGCGTCCCCATCGGTGCACCCAACGGCGCCCCCAAGGATCAACAAAACTCCTACAATCAGGAATTTAGGCTTTTTTTTGCGGCGGACGGTTTCCACGTTTATTGAACGAACGGTTTTTCTTTTTGGGCTTGTCGAAACGGGTCAATGAATCTTCTGTGGGGGCAACAATTTCAACGAAATCATCCGCTTTGACGCGGTGCTCCACCACTTGCTTGTCTTCCAACGCAGCAGGTTTCTCGCCACGTGCATTCATGTCCATCATGGCCTTGGCGTCTTCCGCCTTGAGGGCAATCCACGTGGCGCGGTCGTCCCGGTAGGCAAACCACATCATGCCGCGCAGGATGTCCATTTTTTGCATTTCTGCCTCGCCCTTTTCGGTTTTGATTTTCTTCCCCTCGGGGAAAATGCTCATGGCCTCCGCGTACTGATCCAATTCAAAATTGAGGCAGCACTTCAGTTTGCCGCATTGGCCGGCCAACTTCTGGGGGTTCAAACTCAAGGACTGGTACCGGGCAGCAGCCGTAGTGACCGCCCGAAAATCCGTCAGCCAAGTGGAGCAGCACAATTCGCGTCCGCAAATGCCCAGTCCGCCCAACCGTCCGGCCTCTTGGCGGGCACCGATGTGGCGCATTTCCACCCGAATGCCCAAGGCCGCAGAAAGATCCCGAACCAATTGACGAAAATCCACGCGCTCTTCAGCGGTGTAGTAAAAGAACGCTTTGAAGCCGTCGCCTTGGGCCTCAACGTCCGAAACCTTCATGTTCAGGCCGTGTTGAACCGCCATTTGGCGGCAAGCCGTCATCCATTCGCCTTCTTTGGCGCGGGCGGCTTCCCATTTTTCCAGGTCGCGTTCGGTGGCCTTGCGGAGGAGCTTGCGCGCTGCCGCAACGTCCGTGTCTGCAGCCTTTTTGCGCATTTGCACGCGCACCAGTTCCCCGGTCAGGGAAACGCTGCCTAGGTCGTATCCACCGGTTCCGGTTTCCACCGCCACGGCGTTGCCCACATAAAAATGCAGTTGGTGTGCGTTGTAGTAGAAGTCTTTGCGCCCGTTTTTGAAGCGAACCTCCACCCACCAACAGGGTTCTTGCCCCTCCGGCAACTCCATGTTGGTCAGCCAGTTGAACACCGTCAACTTGCCGCAGGAGTGGGTACCGCAGGAACCGTTATTTCCGCAACCACTGGGGATTCCGCCGCTTGATGAACAGGAGCTACAGGCCATGTCACGAAGATACGCATCTTTGCACTACTCTATGCCGCGCAAAACCACCCTCGCCGCCCTCCTTGGGGCATTCGTTTTGACCTTCACGGCCACCGCGCAGATTCAGCCGGTGGGCCAGTGGCGTTCCCATTTGCCGTTCCGACTGTCCACCCACGTGGTCCAGGCCGGGCCGTGGGTTTTTGTAGCCTCCGGCAGCGGACTGTTCCGTTACCATGCGGACGAAAAATTCGTGGAGCCGTTGACCAAGGTGGAAGGCCTCACGGACGTAGACATTACCTCCCTGGCCTACGACCCCGTCACGGACTGGGTGGTGGTGGGCTACCGCAACGGCAATTTGGACTTGATCCGGAACGAGAAAATCGTGAACGTGCCGGAATTGGTGCGTTCTGCCCTCTACCCGGGCAAAAAGAAGGTCAACCACATTCACTGCGGAGCCCCTGGGACGCCCCGCGCGGGACGCGCCTTGCTGTCCACGGATTTTGGGCTGGTGGAATTGAATTTGGCAACCCAGTTGGTGGTGGGAACCTACTTGGTAGGCCCCAATGCCCAGGAAGCAGTAGTGTACGGCACCAGCACCCGGAGCGATTCCGTATGGGTGGCCACGGGCCAAGGTTTGGTGGCCGCCGCGCAGGCAGACCCCTGGTACGATCCGTCGGTTTGGCACCGACACGCCCAATGGGAAGGCCAAGTGGTGACCCTCGTTGCGGCCCATCCGTCGGTTGCGGATCCCCAGTTGGCCGTAGGCGTACCCACCGCAGCAGGCGACTCCTTGTCCATCCGGCGAAACGGCCAATGGCGCACGGTGGACGACGGATTGGACATCCCCTCCTCCTTGTACCAGATTGTTCCCCAAGGCGCTGGATTTTGGGTGGCGCGCTCGTTTGACGTGTTGGAAGTGCTTCCCGGAGCTGGCGCTGCATGGCAAACGAGCCCCATCATGTCTCCCGGTACCGGCAACAACGCCGGATTCCGACCCCGAGGGTTGGTTTGGGACGCGCAACGCCAAATCTTGTGGACGGCCAACAGTTTTCGCGGTCTGACGTTCAAGGACAATCCCACCTATGCGCAACACCGGGTACCGTCGGGCCCGCCCACCGGAAACGTGTACCGCATGGCTTCCCCGGGAGACAAGCTCTACGTAGCTCCGGGTTCCCTGGACGCCACGTGGACGGCGCAGTTCAACAACGACGGCCTGTTTGTCTTCACCGGAGGACGGTGGTCTGCCCGGCAAGACGCCAACGTGGACAACGCCAAGGATCTGGTGGCGGTAGCGGTAGATCCCACGGACACGTCCCACGTGTACCTGGGCAGCTGGGGAAAGGGCGTGGTTCATTTGCACAACGGGCAGTTTGTTGAGCGCTGGGACGCCACCAACAGTCCGCTGGGGCCGGCGCTGGCTTCCACTTCCAACGACGTGCGCGTGGGTGGACTCACCTTTGCTCCGGACGGAACCCTCTGGGCCACGGCCTCTTTGGCCACCAACAACCTCTACAAGCGAACCCCGGACGGTACCTGGACGGCCTACAACTTGGGCCAATTCAGCGGCGAAGCCATCAAGGACCTTGCCCTGGACGAGGACGGCCGGATTTGGATGATCAGCCGCACCAAGGGCATTGTTTGTGCGGAGGTCGACGGTTCCTCCGTGCAGGTGCGCCGAATCACTTCAGGCGCCGGGGACGGCAATTTGCCCAGTCCGGACGTGCAAGCGCTGGCATTCGATCAAGACGGCGAGCTCTGGGTGGGCACCACCGACGGTTTGGCCGTAATCTACACGCCGTACAACGTCTTCAATCCGGGCCGATCCATTGACGCGCAGCCTATTTTGCGCGAGGAGAACGGCGTGGTTCAAAAGGTTTTGGGCTCCGAGCGCATTTCCTGCATTGCCGTGGACGGCGGCAACCGGAAGTGGGTTGGAACGCAGTCCGGCGGGCTCTTTTTGTTGAGTCCGGACGGGTTGGAGGAGTTGATGCACCTCACGTCCACCAACTCCCCCATGCTGTCGGACCGCATCACCTCCTTGGCCGTAGACCCCGTTACGGGAGAAGTTTTCATGGGCACGGACCGCGGTCTTCAGTCCTTCCGCGCCGGCGCCACCGCCGGCGGCGAAACGTTTGGCGACGTGGTAGCCTTCCCCAACCCCGTGCCACCGGACTACACCGGTCCCATTTCTGTGCGCGGGCTCAAAGCCAACGTTCGGTGCAAGATTACGGACCGCTCCGGCCGCTTGGTCTTTGAAGCAACCGCTTGGGGCGGCACCTTGGTTTGGCCGGGCAACACCCTCAACGGCGAACCGGCTCCCGCGGGAATCTACCAAGTCTACGCCACAGACGACTTGGGCACAGATACCCACGTGGCCACCGTTGCCGTTGCCCGCCACGGGCGCTGACCATGGGCCCGCTGGAAAAATGCAATTTGCTGGTATTGGGGGTGTTTGCCTCTGGTGAACACGCCAAAGTGGTGCACGCCTACACGGACCGATTTGGCCTGCAACGTTACTACCTCTACGGCACCCACAGCAAGCGTTCTTCGGTGCGCCCGGCCCATCTTCTGCCCCTGACTTTTTTGGAAGCTGTTGTTACCCGCAAGGGCAGAGGACAATTGGAGAACATACAGGAAGTACGGGCTTTAGATGCTGCGGCACCTCGCCATCCTTTGACGCAATCCGTCGCCCTTTTGGTGGCTGAAATTTGGTCCAGCGCCCTGCAAGAAGGCGAATCGGACGAAGGATTTTACGCCGACGCCTTGTTGTGGCGCGCCGCTTTGGTGGCCTCTGAGCCGCCATCGCCCATGGCGGTGGTGGAGGCTCTTTTGCTGTTGCTGGAGCATTTGGGACTGGGCTGCACGCCCCCGCCCGCTTTGCTTTGGATGGATCTGCGCGAAGGACAATTTGGCACCCACCCCCCCGTGCATCCGGATGTTTTGGAGCCGGAGGTGGTTCTGGCTTGGGGACGTTGGTTGGCGGAAGGTCAGGCACCGGGACAGCCGCAGCGCGGCCAATGGGTAGACGGCCTGATTCGCTATTTGGAAGTGCAGTTGCCCAATTTTCGTGCGCCGCGAAGCCTTCCTGTGCTGCGGTCACTCCTGGAATAAAACGGCTTACGAAATTCGAGATTACTTGCTTCTGCGGAACTTGGCCCCGCGCAGCGTAGTTTCAAATTCCAACAGGGTCAGACGTTTGGGGGTTCCGGGGGAGTACACCAGCGCATTCAAGGCGTACACATAACCCCCAGCGGAATCCGCTACGGCGTAGGACAAAAAAGGTCCGCCCATGAAATCGCCGTAGGTTCGCCACAGTCCGCGGGTCTCCACCGCGGGAAGACCGTCGATTTGGGTGGGTTTGAGCGTGGGCGCCAAGCGCATTTCTGTGGCCATGTAGGACTCCGGCTGTCCGCCTTCAAAATGACGTTTCAGCAGCGTGTCCCGGGTGGATTGTATCCGACTGCGCCATTCTGGGGTCCATCGGGACCGGGAGCACATCAAAAACTGGGTCGTTTTTTTACCGTCCAAACGCAAAATGACGAGGGTATCTTTGGCCAACGTCACGCCAAACCCCGAAGGAACCTGCAATTGATTCAATCCCAATGTTTTAAGCTCTTCCGGCATCGGTTGGGCAGACTCTTTCAAACGCCCCGCCAGCGCAGCCCGGTCGTGCTCGCCAAACCACTGCTCCAGACGCAATTGTTCCCGTTTCAATAATTCGGGAAAATCGGCGGCCCGCGCAGCCACCACGGTAACCACCAGTTGAGGACTGGCCCAAACGTCGTAGGCACGGTATACCCCCACGGAATCGGGCTGCACCACCAACCGCAGCAACGCCTTGCTCCGCTGCACCAAAGGCTTAAAGGCTGCGTGCGGAATGCGCGTCAACTTGTATTTCGGCTCGGATTGCGGCAACCCGTCCATGGGTCCGCCCAAGGTTTCCGCCACCACCAAACCGGTTCCGCCAAACCAGACCGAGTCGTCCGCAACCACCAGCAGCTCCCCGGGGGAGCCGTTGCTGTCCGGCAAAATACGCTCGTTGGAAGAGGAGGTGTCGCAGCTGACGGCTCCAAACAGTCCCCACACAACTAGGGCGTAGCGCAGCGCGCGCTTCGTTCCGTACTTCATCACCGCTTGATTTTTAAACGCTGGCCAATATCGATGCGTTCGCCTTTGAGGCCGTTCCAGGCTTGGATTTCCTTCACCGTTACGCCGTAGCGTCGCGCAAGTGCCGTCAAGGTGTCTCCACTGCGCACGGTGTGGGTCCGAATGGTGGGCGTGGGTGCCGCGGGCTTGGGAGCCGCTGCGGGCGCCGCGATGGCCAGGGGCTCCAGGGCGTAAATGGAATCTTCCAAGGCAATAAACAACTGCGCAGCCTCGCGGGGCAGTACCGCGTGGTAGGCGTGTCCGCCGGGTTGCGGCGCGGGGATTTGCCGGAATCGATAGGCCGGATTGAGGTCCGCCAAGACTTCCTCGTCCACGCGCAACGTTTTGCTGAGCACGGCCAGGGACAACCCTTTTTTAATGTCTACGGTGTCCAGTTGGTCGTACCGATAGGGGGGCTCTTGGGCGGGAAGTTGCAGATCCTGTGCGTATTCCATCACGTAGACCAACGCAATAAACCCCGGAACGTAGCCGGACGTGGTTTTGGGCAAATAGGGCCGCAGCGCCCAGTAATCGCGAATGCCGCCGCTTCGCTGGATGGCCTTGGCCACATTGCCCGGGCCGCTGTTGTACGCCGCCAGCACCAAGTTCCAATCCCCAAAAATGCGGTACAGTTCCTTCAAATAGCGCGCGGCCGTTTCCGTACTCTTGATGGGATCCGCGCGTTCGTCGATGAATCCGTTGATTTCCAACCCCTTCATTTTGGCGGTGCTGTACATGAACTGCCACAGCCCCTTGGCGCCCGCGGGACTTTGGGCACGGGGATCTAAGGCACTTTCAATAACTGCTAAATACTTCAATTCCAGAGGAATACCGTGCTTGGTAAAGATTTTGTCGATCAGCGGAAAATAGTAGGCGCTTCGCCCCAATACCCGGCTGATCAGTGCTGATCGGCGCTTGGTATACAGGTCAATGTAGTTTTTGACGTGGTGGTTGTACACCAAAGGAAAGGCGGTACGCTCGTCCAAAACCCGCAATCGGTACTGGATCAGCGAGTCCGACGGAGCGGTGCGAACGGCAGCTTGTTCCAGGGTGCTGTCCAAGGCAGCAAGTCCGGGCTCCAGAGCTTCCGTTGGAACCCCCTTTACCGTGTCCAACTCCTCTTGTGCCCAGAGCACAGGACCCAGGAGGAAGGCCGACAGCACTCCTGCGAACCGCCAGCCCCAACCCATCTTCAGTGGGCGTTTAAAGTATTTTGCAGCAAGGCGGCGTGTGCAAACAGTGCCGGTTCCTCAAACCTTCCGGTGGTGATGTGCAACCCCCAAGGAAGTCCGTTGGGGTGCAGTCCGCCCGGCAAACTCAAAGCCGGCAAACCGGTCAGGTTCGCATGCACGGTGTACAAATCTTCCAGGTACATGACCGTGGGGTCCGAGTTCTCGCGCCCGATGGGAAAGGCCGTGTGCGGAGAGGTGGGAGACAACAAGGCGTCGTACTGGGTCAGCAGCGATTCCGCGTGGTCGCGCAGCAGACGTCGGCCTTTTTGCGCTTTGCCGTAGTAGGCGTCGTAGTAACCGCTGGACAAAACAAACGTGCCCAACAGAATGCGGCGCTGCACCTCCAACCCAAAGCCTTCGGACCGCGACGCTTTCAGCAGCCCGTCCAAATCGTCCACTTCTTGCTCCGAGCGGTGCCCAAAGCGAACGCCGTCGTACCGCGCTAAATTGGCGCTGGCTTCGGCCGTGGTCAAAACGTAGTACAAGGGGACCAACTGGTCCAGGTAGGGAAAATCGACGGCGTCTACCGTGTGTCCTGCGGAGCGGAGCTGGTCAAACAGGGCCTCCAAGGCAGTCCGGATGTGTGGGTCCAACCCCGGATGGTCCAAGGTTGCCTGAAAATAAGCGTAGCGCTGGGGCCCCTCTGGCGCAACGGGCGGCGAGGACACCACCGGACGGGAAGATACCGTGGCGTCAAAGGCGTCGGCGCCGGACATGATTTCCAAAACCGCAGCAGCGTCTTCTAAGGTGTGGGCGAAGGGCCCGATTTGGTCAAAGGAGGAAGCGTAGGCAATGAGTCCGTGGCGCGAAATGCGGCCGTAGGTAGGTTTCATGCCCACAATGCCCGTAAACGCAGCGGGCTGGCGAATGGAGCCGCCGGTGTCCGAGCCCAAGGCTACATGGCACAAGCCCGCGGCCACCGCGGCGGCAGAACCGCCCGAAGAGCCTCCCGGAACTTTACTGGGATCCAACGGATTGCGCACCGGCCCGTAGTAGGATGTTTCGTTGGACGAGCCCATGGCGAATTCGTCGCAGTTGGTGCGGCCCAAAAACACAGCACCTGCTGCTTCCAAACGCTCCACGGCCGTGGCCGAAAACAAACTTTCAAACGTCTCCAGCATTTTGGAGCCGGCAGAAACGCCATGGCCGCGGTAGCAAAGGTTGTCTTTCAGTGCCACCACCATTCCCGCCAAAGGCAAGGATTCACCGGCCAACAAACGGGCATCCACTGCCGCAGCTTGGGCCCGCGCGGACTCCGAGAACAATTCAATAAACATATTGAGATCAGCGGCCTGCCCGGCGCGCGCCAAAGCTTCCTCCACCAAAGCGGCACAGGTAGTCTTCCCCGCGGAAACCGCGCGGTAGTCCATCAGCGGCGAAAAACTCATCAGTCTTTCTTTTCCTCTTTCTTCGCGGGAGCGTCTTCGTCCTTCATGGCGTTTTTAAACTCCTTCACGCCGCCTCCTAGGCCGCGCATCAATTCCGGAATTTTTTTACCACCGAACAACAAAACCACCACGGCAACGATCAAAACGATCTGCCACGGTCCAACAATGCCCAGAAAAATAGCCCATGCATTCATAGCGGTGCAATTTAGAACCCCAAAGGTACGAAGTCCGGCGGGGCCTTACGCTAATTTTTCAGCGAGCTTGGCCATCGTTTTGCGGGCAGACTCCCCGTCGTACAGGATTTTGTACACCGCATTGGCAATGGGCATCCGAACGTCGTGGTTTTTTTTGACCGACTTGATCAATTTTGTGGCGTAGTAACCCTCTGCTACCATGTTCATTTCCAGCATGGTGGAGCGCACCGTATACCCCTTTCCAATCATGGTTCCGAAGGTGCGGTTTCGGCTGAATTGCGAATAGGCCGTCACCAAAAGGTCTCCCAGGTACTCCGAGCCGTTGATGTCTCGCTTGATGGGGTGCACGGCCTTAATGAACCGCTTCATTTCCTGAACGGAATTGCTGACCAAAACCGCTTGGAAATTATCTCCGTACCCCAAGCCGTGGCAAATGCCGCAAGCGATGGAGTAGATATTCTTCAAAACGGCGGCGTACTCCGTGCCGTAGATGTCGTCGGAGACTTGGGTGCGCAAGTACGTGCACGCCAACATGTCCGCCATGTACCGGGCGGCCTCTGCGCTCTCCGAGGCAACAGTCAGGTAACTCAGGCGTTCCAGGGCCACTTCTTCCGCGTGGCAAGGCCCCACGATCACTCCAAAGTCCTTGTAATCAACCCCGTAGGTGTCGTGCATGAATTCACCTACAATTTGGTTGCTGTCGGGCACAATTCCCTTGATGGCGGAAAACACTTTTTTCCCTTCCAAGGAAACGTGCAGGTTTTCCAACGCGGATTTCAAAAACGCCGAAGGCACGGCCAGCACAATAATGTCTGCATCTTCCACCACGGAATCCAGGTCCGAATCAATAGCCAGATGTTCCGTATTGAGCTCAACATCCGTGAGGTAGCGCGGATTGTGGTGGAAACGTTGGATGTGCAACGCCGTCTCCGGATCCCGAACCCACCAGCCTACGTACTCGTTGTTGTTGGCCAACAATTTAATCAGGGCAGTTGCAAAACTGCCCCCGCCGATGACGGCTATACGGGGAGATTTGGTGCTCAAAATACGACGTCTTTGGCCAAGCGTTCGCCCGCTCGAACGAACACTACTTTGGCTTTTTGACCCTTGCTAAAAGCAGACAGGGCGGTCATGTAGGAAGTCATGTCCCGCACCGGCATGCCGCCCAATTCCACTACTACGTCGCCGGCCAACAGACCGGCTTTCTCTGCGGGTTTGCCAGGAGAAACACCGGAAATACGCATGCCGTTGCCCGAAAAGGCGTAGTCCGGGACCACGCCCAAGGTTACTTTGAAGGAGGCAGCACTCTCGTTGGTGGGTTCCTTGACATCCTGTTGCGTCAGTGCCGGAGCTTGGGAAAGTACTTCCACGGTAGCCAACAAGGTGCGCAAGGTGTACTCCACGCTGAGGGGTTCAATTTTATCGACGTCGTCGGACGGACGATGGTAGTCTCCGTGGGCGCCTGTGAAAAAATGCAAAACGGGAATGCCTTGGCGGTAAAAGGAGGCGTGATCGGAGGCGCTTCCCGGCGCGGATTCGGTTTTCAAGGAGATGGGCAAGCACGTGGCGCGGCTCAAGACCTCCGGCCATTCCAACGCCGTTCCGGTGCCGCTCACAATAAGAGGATTGCCCTTTTCCATGCGCCCCACCATGTCAAAATTCAGCATGCCAAACAATTCCTTGAATTCAGCAGGCCGGTTGGCTACAAAGTGCTGAGACCCCAGCAGTCCGTCTTCTTCCGCGCTGAAACCCACAATCAAGTAGTTGAACGCTTTGGCGGTGGGCCATTCCTTCAAGAGCCGCGCCGCCTCCAGCACCACGGCAACTCCGGAGGCGTTGTCGTCCGCGCCGTTGTGGATGGCGGGCTCCCCGCGGTGCAGCGAATGCTCCAAGCCCCAACCCAAGTGGTCGTAGTGCGCGCCCAACACCAGCGTTTTAGCGGCGCCGTGGTCCACAAAACCACACACGTTGGCGGCCTGTGCATTTTCGCGCTGCACAAAGGCGTTTAACTCCATCATTCCCCGCGGCACGGAGCCCTCTGGCAGGACGACGACGGGAATTCTTCCCGGCCGAGTGCTCTTGTAAAACGGTTCCGGCAGTAAGTTGTCTTTTTTACCGGGAACCAAAACCACGCCCACTGCTCCCGCGCTCGCGGCCCGATCGATCCGGGTGTCCAAGTCCAAGTGTTTGGCAAATTTTCCGTGCGGACCCTTGCCGTCCGGCGTGCCGGCTTGGATGACCGCAATTTTTCCGGCAATTCGTTTGTTTCGAAAGTCGTTGCGGCCCAAATCTGGGGCATCAATTCCGTATCCAACGCGTTTGATTTTCCCGGAGGCTGCGCCGTTGGTGGTGTGGGGGTGGGGGAAGGTGTTTTTCAGCGCAACGCCTGTCTTTAGCGGCACTGCGGAGTTTCGGTCAGGCGGAAACGACGCCAAGCGGGCCACAGTAAACCACTGAGAACCGTCGTCGGATACGGCGGGCGCAGCACCGTTCTCGCGCAGCACTTGGGCAATGTATTGACGCGCCTTTTCAGCGCCGTCGGTACCCGGATAACGTCCCTCCAATTCGTCCGAGGACAAATAACCAATGTGGTGCATCATGTTCTCGCGGGCAATGCGCAATGGCAGCTCGCAGGCCGACTGTCCCCAGGCGCCCAGGCTCCAAAGCAGTAAGCCCAGCACAAAAACAGCAGAACGCATCATTCGGGTTGTTTTTTCCATTGAGTCAAAACGTACAAGCCCACACCGGTAGAGATGGCGGCGTCGGCCAGATTGAATATGGGCCGAAAGAAGACCAGGCGCTCGCCGCCCCAAAAGGGGAAGGAGTCGGGCCATTGGGTGTCTACCAAAGGAAAGTAGAGCATGTCCACCACATTTCCCATCAAGGGAGCGGCATAACCCCCGCCCCATTGGGCCACCCCGCCGTAGGGCACCCACGATTCAAACATCGGCAGGTAGGTCATTCCGCGGTCAAAAAGTACCCCATAGAAAGCGCTGTCCAGCACGTTGCCCAGTGCGCCTGCGAAAATCAAAGCGATGGAGTAGATCAGCAAGGGGGCAGACCAAAATCCACGTTGTGCAAAGGCTGAACGGCTGCTGCGCCACTCTTTCCAGCCCCACCAGCCAATAAAGCCAATGGCCAACACCCGAAACAGGGAGAGGATCAATTTACCGGTGGTTCCGCCCCACTCCATCCCAAACGCCATGCCCGGGTTTTCCGTGAAATGCAGGTGAAACCAAGGCAGCAGTTCCACACTTTCGCCAAACGCGAAGGTAGTTTTGATGTAGATTTTCAAGGCCTGATCGGCCAGCAACAAAAGGCCAACCAAGGCAAGGGGTCCGCGGGGTACTGAATTCACTTATCGTTTTTTCTTGGCTTCCATGCTCAGCGTGGCGTGCGGGACCAAGCGCAGTCGGTCCTTGCCAATGAGCTGGCCGGTCTCGCGGCAGATGCCGTAGGTTTTGTTTTCAATGCGCATCAGGGCCGCCTTCAGGTCCCGAATAAACTTTTCCTGACGAGCGGCCAATTGAGCGTTTGCTTCTTTGCTCATGGTTTCCGACCCCTCTTCAAAACTCTTGAAGACGGGCGACGTATCGTCCGTTCCGTTGTTCAAATTGTTGGCGAATTGTTCGCGCAACAAGCCCAGGTCTTGTTCGGCCTTGGCAATTTTGTCAACAATCAACAAACGAAACTCTTCCAAGTCGGCGTCGGAGTAACGGATTTTATGGGTATCGGCCATGGCGGTTTAGGTGGTTATTCGGTTTAGGAAGCGGTGAAGATAAAAAAGTTACGCCTTTTCCAATGCCACTTGGCACGTTAAACCTTCTACCTCGACGTCCACCGGCACGGTAGATGCCGGTATACCCTGCAAATCCCAAGCCAAGCCAACGGCTAAAACTTCGGACGCAACCCATTCCGAATGCGCCAGCAAGGCCTCCCGGAGGGGGCTGGGCGCTTGCACCCAAAGCGAAATGCGGTCCGTAATTTCCAAGCCGGAATCTTTTCGGAGGTTTTGAATGCGGTTTACGATTTCCCGGGCCCAACCTTCGGCTTCCAATTCCGGAGTGAGGGCGGTGTCCACGGCAACCGTCAGGCCGCGTTCGGAGGCCACTTCCAGGCCGGCTTGTACCTCGGTGGTGATTTCCACGTCTTCCGGCGTCAATTCAAAGGAACCGTTGGGCAGTTGGAGGGTCCAAGAACCACTGGTTTCCAAAGCATTCAGTGCTTCGGGGCTCAAGGCAGCAATTCCGGCCGCCACTTCCTTCATGGAGGCGCCGGCCTTGGGTCCCAATGCCTTGAAGTTGGCTTTGGCTTTTTTGGTGAACACGCCGCTTTCCGCCGTCACGGGCACCAATTCTTTGATGTTGACCTCCGCCAGCACCAAGGGGGTGATTGCCGCCAATTCGGCCCGACGCTCCTCGCTCAGCACGGGCACGAGCATTTTTACCAGCGGTTGGCGCACGCGCATTTTGGTGCGTTTGCGCACACTCAGCACCAAACTGGTCAGGCCTTGGGCCAAATCCATGCGGGCTTCCAAACCGGCGTCTAGTTGCGCGGCATCCACCTCTGGAAACGAAGACAGGTGCACGCTGGCTCCGCCGTTCAAGTCCCGGTACAAGCGGTCTGCGTAAAAGGGCGCCAGCGGCGCAATGAGCCGCGCCACGGTGTCCAAGCACGTGTGCAGGGTGTGGTAGGCAGCGCGCTTGTCTGCGCCCATCTCGCCCTTCCAGAACCGTCTGCGGCACAGCCGTACGTACCAATTGCTCAGGTGGTCCGTTACGAACTCCTGAACCGGTCGGTAGGCCTTAGTGGGCTCGTACTGGTCCATTTGCTCCGTCACTTCCGCCACCAAAGACTGCAGTCGGCTCAAAATCCACCGGTCAATTTCCGGACGGTCCGACGGGTCCACCGCGGGCGTGGTTTTGGGATCAAAGCCGTCCACGTTGGCGTAGAGTGCAAAGAACCCGTAGGTGTTGTACAGGGTGCCAAAAAACTTGCGCTGAACTTCCGTCACGCCGTCCGGATCGTACTTCAGGTTGTCCCAGGGCTGGGCATTGGTGAGGAGGTACCAGCGCACCGCGTCTGCCCCGTGGAGGTCCATGGCCGCAAAGGGGTCCACGGCATTGCCCAAGCGCTTGGACATTTTTTGGCCGTTTTTGTCCAGGACCAAGCCGTTGGAGATCACGTTCTTGTACGCCACGGAGTCTTTCACAAGCGCCGCAATGGCGTGCAGGGTATAAAACCAGCCGCGCGTTTGGTCCACGCCTTCCGCAATAAAATCTGCCGGAAAAGCAGACCCTCCGTCTACCGCCTCTTTGTTTTCAAAGGGATAGTGCAGTTGGGCAAAGGGCATCGCCCCGGAATCAAACCAAACGTCAATCAAATCCGTTTCGCGGCGCATGGGCTTGCCGGAAGAGGAAGTCAAAACCCATTCGTCTACGTGCGGACGGTGCAGGTCCACGGCGTCGTAGTTGGCGGCGGAAAAGTCCCCAGGAGTGAAGTGGGCCAACGGATTGGAAGCCATGTGCCCGGCCGCAACCGAAACCTCCAAAGCTTCCTTCAACTGCTCCAAAGAGCCCACGCAAACGGTTTCTTTTCCGTCTTCTGTGCGCCAGAGGGGCAACGGAATGCCCCAGTACCGCGAACGGCTTAAATTCCAATCGTTCAGCGATTCCAGCCAATTTCCAAACCGACCGGTTCCCGTGCTGGCCGGTTTCCACTGGATGGTGCTGTTCAGAGCCTGCATGCGTTCTTTGACCGCGGTGGCCCGAATGAACCAGCTGTCCAGCGGGTAGTACAAGACCGGCTTGTCCGTCCGCCAGCAGTGCGGGTAGCTGTGCACGTACTTCTGAACTTTGAACGCCTTGTTCTCCGTTTTCAACTGGATGGCGATTTCTTCGTCCACGCTCAACTTGGGCGCCTCCTCCTCAGCGTAGTAGGCGTTTTTAACAAATTTTCCGGCCCAAGAGCCGCCGGCTTGCGGAATAAAACGCCCGCGGAGGTCCACCAACGGGACGGGGTCGCCGTCTTCGTTCAACACCAACAGAGGCGGCACTCCGGCAGCAGCGGCTACCCGGGCGTCGTCCGCACCAAAAGTGGGTGCCGTGTGCACCATGCCCGTGCCGTCTTCCGTGGTCACAAAATCACCCGGTATCACGCGAAAAGCCTGGTCTGCGTTTTCGTGGGGCAACGCGCCGGGGAGCAACTGCTCGTAGCGCAGCCCCACCAATTCGGAGCCCAAGTGCGTGCTGCGTCGGGTCCAAACAGAACCTTCCTCCTCCGCTTTGAAATAATTGGGCACCAAAGCCGTGGCCAGCACCACTTCCACCGCCAAATGCGTGTAGGGGTTTTCCGTAGCAATGCGGGTGTATTCAATGTCCGGTCCCACCGTCAGCGCCGTGTTGGACGGCAAGGTCCACGGGGTGGTGGTCCAGGCCAACAGGTGCACGGCAGAATCGCCAAAAAGCGCGCGGCTTTGGTCCGACGGCACCACGGCAAACTGCGCCGTAACGCTGGTGTCTGTAACGTCTTTGTAGCAACCGGGCTGGTTCAACTCGTGGGAGCTCAAGCCCGTACCCGCGGCGGGTGAATACGGCTGGATGGTGTATCCCTTGTACAGCAAGCCTTTGTTGTAGATCTGGGAAAGCAACCACCAAACGGACTCAATGTACGGGGTCTTGTAGGTGACGTAGGCGTTCTCCTGGTCCACCCAGTAGCCCATTTGGCGGGTCAAGTCGTTCCAAATTCCGGTGTACCGCATTACGGCCTTGCGGCACGCGGCGTTGTACTCCTCAATGGTGATGGTTTTGCCAATGTCTTCCTTGGTGATGCCCAACTCTTTTTCCACGCCCAGTTCCACCGGCAGCCCGTGGGTATCCCATCCGGCCCGACGGTCCACGCGGAACCCGCGCTGGGTTTTGTACCGGCAAAAAGCGTCCTTCAGGGTCCGCGCCATAACGTGGTGGATGCCCGGCAACCCGTTGGCGGAAGGGGGACCTTCGTAAAAGACAAAATTGGGCGCCTCCTTACGCTGCGTCAAGCTCTGCGCAAACGTTTCCTCAGCTTCCCATTGCGTCAGCACCTCCCGCTGCACGGCAGCGAGGTCCAACTGGTTATATTCTGGGTAGTGCGTTTTCATGGGAGCACAGCGATCACTTTCAATTCAACGGCAATGGGCGTGGGCAAGGCGCCCACTTCCACCGTGGTGCGGCACGGACGCGGATTCACGTCCGCAAAGTATTCTGCGTACAGACGGTTGAAGGTGGTGAAGTCGCGGCGCATGTCGGTCAAAAAAACCGTTACGTCCACCAAATCAGACCATTTTGCGCCGTTTTCTTCCAAAACCGTCCGCACATTCGCCATCACGCTGTGCACTTGGGCCTCAAAATCAAAGGATTGGTAGTTTCCTGCCGCATCCAAGGTGAGGCCAGGAACGCTGGAAGCTGCCGGGGCGCTCTTGGGCAGCCGGGGCCCAATGCCCGATACAAACAACAGGTTGCCCACTTTGCGGGCGGCAGGGTACAGCCCCACGGGCTGCGGTGCGTTGGAAGCGGAAGAGTCCATAGGGGGCAAAGATACAGCGCGCGCGAGGGATGGGCGAGGGAGCGGCGGTTGGAGTCCTCCGGGGAACCGGCAAAATGCAGCACGGCCACAGATTACCAAATTGTTAAAAAACGAAAAACGCCGCCCAAAAGACGACGTTTCTCTAACCCTTGTGTCGAAACAGCTCAGAAAAACCAATCCAACAGGGCAAATATAGAATAATTTTTCAAAGTGTGCGCGGTACACTAAGTAAATTTTTTATTTTTGTTACTCGAACAACGAACGGAGGGAGGTGGTCCTTGCGGTATGGGGCGGGTTGGTCCTTGATTTCTGAGCCTCTTCAAACGATTGCGCGATCCCAAACAGCGAGCCCATCTTCTTCAGTTCGTACTTTTACCCCGTGGGCACCGTTAAAAAATTGGTTGGGGATGCTGCGCTCTACGGAGTGAGCAGCATTGTGGCCCGGTTGCTCAATTTTTTGCTCACGCCCCTGCACACCGCCGTGCTTCCCAAAGCTGAGTACGGAGCCTACTCAGACCTCTACGTATTTATTGCCTTTTTGATGGTGGTGCTCACCTACGGCATGGAGACGGCCTATTTTCGGTTCAGCCAGCGGTCGGACACCAATTCGGAGTCCGTATACAGCACCTCGCTGCTGTCCATTTTGGGAACTACGGTTTTTTTCTTGCTGGTATTGAGCTTGTTTTACAAACCTCTGGCCGAGGTTTTGCGGTACGGCAGTCGGCCGGAATTGGTCTTGGGCATGGGCCTCATTGTGGCGTTTGAAGCCGTCGCAGCGGTTCCCTTTGCCCGGCTACGCGCTCAAGGCAAGGCGGCGCGCTTTGTGGCCATCAAGACCGGATTGATCCTGGTCAACATAGTGCTCAACTTGTTCTTTTACCAATGGTACCCCGCGCAGAACCCGGCATTTGACGCCCACACCGTGCAGTGGGTTTTGGTGGCCAATCTGGGCGCGTCCTTGTTCATGCTCTTGTGTTTGTGGCCGGAGTGGCGGGCCATTCGCCTTCCGTCCTTCAATTGGACCGTTTGGCGCCAAATGCTAGCCTTTGGATTCCCCTTGCTGCTGGCGGGATTGCCGGGCGTTGCCAACGAAATGGCCGACCGCTTTTTCATCAAGTATTTGCTGCCCGCAGACACCAGTTTGGCCGACGTCGGCACGTATTCCGCCATTTACAAACTATCCATCTTTTTGGTCATGTTCAACCAGGCGTTCCGCTACGCGGCGGAGCCCTTTTTCTTCAAAGCGGGCGGCCAAGGCAATGCCGCACCGATGCTGGCCCGGACCACGCGCGCTTTTGTGGCGGTGGTGGGCTTGGGCATGGTTTCGGTTTTGGCTGGATTGGACCTGCTCAAACATTTTATTGCCGCCAAGTACTGGGACCACCTCCACCTGCTCCCCATATTGCTGTTGGCCAACCTGTTTTTGGCCCTCAACACCCAGTTGTCCCTAGGCTACAAACTGAACGACAAAACGTCTTTGGCGCTGCGCGTAACCCTGGTGGGATTTGCGTTGACCGTGGTGCTGAACTGGGTTTGGATTCCCCGGTGGGGCATTGAGGGAGCCGCTTGGGCCACCTTGGTGAGCTACGCCGGCATGACCCTGGTCTCCTACGGCTTGGGCACCAAGTACTTCCCCGTTCCGTATGAGGTCGGGAAAATCTCCTTGTACCTGGTTGCGGCGGCAGCGTGCGGCTACGGAGCGTTTTTGGCTTCTGGCGTGCCGCTCCTCCAAATCTTGGCCGCAGGGGTTTATGCCGCCGTCGTTTTTGCCGTGGAGCGCCCAGACCGTTGGCGCCGCAACTCCGTCCCCTCCCAAACGCTTAACCCATGATGCACGTTTCCGTAGTCAACCGCTCCCCGTATCCCTTGCCTGCGTACGCAACACCGGGCAGCGCAGGCTTGGACCTTCGGGCCCACATGGAGGAATCCAAAGTGCTCCAACCCGGCGAGCGGGTGTTGGTACCTACCGGCCTTTCCCTGGCGCTGCCGGAAGGGTTTGAAGCCCAAGTGCGGCCGCGGAGCGGGCTGGCGTTGAAACACGGAATAACGGTCCTCAACAGTCCGGGAACCGTCGACGCCGATTACCGCGGGGACGTGGGCGTGATCCTCATCAACTTAGGTGCTGAACCGTTCACCATTGCTCCCGGCGACCGCATTGCGCAGCTGGTCCTGGCCACTTATGCCCAGGTGGAGTGGGCGCCCGTTGAGGTGCTCCCGGAAACCGAACGCGGTGCGGGAGGATTTGGGCATACCGGTACCCAAAAATAACATCCGTCGCCACCCCGGTGCAGGCTTGATTCCCCAGTGAAATCAGTCCTTTTTGCCGGAAAACCGCTTGACCGGAAGCGGTGTAAACACTTGATTTACTGCAAAATTTACCTACCTTGGAACCGTGGAAACGCATCATATAATTCCCTTTGGCTCCAGCTGGTGGTGGGGCGGATGGCTCATTTTTGCGGTCTACGGAGCCGTTGTTTTTTGGATTGGAAAGTCCGCAACGGAAGCCACGCGCGAGCGATTTGAGCGGTGGTGGGGATGGGTCATTTTGGGCTTTTTTGCCTTCGGACAATTCTACCAAGTACTGGACGGCTCTTGGAGCCTGCAAGAAAGTCTCCCGCTGCACCTGTGTTGGTTCAGTCGGTTCTTGGCGGTGCTTTACCTGACCTTCCGCCAGAAGTGGGCCCTGGTTCCACTGTTCTTCTGGGGCATTGTGGGCGGATTTCATTCGTTAATGACGCCAGAAAGTACCTTGGGAGGGGGTTCCTTCATGCTGGTGGAATACTACTTCAGCCACGCCGGAATCATTTTGGTTCCGCTCTACAGCGTGTTTGTGGGCGGATGGCGCATTCCGGCCAACGGCTGGTTGCAGGCGTTTTTTTGGAACAACGTCCTCTTGCTGCCGATTTACCTGATCAATCTGGCCGTAGGCGGCAACTACATGTTCTTGGTGGCCCCTCCAACAGCGGAGAATCCCTTTGTGGTGGGCGAGTGGCCTTACTACATCTTGGGCTTTGAAGCCGCGGCCTTGCTGCACTACGGCGTTTTGCGCCTCATTTTCTTCAATTATCTACTCCCCAAAAGAGCAACCGCATGAACGAGCACCACGTCATTCCACTCGGTTCCTTTTGGTGGTTTATGGGATGGGCCCTGCTGGCCGCACAAATACTGGTGGGCTATGGAGTTTCCCGCTACGCTACGGATTCGTTCCGACGTCGGTTTGAACAGGGCTGGGGAATCGCCATCTTGGGATCGTACGTCTTGGTGCAAGGGTACGTGGCCCTGCGCGGAGACTACACCCTGAGCAACAGCTTGCCCATTCACCTGTGCTCCTTCAGCCGCGTGCTGGCCTTTTTGGCGTTAACCCTGCGCAAAAAGTGGGCGTTTTACCCCTTGTTTTTTTGGGGAATCATGGGCGGGATGCACGCTTTGCTCACTCCGGAAAACACCTTCGGCAACAACCCCTGGACCTTTGCCGAATATTTCTTTGGTCATTCCTCGGTTATTGCCGTGCCCATTTACTTGTTGGCCATCCGCGGCCGAACCCTGAAAAAGTGGTCTTGGCTGACGGCTTGGGGTTGGACCAATGCCTTGATTGTGCCCGTGTACGCTCTTTCTTGGTTGGTGGACGGCAACTACATGTATTTGCGCGAACGGCCTTTGGTGGCCAATCCCTTTGTGGTGGGGGAGTGGCCGTGGTACGTGGTGGGCTTTGAGCTCCTTGCCGTGGCGCATTTCTTGGTGTTTACGGCCGTCGCGTACAAGCGAATTGAACGATGAACGCGCACGACTGGATTGCTACCGGCCTGGGCTGGTACCTCTTTGCGGCCGTTTTCGTTTTGTTGTGGTGGGTGGCCCCGCGCACGGGTTCGCCGCACCTGAAGACCTTTGAAAAAGGTTTGGCCGTATTCATTGCCCTCAACTACGCCTTCTACCACGTTTCCGCCGCGGTTTTGGGCGATTGGTCCGTGCAAGATTCCCTGCCCTTCCATCTATGCAACCTCACCCAACTGATGCTGATTTGGCACCTGCTCACCGGGCAGCAGTGGGCGTTTCGCATCTCGGCCATATGGGGCCCGTTGGGCGGAATTCAAGCGCTGTTTACCCCGGGGATAGAGGCAGATTATTGGTTTCCGCTGGTGGTTCAGTTTTTTGTTTCCCACAGCCTGGTGGTTTTGGTCCCGATTTACCTGATGGTTCGTGCCGGACGTCGGTTGCCCAAACGCTTCTTTTGGCCCATCATTGGCTACACGCACTTGGTTGCCTTGGTGTTGCACCTGATCAACCGGTCGTTGGGCAGCAACTACATGTACGTCAACCAACCCCCGCCCGTAGACCATCCGCTCCTGCACGGAAGCTGGCCCTACTACTTGTTTTGGATCGACGTGGCGTTGTTTGCCTTGGTGGCCTTGTTTCTCTGGGGATTCCGGCGCTACACCCACCCGGAAGGCGAGGGAAAGCCCTCCGTTGGGCAGGCTTGATGATTTCTTCAGTTAACTGATAATAATCAGGTTGTTGCCGGTGCAAGGGACCTACCTTGTATCCATGTATACAATCCTTTGTCCCACCGATTTCTCCACCGGCGCACGCCGCGCAGCCGAGTTTGCCGCAGACCTAGCCAAAGCGTGGAATGCGCCCCTGGTTTTGGTTCATGCCTACGAGGTTCCCCAATCTGAAAATTTGGCCGCGGCCAGACTTTTGGAAGAAGTCAAAGCATTAACGGAAGAATCCCTGCTCCGCGAAGCCAAGCGACTGGAGGGGCACGGAGTACAAATTCGAACAGAAGCCTTGTACGGAAATTTGGTTTCGGTGGTCAAGGACCTGGTAAAGGACGACCCGTGGCACACTTTTGTGGTGATGGGCACGCGAGGTGCGTCCGGCTTTGCGCAAGAACTTTTTGGCACCAACGCCTCGGCCCTCATGCACTACCTCCCGTGCCCCGTTTGGGTGGTGCCGGAAGGTGCCCCAAAAGGACTCCCCGGCCGCATCGCGTTGGCGGTGGACGGACTTTTGGAACCCGCAACGGACGGGGCCTTTGCCAATGCCGTAGTCTTAGGCAAACGTTTGGGCGCGCGCGTTGATGCCGTACACATCCATTCGGACGGAGAGAAACCGCATGTGGACTGGCCGGAGAAGGAGCAGCGCATCCGCGCGCACGGCCTGCCGGTGGAGGTTCGTCGGGCGCCGGAAGTGGAAGAAGGGCTGCTGCGCTTCTTGGCAGAAACGCAGTCCGACGCATTGGCCTTCATTGCGCGAAAGCACCACTGGTTGCTGGAAATGGGACACCGAAGCGTTTCCAACGCCTTGGTTTTCCGCGCCCATCAACCGCTGTTGATCCTGCACGAAGATCGTTTGGCTTAAGGAGTTGGCAGTCGGTGTTTTTGGTTGCTCAGTACGTTGCTCAACGCCCACGGAACGGATTCTTGGAAGGCACTTGTTCGGTGCGCGCACTCCAGCGAACAAATGCTGCAGGAAGTGGGAATGCACGGATCCGCGTGCACAAAGAGCTCCAAGGCGTCGTGGAAATGGGTGGCAGCAATGTGTTCCATGGCGGTAACCTCCTCGTGGGCCTCCTCTAAATTCACGTACCACGGCAAGGTTAGGTGGGCGTCGATGTGGTAGGATCCTCCGTACTGCACCACCCGCAGGTTGTGGATGTCAATCCATCGGGGCCGACGGTTCTCCGCCAAGGTTTGAATGACTTTGGGCAGCAACTCCATGTCTGCCGCGTCCATCAAGCCGGCCAATGCGCGCCGTACCAAGCGATAGCCCGTAAACAGCAATAAACCGGCAAACGCTAAGGCCAGGGCGCTGTCGAGCCAAACGATGCCCGTGAACCAGGCAACCGCCAAACCCACCAGCAACCCGGCCGAGGTGTAGGCGTCGGACAGCAAATGGTGGCCGTCTGCTTGGAGCGCAGACGAGCGGATGTTTTTGCCGTGGCGAAGCAACAAAAAACCCAAAAGTCCGTTGGCAGCACCGGCCAAAGCCACCAAGAGTATGCCCAAGTCCAGTTGCTTCAACGCAGCGGGATACACGAGACCTTGCACGGACTCGTACACAATGCCCATCCCGGCCATGAAAATGAGTCCGCCTTCCACGCCGGCAGACAAAAATTCAATTTTTCCGTGGCCGTAGGGGTGGTTTAGGTCCCGCGGCCGTAGGGACCACCACAAGCTGTACAGGGCAAAGGCGCCCGCAACAACATTCACAATGGACTCCAAGGCGTCGGACAAAATGGCGTGGGATCCGGTGCGCTCGTAGGCCCAGAACTTGATGCCCATGATGCCTATGCTCGCCACCAGCAAGAGCGAGGGCAGCCGCAAGGCCTGATTTTTGGTTTGTTCGGTTTCGGGTTCTTTCACAACAACAAGGTAAGCCGTTCCTTTGGGGCGTGAAACAAGAATCGCACGACTGGCTTGCCGCACTGGCGGAGGTGTTGGAGGCAAATGCCAACCCCGTACAAGCCAAGGCCATGGCGGCCTACATGAAGGATTTATTCCCGTTTTTGGGACTGAAAAAACCCGAGCGAACGGCACTTTGCAAGCTCTGGTTGGAACGCGGAAATCGGCCCGCTCGGGAGGATTTGCCGGAGGTGTGTTTTCAACTTTTCGAACGACCCGAACGCGAGTGGGCCTATGTGGCCCTTGAATTGCTGCGACTGGAGCGCAAAACACTGGAATACAACGACCTGGAATGGTTGATGGAGCTCATTCGCACGCGTTCCTGGTGGGATACTGTTGACATTCTGGCGTCGGACATGGTGGGCAGAACCCTGTTTCGCTACCCGGATCGGTGGGAGAAATTCCTGGTACCGTTGATGGAATCGGAAAACGGTTGGGAGAACCGAACGGCTATGATTGCTCAGCTGCGCTGGAAAAAAGAAACCCACACGGAACTGCTGGAACAGGCCTTGGTGGCGCATTTGGAGTCCAAGTGGTTTTTCCACCGAAAAGCCGTGGGTTGGGCCTTGCGGGAGTACCGAAAAACGGATCCGCACTGGGTGCATCAATTTGTGGATCGGTACGGGGAGCAGATGAGCGGGTTGAGCCGACGCGAGGCGCTGCGTTGACCGATTCCAGAACCAAAAAGCCGCCCCAGGGCGGCTTTTTGGGGTGGTCGGGATGACTGGATTCGAACCAGCGACCCCCACGTCCCGAACGTGGTACGCTACCAACTGCGCTACATCCCGTCCCAATTTTGGGGCTACAAAGATAAATAATTTGGTAAAAATGAAGCCGAATCCTCCAGTTTGGGTTGGGTTATCGGGGATTCCTGTTGCAATAAATGCGGAACCTCCAATAAAATTCCGCATTTCGTGCAATTGCCCCCGGTATGCGTTGCGAATTCATCTCTTTTTCCTCATTTTTGGAATCCTAAATTCCAAAAAATGAGCTTTTTAATCGTCGAGCAAACTACCTACGCCATCGGGACAACCGGTTGGTGGTCTGGATTGAGCATTGGTCTGGGCTACGCGGCCTTGGTGGTACTGGCGGCGCGCCTGCTGCGCGGCGAGGACCGCGTTCGGTTTGAGCGCATTTGGGGCTTCGCAATCTTGGCGCTCATGATTTTTAAGCACGGGAACCTGCTGTACACCGGGCAGTGGAGTTCGCAGGACCACTTGGAAATGCAGCTGTGCGGATTCAGTCGGATTTTGGCCATTTTGTTGCTGGTGTTCCGCCAGTCGTGGGCCTTTTACCCGCTCTTCTTTTGGGGTATTGTGGGCGGGCTGCACGCCTTTTTGACCCCCCAATACACGGCGGGCGACGCTCCCTTCATGTTTTGGGAATACAACCTGGCGCACGCCGGAATCATGATTGTACCCCTTTACCATTATTTTGTGCACGGCTTTGAAATCAAGCGCTGGACCTGGGCCAAGATGCTGGCCGTCAACATTGCGCTCATGGTGCCCGTGGGTTTGATCAACAAAGCCACCGGCGCCAATTACATGTTCTTGTCCCAAAAACCCATCGCCAACAACCCGTTCATTGTGGGGGAGTGGCCCACGTACATCTTGGGGTTCGTGGCTGCCGGCGCGCTGCACTACGCCTTGTTGACGGTTTTTTTTGCCCGACGTTCCCGCCCAATCAAGGTTGAATCAAGTTCGGACCAAGAGCATCGCCAATAACCCACTCGAACGGAGCAAAAGTGCCCTTGGGCGATGAAACATTTTTCATTGCCGAGGGTTTTACTAGAAATGTCTTTTCCAATGTTTCTGAGATTTGCCATCGCTGCCGCTGTTGCAGCACCGTCGCTATTGCTGGCTCAAACCAATTTCAGTGGGGGGATTTATTCCAACACCACGTGGACCAAAGCCAATTCCCCGTATGTCCTCACGGGTTCCGTGGTGGTCTTTCCCGGCAAAACCCTCACCATTCAGCCGGGTGTGGTGGTGCAAATGCAGTCGAACCCCAACCTGCCAAACGACTACCGCTACTTAGAGGTTCGCGGAACACTGAACGCGTTGGGCACGGCGTCGGACCCCATTGTTTTTGAAGGACTCAACGCAGACACCAACGTCACGTGGAACGGAATCCGGGTGGTTCAGTCGCAGGGAGGAACCTTGCAAATGGACCGATTTGAACTCCGCAACGCGTGGAACGGAATCGAAGGCGAGCAAGACTCCAACCGACTGTACTGGAACAACTGTGTGTTTGAATACAACCACTACGCCATCCGAATTGGTTCTGCACTGGAACTCAATCAGTGCCGTTTTTACAAGAACGAATACGCCGTGCTGGGCTCCAACACCACCGCTACGCCTTCTTTGGTGCGCGGTACCGTGTTTCGAAAGAACAATGTAGCATTCCAGGGATACCCCAATTTTTGGTTGGATCAATGCGTTTTGGACAGCAACCAAATGGGTTTTTACTTCAACACGGGGTACTGGTATATGC
Organism: Cryomorphaceae bacterium; assembly: GCA_034679985.1. Lineage (GTDB taxonomy): Bacteria > Bacteroidota > Bacteroidia > Flavobacteriales > Schleiferiaceae > CAMDTE01. The sequence continues at coordinate 40,374 of JAXITR010000007.1, forward strand.
CCGCTAAATTCACCGGAAACACCTTTGCCCACAATTTTACCGCGGTTGCCACGCCACACCAGAGTCAATTCCGGGGCAATTTTTTCGACGGTAATACCTTCGGAATCACCGGTTGCGTGGACTGCAATCTGGACAGCAACCTATTTGCAAACAACGATTTAGGCGTTGGTATTTACGGGCAGTCTTGGTTTGCCAACAACCAGGTATTGGCCAACAAAACCGGCCTAGTTGTTGGGAAAGCGGCTTGGCCCGGATCCCCAGGAAACCCAACGGTGGTAGACAACCGGCTTTGCGGCAACCTGGACTACAACGTGGCCAACGGCGGAAATGCCAATTTGGATTTGGACGAAAATTGTTTCTGCCTCTCTGATTCAGCGGCTATTGACGCCAAGATCTTCGACGGCTACGACGACATCACCTTGGGTCTCATCAACTTCGCCGTGTACGACACCTCGTGTACCGTAGTGCAGAAGCGAGTGATCAAAGTGAACACGGCGTCCGTCAACGAGCTGGAAACGCTTGTTGGGGCCTCGCCCAATCCGGCCACCCAAGAAGTGAGCTTGGACGCCGTTGCAACCGAAGTCAAGGCAATGAGTGCCGACGGCCGACTGTTTGATTTGCCCAAGAAGGATGAAGACGGTCTTCTGTGGTCCGTGGAACAACTGCCCGCGGGAATCTATCAACTGCTTGGCTACGACCGTGCGGTGTTGAAATTCCGAACGCGGTTGGCGGTAGTCCACTGATTGCCCAACCGTCTGCTGTTTTTTGCTAAAAGCAGGCGTCAATCTTTTTGGGCGGTCCAGATCGCCGTCTTAAAACCAGCGCTTTACGCAGTAGTATCCCATCGGTATTGGGTAATTTCTGCAATCAATGCCGTAGGAAAGGGTTGATCGTGCGGAAATTGGACTGCGCCTTTGGAGTGCTTCCAATCGTTCAACCGATGAGCGAATGCAGCAATTCCTGCGCCCGTGGGGTAAAACCCTATGTGCCGCTCGTATGCGGCGATGTAGACCAAAACGGGTCCTTTTGGGCCTTTTCGAAACGCGGGCATACCGTACGAGATGCAGCGAATCAATCGCGGAGCATCTTCCGGAATGGAATGCTCAATGCAATTCCGTAATTCAGTCAGTCGTTCCTGGAGAAATTCAGTTTGCTCCGTCCAATACGATTCGTGGGTTGGGTGGGCAGGCAAGGCGTTCGATTTTCAACCAAAGTTAGCACTTGTGTATTTCTGCACCAGTGGGGCCAGTGCTTCATTGAGCTGATTTTGCCATTCTTCCGACACCAATTTGTTTGCGGCTTTATCGAAGTGGTGGTTGAATTGTGGCAAAGCGGGCCCCACGAAAACCTCTGCACCGTGCCGGGGAAAACGATCGGCCGCAGTTTGGAGTATCGTCAAACCGCCTCTGGGGCCGGGGGCAGTGGAGGTCACTACAACGGGCTTGCCACCAAAAAATTTCAGCTCAACGCGGGAGGCCCAGTCGAATAAATTCTTGAAACCAGCGGTGTACGAGCCGTTGTATTCCGCAAGGGAAATCACCACCAAGTCCGCGGTGGCTAGGTCAGAAACAAAGCGATGGGCCGGTTCCGGAACGCCGATTTCCGCTTCGCGTTCTATCGTATACAGAGGCAGGTCGTAGGCGTTCAAGTCCAAGGAATCCACCTGTTCTACACGGGGAATTTGGAGGGCCAATTGCTGCCCAATGAAGTGCGCCCATTGACGGTTAATGGAAGTTCGGGTATAGGACGCGCCAAAGGTGATCAGTTTCATACAGAAAGGGGATTGTCTTTTCTTAAACTCCAATTGTTTAGCAAAGGTTTATGAATTCGCGGCAAAAGCTGGCACATTTTGCCAATTTCCGTTCCTTGGCTACGGGAATTTGCCAAATTATTCGCCTCAAATGCGTCCTAAACACCTGCAAAAATCCTATTTTAGCAAGAATGCACAACCGTCCTGTTTCCGCTGTCCAGCCTCCTTTTGCCAGTTCGTACACTCCGGGTTTTCCGGAGTTGATTCATCGGCTGGGCGGAACCTTGGGCGTGACCACGTACCAAGCGGGAAAATTGATTCTGCTCAGTGCGCCGCAACCGGATCGGTTGGTGCAACTTCCGCGCAGCCTGGAAAAACCCATGGGGATGGCCGTGCATCCGGACGGTCGTCGGCTCGCCGTGGCCTGCCGCAACAGCATCCAAACATTTGCCAACGCCCCAGAATTGGCGGCCAATTACCCCAAAAATCCGCAGACCTACGACGCCCTCTTTTTGCCCCGCGCCACCTTCCACACCGGCCCCATGGATTGGCACGATTTGGTTTGGACCGACGCCGGTCTTTTTGGCGTGAACACCTTGTTTTCGTGCCTTGCGCGCATCGACGATCAGCACCATTTCACCTCCGTTTGGACCCCGCCCTGCGTTGCAGAGTTGGCCGGCGAAGACCGCTGCCACCTGAACGGTTTGGCCGTCCGGGAAGGGGAATTGGCCTACGCCACCGCCTTCAACCAAGGAAACAGCGCTAAAAGTTGGCGTACGGAGCTCTTGGGAGCAGGGGTAGTTTGGGACGTTGCGTCCAGTGACGTGGTTTCCAGCGGTTTGTCCATGCCACACTCTCCCCGCTGGCACAACCACCAATTGTGGGTGCTGCAGTCCGCCACCGGACAGTTGGGAACCGTCGATATTGCAACTGGGGCCTTCCACGAGTGCATTCGTCTGGATCGTTTTGTGCGCGGCCTAACGTTGGTGGACCGCTATGCGTTTGTGGGCTACTCCAAAGCCCGAACGCAGTCCAGCAGCTTTGCGCACCTGAACCTCAAAACGGTGGACCAATGCGGCATCGTTGCCGTGGATTTGCAAACGCAGCAAGTGGTGGGCGAAATGCAGTGGGAGAACAGCGTGGACGAGTTGTTCGAAGTGCATTGGCTCACTGCTGGAAAACGCGTCAACCTACTCACGGCCGCCTCCGAAGAACACCATTTTGGAGTTACTACCCCGGAAGCAACCTTTTGGGCGGCGGCTGCATCTCATCATTAAATCAGTCTTTCAAACGATCTTCAAATCTTTAACCCATATCCCATGAAACAACTGATCCCCTTCGCGCGCAAGCGCCGCCAATGGCTGCGCGCCTGGGCCTCTGCGCACCGCGCCGTCGGTGCCGAGCGCGGCCGTTTTTTGCGGAAGCTGCGCCGTCTGGCCCACACCTTCCGCGCGGCGTTCACCGTGCCCCAGTGGGCACGTGTAACCGCCGCCTTGGCCGCCTTGGCATTTGCTCCCAATGCGGCTGAAGCCCAAGTGTTTGCAGCACCCAACAACGCTGCTTTTGGCCTCAATACTTTGTCTGCCAACACCTTGGTACTGCCCTCCTTCGTGGATCTAGACAACGACGGCGATTTGGACCTGATGGCCTGCGACCTATACGGTTCGGGGGCGTATTTTGTTCCCAATACCGGTACGGCAGCGGTTCCTGCCTTTGGCCTTCCCCAGCCGTCCCCCTTTGGCTTGTCGGACACGTCCATGTTTTATTCGGGATTTTCGGATTTGGACAACGACGGCGACATCGACGTGTTGGCCTATAAGTTCGATTACTACGGGACCGGCAACGGCTTTTACTACTACCAGAATACGGGCAGCGCAACGGCTCCTGTGTTTGGAACGCCCGCGTACAATCCCTTTGGTTTGAACGGATCGCTGCCCACGACGCTTTTGTCCATCGGACGTTTTGCAGATATGGACAACGACGGCGACGACGATTACTTGGCCATGAACTTTTACACCACCGGATTCCGGTACTACCAAAACACCGGCACGCCTACAGCGCCTCAATTTGCGGCGCCCGTCTTCAACCCGTTTGGATTGACCACCGCAGGTTTGGGTGACGTTTCGTTTGTTGAAGTCGGAGACATCGATTTGGACGGCGATTTGGACGTCATCGCGGGTGAGTACGACTACGGCAATTGGAACGTTTACATCAACGGCGGCACGGCCGCTGCTCCTTCGTTTCCCGCGCCCTTGGTCAATCCGTTTGGCCTGACCGGTGGTGGTGAGTTTCCTTTGTCGGACTTGGTTGATTTGGACGACGACGGCGATTTGGACTTGTTTGCTTTCAACTACGACGGCGACGCCAAGTACTACCAAAACAACGACCCCAGCGCCAGCGTGGACGAGGTCAATCCGCTCGTAGGTTTGGCTCCCAACCCGGCCAAGGACCGCTTTTCGGTGGACCTGGGTACCGCTACAAATTGGTCTGTAGTGGTTTTGAATACCGCCGGCCAGGAAGTTTTCCGCACCGAATTGCGCGGCGAATCTCGTTTGGACGTGGCGACGAGCCAATGGCCTGCCGGCCTGTACACGGTTCGGGCACAGTCCGACGCCGGTGTGCAAACGGGCTCGGTGGTGGTTCAGCCGTAAACCGGTTCCGAGGCCGCCCGTGGCGGCCGATGGTACACCCCCCGCGGCGGAGCCGCGGGGGGTGTTTTGTGCCTGCGGGCCAATTTCGGTACCTTGGATGCATGAATCCAGATGAATTGCTGCAGTACCGCAGTGCGGTGGTAGCTTGGGCTGAAAACACCGTTCCCACGTTGGTGGGCGCAGCCTTGTTGGGTTGGGTCGGTTGGTGGGCCATCGGCAAGGCCAATAAGGCCTTGATGAAGACCATGGGCCGTCGTCGGGTAGACCCGGGGTTGATCACTTTTTTGAGTACGCTGTTTGTGCTGGGCACACGTGCGTTGTTGTTCATTACGGTGGCGGGCCAATTGGGCTTCCCCACAACGTCCTTGGCGGCGGTGGTGGGTGCCGTGGGTTTGGCCGTGGGCTTTGCGCTGCAAGGGTCCTTGGCCAATTTGGCCGGAGGGGTATTGATCTTGTTGTTCAAACCGTATCGGGTGGGGGACCGCATTACGGCCAACGGGCACAGCGGCGTCGTGAAGGAAATTCAAATTTTCAGTACGGTATTGGCTTTGGACAGCGGTGCTCAGGCCTTGTTGCCCAACGGTCCGGTGGCCAATACGGTGGTGGTGAACCACAGCGCCCACGAGCCGATAACGCGTGCGTGGAAGTTGAGCATCGCCAAAACGTCACCGTGGGAAGAGGTGCGGGTGCAACTGGAAGCCCAAGCCCAAGAGGCATCGGTCCGCATGGAGTTTCGGTTGGTGGGATGGAATGCCGCTCAATGGAATGTGCGCGCGCAAACGTTGGGAGCCGTGTCCGATGCCGCATTGGAGCAGTGGTGGCTGGCTTTGGCTCGTTGGGACGGGAGTTCCGCGGAGGAGATCCTGGGCTAATCGTACTTTTGGGCTCTAATTGATCGCCACCATGCCTCTTTTTCGTTCGTTTTTTGCCTTTTTTGCAGCTTTTACCTTCCTCTTTGGGGCTTCCTCTTTGCAGGCCCAAACCACCCAGCGCGTGCTCTTTTTGGGCAACAGCTACACGGCGGCGAACAATTTGCCCCAACTTTTTGCTTCGGTGGCGGCGTCGGCCGGTGATGCGGCCGTTGTGGACGCCAACACGCCCGGCGGGTTCACGCTGCAAGGACATACCACCAACGCGGTCAGCCAGCAAAAGTTAAAAGCGGGAGGCCCGTGGGATTTTGTGGTGCTTCAGGAGCAAAGTCAACTGCCGTCGTTTCCGCCCACCCAGGTAGCCACGTCCGTGTTTCCTTTTGCTAAGGCGTTAGCAGACAGTACAGTGGCCTTTCATCCGTGCGCCGAGGTAGTTTTTTACCGTACGTGGGGCCGCAAGTTTGGCGACGCGGGCAATTGCGCCAACTGGCCTCCCGTATGCACCTACGCGGGCATGGACAGCCTCTTGGCCCTGCGCTACCAGCAAATGGCAGATTCCAACCGGGCTTGGGTGTCCCCCGTGGGGGAGGTGTGGCGTTATTTGCGCCAAATGCAGCCCAATCTGGAACTCTACGATTCCGACGGCAGCCATCCCTCCCTCCTGGGCAGTTACGCCGCCGCCGTTTGTTTTTACTCCACGGTATTTCAAAAATCCGCCTCCTTGGTAAAAACCGACGCCGGTCTGAACCCGGCTTCGGCGGCCGCGGTGCGCGCCGCTGTGGATGCCGTAGTTTTTGACAGCCTTCCCCGGTGGAACGTGGGCCAATGGGGCGCAGAGGCGGCCTTTGCCGCACAAGTATCCGGCCAAACGGTTCAATTCCTCCAGCAGTCTGTGGACGCACAGTCCTACGAATGGAGTTTTGGCGACGGCACTACGTCTACCGCCATCTCGCCCGCACACACGTATTCCGCTAATGGATCCTACAGCGTAGTTCTTAGGGCCATTAGATGCGCCACCGAAGACACGGCGTACGCCACCGTTGCGGTAGGTGGAATAGGTTCGGCAGAGCCAGAATCCCGACACGCCACCTTTTGGCCCAATCCCGCCCGGGATCGGGTGGAATGGGTTCCAACTTCCGGTTGGGTTGACGTTCTAGACGCCGCCGGACGTTGTGTGACCCGCTGGCCCGCCGATCGCGGCGAAGCAGACGTCCGATTTTTGGCTCCAGGGTTGTATTCCCTGCGCACCGCGGACGGGGCGGTTTACCGATGGGTGAGGATCCGCTGATGGCGTAGGCGCAAAGCGCCGATCAACCCTGTGCTGCCTGCTTTTTCTGGGCGCGCAGCGCCAACCAAGCCATAGGGAAGTAGGCCACTACCAGGTCCATGGCCTCCATCCAAACGGGCGCGGGCAGGGCAATGACCATTTGCAAGCCCCCCAGGAAGAAAAGTCCGGCAAAGAGGTAGGCGCTGAAAACCGGCCACAGGCCCCACCGGGCAACAATCAAGGCGGCCACCAAAGTACCCGCGGCGTGCGCCAGAACCGGAATCAGCAACTGTACGGTGGTGTAGGTGGGAAGGGCTGCTTCCAGACCGGCCATCGTGTTCAAATCAAACTGCGGATCCACGGGCCACAGCGCACTTCCGGCTTGCACAATGCCCATGTTGGTGATTCCGCCCACAAAAAGGGTCAGCAAGCCCACGGCTACGGCACCCAGCATTTGTTTCCAATTTTCCATGGGAGAAAGGTACCGAAAAGTCTTTTTCGCCCCTAGTGATGTCGTTGAACAATCCTCTGCAAAAGGAGCAGGTTACAAATCAGGTTTGTACTTTTGCCGCATGAAACTGCACGTCTGCACCACCGTCTGCGCCACTCCAGAGCAAGCTTGGGAGCGCCTTTTTGGAGCCAACCATTTGATTCACTGGTACTTTGCCCACGAAAGTTGGTGCTGTCCGTCGGCGGAATTCACCCCGGAGGCCGGGGGGACTTTTTCCATCCGGATGGAGGCCCGCGACGGCTCCTTTGGTTTTGACTTTGCCGGCCGCGTGTTGGAAGCGGAATTTCCCGTGCGTTTGGTGGCGGAATTGGGCGACGGCCGTGCGATGGAGTTTCAATTGACTCCCGTGGAGGAGGGATGTCGGGTAGACGAATGGTTTGAGCCGGAAGCGGAAAACTCCCACGAGCTGCAGCAGGGCGGATGGCAAGCCATCTTGAATCAGTTCCAAACGTATTCGGACGGTTTGCCCGCCTAACGGTACGCCCGTGGGCTCAACCGACGTTTACTTTTTGGCATAGGTTCGCTGCACCACCCCGTTGGGGTAGTGGGTGGTGGCTTCCAGCGTAAAGTCAGACAACCTGTTCGGGTGATCCAGCAACGAAATTCCGCTCCCTAGCCGTACCGGAACGGTGGTGATGATCCAGCGGTCTACCAATCCAGCTTGTAAAATTTGATGCAGTAATTCAGCGCCGCCGTCGCAGTACAAGACACCGCCCGGTTGGCTCTTCATTCTTTGTGCCCACTGGATGGGGTCTTCTGAGGTCCACAGTTGATGACCGTTTTTGGGCCACGATTCCAGCGGAGCTTTCCGGGAAAAAACTACGAGTGTGCATTCCGGATGGGGGTCTGGGAAGCCCAGAGAAGTTACTTTGTCGTAGGTTTTTCTTCCCACGAAAACGGTGTCTACCGTTGCCTTGAAGGCGGCGTATCCGTAGTCTTCACCCGCTAATGCGGCGCGGTCTAGAAAAGAGAGGTCCCCTTCCGGTGTGGCGATGTAACCGTCCTCACTGCACGCGATGAAGCTGGCAACTAACCGCATGAATTACAAGGACTTTCCTTGCTGCTCCAAGAACTTTCGGAGAAACTCAATTTCTTCCTCCAGGTGGTCAATCATCTTTTGGTACGCGTATTTCTGCTCCGAATTCTGGTTGATGACCATGTTCGACGCCGCTTGTCCACCTTGTTGATTCGAGTTGTTTTGAACCATGGAAGTAGTTTCTCCAAGAAGGGTCATGAGGTCGATGTCCAGAATTTTGGCCAGCTCCTTCAAGCGCCCCAGAGTAGCGCCGTCGGGCTTTTTTTCCAAATTGGAGTAGGACTGCTGCGTGATGCCCAGCTTAAGTGCAACGAATTCCTGGCTGAAGCCGCGCGCCTGGCGGGTTGAGCGGATGGTGTCTCCGGAAGTTGGGATCATTACAATTTAAATTAGTGAATTACAAATATATATCAGCTGATACAATTTTATGTCTTTTGATACAAAAGGAGCGAAGTTTTTACGCTTTTCCGGGATAGGTCTTTGGGCAGGTGCCGAATAGACCCCCTCAATGCCCGATTGAGGCGCTCGATGCCGTATCTTGTAGGGAGCGGATAATTTTGAATCCTCATTCACCCGCATTAACCCCTGTTGTTATGAAACACACGTTTACCATTCTGGGCCTCCTGGTCTCCGTAGCGGTGGCCGGCCAGAAGGCCAAGACCGCCAAGCCGGCCAAAGAAACCAAGCCGGCTGCCGCCGCCGAATGTCCGGTGGTGCGCCCCACCGCTGCAGCTGGGGCTGCGTCGGGCAAGCCCATGGCGCCCAACGGCACCACCAACAAAGATTGGTGGCCCAACCAACTGGATTTGACCGTCTTGCGCCAGAATTCGGCCTTGTCCAACCCCATGGGTTCGGAGTTTGACTACGCAAAAGCTTTCCAATCCGTTGATTACCAAGCGTTGAAGAACGACATCCGCGCCGTTTTGACCAGCAACCAAGACTGGTGGCCGGCAGACTTTGGAAACTACGGACCCCTCTTCATCCGCATGGCGTGGCACAGCGCCGGAACCTACCGCACCGGGGACGGTCGGGGAGGAGCAACTGCGGGTCAGCAGCGTTTTGCGCCTTTGAACAGCTGGCCGGACAACGGCAACTTGGACAAAGCGCGTCGCTTGTTGTGGCCCATCAAACAGAAGTACGGAAACCAAATTTCTTGGGCGGACTTGATGGTCTTGGCGGGTAACGTGGCGTTGGAGTCCATGGGCTTCCAAACGTTTGGCTTCGCCGGCGGTCGTGCCGACGTGTGGGAGCCGGAAACGGATGTTTACTGGGGAAAAGAAACCAAGTGGTTGGAAGACAAGCGCTATTCGGACGGTCGCAAGCTGGAGGATCCGTTGGCCGCCGTGCAAATGGGCTTGATCTACGTCAACCCGGAAGGACCCAACGGAAACCCAGATCCGGTTTTGGCCGCTAAGGACATCCGCGAAACGTTTGGCCGCATGGGCATGAACGACGAAGAGACCGTCGCGTTGATTGCGGGCGGACACACCTTGGGCAAGACCCACGGAGCAGGCCCGGCGTCGCACGTCGGCCCAGAGCCCGAAGCGGCACCTATTGAGGCACAGGGCTTTGGCTGGTTGAGCAGCTACAAATCCGGCAAGGGCAAGGACGCCATCACCTCCGGTTTGGAAGTGACTTGGACGGCCACCCCCACCCAGTGGAACAACCAGTACTTCACCATTCTGTTTGGCCACGAGTGGGAGTTGACCAAGAGCCCCGCCGGTGCCCACCAGTGGGTGGCCAAGGACGGCGACGCCATCATCCCGGACGCTTTTGACCCCAACGTGAAGCACAAGCCCACGATGTTGACCACGGACTTGTCTTTGCGCTTTGACCCCGAATACGAAAAGATTTCGCGTCGGTTCCTAGAGGATTCCAAAGCCTTTGACGCTGCCTTTGCCCGCGCTTGGTTCAAATTGACGCACCGCGACATGGGTCCCAAGTCCCTTTACCTGGGACCGGAAGCGCCCAAGGAAGACCTCATTTGGCAAGACCCCATCCCCGCGTTGAACCATCCGGTAGTGGACGCTGCAGACATTGCGGCCTTGAAGAAAACCATCTTGTCTTCAGGCCTGACTTCTTCGGAGTTGGTTTCCACGGCGTGGGCTTCGGCTTCCACGTTCCGCGGATCGGACCGCAGAGGCGGTGCCAACGGCGCGCGCATTCAACTGGAGCCCATGCGCTCTTGGGCGGCCAACAATCCGGCTCAATTGGAGAAGGTTTTGGCGGTGTACGCCAAGATCCAGAAGGACTTCAACGCCAAGTCCGGTGCCAAGAAGATTTCCCTAGCTGACTTGATCGTCTTGGGCGGTTCTGCGGCCGTTGAAAAGGCTGCTGCGGACGCCGGATACCCGGTAGCCGTTCCGTTTACTCCCGGACGTATGGACGCTCTGGCGTCGCAAACGGATGCCAAGAGCATAGCCGTTTTGGAGCCCCAGGCCGACGGTTTCCGCAACTACGCGCCCAAGGTCTACACGGTTCCTACGGAAGTATTGCTGGTGGACAAGGCCCAGTTGTTGACGCTTACGGCACCGGAAATGACGGTACTCGTGGGCGGCATGCGCGCCCTGAATGCCAACTTCGACGGTTCCAAGCACGGGGTGTTGACGTCTCGCCCGGGTGCACTGTCCAACGATTTCTTCGTGAATCTTTTGGACATGAGCACCGAGTGGAAGGCTGCCGACGCCACACAGGAAGTATTTGAAGGCCGCGACCGCAAGACGGGTGCCGTGAAGTGGACCGCCACCCGCGCGGACCTGATCTTCGGCTCCAACTCCGAATTGCGCGCCCTGGCGGAGGTGTACGCCACCAACGACGCCAAGCAGAAGTTCGTTCAGGACTTTGTGGCCGCGTGGACCAAGGTGATGAACCTGGACCGTTTTGACGTGAAGAAGTAATTCGTTCCGCGATTGCGGCACCGGCTTCGGTGCTGGAAAGGGCGCTCCGCAAGGGGCGCCCTTTTTTCATGCGGTCTAATGTGCTTTTCCCAAAGAGAATTTGGTCAGCTCAAATAAGATCTCAGCGGGATTATTGAAGCAAAACCTCCGCCGGAATGTGGAGCGATTTATGAAGTTTGCGTGCTATTTCCAAAGTCAGCGGCTTGCGTCGGTTGAGAATGGAAGAAATGTAGGATTTACTTCCGATGGCGTCTGCGAGGTCTTTGTTTTTCATGCCCAATTCACTCAATTTTTGCTTGATGGCTTCAATCGGGTCTGGCAAAGGAATGGGGTAGTGCTCTTCTTCGTAAGTACGGACCAAAAGAAGGAGGTGCTTGAGCTGTTTCCCGGAAGGGGAGGTGGGGTCGGGATTTTCGTTGAGCAGAGCTTCAATCCGTTCTAAATAGCAGTTGTATTGCTCTTCTGATTCAATCAATGAAATTTCCATGACGAGTTAATTTAAGGTTGGGCGATAGAAACATCAATACGATCGTATTCTTTGTGCGGCCCAAACCACTTGATTTGGACGGAACGATAGACGAAACTTATCCGAACCACCAGCCGAAAGCGGTTCCCCAAGATGTTGAAGACGATGCGGCTATCCCCAACGACACTGGCGTTTCCGTAGATCTCTTTGAGCTCCTGAAAGGAGTTGAAATCTTGTTTTTTGAACTCATGGTACCATTCGTAAAGGGCATTGGCAGCATCGGGATACCTTTGGGCGTATGCCAATAGCGTGCGAAGCGTGATGATGTTGAACACTGCAAAAATAGTTAAAGTTTACTAATAGTAAACAATGTACGTACTATTTTTCCTCAGAAAAAGTTAAACGGATAAGTTTTTGAAGCCCCCCTGCAACCCTATCTCTTCCCCCGACTCCCCCCGCGGCTGGGCTTTGCGGAGCCCCCACGCCCCGCAGGTTTGCTGCCCGTAGGCCGACTGCCAAAAGAGGGCTTCGCCCCGGATTTTCCCCCTGGTTTGGCACTGGCGCCCGGTTTTGCGCCGGCGCCCGGCTTGGAGCCTCCGCCCGTTTTTGGGGCTGGCTTGCCCCCCGCCTTAACCGCAGGCTTCGTGCTGGGATTCTTTCCTTTTGCGGCGGCGGGCGCCTCGGAGGAGTCGTTGGCCACGGCGGCGTACAAATACTCCACCTCCTCCGTGGTGAGGTCGCGCCATTCGCCCAGCGGCAGCTTGCCCAAGGTGATGTTCATGATCCGCACGCGCTCCAGCTTTTTAACTTCAAGCCCCACAAATTCGGCCATGCGTCGGATTTGACGGTTTAAGCCCTGGATCAGGGTAATGCGGAAGACGTTTGGCGCCTCCTGCACGATTTTGCACTTTTTGGTGGTGGTGCCCAGCATGGGCACGCCCTGGGACATGGTTTTCAGGGCCTGCTCCGTCAGCGGCTTGTTCACGGTCACCACGTACTCTTTTTCGTGTCGGTTGCCGGCCCGCAGGATCTTGTTGACGATGTCCCCGTCGTTCGTCAAGAAAATCAGCCCTTGGGAGTCCTTATCGAGCCGACCGATGGGAAAAATGCGTTCGCTGTGGTGCACAAAGTCCACAATGTTGTCCGCCACGCTGGATTCCGTGGTGCTGGTGATGCCCGTCGGTTTGTTCAACGCAATGAAGACCAGGCGGTCCTCCGGCACGGGCTCCAGCACGTGGCCGTTGACCATCACGATTTGGCCGGGGTACACGGTGTCGCCCACCTGGGCGCGTCGGTTGTTGATTTTGACCCGACCGTCCTCAATGTACAAGTCCGCCTGACGTCGGCTGCAGTAGCCGCTTTCGCCAATGAACTTGTTCAGCCGGATGCCTCGTTTTTGGTGCATGCGCAAAGGTAGCAACCGCAGCGGGGCGGTAGGGGGGTTAGAGGAGGGCTTGAATGGCGTTTAATTCCTTGCCCAATTGTCGAATTCCTTCCAAAATGCGACGCGATTGCGCTTCGGAGGGTTTTTTCCTTCCCTGAACGTACTGAGACAAAAGGCTCTGATTCATCCCGATGCGTTGGGACAAGGCGCTGGCATTGATGACGGGGTAGAAATCAAAGAATCCCGCAAGATCCAAGGTGATTTTTAAGTCTTGCTCGCCAACGACCCTACCTTCCTCCTCAAAATACAGGTTTAGGGCTTCGAGGATGTTCCGTTTTAATTCATCCAATGTCTCGCCCACCGTATAAACCGACTGCTTTTTGGCAAAAGCAGAATATCCGTTTTCGGTTTTTTCAACGATCATTTCAATTTTCACGGTAATGAAGGTATAAAATAATATACCTAAAAGCAAGGATGGAAGCGAACTATTTCACAATCCACCCCCAGAACTTCTGGTGCAATTTGGGAATGAAAATACCCATCAAAGGAACCAGTAGGGCGGTGAAGATTAAGGTTTTAAGCAGTTGGTGCAGGTCCTGTACTAAGGGAAACACCACGGCGAACATGAGGTTGATGACCGGATAGACGAACAACCAACTGATGAGGAACATTTTCCATTTTTTGGGCGGGCGGGGGTCGTTGGTGTTCATGGGGTGGGTATAGGGGAATTTAGGAGTCAAAGAAACGAGCGGTTTTCAGCGCAAGCGTGGCCTGCGCCAAAACGAGGGTTACGGCTCAATGCGCAGCTGGTGGGCGTCGAGCAGGCCGGGGAGTCCAGATAGGGTTAACCGGACGCCGGTGAGTTTGTTGCGTTGGGGATCCATGGAAAAGCCGTCGGCAGTGCGCAGGTCTGCGCGTTCCAAAACGGTGTGGTCAAACGTGGCCCGGGTCAGGTTGGTGTCCGAAAAGTTGGCCTCCGTCAGGTCCGCTTCGGTGAAATCAGCCTCCACGAGAGAGGAACCGTCGAACCGTGTTTTTTTCAAGCGCATTTGGTACCACGAGGTGTGGTCCAGGGTGCAGTTGCGGAACGATAGGGTCAGCCCAATGGGGTTGACGTGTTCCCAGCGCAGGCCCAGGAGTTTGCAGCGATCAAAGAGAACGTCTTGGAACGAAGTGCGGTGCAGAATGGCCAAAGACGCATTGCAGTCCCGGAAGGTGCAGTCTGCGAATTGGCTTCCGCTCCAATCTACGCGCTCCAGGTTGCAGCCCACAAAGGTGCATCCTTCGTACTCGCCGACGGCCCAGGAAACCTCTGTGAAGTCTTGATTTTCAAAGGTTTGATCGGCAAAATAGGAAGCTGCGGCCATGATGTAAAGGTAGGTTTTTTGCGGCGCGTGCGCATTCCGCGTGCGGTGCGCACGGAGTAGACGCGCGGCGCGCATGCGGCATTGAGCGAGCATCCACGCAGCCAAAAACACTATATTTGGCTGCAATTCATTTGTTTATGACGTACCGATTTGCCGCCTTGTTTGGGTTCTGTTTTCTGCTGATGAGCGCCCCCGCGGGTGCACAGTCGGTACCGGTTTACACCCCACGGGTTGAGCCGCCCATCGATTTTTCCTATGCCACCCCAAAGCAGTGGAATAGGGCGATGTATGCAGATTACTTTTGGAATAAGCGCGATCAGTGGTTCCAGTATCTGGGGAAGTCCAAATGGATCTACGTGCGTGTGCCGAAAAGGCAGCAAGTGTTGGCCGACAGCGCAGAAAGTTTGCGGGGCCCGTACACCGAGTCTGTGGGTTGCAGCTGGTACTGCAGCGGTGGGCCGGATTCGGTTTATACATCAGCCGCAGGGGTTGGGGCCAATCGATCGAAATCGACCCGTGCGGCCGTGCATGCCCACGATTTTTCGCTGCTGCAGTCTTGGCAGGCCCAGGCGGCAAGCGGGCAGTTGTTCGCTCCGGACGAAGAATTGGTCTTTAGCTTTCGAGCGAAATCTCCGCGCGTCGATGAAATCAAAATTTGGAACGGCAACCACCGCACCTCAGAACTTTGGCAGGCCAGCACGCGAGTGAAAACGTTGGAACTGAGCTACGACGGCACTCCCGTGGCGGTGTTGGCCCTGGAAGACGTGCGCGGCATGCAGTCCTTCAAACTGGGACCGTTTCCCGCCGAAATCAGCCCCCAAACGTTTCGACTGTCCTTCAAAATCACCTCCGTTTATCCGGGCACGGCGGGCACCCCCGCGGAATTTGCGGAGATCAACTTCGACGGGTTGGACGTCCATTGTTTTGGCCCAGAAACGCCGATTTCCTTGGCGAACGGCACCTCCAAACGAATCGACCGGATCGTTCCCGGCGACACGGTGCAAACCTTTAACTTCCGCACGGGACAACTGGAACCTGCGCGGGTCAGCCGTTTGGTTGCTGCGGTCCACGCCCACCTCCTGCGCCTGCACTTTGAAGACCGCACGGTGGTTGCCACAGACGACCACCCTTTTTGGACGGAATCCGGTGCGTGGGCATCGTGCAATCCATTCAAATCCAATACCTTATACGTTCAAGGAACGCCCGTTCGCGCCCTCACCCCAGGAGACCGAATCTTCCTTCCGGAGGAGAATCGCTACGTGGAATGGTGCGGCGCGGAGCAGCTGAACGGGGTTCAAACCACCTATACGTTGGAGTTGGAGAACAGTCAGTCGTTCCTGGCCAACGGCCTGTTGGTGCAGACGGAGGCGGTTCTTATGCCGTAAGGAGTAAACGCCTCCTTCGCACAAGCGTTGCCCTCGTGGGGATTCAGCGCAGGTAGCTACTCAGAAGTGTCTTTTCAATGCCGTCCCGCAACGCAGGATCAACCTTGTATTGATCTGCATAAGTGCGCCATCGGCCAACCGCTTGATCGACGGTGTCGACGATTTCACGGGCTCCTTTGATGTTCATTTTTCGCGCAACTTCCAGGAAGTCCGCGTGTTCTATCTGATCCCTTTTTCCATTGATGCTCAAGCAATGCTTGCTTACCCACGTGCTGGACGGGCGGTAGGCGTGGCAAACGTCGTAGGCTGGCGACAGGGACCACGCACCGCTTGGGCTCATGGTGAAGCCAAAATTCTTGGTGTGGTCGTCGCAATTGCGCGCCAGAACGTTGAAAACCATTCTTTTAAATAGTTGCACCGCTTGCGGGTAGGGCAATACCAAGAGTCTCATGGTTTCAAACAAATCTTCGTAGGAGTAAACTCCCACGTCCTTGAAGTCGTAATGACGCAGGGCGCAAAACGACTGGGCGTGTATTTTGCCCTTTCCCCCCACGCGGTCAAATCTTTTCGTCATGAAATGCGCGCGTCCGTTTTCTTCCAGCAGCGAACTCTCCATCATCTCAATCCCAGCGTCCAACGCCATTTGGTAGTAGGCCATTTCAACCCGACCGTACCCGCTGGAGACCCCAAACTGCTCGTCCTGAACGCCGTCGAATTTAATCAAGTAGTGTTCAAATCCGTTAGGAGCATCGGCTTGTCCGCTGCGAATCTCCTGGGTTTCTGGGTTGTAGGCAATGATGCCCTTGGCCCGCGCGCCGCCTGCGGAAGTTCCAATTTTGAAGAGCGCGAGAAGGGCTTTTTCTTGGTCCGGTTCCAGCGGGGTTGTAAATGCTTGTCTTCCGGCCAGAATTCTGGACGACGCGTCGATTAAATCCTCCAGTTCCAACTTTACGGCCGTACCCCGTTCGGCGGGAACGGCAGGCTCAAAGGTGAGGGCGCCCATGCCGCGTTCGCCAATGAAACACAAGGTTTCTACGGGATTGAGGCTGTTGGCCGGTCGGTTGTTTTTGACCAGCCATTGATTGATGACCGCATTGCCGTATTGATCCGGAAGGACGTCCGCGAGCATTCCGGGCAGCCCTTTGAAGGTAGTATTGTTGCGGAGTTCCGGGAATCGGTACGTTCTGGACGCAACGGGTAGGGTGATGGGGGACAGGTTCAGCCCCGTGGAGGCAAATTCAGGATCGTACTCAAAAGTGGCCGTTCCGTCCTCCTCGTTCCAGGCAACGGCACCTACGCGTTGCCCCCAGATTTTAACAAAAGCCGCGCGGATCATCACCATTCTGATTTTTGAACGGAATCCGTGGATTGGGAGCCCCGGGCCCGACGCCTTTCGTTCTGCTCCAATTGGGCCAATTGCAGGGGACTTAGCTCCTGCACCACTTTGAAGTTTTTGAAAACGTGCAATTCGTCCAAGGTCCGCAGGACTTGAATCAACGTGACCAAGGTGCTTCGCTTCCCCAACTCCAGATCACGAACGGTGGTTCGGTGCACCCCCGCGCGCTCGCCCAATTGCGCCTGGGTCCAGTCTT
The DNA here is from genome assembly GCA_034679985.1 of Cryomorphaceae bacterium. Taxonomy (GTDB): domain Bacteria; phylum Bacteroidota; class Bacteroidia; order Flavobacteriales; family Schleiferiaceae; genus CAMDTE01. The sequence goes on from JAXITR010000007.1 coordinate 57,549, forward strand.
TTTCCAGCCGAGCAGAGCGTACGAACGTTCCGATGGCCTTAATGATGGAATCGTCGGTCATTCGGTTCAATTCCAAGGCGGAAAATTCCTTCATAAAACCCAAAATTGTTCGTTAATGATGTAAATATACATCAAAAATCTTAATTATGTGGTTCGCAATGGGGGTCAATTTGATGCGCAAAAACATCATAACAAATAAAATAAACGTTTAATGATGCATAAAAACATCATTGATTCCATCTGGAACGAATACTACCAACGTCTCCAGGGTGTTATCGCCCAGAAAAGCCCTATTCTTGAGCTATAAATAAACCCGTTATAGCCCAAAAGACCCCCAACAGGCACCCAATACCAGCGCGCTCCGGTTGGCGCTTCAGGCATCCGCGCCAAGGCGATGCGTCAGGCAGTTGCGCGCCAAACAGCGCCTCAATCCATTTTGCTCACGCGCTCCACGCGCACGGTCTCGCCCAACTGAATTTTAGCCCAGTACAGGCCCGCGGGAAGATGCGTGGCGTCCAAGCGAACCGGGCCTTCGCCTTCGGCCGTGGCACACGGCTTTCCGTTCAGATCCAGCAGGTCCACGCGCATGGGGACGCCCGCAGGAGCGTCAAAAGTCCAGCTTGAGGCCGTTGGATTGGGGTAAATCCGGTTGTTGGCGAGAGCGGCAGGCTCATCAGCAGACAACGGGACGTTGGCGTACTTGACGTCGTCGAAGAAGAAGGTGGACTGTGCGGAGCCGTTGCCTACGTTGGTGCTGCCGGCGGCAAAGTCAAACAGGAAGGCCAGGGTGGGCATGTCGCTCAGGGACCCCGCAAAGTCAAACGTCAGGGTTTCCCAGGCGCTGCTTTTGGTGGTTTGCACCGTGCGCTCCACGCCCCAAAAGGGTTTTTCCGTTTTCAGGGTGACCGAGGTGCCCACGGGCGCCGAGGTCCAGACCTTCAGGGTGATTTCCGAATGCGTGGCCAAGTCCATGGGGTTGCTGAACGTGATTTTGCTGCCGCCGTAGGGAGCACCGCGGTAACGAATTAGTTTGGCCACGGTGGCGCTGGTGTTGTCGGAATTCTGGTGGGGGTTGGGCACTACCGCGAGTTGGGCACTCTCAAAGCTGAAGAAATGATCCGTCGTGGCGTCTGATTCAAAGGTGAGGGGCAAAGCGGCCAGGGGTGCAGCGATCGTGCCAGCCACTTGCTGCAGGTTGTCGATGTAAAAGGTGTTGCCGCCGCCGTTGGTGAAGGGCTGGGGCATGATGACGAGGTCCGCGCTGCCGGTGCAGGCGGGGATGCCAAAGTCAAACAGCAGGGTGTGCCACGCGCCGGAAACGGTGGTGACGGCGTCCACTTCGCCCGTGTACGGGGCCTCCAACTTGATCTTGATGACGGTGCCCACCGGTTCGGTGGTGAAGACGTCCAGGGAAAGCACGCTGGTGCTGGCCTGCGCAAAATTCAACGACGTTACGCCCACAATCTTGCCGCCGGCCCATTGGTCTGCCGCATTCACTTTCACGATCTTGGCCGCATTGGCGCTGGGGTTGCCCACCGCACTGGGGTTGGGCACGATGGTGAACGAGGCGCCGTCGTAGCCCTGCATACCGGGCGTTGCGGATTCAAAGGTGAAGGGCAGGGTTTGCGCAGCGGCCGCAGCGGTGGCCAGGGCCAACAGGGAAGTCAGGATTTTGTGCATTCGGTGGGGTTTGGCGAATGCATCGTGAAGAGGGCATACCGCGGGGTTGGAAATAGGGGCGAAAGGAGTTTAAGCGTACCTCAAGGTACGTGTTGAACGGCACTAAAAGGGCATCAGACCGACGCCCGATTAAACCGCAAACTTCACCACGTCGTTCAATGCGGGGATGAAAACGGGCCACCCGTACGTGCGTTCAATTTCTTCGGCAAAAACCGCTTGGGCCTGGGGTTCGCCGTGGATGAGGTAGACGCTGGTGGGGGCCGGTTGGATTTCGCTCATCCAAGACAACATTTCGTGCTGGTCACCGTGGGCGGAGAGGCTGTCGATCGTGTGGATTTCAGCGTTTACGTCCACCAGCTTTCCGTAGATTTTCAGCTCCTTTGCGCCCTCCTTGAGCTTCCTTCCCCGCGTTCCGGCGGCTTGGTAGCCGGCCAAAAGCACACGGGTGGTGGGACGGTCGATCAAATGAAGCAGGTACGTCAGTACGCGTCCGCCCGTGACCATTCCGCTTCCGGCCAGGATGATTTTGGGCCCTTCTTGTTCGATGACCTTCAGGGTTTGGTCGTAGGAGGTAATCACGTGGATGTAGTCCAGCATGGAATGAAATTCCGACGGGCTGATTTTGTGCCACTTGGAGAACTCCTCAAACACGTCCAGTACGCGGTTGCCCATGGGGCTGTCCACGTAAATGGGAATGGGGGGGATGGTGTTTTTGACGTACCCGTTCCACAGCAGGTACATCAGCATCTGCTGCCGTTCCACGGCAAAACTGGGCAACACCAAGGCGCCGCCGTCTTCCTTGGTTTGGCGCACGAGTTCGCTGAGGACGGCGTCAAAATCCTCTTCGGAGTGCAGTCGGTCCCCGTAGGTGCTCTCCACAAAGAGGTAGTCTGCCCGCAGGGGCTTTTTGGGGTCAAACAAGAGCGGGTCGTTGGCGCGGCCCAGGTCTCCGGAAAAGACAAACAGCTTCTCCCGGATCTGAAGTTCCACGTAGGCCGAGCCCAGGATGTGCCCGTTGTAGACCAACCGAAATTGAACCTCGTCGGTCACCTTTTGCCATTCGTCTTGCGGCACTTCGCGGAACAATTCGGCTGTTTTTTGGGCTTGTTCTACCGTGTAAAAGGGCATGGCCGGCGCGTGTTTGCTGTACCCCTCCCGGTTGGCTTTTTTGGCCTCTTCTTCTTGAATTTTACCGCTGTCTTCCAGAATAATTTTGGCAATGGCCAGGGTGGGGCCCGTTCCGTAAATGGGACCTTCAAACCCTTGCTCGTGCAGCCGGGGCAGGTAGCCTGCGTGGTCCAGGTGTCCGTGCGTCAGCACCACCAGATCGATTTGGTCCACCGAAACGGGCAAAGGTTCCCAATTCATCAACCGCAGCTCCTTCAGCCCCTGAAAAAGGCCGCAGTCAATCAGGATTTGGGTGCCGTTGTAGGACACCAGGAACTTGGATCCGGTCACCGTTCCGGCGCCTCCTAAAAAGGTAATTTCAACTTCTGGGGTCATGGGTGCATAATTGATTCATTTCGGCGCAAATTTTTTGCGACCGGGTGTTGGAAATTCCCAGCTCTTGGAGCACGTATTCGTCCGAAAGCACCTGCGTGCAGAGCACTACTTTGCGCTCCAGCAAATCCTGTTTCTCCTTGTGGTTCAATAAGGTGGAAACGGTTACGGGGTACAGCCCCAATCGGTCAATGCGGGCTTTTAAGCTATCTCCTTCGGGGTAATTCCAGCTCAGGAGGTACAAGCCCGCACATTGGCCGTAGCGCTGTGCATCGCCGGTGAAACGCGTGTTGGTCACCACCCAGCCCGGCTGAAGAACAGACTCGCGGGGATGCCGTGCCGCCCAATTGGCTTGGATGTCGTTGAATCGGGCGTGGATGTACAGCGGAACTTTAACGTTGCAGGGCATCCCTTCTTCCCGGTGAAACTTGCATTCCACGGGGGTAAAGGCCCCGTCTTTCTGGGCCAACACGTCCACTTCGTGGTCCACGCAGGCCCCCGGCACCACCACCCCAACTTGGGTGCGGTAGCCGGATGCCGTCATCAATTCGCTGATAAATTGTTCAAAAGGGAATCCGGTGGGTCCCAACTCGTGGAGGGCCTTTTTCAACCGGTATTTGGCCGCAAAATGCCGCTCCTTTTTCAGAAGTATGGCGAATGCTTTCTTGTAAATTTCTTCCGTCGAAATTCCTTGGTACAAATCATCCCGAACCCGGTTCATGATCTGTTCCACCGTGGGGGCGTCGGCTCCGGAACTCAGGAGTGAATGCTCCAGTTTGGCCCGTGAAAAGCGAACTTTTTCTCCGGACTTTTTGATTACCTCTGTATCTTCCTGTTGCATACCTAACGTCTAGGTGGCATTAGCGTACCGGCCTAGTCATCAAGATACGATATAATGCGGTACCGCTGGCGAAAGCGCTACCTTCGACCTCCACAATCCTTCCTCCGTGAATCAAATACAACCGTTATTCCTCGTTTTGGCCCTTTTGGCGGAAATCCTGGGCACCGTCGGCGGTTTTGGGTCCTCGGTGTTTTTTGTGCCCATCGGGAGTTTCTACTTTGATTTCCAATCGGTTTTGGGTTTGACGGCGCTGTTCCATCTGTCCAGCAATTTGAGCAAACTTCTGCTCTTCACAAAAGGGATCGACGTAAAAATCCTGGTCCAACTGGGCCTGCCGGCGGTGGTTTTTGTGGTCTTGGGCAGTTGGGCCAGTCGGTTTCTGAACACCCAAATTCTTCAAGCGGCCCTCGGGGTTTTTCTGGTGGCGCTCAGCCTCCTGTTTTTGATCAAAAAGCAGCTCGTCCTCAAAGCCACCCTGCGCAATTCCGTAGTGGGCGGCTCCCTCTCCGGATTCTCGGCCGGGTTGCTGGGGACCGGAGGGGCCATTCGGGGCCTCACCATGTCTGCCTTCAACTTGGAGAAGAGCGTATTTATTGCCACCTCCGCGCTTATAGACCTCATCATCGACCTCTCCCGAACCGTCGTCTACTGGAGCAACGGGTACATTCACAAGCACGACCTCATTTACCTTCCGTTCTTGGTGGTCGTTGGCCTGTTGGGCACCTGGTTGGGCAAAAAAATCTTGGTCTACCTCCCGCAAGAGAAATTCCGCACCATTTCCCTGGTGCTGATCTTGGTGATTGGGCTGGTGACCCTGGGGTCCTTTGTTTGGCCCGACTGACCCCGCACGCGACGCACGTAGGCAGGGTTCTGGGGCATAGGGGCTGACGGCGTATCCTTCACCCACGGTTCAAGGACTATTTATCTGACGGTATCCACAAGGTGCAACGCATTTTCCCACAAAGTGTAAACTGAAAACACCCCAAAGTGTAAAGTGGAAATGCCTCAAAGTGTAAAGTGCCGGTAAGCCGACAAGGTAAAGTGTTCAATTTGAGTTACATATATTTACTGTAGTCCAAAAAGTAGTCCAAGGATTCAAGTTATGTGAATATGTTGTTCCTTCATATCCTTGTTTAATCAAGACTACCAGGCGCACTTTTAAAAGTTAACCCCCTAAAAATCAACAAAACAAAAAAGCCACCTATTTCTAGATGGCTTTTACCTGCTCCCCTTATTGACAAAAGATGCAACTATAATGCGATGATTGAGTATGTGACTATCAGGAAATTAAAAGGTTGAATATACTGTGATTTTTCAATTGTCAATCATAGACTTCAAGTATTCAAGATAAACCTCTCCTCGTCGTTCTGCAAAGAAATCTAAGAGTAAGACTGTACTTGATTGAATAAACAAACCCACACCAATTCCATTCCACAGGGAATTTTGCCTAGCTCCGTACATGAGAATAACACCTAAAAATATTAAAGTGATTTCAGTGTATCTAAAAAGTATAAAATTCCGCATGACTTTTTCCATTCTTGGAATTTCTTCTGTTTGAATCATTTCAGTTTTTTCCGACAGGTAGGTTTCCACCCTTATAATATCTTTTGGACTTCGATAAATTAACGTTAGGCCAACTATGATTTCTAAAGAAGAAACCAAAAGAAAGGGAATTGCTATTCCTTTCATAAAAGATGATTTAGCAACAGAAAGGCATATTACTGCTAATGCTAAACCTAAAAGCCCTAAACCTAAAAACAAGAAACTCTCAAGTCTTTCTCCTGTAAAATATTTTACAATTGGATTCATCTCTTATAATTTGAAAAACTTTTTATTCATTCTATAAATAAATCCATATCCGAAAATCTTATTTAATAGATTGAGGAGTTTAGCGTCTTTGCCTGCCATGTATCTGAGCCTTTTAGTTCCATCCGTTGCAGCTTCAAAAATGACCTTAGTTACTACATTTGTTGACGATGAATTTTTAAGCATTTCTGGGAATGCTGTCATAATTTTCGTTACTATATTTTGGTAGGCAGTCAATTTTTCATCATTGTTAAAATCAAAAGAACGACCTGCAAAATCTGTAGCAATCGAACCTGGTTCAATTATTTTAACGGAGCCTCCAAATTGTTCTACCTCATATCTTAGAGATTCTGAGATGCCCTCAACTGCGAATTTGGTACCATGGTACAGCGAACCTAATGGGAAAGTCATTTTACCACCCATCGATGAAACATTCATTATTATTCCATTTTTATTTTCTCTAAAATGTGGAAGTATAGCTCTTGTAACATCTAAAAGTCCAATGACATTGGTATTGAATTGTCGCAATATCTTTTCTCGTGGGAATGATTCTAATGGTCCGTATGCCCCGTAGCCCGCATTGTTTAGGAGGACATCAATTCTTTCGAATTTTTCAATACCATAGGTTATTGCTTGATTTATTGAATCTAAGTCCAATACATCAAGTTTCGTTACAAAAACATTTTTCAAGCCGGTTAATTCGGTTTCTGTTTCAGGATTTCTCATTGTAGCTACAACATTCCATCCTTTTTTTTGAAAGAATTTGGCTGTTTCTCTCCCTATACCACTGCTTGCGCCTGTAATTAAGATTGTTTTTTTCATTGTATGTATAATTGTTAGACTGCAAACATATTAGCTTAATTTCGAACCAACAACCTTAGAGTATAGTCTAAGGTTGATATTTATTTTTCAACACCGTACATTTGTCGAATGTTAATAAATGAATTATCCAAAAAAACAGGTGTTTCCGCTCATACCATACGCTTCTATGAGAAGTCAGGGTTGATAGAGGGCAAGCAAGATGAATCAGTTAAATCCAATAATTACCTTCATTACGATGATGTAACGATTGAAAAGCTTGAATTCATAAGTGATGCGAAGTCGGTTGGTTTTACTATCAAAGAAATTGGTCAAATCATTGACGCCTGGTACAATGAGAAATATTCAAAGAATCAAAAACTTGAAATTCTTGATGACAAACTGATTTCTTTAGAACAAAAGATGAAGGAAATAAAAGCAATGAAGAAACAGTTGCTTCAGTTTAAGGATGATGTAGTAAATGACAGGTGTTAAGGGTAAAATGAAAAAGGGTCATACTATCAAAGTATAACCCTTTTATCTTTTTATCTGCTCCCTCTCCTGGGCTCGAACCAGGGACCCTCTGATTAACAGTCAGATGCTCTAACCAACTGAGCTAAGAAGGAATCTTGCTTTCGCGGTTGCAAATATAGATAAAGAATTGTTTTTTAAAACAC
>JAXITR010000008.1:0-61320 GCA_034679985.1 Cryomorphaceae bacterium
CTTTGGACGCATAGAAAGCCACACACCGCCCCTGTCCTCCGTCGCGCCCACCCCGGCCGGTTTCCTGGTAGTAAGACTCCAGGGATTTGGGCATGTCGTGGTGAATGACGAGCCGAATGTCCGGTTTGTCGATCCCCATACCAAACGCAATGGTGGCCACCACCACGTTTACGTGTTCGTTGAGAAATAAATCTTGGTGCTTGGCACGGGTGTTGGAGTCCAGCCCGGCGTGGTAAGGGATGGCTTGAATTCCGTTGACCTGAAGTTGTTGCGAAAGTTCCTCCACCTTAGCCCTGCTGAGGCAATAAACAATGGCACTTTGGCCGTCGTGTTGTTTAAGCAGTTTTACGATTTCGCGCTCCACATTCACTTTGGGGCGAATCTCGTACTGCAAATTCGCCCGGTTGAAAGACGATGCAAAAATCGTGGCGCCCTCCATGCCCAAGGTTTTGAGGATGTCGATCTGCACTTTTGGGGTTGCCGTTGCGGTCAAGGCAATGACCGGTTTGGCCTGTATCTCCTGCATGGCCGCCCGAAGATTGCGGTATTCCGGACGGAAATCGTGCCCCCACTCGGATATGCAGTGTGCCTCGTCGATGGCGTAAAATGAAATATTCAGCGAACGCAAAAAAGCGATGTTGTCTTCTTTGGTGAGCGATTCTGGCGCAACGTACAGCAGCTTGGTCACGCCGCGCTGCAAATCCTGCCGTACCTCCACCATTTCCCGTTTGGTGAGTGTGGAGTTCCAAACGTGCGCCGTTCCCGGCTCGTCGGTAGTTCCGCGGAGTACGTCCACCTGGTTTTTCATCAACGCAATCAGGGGAGATACCACAATCGCGGTTCCCGGAAGGGCCAATGCGGGCAGTTGGTAGCACAAGGACTTGCCTCCTCCGGTGGGCAGGACCACAAAGGCGTCTTTGCCGTCCATCACGTGCTGCACAATCTCCTCTTGCGGGCCGCGGAACTGGGAAAACCCAAAAACCTCTTGGAGGATGTGCTGTACTGTGGGGGAGCCGTCAGGCATGAAACAAGTTGATTCGCAATTCTTTAAAGGTACAATGCTCAAGCAACAAACCCAAGCCCTATTTGTTGCGGAGCCCGAAGATAATTCAGATTGTACCTTTGTAGCACATGCAAACTCCACCCGAAGCAGAAAACAACACCATGAGCTTCATGGACCACTTGGGCGCCTTGCGTTCTCATTTGGTGCGCGCGGCCTTAGCCGTGGTGATTGCATCTGTCGGGGCCTTTGCAGCGGTTGACTTTGTAGTGGACCGCGTGCTCTTTGGCCCTAAGGATCCGTCGTTTTGGACCTACCGCGCCTTCTGTTGGGCGGGCGAACGCTTGCAACTGGAGGGATTGTGCATCACGGACTTGCCATTCAACCTCATCAACACCACCATGGCCGGGCAATTTACGCTCCACATCTGGTTGAGCTTCATGGTGGGCATGGTGGTGGCCTTTCCTTATGTGGTGTGGGAGCTTTGGCGTTTTGTGGCTCCAGGGCTCACGGCCAAAGAGCGCAAAGCATCTCGCTTCTTTTTGGGTTCCGTTTCTTCTTTGTTTTTCAGCGGAGCGGCATTTGGGTACTTCCTCATAGTACCGCTGTCCGTTCAGTTCTTGTCCCACTACAACGTGTCCACGGAAATTCAAAACATGATCGACGTCGGCTCCTACTTGTCCATGGTGGCCAGCGTCACCTTGGCCTGCGGCCTGCTCTTTGAATTGCCCATTTTGCTTTACTTTTTGGGCCGCTTGGGCATTGTTACTGCTGCTTTTTTGGCCGAACAGCGACGGGTGGCCTTGGTCCTGATTTTGTTTGTGGCCGCGGTCATCACTCCGCCGGACGTGTTGAGTCAGTTGGTGGTCACGGTGCCCATCATGCTTCTGTACGAGGTAGGAATTGTAGTGGTTCGACGCGTTGAAAAATCCCGCCATGAATAAAGTACTGCGCGCATTGAATTTGGAAAAGCATTACCGCGGCAGGGCCGTGGTGCACGGCGTTTCTTTTGAGGTGGCGCAAGGCGAAATTGTGGGATTGCTCGGGCCCAACGGCGCAGGCAAAACCACCAGTTTTTACACGGTAGTGGGATTGATACGGCCGGATGCCGGCACGGTACTTTTAGACGATGTGGATCTGACGAATGCCCCCATGTACCGGCGTGCTCAAGCGGGCATTGGGTACTTGGCGCAAGAACCGTCGGTTTTTCGAAAAATGACCGTTGAGGACAACGTCCTCGCCATTTTGGAATTCCAACCGGGTACCCCGGAGCAACACCGCGTCCGATGCGCTGAACTGCTGGAAGAATTTGGACTCACCGCATTGCGCAAAACGCGGGGCGATCTGCTTTCCGGGGGCGAACGCCGTCGCACCGAAATAGCGCGTTGTTTGGCCGCAAATCCCCAGTTCATCCTGCTCGACGAGCCTTTCGCCGGGGTGGACCCCATAGCCGTTGAAGACATTCAGGCCATCGTTCTGAAGCTCAAAGAAAAAGGCATTGGAGTGCTTATTACGGACCACAACGTCCAAGAAACACTGGCCATTACGGACCGCACGTACTTGATGTTTGAAGGAAAAATCCTCAAGAGCGGTACGGCAGAGGATCTGGCAGAGGATCCGCAGGTGCGCAAGGTGTACTTGGGGCAAAATTTTGTTCTTCGGAAGCGTTAAGCGCCAAAGTCACGTCCCCAGCAACGCACGCCGTGCGCGCAAGCTGCAGCATCAAGATGGGATTTTAACCGGGAAAATGGGCTGCCCGTTGCAAGCGATCGTTGATGGCGGGTCCCAAACCATGATGCGGCGCGCGGGAGGCCACAATGCCTTGGGCGCCTGAAGAATCCGCTTCGCGCAAAAAAGCAAACAGATTCGCGGCCGCCTCACAATCGTTGTTCTGGGGCGTAAGCAACCAGGATCGGTTGGGGTCCACTTGAATCCAATGGGCGATGTTCCGGTATCCAATGGCCGCCCATCCGCACGGAACCTCAACCACATCTTGCTCGTCCACTAGAATTAAGGGAATGCGCGGAGCGTAGTGACTTTCCAGCAGGCCGGGAGCTTGCGGACGGCTGCTGCTGTGGGTGCGCACTTCAACCGTTCGTCCCAACAAGGCCTCCACGTGTTCTACCGTTGTGCCGCCCAAGCGTACCACAGTAGGAACCGGCAAGGTAGCGTCTACGATGGTGGATTCAACGCCAACCGAACACGCTCCCCCGTCCAATATGTACGGTATTTTGCCGTACAATTGATCCCAAACGTGTTGGGCGGTGGTGGGGCTGATGTACCCAAACGGGTTGGCAGACGGCGCCGCCAACGGGAAGGAAAGTTGCCGCAGCACTTCCAAAAAAAGCGGGTGGTTGGGGATGCGGATGCCTACGCTGGGCAATCCAGACGTGACCAAATCCGGGATGCAGTCTTTCTTGGGAACCACAAAGGTCAAAGGGCCCGGCCCGTTCTTTTCCATTGCAGAGGCCACCCAATCCGGCAGGTCCGCGTACTTACGTGCCGAGGCAACGGAGTCCACGTGCACCAGCAGGGGGTCAAACGAAGGGCGATTTTTGGCGGCAAAGATTTGGGCTACCGCTTGGGCGTCCAGGGCATTGCCGGCCAGCCCGTAAACCGTTTCCGTAGGCAGTGCCACCGGTTCGCCGGCGCGGAGCCATTCCAACGCCTGCTCCAAGGAGGTGCCCATTTGGGTTTCGTAGGACAGGTGTGGGGGGTCGTTGGGTACTTGCACGGTGGTTGAATTCGAAGCGGCAAAAATACGTTGAACTGCACCCGCCCCGCACATTACAGAACGGTTGGTTCCGCGCGTTACCGGGGGAACCGCACTACGGCCTGGCCAATGACGCGGTCGTACCGACGAACCCATTCCCGGTGGTAAATCAGTACGGTGTAGGTATTTTGGGTTTCCCAGTGGTTTCCTTCGGTAACGGAATAATCCCAACCGTCGTCGGTCTTCTCCACGTACCAGTAGTTGAAGTAGCCCTGTTTGCTCAGGACCCGACCGCGGTACTGTTGGGTAGCGGGGTCGTATTTCATCTCGTCTTCCGGACGCGGGCGAAAACCGTTGAAAGCGCCTACCGCAAAAATGCGTCGCTGGCCCGTTTTTTCCAGGTCGTCCAGGGCCAGGTCCACCCAGAGGTAGTCTGCCTCCACGTTCGCGTTGGCGTTTTGTTTGCGGGGGAGGGCCACGCCGTCCGCGTCCTGCTTGAACAGGTAGTGCTCCAAACCGCGCATAGGCTCCGCGGCCACATAGGCATTCCAGACCCCGTCCACCAAGTCAAAACGTCGAACAAACAAGGAAGGTACCTGGGTGTTTTTGGTGTCCCATTCGCGAAACTCGTGGACTCCGGGAAACTGGTTCTCGCCGTTGTCGAAATTGAAGTCCAACAGGTCGTTCCGAACGAATCGAGGGCTGAAGGAACGGGGTTGTTCGGAGAAGTCCAGGTTTTGGTACACTACGGCGCGAACGTCTTGGAAGGGCTGAGGAACGGGGTACTGATTCACACCCACCGTAAAATCAACCTCTTGGTGGGTTTTCTGCGTCTCGGGGGTCAGGGCCCGGTGCACGTCCACGGCCACGCTCGCGAGTTCCTCATAAAAAACCACGCGCTGGGTGAGTAGGGGGGTGGAGGGGTCGTCCTCAAAAACGACCAGCAGGTAGTTGCCGGACCGCGTGGGACGCAGGCTGGGGGTTGGCAAATAGGCCTCAAAGTGGGTATAGGGAACGTAGGTGTTGAAGGCAATTTGCCCGCTGGGCAGGGGCTCCTGCAGGTATCCGGCGAGGTAGTCGCCGCTCAGGAGGTCCGACGGTATCCAGTCGTGGGAACACAGGACAAAGGTGTACTGCAGGACTTGGCTCCGCTGGTAGAGGTCGTCAAACGAAAATTTGAGCGCCCCCGGGGTATTGAAGCGCACCACGGGCAACTCGCTGGGGCGGCCCGCCGGATGCGCCAAAACGGTGGCCATTCCTTCTGCTCGGTAGTCCGAGGCGGACTGCGCCCAGGCAGGTATTGGCAACCACGGAACCAGTTGCAACGACAGCAGGAGAATCAAACGGAAGCGCATGGCTTGGTGTATCAACGAGTATTTTACCAAAGGTCATAAAAAAAAGTGGTACCGGCTGTCTTTTGGGACTTGTTGCTTTGTACTTTTGGCGGCGAAAAATAGTTCAACTTCGATCGCTCCCCATGGCAAAAGTCCACCGCGTTCGCAAGGGTTACGACCTAAAACTGATCGGCGCGCCGTCCAGTTCGTTAGTAGTAGCCCCTCAACCACAAAGAGTTACACTCTACCCTGAAGATTTCAAAGGGTTCTCGCCGAAACTTTCCGTCAAGGAAGGAGACCGTATTTTGGCCGGCGATGCCATTTTTTATGCCAAGGCCGACCCTTCGGTGGTGGTACCGTCTCCGGTGAGCGGAACCGTTGCCCGGGTGGTGCGCGGCGAAAAGCGCGTCCTGCAGTATGTAGAGATTGCGCCCGACGCGGTCAACGAATACCGCGATTTTGGCGCCGCCAAGCCTTCGGACTTGGACCGTGCACAGATTTTGGAAAAATTAAAGGCCTCAGGTGTTTGGTCCTTGGTTCAAATGCGTCCTTACGGCGTTGTGGCCAAGCCCGGTGATCAGCCGAAAGCAGTATTTGTCAACAGCATGGATACCGCACCGCACGCACCGCACATCGATGTGCAATTGGCGGGTCGCGAGCAATCATTTGCGGAGGGCATGGAAGTTGTCAAGCGATTGTCCGACCGCACGGTACTAACCGTTCGTGAAGGTAGCTCTTTGCCGGTTTTTGAATCCCTAAATGGTGTTGAAATCCACGCCTTCAGTGGTCCACACCCTTCCGGAAATACGAGCCTGCACATCCAACAAATTTCTCCTCTGAACAAGGGTGAGGTGATCTGGACGCTTACCGCACAAGACGTTTGCGTGTTGGGCGAGTTGTTTTCAACGGGCACTTGCCGAATGGAACGCGTTATCAGTCTCACTGGAAGCGGTGTTCGCGAGCCCAAGCACCTTAAAGTTCTTCCTGGAAGCGCACTGAGTGGAATTGTTGCGAACGAAATAGATGCAGACGGTATCCGCATCATCAGCGGAAACGTACTGACTGGAATCCACGTAGGTAAGGAGGATGCACTTCATTTTTACCACCACCAAATTGCAACCCTGCCCGAAGGAGATCAGCCCGATTTCTTGGGTTGGTTGCTTCCTGGCTTTGGTAAGTTCTCCCTTTCGCGCACTTTTTTCAGCTGGCTAACACCGGGTAAAACATTTGCATTGGACACCAATATGCACGGTGAACAGCGAAATTTTGTCATGACTGGACAGTACGACCGCGTATTCCCATTTGACATTTACCCGCTGCAGCTGCTCAAGGCCATGTGGGCCAGCGACATCGACAAGATGGAACAACTGGGCATTTACGAAGTAGTTGAGGAAGATTTTGCCCTTTGTGAGGTGATTTGCACGTCCAAGCAACCGCTTCAAGAATTGGTTCGCGAGGCTTTGGATACCGTCTATACAGAAATGAATTAATTCGGGACGATGAAATTTTTACACAACTTTATCGAGAAGATACGTCCGGCTGAAACCAGCCCGTTGTACACCCTGCACAACGCCATAGAGACGTTCCTATTTGTGCCGGGCCACACCACTCATAGCGGTGCGCATGTCCGCGACGCCATTGACTTGAAGCGAACCATGTTCACGGTGATCATTGCGTTGCTTCCAGCCTTGGTTTTTGGCATGTTCAATGCGGGATATCAGCACTACCGTTGGTTGAGCCCGGATCTCGCTTTTTGGACCGTGGACAATTTGATGTACGGTGCCATGCGCATCATGCCCATGATTGCGGTAACGTACATCGCTGGTTTGAGCATTGAGATTTACTTTGCCTACATCAACAAACATGCGGTCAACGAAGGTTTCTTGGTTTCCGGAATGTTGATTCCGTTGATCATGCCCATCGACATTCCTTTGTGGATGGTTGCCATTTCCACTGCATTCGCCGTGTTGTTTGGCAAAGAGGTGTTCGGTGGAACGGGCATGAACGTGCTGAATCCGGCATTGACTGCCCGCGCTTTTGCGTTCTTCGCTTACCCAACCTACATGTCTGGTGACAAGGTTTGGATTGGAGATTCGGCCGATTTAGCCCAAAAAGTGGATGGTTTTTCAGGCGCAACCGCGTTGGGTCAGTACGCTACCACCGGTACTACTTCCTACAGCGCTTGGGATGCGTTCCTAGGTTTCATCCCCGGCTCCATCGGTGAAACCAGTGCCTTAGCCATCTTGATTGGCGCCGCCTACCTGATTTACTCAGGGGTTGGCAGTTGGAAAATCATGCTGTCTGGAGCGTTGGGTGCATTGACCATGGCCCTCATCTTCAATTCCGTTTCCGGCTCCATGGACCCCGGTCCCATGAAGGAGTACATGTCCATCCCGCCCCATTTTCACTTGGTGTTTGGCTCTGCAGCGTTTGCTTTGGTCTTCATGGCAACAGACCCTGTTTCTGCAGCACACACCGAAACGGGCAAATGGATCTATGGTTTTATGATCGGTATTTTGGGCATTTTGATTCGCGTCTTCAACCCGGCTTATCCGGAAGGTTGGATGCTGGCCATTTTGTTGATGAACACGTTGGCTCCGCTCGTGGATTATTATGTTGTAGACTCCAATATCCAAAAGCGCTTGAAGCGCGCTAAAGCCTGAAAAAATGGACATCAATAGCAATAAATACACCTACCTGTTCTCCATCGTAATGGTGGTGATTGTAGCAGCCATGCTTTCCTATGCGGCGATTTCCTTAAAGCCGGCACAGGACGCCAATATTGAGTTGGAGAAGAAGCAGGAGATCTTGTCGTCCATTAACGTTGTTGTGCAGCGCGATGCCGCGGGGCCTGCTTTTGACCAGTACATCAAACAGTCTTTGGTCATCCGCAACGGCAAAATTGTTGAAAATCCAACGCAGCCTGCTTTCAATATTGATTTGGCAACAGCTGTTTCGCAACCGCTGGAAACCCGCGAAGTTCCGCTCTACGTCGCCAACATCGATGGAAAGGAGTTTTACATCATTCCCATGCGGGGCAAAGGATTGTGGGGCCCGGTCTGGGGTAACTTGTCTCTGGAAAAGGACGGTAATACCGTTTTTGGTGCTTCGTTTGGTCACAAAAGCGAAACACCGGGATTGGGCGCTGAAATTTCAACGGCACTTTTTTCCGGTCAATTTGTTGGCAAGAAGATTTTGAATGGAAGCAATTTTGTCTCCATTTCGGTAGTCAAAAGCAAGACTTCATCCGAACACGAAGTTCAAGGAATCAGCGGAGGAACCATTACCTCCGTGGGGGTACAGAGCATGATTCAAGACTGCTTGGCTCCTTACATTGAGTATTTGAAAACGGTCGGCAGCACGGTGGCTCCAGCACCGGTTTCGGCGGACACATTAACTGCAGAAGTATCTTCATTATGAGTTCAAATGAACAGTCCAAGCCCAAATCGGGCTTGTTTTCGAAGGAAAATCGAAAACTGTTGGCGGATCCCTTCAACATGCAGAATCCGGTAACGGTTCAGGTTTTGGGTATTTGTTCTTCCTTGGCCATTACGGTAAAGTTGCAGCCTGCCATCGTAATGGGGGTGTCTGTTTTGGTCGTAACGGCGTTTTCCAACCTGATTACCTCGTTGCTTCGGAATTTGATTCCCAACCGAATTCGGATCATTGTCCAGTTGGTTGTTGTTGCTGCATTGGTGATTGTTGTGGATCAGATCCTCAAGGCGTACGTGTACGATGTCAGCAAGCAGCTTTCCGTATTTGTTGGTTTGATCATCACCAACTGCATCTTGATGGGTCGGATTGAAGCATTTGCCCTGGGCAATACCCCTTGGAAATCCTTCTTGGACGGCATTGGCAACGGTGCAGGCTATGCGGTTGTATTGATTGTGATTGCCTTCATTCGCGAGTTGTTGGGCTCGGGCCAGCTTTATGGATACCAGGTAGTTCCTACGGATTGGTATTTGAATCCTGAAACGGGTACCGGTTTCTACAGCAACAATGGCATGATGTTGTTGCCGCCTATGGCTTTGATTGTCGTAGCCATTATTATTTGGGTGCAGCGCAGCAAGTTTAAAGACCTCATTGAAAAGTAATTCGCCATGGGAGAACTGATTAATATCTTCATCAAGAGCGTGTTCATTGAGAACATGATCTTTGCTTTCTTTTTGGGCATGTGCTCGTACTTGGCCGTGTCCAAGACGGTCAAAACAGCCTTAGGTTTGGGGGTTGCGGTAACGTTTGTGTTGCTCATCACCGTCCCCGTCAACTACTTGCTGGACACCCGTTTGCTGAAAGCAGGTGCCATGGCGTGGATTGATCCTGAATTGGCCCAGTACGACTTGAGCTTTTTGAGCTTCATCATGTTCATTGCCATCATTGCGGCCATGGTACAGTTGGTTGAGATGGTGGTGGAGCGTTTTGCCCCAGCCCTCTACAACGCATTGGGTATTTTCTTGCCGTTGATTGCCGTGAACTGCTCCATTTTGGGTGCTGCCTTGTTTGTGCAAGAGCGTGGCTACCAGTCTTTGGCGGAAGCAACGGTGTTTGGCGTAGGTAGCGGTGTGGGTTGGATGTTGGCAATTGTAGCGGTGGCAGCCATTCGCGAACGCTTGCAGTACAGCCACGTACCGGCTCCGCTGCGTGGATTGGGCATTACGTTCATCATTACCGGTCTCATGGGCATGGCGTTCATGGGTTTCATGGGGATCAAACTTTAATCTTTCGTTCGTATGTTTTTATCGACCGCATCTACGGTATTGACGAGCATCGGGGTGTTTACCCTGGTGACCATCCTGCTGGTCTGGATTCTGCTTTTTGCTAAGTCCAAGTTGTCTCCTTCGGGACCGGTAAAATTGAACATCAACGGTGAAATTTCGGAGGTTGAATCCGGAAGCACCTTGCTGTCTACTTTGAGCAACAACAAAATCTTTTTGCCTTCTGCTTGCGGAGGCGGTGGTACCTGCGGCATGTGCCGTTGCCAAGTAACCGATGGCGGAGGCGAAATTCTCCCCACGGAAACGGGATTTTTCAACCGCAAACAAATCCAGGACAACTGGCGCTTGGGTTGCCAAGTGAAGGTGAAAGGCGACATGACCGTGAAGGTACCGGAAGAGATTTTCGGCATCAAAAAGTGGGAATGCGAAGTAGTTTCCAACTACAACGTGGCGTCGTTCATCAAGGAGTTTGTGGTGAAATTGCCGGAAGGCGAGAATTTGGATTTCTTAGCGGGTGGATACATCCAGATTGACGTCCCAGCCATCGACGTAGATTACAAGAACTTTGACATCACCGCGCACCCGCGTTTGGGCAAGCAAGCGAATGAGTTCCAAAGCGAGTGGGATAAGTTTAAGTTGTGGGATTTGAAGATGAAGAACGACGAGCCGTTGTTCCGCGCCTACTCCATGGCCAACCACCCTGCAGAGGGCAACATCGTCATGCTGAACATTCGTATTGCCACACCGCCGTGGGATCGCGCCAAGGGCGGCTGGGCAGACGTCAATCCGGGCGTATGTTCCTCGTACGTCTTCAATTTGAAGCCAGGCGACAAGGTGACTATTTCCGGTCCTTACGGAGAATTCCACATCAAGGAGACGGAAGCAGAAATGATTTACATTGGCGGTGGTGCCGGCATGGCTCCCATGCGTTCGCACCTGTTCCACTTGTTCCACACGCTGAAGACGGGCCGTAAGGTATCCTATTGGTACGGAGGTCGTTCGCGTCGGGAGTTGTTCTACATCGACGATTTCCAGAACATCGAAAAGGAGTTCCCAAACTTCACCTTCAACATGGTGTTGTCCGAGCCGCTGCCCGAAGACAATTGGGTAGCCAAGACGAGCATGGACGATAAAGCTGGCGATGGATTTGTTGGCTTTGTTCACCAAGCACTGATTGATAATTACTTGGGCAAGCACGATGCTCCTGAAGACATTGAGTTCTATTTCTGTGGACCTCCCATGATGAACGCCGCCGTTTTGAAGATGGTGGATGACTTTGGGGTTCCGGCCGAAAACGTAGCCTTCGATGATTTCGGAGGGTAATTTCGCTCAGCGTAAAAAAGGCTACCCGCAGGGTAGCCTTTTTTTTGTTTTCAACCTTTTTCGCTCGGGGTTGACTCAAGGGGTGGTTCTCTCTGGTATCGCAGCGGCAGTAAGTTGTACGTCGGCGCCAAAAACCGAGGATCCGATCGTCTTGCAAGGGGAGGCCCAAGGAACAACCTTTGCCATAACCTACTGGCCTGTTTCAGAAACTCCTGCATCGGAGCGTGTAGCAGATTCCATCCAATTGTATTTGGTTGCTTTCAATGAAGTTGCGTCTGCCTGGGACACGGGCAGCGTGATCAGTCGATGGAACCGCGGAATGGATTTCGACCAAGACGAGCCCGCCGAATGGAATCGGTTGCTTCAGGAGGGACAACGAATCAAGAACCTCACCAACGGCTGGATGGATCCAGAGGTAGGCCGTTTTACTTCAGCCTGGGGTTTTAACGGTCAGAAGGCCGTATTGGGAACGGGCAATCCCTCCGCCGATTCTGCACGGATCCGGGAGCTGATGGGGTTGACCAAACCCTGCTACGACGTGAATGCTTTCGCACAAGGCCTGTCGGTGGACGGTGTGGCGCAGATCCTCAAGCATTTTGGTGTGGCACATGCCTTGGTGGAAATCGGAGGCGAGTTGTATGCCTTGGGTGGCAGACCCGACGGCAGCGACTTTCAAGTTGCTGTGGATGCACCAACTGAAGTTCGCAAAGGCAAACCGATAACGGTAGTGGGATTGAAGAACCGAGGAATGGCTACGTCCGGTAATTACCGAAAGTTCCAGGTGGATCCAAAGTCCGGTATGCGCTATGGGCACACGCTCAATCCGTTTACGGGATGGACCGCCCGAACCGATTTGTTGAGTGCCACCGTACTCGCTCCATCCTCATCGGAGGCCGACGGTGTGGCTACTGCGCTCATGGCGATGGGGCTGAATCAAGCAAAAGAATTGGTGCAAAAACACCCCGAATGGGACGTGGTGCTGGTTTACAGCAATCCTTCCGGAGCTTGGGAAGTTTATTCCACACTGGAATAAACACCACCGGAACACTAAAAACGGGTCTCCTGTAGGTCAGTAGAAAAAAGCGCGATCAAGCGGGGCTTTCGGTGTTTTTACACTGTTCCGCCGGGGCCGCCCCACACAAAGCGCACGAGGCACCTTCTTTGTTGAGGAAGGGGCTGTTGCTGGCGCATGTGCCCGTAAACTCACCCCCTTTTTTGCCCCAAATCTTAATGGCCATACCCAATCCCGCCAAAGCGATGAGTACTACTGCAATTCCGAAAAGTTTTAAAAGGGCCATGGGTTTTTGATTTGTTGGTCAAAGGTACAATGCAATCCTATTTTATACGGTGCTGAGGATCACAAACCGCCGCCCACCAGATTGACTTCCGGCTCCAACGATACGCCAAATTTTCCGCGCACGTCGGCCACCAGGTCTTGGGCCAATTGCCAGATTTCCGGCCCCGTGGCACCGCCGTAGTTCACCAATACCAGGGCCTGTTTGGCGTGGACGCCCGCATCGCCCCGACGATAGCCTTTCCAGCCGGCTTGCTCAATCAGCCAACCGGCGGCCAACTTCACGCGGCCATCCGCTTGGGGGTACCCGGGCGCGTCTGGCTTTTGGGCACATAGGCGTTCGTAGTCCTCGGCGCTTACGGTGGGGTTTTTGAAGAAACTGCCGCTGTTGCCTAACTCAGCTGGGTCGGGTAACTTGGAACGACGGATGCGCACCACGGCGTCGGAAATGCTTTGGGGTGAGGGATGTATACCCGCTGCCTCCAATTCAGCGTCTACGGAACCGTAGTGCGTCTTCAGGGTGTGGTTTCTTTTGGTCAGTTGAAAGCGTACCGCGGTAATGACGGCGCGGTTGCGCCAGGAGCCCTTGAATACGGAATCGCGGTAGCCAAAGGCACAGTCGGCCGCAGAAAAGGTATGCACGGTACCGGTACCGCGCTCCACAAAGCGTACCTCGGTGCACACGTCTTTGGTTTCTACGCCGTATGCGCCCACATTTTGCACGGGGGTGGTGCCCACGTTGCCGGGGATGAGGGAGAGGTTCTCCAATCCGCCCCATCCGTTCTCCAAGGTCCACAAGACAAAAGGGTGCCAAGGTTCGCCGGCCGCAGCTTCCACCACCACGGCGTCGTCCGTTTCGCTCACCACGCGCTTCCCCCGTAGGTTGACGTGCAACACGGTTCCGGTCAGGCGTTCCTGGGTGAAGAGCAAGTTGCTGCCGCCGCCCAGTACCAGTGAAAGGGAATCGTTGGCCGCAAACGTGCCCACGGCATCGCGTACGTCTTCTTCTGAGGTTGCCGTTAGCACGCGATCCGCTACGCACGACAACCCAAAGGTGTTGAACGGTTTTAAATCGACGTGGAGCGCTTCGTGCAAGGCCATCTCAACGCTGGGTTCCGGGGTAGGCCTCCAATGCTGCTGCCAGCACACGCAGCGCCTGCTGCAGTTTTTCCACCTCCAACACGTACGCCAAACGTACTTGTTTCGCACCCAAGGCGGGGTCTGTGTAGAAGCCGGAGGCTGGGGCCATCATGACGGTGGCGCCCTCAAAGGAAAAGTCACTCAGAATCCATTCCGCAAAACGATCTGCACTGTCCACGGGAAGTTGCGCCACGGCGTAAAAAGCACCGGAGGGCATTGGGCAGAAGACCCCTGGGATTTGATTCAGTCCCGCCACCAAAACGTCTCGCCGGCGGGTGTATTCTGCTAAGACTCCTTCAAAGTAACTGGCCGGGGTCTGCAGGGCAGCCTCGGACGCAATTTGGGCGAAGGTAGGTGGGCTCAAACGTGCTTGGGCAAATTTGAGGGCCGTGGCCATGAAGGCCTTGTTCTTGCTGGCCAAGGTGCCAATGCGGGCGCCGCACATGGAGTAGCGCTTGGAAACGGAGTCAATCAAAACGGCGTTTTCTTCCAAGCCAGCCAAGCTCATGACGGACGTGTGTTTTTTGCCATCGTACACAAACTCGCGGTAAACCTCGTCGGAGATCAAAAAGAGGTCGTGTTTCAGCACGAGCTCCTTAAGCTGATTCAATTCCTCCGGCGTGTACAAATAACCGGTGGGGTTGCCCGGATGGCAAATGAGTAGGGCGCGGGTGCGCTCGGTGATGAGCGGTTCAATCTGCGCAATGGGGGGCAGGGCAAAACCGTCTTCAATGCGGCTGGCCACGGGCACCACCACGGCGCCGCTGCTTTGCGCAAAACTGGAGTAATTGGCGTAGTAAGGTTCCGGGATGATGATTTCGTCCCCGGCGTCCAAGATCGTTCCCATGGCGAAGAGCAGTGCTTCTGAACCGCCGGTGGTGATCATGACGTCGCCCAATTCCAAGGAGATGTTGTGCTGCGCGTAGTACGTCAACAGTCCGCGTCGGTAGGATTCAAAGCCCGCCGAGTGCGAATAGGCCAACACCTTGACGGTGTGGTTGGAGACCGCGTCCAAAGCTACTTGCGGGGTGGGGATGTCCGGCTGTCCGATGTTCAGGTACAAGACCTCCGTGCCTCGTTGGGCAGCGCCTTCGGCGAATGGAACCAATTTGCGAATGGGGGAGGCGGGCAATGAAGCGCCTTTGGCGGAGAGTTTGGGCATGACGAAAATAAAAAACCCGCTGCCGGAGCGGCAGCGGGTACAAAGGTCGGAAAGGAATTCCGGAAAATCAGAAGATTATTTGCTCACCTTGGAGCCCGTGCTCTTGTCGTTCACGGGAGTAGTTACGGGCTGAGCGGCATCGGCAACATCGCCTTTGATGGTCAAAACCTTGGTGGCAGACTTGGCGTTGGATTGAACGGTAACGGTCTTGGTGAACGCGCCCAAACGCTGGGTGTCGTACTTCACTTTGATGGACGCTTTTGCACCGGGAGCAATGGGGGTGCGGGGCCATTCAGGAACCGTGCAACCGCATGATCCGTAGCAGTTATTGATGATCAAAGGCTCTTTGCCGGTATTCTTGAACACAAATTCACGCTCGCCGTTGGCGCCTTTGGTGATTTTGCCGTAGTCGACGATTTCTTTTTCAAACGCGATTTCGGCAGCGTTTGGATTGGTTGCTGGCGTGCTTTGAGCGAACGCGAAGCTCAGGGAACCCAAGGCAAAAGCAGCGGTAAGGAAAACGTTTTTCATGGTGGACTTTGATTTTAATTTTTTCGAAAGCGGAACAAATGTACACAATGGCACAACATCCACAAGTGCATTCAAAAACGATGCCAAAGCGTACTTTTGCAAACTATGGAACTCCCCAGCAAATACGCCCCCCAAGCCATTGAAGCAAAATGGTACGCCTACTGGTTGCAGAATCAACATTTTAAGTCGGTTCCGGACGGTCGGCCCGCCTACACCATCGTGATTCCGCCGCCCAACGTCACGGGCGTGCTGCACATGGGGCACATGCTGAACAACACCATTCAAGATGTTTTGGTGCGTCGGGCGCGGCTGCGCGGCTTCAATGCGTGCTGGGTGCCGGGAACGGACCACGCGTCCATTGCGACGGAGGCCAAGGTGGTGCAAAAGCTTCGGGCAGAAGGCATTAAGAAGTCTGACTTGACCCGCGACGCGTTCCTGGAGCACGCTTGGGACTGGACGCACAAACACGGCGGAATCATTCTGGACCAATTGAAGAAGTTGGGGGCCAGCTGCGATTGGGATCGGACCGCGTTTACCTTGGACGAGGAACGGTCGGACAGCGTTTATAAAGTATTCGTGGACCTCTACGAAAAGGGATTCATCTACCGCGGCTTGCGCATGGTGCACTGGGATCCGGAAGCCAAAACGTCGTTGTCCGATGAGGAGGTGATCCACAAGGACATCCAAGCCAAACTGTACCACGTGCGCTACGAATTGGAAGATGCGCCGGGGACCTACTTGACGGTGGCAACGTCGCGCCCGGAAACCATTATGGGCGATGTGGCCATTGCGGTCAATCCCAAGGACGAACGCTATCGGCACCTGCACGGCAAGCGCGTGCGCGTTCCAGTGGGGGACCGACTGATCCCCATTGTGGCGGACGACTACGTGACCACGGATTTTGGAACGGGTTGCTTGAAGGTGACGCCCGCACACGATTGGAACGACTTTGCCATTGGCCAGAAGCACGGCCTGGAGACCTTGGACGTCTTGAACGAGGACGGCACGTTGAGCGCCCACGGTCTGCAGTACGCCGGAATGGATCGCTTTGCGGCGCGCAAGCAGGTAGCTGCCGATTTGGAGGCGCAAGGTCTGTTGGTCAAGGTGGAGGAGTATGCTTCCTCGGTGGGCACGTCTGAGCGCACCGGGGCCGTGGTGGAGCCGCGTCTTTCCCTGCAGTGGTGGATCCGCATGCCGGAATTGGCCAAGCCTGCTTTGGATGCGGTGGAGTCGGACGAAATCCGTTTGATTCCGGAGAAATTCAAGAACACGTACCGCCACTGGATGGAAAACGTGAAGGATTGGTGCATTTCCCGCCAGTTGTGGTGGGGACACCGCATCCCCGCGTACTTCCACGGCACGGGAGAGAACGATTTTGTGGTGGCCTTGAGCGCTCAGGAAGCCCTCGAAAAAGCGCGCACCGCCTCCGGAAATCCTTCCTTGGAGGCGAGCGATTTGCGTCAAGACGCAGACTGTTTGGATACCTGGTTTTCCAGCTGGCTGTGGCCCATTTCTGTGTTCGACGGCATCAACCGTCCGGACAATCCCGAGATGGCGTACTACTACCCCACGCAGGACTTGGTGACCGCCCCAGAAATTCTCTTCTTTTGGGTGGCGCGCATGGCCATGGCCGGATACGAATACACCGGAAAGCGTCCGTTTGAGAACGTGTACCTCACCGGAATTGTGCGGGACAAACAAGGCCGTAAAATGTCCAAATCGCTGGGCAATTCGCCGGATCCCTTGGTTTTGATTGATCAGTACAGTGCCGACGGCGTGCGCATGGGCATGCTGTTGACCTCTCCCGCCGGCAACGATTTGCCCTTTGACGAGGATTTGTGCGTGACGGGCCGAAACTTCACCAACAAGGTGTGGAACGCGCTGCGTTTGGTGAAGGGATGGGAAGTGGCGGACGTGCCTGCCGACGCTGCCTCCGAGTGGGCCGTGCGCTGGTTTGAGCAAGTTTTGGCCCAAGCCGTTGCGGACCTGAACGACGATTTTGACAAGTACCGCCTTTCCGAAGCGCTGATGCGCACCTACAAATTGGTCTGGGACGATTTCTGTGCTTGGTATTTGGAGGCCGTGAAGCCCGCTTACGGCGCACCCATTGCGGCCAGCACGTTGGCAGCAACCGTGGCGTTTTTTGAAGAATTGATGGTGTTGCTGCACCCGTTCATGCCGTTCATCACCGAAGAAGTGTACCACGTTTTGGCGGAGCGTCCGGAAGGAAGCACCATCAACCACGCGGAGTGGCCCGCACCAAGCACCGCAGACCGCAGCCTGCTCGCGGACTTTGCGTCTTTGGAAGAGGTAGTTACCGCGCTGCGCACCCTGCGCAAGGACAAGAACATTCCATTCAAAGAAGCCTTGGAAGTGTACTACACCGGTGCAGAACCGGCGGGCGCTGCTCTAATTCAGAAACTCACGAACCTATCGCGTTTCGCATCGGTGGAGGAGGTCCCCACGGGCACCACTCCTGTACGCGCGGGAACCCGAGAGTTTCAGGTGGTGTTGTCTGTTTCGGAGGCGGATGCCGCCGCCGAGCGCGAACAGGCGCAAAAGGACCTGGTGTACTTGCAGGGATTTGCCAAGAGCGTTCAGGCCAAGTTGAGCAACGAGCGCTTTGTGTCCAGTGCACCGGCGGCCGTCATTGACAACGAACGCAAGAAATTGGCAGACGCAGAGTCCAAAATGGCTCTGCTGCGAGAAGTGCTGAAGGCCTAACGGCTAATTGAACATTGGAATGCAACCTTTTGGGTGGATGCTGAAAGGCACCGGCCGAATGGAAGATTCAATTCCTTGACTGGAGTAGGGTCAAACGTGCTCTTGTGCCATCCGCTGCCGTTGCGCCTCGTACATCGCCATGCCTGCTGCTACGGATACGTTTAGCGAGGCCACGTGGCCCATCATGGGGATTTTGGCCCGTACGTGGCAGGCACGCATCACCTCCGGAGATAAACCGTCCTCCTCAGATCCCATCACCAAAACAGACGGCAGGGTAAAATCAATTTCCGGAAGGGTTTGCGCCGCCTTTTCCGTAATGCCTACAATTTGGAGTCCGTCTTGGGCCAATTGCTCCAGCGCACGAACCAGCGATTTTTCACGGCACACCGGCAACCGGAGCAGGGCTCCGGCAGAAGCCTTGACGGCGTCCCCGTTCATGGGGGCAGCGTTTTTCTCCCCCATGACCAGGGCATGCCCTCCCACGCATTCAATGCTGCGCGCAATGGCTCCGGCATTTCGGACGTCGGTCACGCGGTCTAGCGCCAGCAACAATGGCGTTTCGCCCCGGTCGTACACCATGGGAACAATCTCTTCCAAAAGTTGGTACTCCACTTGGGACACAAAGGCAATAATTCCCTGGTGATTCTTGCGAGTCAGCCGATTCAGCTTTTCCACGGGGACGTACTTGAACGCCAAGTTGTGCTCCTTAATGGCTCCCCAGAGTTCCTGAAAGGCAGCACCGCGCAATCCCTGTTGCACAAAAATTCGATCGATTTCTTTGCCGGCGGCAATGGCCTCCAACACGGGGTGCATCCCGTAGATTAGTTCTTCGTTCATGCGTCCGTATCGGGTAGTTCCGTTGTTTCGTTGAGGTCTATTTCTTGGGCTAAGGCGCGGTCCAGTAAGGCCGGGTTTTGATCCTTGGAATTTTTGAGCCCCAGCAAGCGCAGTTTCTCTACGCTGGTGATCAAATTCCCACGCCCGTCCGTCAGTTTTTTCATGCCGTCGATGTACACATTTTTGGCCTCGTCCATCTTGGTGCCCATCTTGCGCAAATCGTCCGTGAAACCCACGAATTTGTCGTACAAGGCGGAGGCTTGACGAATGATTTCTTGCACGTTGGCGTTCTGCTTTTCTTGGCGCCACACCATGGCAATGGTTCGCAGCGTGGCCCACAAGTTGGCCGTACTCACCAAAACAATGTTTTTGTCGTAGGCCTCTTGGTACAATGCGGGTTCCGCTTGGAGGGCGGCTGCATAGGCCCCTTCAATGGGAACGAACAAGAACACAAAATCTAGGCTGCCTTTTTTGAGGTCTTGGTAGTTCTTTTCCGCCAGTCCTTTGATGTGGTTGCGCAAGGATTGGACGTGTTCTTTGAGCGCGGCTTTTTGCACGTCGTCGTTCTCCGCGTTGACGAATCGATCAAACGCCACCAAACTCACCTTGGAGTCAATGATCAACTGCTTTCCTTCGGGAAGGTGCAGCAAAACATCGGGTTGGTAGCGCTTGCCGTCATCGGTGGTGACGCTGTGCTGAACTTCGTATTCCACGCCCTTGGTCAGGCCGGATTTCTCCAGCATTTGTTCCAAAATCATTTCGCCCCAGTTCCCCTGCATTTTGACATCGCCGCGCAGGGCTTTGGTGAGCGAGGCAGCCTCGCGGTTGAGCTTTTCGTTTTGCTCCACCAGTCTTTGCAGTTCGGTTTTTAAGGAAATGCGCTCGTTTTGTCCTTGCAAGTGGGTGTCGTCCACGCGTTTGGCAAAGAGCTCCAGGCGCTCTTTGAAGGGGGCCAGCACCAAATCCAGTTGGGTTTTATTCCCCTCCGTGAGTTGCTCCGTTACTTGGGCCGACGCCCGCTGCACCACTTCTTGCGCAAGCACCTTGAACTCGTTCTTCATTTGTTCTTGAACGGCAGCCTGATTCTCCGTTTTTTCGCGCAGTCGGGCCAAATCGGCTTCCGCCAGGCGCAAATCGCCGTTCAATCGGCTCACTTCTGCGGTCAATTCAGCCGTGCGCTGTTTCTCGCTGGCCAAATAGGCCTGTTGGGTAGCCAAATCCGTCTCCAATTGGCGGTGGTCCGCAGCTCCGTTTCCTCCGCTGGCTGAGGCGTTTTTCCGAAACCAAAAGCTCAGCAATGCCAGGCTAGCCCCCACCAGGGCAATCAAAAGGGACACCGTCTCGTTCATGCCTTAAAGGTAGCCATTCCAAGCGATGGGCGACGCTCCCCACGAAGCCAAAAGCTCATTGGTTTTGCTGAACGGCTTGCTGCCCCAAAAACCTCGATAGGCGCCCAAGGGCGAGGGGTGGGGGCTGGTCAAAACGGCGTGGCGGTGGGTATTGATTCCCCGCAAACGCATTTGTGCCGGTTTTCCCCAAGCGATGAATACGATCCGATTTTCTCCTTGGTTGAGGGCGTTCAGCAGACAGTCCACGGGTTCGTTCCAGCCCCATTTGCTGTGGGATCCGGGCCTGCCGGGCGCTACGCTCCAAGCTGTATTCAGCAACAGAACACCTTGTGCGGCCCAATCCGTCAAATCCCCTAAGGTTCGACGCGTTCCGCCGCAGTCGGACTGCAATTCCTGATAAATATTTTTGAGGGAGGGGGGGAGGGGGGTGTTTTCGTGCACGGAGAACGCCAAACCGTTGGCTTGTCCGGGGCCGTGGTAGGGGTCTTGTCCCAAGATCACCACACGGGTGGACGAAAACGGAGTTGCCGTAAGCGCAGAGTAACGCAAGATTTCTGGCGGAAATACCTCATTACCAGCAGCTTCTTCCCGATGCAGCAGGTCTAAAACGGGCCACGAGCCGGCCAGGCAGGGCCATGCGGCAACAACTTCTTTGGGAAACGACTTCATGAAGAGGCAAATTTCCTTATTTTTGGGCAAATATCTGTCTCATGAATAAGCGCTTGATTGCTTTTGCAGTATTGGTGGCCTTAGCCGCCGCTGCTTCCGCCTGTGGTTCGCACGATCCCTGCCCAGCATTTACCGGAAGTGCGCAGACTGCGCCTGCCGTGCGGGCATGAGTTCATGGGAATTTCTGAGCGAAGCCCATTGGCCCGCGCTCTCCGGGGATTCCCCAGAAGCATTTCTCCTTTATAAACACAGCCCGCGTTGCCCGGTCAGTACTTGGGCCAAACGTGCCTTGCAATCGAACCAACCCCTTCCTTGGCCTTTGTGGGAGGTTGACGTGGTTGTGCAACGCGCTTTTTCCCAAGATTTAGCTCGTTGGTTGGGCGTGCACCACGAGAGTCCTCAACTCATTCTGGTGGTTCGCGGCAAAGCCGTGGCAAACGTTTCGCACGACTCCGTCAACGGCGAAACGATTCAGCGTTGGGCGCAAACTTTCTGATTGCTTTCGTTGTTTAAGTAGCACGCATGGAACCTGTACTTCCCCCTGGAACAATCGAATCACCGTCGGCCTTGCCCGCACCGGTGCGCAAGCCCAATTGGCTCCGTGTCAAGTTGCCCACGGGCGACAATTACCGCAAGGTTCGCGGATTGGTAGACAACTACAAGTTGCACACGATTTGCGAGAGTGGTCGTTGCCCCAATATGGGCGAATGCTGGGGCGAAGGAACCGCAACCTTCATGATCTTGGGCAACACCTGCACACGATCCTGCGGTTTCTGCAACGTGGCCACCGGACGTCCGGACGCGGTGGATTGGGACGAGCCGGAGCGCGTAGCGCGATCCATTCGGTTGATGAAAATCAAGCACGCCGTTTTGACCAGTGTGGACCGTGATGATTTGCCGGACGGTGGATCAACCCTTTGGGCGGAAGTAGTTCGCGCCATTCGCCGCATGAGTCCAGGAACCACCATGGAGACCCTTATTCCGGATTTCAAAGGGGATCTGAAGGCTTTGGATCGCATTGCGGAAGTAGCCCCGGAAGTGGTTTCCCACAACATGGAAACGGTCCGACGTCTCACCCGTAAGGTGCGCATTCAAGCTCAATTTGATCGCAGTCTCGAAGTTTTGCGCTACCTCAAGGAAGAGGGGCGTGTTCCCCGAACCAAAAGTGGAATCATGTTGGGCTTGGGCGAAACCGTCGAAGAAGTATTGGCCACCATGGAAGAGTTGGCCTCTGCCCGCGTGGACATTGTTACTTTGGGCCAGTATTTGCAGCCTTCGCCGAAGCATTTACCCGTTGTTGAATTCATTGAGCCTAAGGTATTTGAGGAGCTTCATTTGGCGGGTAAAAAAATGGGTTTCAGGCACGTAGAAAGCGGACCGCTGGTTCGGTCGTCGTACCATGCAGAAAAGCACATTCATTGACGTTTTTACCTTACATTTACGCACTTTCAAGTGAACAAATTGTTATATCGTATGACCCTATTTACTAAGCGTTGGGCCGTTGCCGCGGCTGGTACTGTTGCCTTAGGAACAGCTGCTGTTGTGATGATCCAGGAGGAAGTACCTCACTATCAGCCTCGTGAAGGCGTTTTTGTGGAACAAGGAATCCACGGTGCCTTGGCCTATTTGCATTCACTTCGGGCGAATCAAGTAACGGGCGAAGTAGATCCTGCCTGGATTCTAGCAGCCCAAGAACAAGCTGATCGTTTGGCAGCGGGCAAAACCACTTCCTTGGAATGGGAAAGTGTTGGCCCGGACAACGGTGGCGGACGTACCCGTGCTTTGTTGGTGGATCGCGATTCCAGCAATGTGGTGTACGTAGGAAGTGTTTCAGGTGGTTTCTTCAAGTCACGCAACGGCGGAGCTACGTGGAAATCCATGAGCAACCCAACACACAATTTGGCGGTGGTGTCCATTTGTCAGGCAGCAAACGGTGATTTGTACTACGGCACCGGTGAATTTCCGTACATCGGTTACGGCGGTGGCGGAGCATCCTCTACCCCCGCATTCATTGGCGGAGGAATGTTCAAGTCAACGGACCGCGGTTTGACGTGGACGCGTTTAGCTTCTACCGTTCCGACGTCGTCAACGCCAGGTGGCGAGTGGACTTCAGTTGCTCGCTTAGAAGCGCATCCCACCAATGCCAGCGTTATTTACGCAGGAACTACAGGCGGATTCAAACGCTCCAACGACGGTGGCCTCACCTGGACCACAACCTTATCCGGTTTGGTTCGCGACATGACCATCTCGTCTGGCGGCGCTTTGTGGGTTTCCAATGGGGGCAAAGTCATGTTCTCCAACGACGAGGGCTTGACTTGGGTTGAAAAATCCACGCCCACGCCAGGTACCACCGGTTTGCCACGCCGCACTTCCCGCACGCGGATTGCGGTTTCCCCCCAAAACAACGACATTGTTTATGTAGCGCAGTTGAGCGGAGACGCGCTCAGTGCGGTGTATCGTTCTGCGGACAACGGAGCTACTTGGTCCAAGATTGGTCAAAAAAGTACATTTTTTGACCCCATGTGCCAGTCCGGTCGTTGCCAAGGAGAGTACGATTTCTTGTTTGCAGTCTCCCCCAAGGATGCCAATCAAATCTGGTTGGGTGGTATTACCGTATGGGATTGGAACCAAGCAGCAGGCTGGCGCCAAACGTCTACCACCTCCGGTTTTGCAGGTGCGAATCCTTTCTATTTGCACGCGGACAACCACGAAATGGTGTTTGATCCCAAGAACCCGAACGTGGCTTACATCGGAAACGACGGCGGTATCTTCAAATCTTCGGACCACGGTTTTACTTGGACCGAACGCAACTACGACTACCGCACCTACCAGTACTATGCATTTGGCATGGGCCGCGATCGCAAATTGATTGGCGGCACGCAAGACAACGGAACGGCGTACATCGACGGACGAGGAAATTCTCCGGCTTCTGGCAAACGCTTGCTGATCAACAACTCCTATGCGGACGGTGGTCAGGCCGATATTTCTTGGTTGCGTCCGAAAGTGATGTTTGCCGAAAACCAGAACGGTGATTTGGGTCGGTCGGACGACGACGGAGAGACGTTCCAGCGTTTCTATTCGCCCATCATGACGGCGGCGGAAAGCCGTGGATTCTCGTTGTCCAACTGGATCATGCCCTACAAATTGTGGGAGACTACCAACGATCCAGGCAGCGTTGATTCCGCTCGATTTGAGCTCATCAAGTCCATTCGCTCCATGGGCTTTGGCGACGGAATCAAAAAGGTATTCAAAGGAAAAATGTCCCACCCGCAGCCTACCGCAAAATTCATTGCCGGTGGATTTAAGGTATTCGCGGGCCCTTACACGATGATCGCTGATGCACAGGGCAATGTCTCGGGCGACGGAACGGGCAAGTTTTACCCCGATTCCGCCTACTTTGAAATCACTTTCAACAATCCTCCTCTGGCGGAGGTGATTTTAACCTGCGATGTGTACATCCCAGCAGGTTCGAAGATTGTGATGTCTTCCAATATTGGTGGTTTGCCCATTCCTTATACCACTCCAAGTCGTTTGGACGTAAGCGATGTGGTGAAGGTTCAGGACAAAATTCAGTCCATGTTCTTCGTGGGCTTGAACTCCCACAACGATGCTTCAACGGGCTTGAAGTTAGGCGGCATTTTCATGACCCGCACGGTGCATGACTTCTCCAACACCCCACAGTGGTGGCAGATTGCTCACTTGCCCGGAAAGGGTGAACCTTTGAGCATGGAAATGTCCAAAGATGGCAACCACTTGTTTGTGGGAACCAACGGAGGATTTGTGTTCCGCATCAGCAACTTATTGGCAGCGCGCAAGCAGGCTCAGGCCCACATCGATTCCGTTTCCAAGAATGTGTTGACGGTAACGCAAATTGCCAACTTCAACGGCAGAGCAGTGACAGGTATTGCCGTGGATCCCACCAACACGGACCGTGTTGCGGTTTCGCTCGGTAACTACGGCAACAGCACGTACGTGCACTTCTCTTCCAATGCATTGGCAGCGTCTGGTGTAAGCTTTACCCCCAAGCAGGGCTCCGGTGCCTCTGCACTTCCTGCAACTCCTGCCTACAGCATTACGTTTGATAAAGCTAACCCCAATACGGTTTACATTGGAACGGAATTGGGAATGTACTCCTGTGCCAACATTTCAACTACTCCTTCTTGGAGTGAAGAAAACACAGGCTTGGGACGCGTACCCGTATTCGGCATTCGTCAGTACCGCACCGACGACTTGTACAATCCGGCCACCGCAGGTTCACAGGCTACGGAAGGTGAATTGTACATCGCAACCCACGGCCGCGGTCTGTACCGCACGGGTTCCACCTCGGTGAACCGTCCGGTAGGCTTGAACGAGCGTCCTGCGGCAGTAAATGCGGACCGCAATGCTTTGCAGGTCTACCCAAACCCAGCAACCGATAAAGTTCAGGTGCGTTTGGATTTGGCCTCTGCGAGCGATGTTGTGCTGACCTTGCGCGCTGTGGACGGTCGTTTGGTGAAGCAAGTGCGCTTGGGTCGCTTGGGCGCAGACGTTGAAAAGGTTGCTTTGGACGTTCAGGGCGTACGCCCAGGACACTACGTCCTTACCGTACAAGCAGGCGAGCGCGTTCAAAGCACGTCGCTGGTCGTACAGTAATTGGTTGCGCCTCAGGCGCTTCTGTGCAGCGAGCCGCTTCGGAAACGAAGCGGCTCGTTTTGTTTTATGGCGAATGCATTCCAGGTTGAGGCAGATGCATTCAAGGTTGGCTGTGTATGGACTGGAGCTCTTTTAAAGTAAGTGCGCGCATTCGCTTACCGTGGTTTGGTGTGCCCTCCAATAGGTAGGCACGCTTGGGGTGGGGCATTAGCGGTAGGTTTTGTCGCCCGTTATTCCCGCGTTTCGGGGGACGCTGGTGGTGCAAAAAAAAATCCCCGGCAGTAGCCGGGGATGGATATTGGTTGTGCTATTATAGGGGTACCTATTTATCAGCCAGTTTGCGGGCGACTTCC
The DNA here is from genome assembly GCA_034679985.1 of Cryomorphaceae bacterium. GTDB lineage: Bacteria > Bacteroidota > Bacteroidia > Flavobacteriales > Schleiferiaceae > CAMDTE01. The sequence continues at coordinate 25,777 of JAXITR010000008.1, forward strand.
TCGGGAGAAGGATTGCGCAATACAATAGAACCTTTTTGATCTACGAGCAGACTGAAGGGCAAGGATTCAACGCCCAAAGCGCCCACGAGGGGGTCTTCCCAACCTTGCAGGCTGCTGACTTGGTGCGGCCACACAAGACCGTCGGCTTGGATGGCGGAAATCCATTCTTCCTGTGCATTGGCTTGGTTGGGGGTTCCGTCCAAGGAGTAGGAGAGGATCTGGAGGGTGGTGTTGCCGTATTTGGCGTAGAGGGTGGCCCAAGCGCGGTTTTGGGTGCGGCACGGAGGACACCAAGCGGCCCAAACGTCGATCAAAAGGTATTTGGATTTTCCTTGAACAGCGGCGGGCAGAAAGGTACTGCCGTCCGGTTTCTTTCCTTTGAGTGCCTGCCACGGAAAAGCGGCCCCGGGTACTACCGTCTCTTTGGCTTGGGACACTTGTTTTCCGCGGTCGGCAGCGGTTTGCAAGGCCTTGACGTCTTGGTCAAACCGTTTGACCAACGGGTGGCCGGGGTGGTGGCGGTTGAGGCGTTCGTTCGTCTTTACGAAGAGGTCCAAATCCCGCTCCGGCACCAGGGTGTTGTTTTGTGCAATGCCTTGGTAGAAGGCGAAGAGGTTGGACAGGGAAGTAGTGTCTTGGTTCATGGCGGCAATCAACTGTCCGCGGTGACGCTCCAGGGTCTGGCCAAAGAGGATGTTGAGGCCGTTGACGATTTCTCCGTAGTTGGCTGAGTCTCGGTACAATTGGTTGACTTGGTCCAAGGAGTCCAGGTCCAGCATGGCGCGGCGCAGGGGGGCGTAGAGCCGGGCCAGTTGTTCCGAATGAGCGCTGCCGCTCACGGTGTAGGTGGCGAGGTACTGGCGGGCGTCGATCTCCAAGACGGGGGCGTCGCCGGGGGCTACCCCAATGCGCACGCTGGCTTGGGTGTTGAAACGCAGGTTGTAAAAGGCAACTCGGCCGCTGTCCGTGGGCAAGTTGACTTTGAACCCTCCGGTGAGGACGACGGTGTCTACGGGCACCACTTTTTGGGCGGTGACGCGGCTGATGTAGAGGGTGTCTGCACCTTCCACTTTTCCCACTACCGCAACTTCCTCGGAGTTGGAACAGGCCGACGTTGCAGCGACGAGAGCCAGGAGGGATGCGGCCCAAACAAAGGTATTTTTCATGGGAATCAGTCCAGTTTAGAACGGAGCAGGGCGGTGGTGGTTTTGGGGTCAGCAGATCCGCCGGAGCGTTTCATGACTTCGCCCATGAACAAACCGATGAGTCCTTTTTTACCGGCGCGGTATTCGGCCACTTTATCCGGCCAATCCGCCAAAACGGCATCTACGTGAATTTCCAACGCGCCGGCGTCTTTTTGCTGCACAATGCCCAAGGACTGCGCCAATTCTGCCGGTGCGGCATGCGGTTGCTCCAGCAGGGCGGGGAACAGGCGTTGTTGCGCAGCAGAATAACTGACGGTTTCGGCTTCCACCAAAGAAATGAGCGCGGCCAAGGCCGTTACGGTGAGCGGGAAATCCTCCACGCGCAGGGCGCGCTCGTTGAGCCAGCTGCGCACCGGCCCCATCACCCAATTGGCGGCTGATTTTGGGGTGCATCCGGACCGAACCAGCGATTCAAAAAAATCAGCGGTAGCTCGATTTTCCGTGAGTAAAGAGGCGTCGTAATCCGAGAGTTGAAGTTCCGTTTGGTACCGTTCCCAACGTGCCTGAGGCAACTCCGGAAGTTCGGCCCGGATGGACGCAACGGCTTCTTGGGTCACCACCACGGGCGGCAAATCCGGCTCGATGAAGTACCGGTAGTCGTGGGCGTCTTCCTTGGTACGCATGAGGATGGTGGCCCCTTTGGCGGCGTCGAACATGCGGGTTTCTTGCGCAATGGTGTGGCCGTTCCGGATTGCGGTAATTTGGCGTTCCGTTTCAAAGTCAATAGCTTTCTGGACGTTGCGGAAGGAGTTCATGTTCTTCACTTCCACTTTGGTGCCAAAGCGCTCTTGGCCAACCGGGCGTACGGAAATGTTGACGTCGCACCGCAACGAACCCTCCTCCATGTTGCCGTCGGAAATGTCCAAGTAGCGGACCAGTTTGCGAATTTCCGAGAGGTACTGGTAGGCTTCTTCCCCGGACCGAAAATCGGCTTCCGATACAATTTCCAACAAAGGAACTCCGGCGCGATTGAGGTCGATCAAGGTGTGGAAGGGGTCCAGGTCGTGCAGGGATTTTCCGGTGTCCTCTTCCATGTGGATTCGGGTCAAGCGGATGGTGCGCTCGGAACCGTCGGACAAGCGGATTTTTACGCCGCCCCCCGTGCAAATGGGGGTGGTGTCTTGGGTGATTTGGTAGCCCTTGGGCAAGTCCGCGTAAAAGTAATTTTTGCGGGCGTACAGGTTGTGTTCGCGTATGGTGCATCCGCAAGCCAGTCCCAGCTGAACGGCGCTGTCCACCACGGCGGTATTGGCTTTGGGCAAGGTGCCCGGATGGCCCAGGGTAATGGGGCTGACCAAGGTGTTGGGCAGGGCGCCAAAATCCGTGGAATCCGATGCGTAGGCCTTGGAGGCGGTGCTCAATTGCACGTGCACTTCCAGGCCGATAACGGGTTCGTAGTTAGGAAAGTCCGACATGGGCGCAAAGGTACGCCAATGCTTCCGCTTCTCCGCCGTCGGGTCCGGCCAAGAAGGCCATTTCCACGGGCAAAATCCAGAGTTGGATTCCGGCGGCACGAAGTTGCTGGGCGGGTGCCCCTTGGGACCAGGTTTGGCGCATGCGGGCTGCGTCTTTAGCGGTGAGCACTAAATCCGGTGTGTTGTTGTGCGCCGCGCTTTCCAAGAGGGCTTCCAACGGGAGCTGGGCGTGGTCCGCAAAGCGCAGTTCGTTAACCACGGTATGGTGTTGCGCCACAGCGTTTGCAAACCGTTCCGGTTGGGCGATTCCGCTGACGCACACCACCCGGTTTGGCTGCGGTAGGTCCTCGGTGGAGTCCCAAGGCTGCAGGGCGCCGTACTTCCACTGGGTGAAGTAGATGGGGCAGGAGGCGGGGAGGGAGGCCGCGCGCCGCAGGCGCGCGGCCCGTTCGCTCCAATCGGTCCCGGTGGTGCCTTCCGGCGTCCCGGTAACCACCACAGCCTGTGCGCGTCGCACACTGCCCACAAAATCACGCAAGGTGCCCAAAGGAAGCAGCGCCTCCTCATCCCAAGGTTGGTCCCACGGACAAGCAACTACCAGGGCTTGCGGCCGAATCCGTCGGTGCTGGAGCACATCGTCCAGAACCACTCCCGTGCAGCCCAGTTGCGCCAGTTGGTGCAGCCCTTCGCGACGGTCTGCGCAAACGCCCACAGCGGTGTTTGGGGACTGGTGTACCACCAACAAAGCTTCGTCGCCCGAGTCTTGGGGCAATGAATCCCCGTAAACCCGTTGCCACCCCCGGGATTCCCGGCCGTACCCGCGGCTTAAGTAGCCCCATTTTTCTTCCGGATGGCGTTCCTCCAGAGCGTTCAGCAGCCACAGAGCCAAAGGGGTTTTTCCGGTACCGCCCACGTGCACATTACCAATTCCAAGGGTCTTGATTTTGGGCAGGTGAGCCCCAAAACCAAAAAGTTTTTCAAGCAAGCGCGTTCCAAAAGCCCACATCCGGTGCGCCAAAATTCCAAGACCGTACAGCCCAGCCATCGGATACGCCGCCCAGCGCCAAGGTCCTTTCCAGGGCAGCTGCGCCGGATTCCAGCGCTTTCGCACAGCGGAATAGGGGGGGGCTAGGGGTTCTTTCACTTTATTTGCGCTTGGAGGGCGTGCAGCTAACTCGTTTGCTGCTCAAAATTAACGCGTTGGCGCGCTCCCCACGTACTTGTTCAACCAAGTTTCCTGGCGACGAGCGTATTGGGCGGTGCGCAGGGCCACCAAATCCAAGGCCGTTTGGTCCGATCCCCCGGCGTCCCAGGTTTGGTAAAACTCTCGATACCCTACGGTCTGGAGTGCCGGCAATTCCCGGAAGGGCTCCATGCGACGCACTTCATCCACCAAGCCGGCCACCGCCATGGCAACCACCCGACGTTCGATGCGCTGCCGCAAGGCGGCGCGATCCGGAACCAATCGATGGTAGACCACCGTAAAAGGACGGTCTCCCGCGCGTCCGCTCCGCAGCTCCGAAAACGTGGACCCGGTTTGCTCCATCACCTCCAACGCGCGCAACAGGCGCCGCGGGTTTTTTTGGTCCACGGTAGCCCAATAGTGCGGATCTCGTTCTGCTACCCGACGCTGCAACCCTTGGAGTCCCTCCGCCGCAAACACCCCTTCCCAGTGGGCCCGTACCTCGGGCGATGTGGGCGGTACCTCGTCCAAGCCTTCCAAAGCGGCGAGGAGGTACAAACCGCTGCCGCCCACCACCACTGCCGTCCCGGTTTTGGCCACCACGTACTGCAGCGCCTCGCGCGCCTCGCGCGCGTAGTCCGCGGCCGTGTAGGGTTGGTGGATGCTTCGGTGCCCGATTAAATGGTGCGGAACGCTACCCAGCTCCTCCTCCGAAGGCCGGGCCACGCCAATGCGCATTTCGGCGTAAACCTGACGGGCGTCGGCATTGATGATTTCCGTTTGGAGGTGCAGGGCCATTTGGATTCCCCAAGCGGTTTTGCCGCTGGCGGTGGGGCCCACCACGGCGTGTACCGTCGGAAGTTCGGGCGTTCCACCGGGAACGCTAAAATGCAGAATCTCAGCGTCCGTCATTGGGAAATGTTCCAAAAAATCACTATATTCGGTAGATGGAACCCATGAATTGTCCCGTCGTTGAGCGATTTTCCCTTACGGAATTGACTTTTCCGGAGGCTGATGTGCTCACCACTCCTGAGGAGAAGTCGGCCCGCAGGGCGGATTTGCATCGGGCTACCCAGTTGGGCAATCTTTCCCGCACCAAGGTTCGTGTTGAGTTTTGGGACGCTTTGGGGTGCAAGGTCTTGCACACCACGGTTTGGGCCAGTACCGCCCAGGTGGTGGTGTTTAAAGAAGGAATGACGCTTCCGGTGCACCGGGTAGCGCGGATTACCTTCCCCGTAAATCACCATTCTTCGGTGGTGTAGCTGTTTTCGTCGAATTCGTCGTCGTTGAAGCCGAACTCATCGTCGTCCTCTTCTTCGTCTTCGTCAAAGGGATCCCGTGCGGAACGTCCTTCGTCGGTGCCAAAATCCTTTCCGGGGGCTTCCTTGGGGGCGGTACCGTAGGACATAACCACTTCGGGTGCGGTTAAGGCACTTTGTTTTCCAGGACCGACGTGTTCGATGAAAAACGTCCACAAAGACAAGAAATCGTAAACATAAAGCAGGCGCTGACCGCGTTGGCCCAATAGACTGGCGGCCGGATGAGCTGCCATTTCAGCCAAAGGCGCGTCCTCTTCGGTGGAGCCGAAGGCGTTCGCTTCGCCGCCCAAGCCGACCAATGGAATTTCTTGGAGCTGATCCCACTGATCGTTCGTGGTGTAGAAAGAGGCCATTTCGCCGGGTTCTATGCCAAAGGCTGCCACCACAGCGTGGTGAACATCTTCGAGGGTGGCGTTTTCCGGCAATTCCAGATCGCGGAAAATGTCGTCTTTGGTGTCCAAAATAGCGCGTACAACCAACGTTGCCATGGTCAAAGGGGGATTGCGGGGGTTAGTCCAAGTTCAATAGCGCGTCGGTAGGCCAAAGCGCGAGCAGATTCAAAGGTATTGTCTATTTCACCATCCAAGATTGCCTCGCGAATGGCATTTTTTAAGATTCCAATTTCCGGGCCCGGTTGGAGGTTGAACCACTCCATGAGCTGTGCACCGTCCACAGGCGGTTGCCAATTGCGGAGACGGTCTTTTTCCTCGACTTCCACCAATTTGGAGCGCACACGCTGAAAGTTTTCCAGGTAACGGCGTTTTTTGTTGGGGTTTTTGGTGGTGATGTCTGCCTCGCACAAGTGCATCAGGTCCTCGATGTCCGAACCGGCGTCGAACAGCAGGCGACGAACCGCTGAATCGGTGGTTTCCTCAGACACCACCGCAATGGGGCGGGAGCTCATCTGCACCATTTTGACGACGAAGTCCATTTTTTCATTCAACGGCATGCGCAGGCGTTGAAAGAGTTTTTTGGCCATTTTTCCGCCCACGAATTCGTGGTTGTGGAAGGTCCAACCCACGCCTTTGATGAAGCGTTTGGTGACCGGTTTGCCGATGTCGTGCAGCAGGGCCGCCCAACGCAACCATACGTTGTCCGAGGCGCGGGCGACGTTGTCGACCACTTCCAAGGTGTGCCAGAAATTGTCTTTATGCAGGTGCCCTTCTACTTCGTCTACTCCGGCCAACGCCGCCACTTCGGGAAGCAGGTGGGCCAGCAATCCGCTGGTGTAGAGGGGGGCCAGTCCCAAAGAGGGTTTGGGCGTGCGGAGCAATTTGTTCAGTTCCTCGTGAACGCGTTCACCCGTAATGATGGAGATGCGATCCGACTGAGTTTTTAACGCTTCTTCCACGTCCGGATGAAGGGAGAACTCCAATTGTGCTGCAAAGCGCACGGCGCGCAGCATGCGCAAGGGGTCGTCCGAAAAGGTTGCTTCCGGGGCGAGCGGGGTGCGCAAGATGCGCTGGCGCAAATCTGCCTGGCCATTGAACGGATCCAGTAAATGGCCGCGTTCGGCCGCGTGCAGGCCAATGGCCAAGGCGTTGATGGTAAAGTCCCGGCGCAACTGGTCGTCGTTCAGGGATCCGGGCGCAACATCTGGGTTGCGGCTGTCCGGCCGGTAGCTTTCTTTGCGGGCCCGAACAAACTCCAATTCTCCGTGGGGCGTTTTCGTGTGGGCCGTGCCGTAAGACTTGAAAACAGACACCTTGGTTCCGCCCAATTTGTGGGCCACCCAGCGCGCCAGCGGTTCCGCGTCACCCAAAACCACCACGTCCAAATCGTGCCCGGTGCGTCGGCCCAGGAAGTGGTCCCGTACGTACCCCCCCACCACGTAGGCAGCTACCCCCAAGGCATCCGCTCCTTCGGAGACGGCGCGCAGGGCCGGAGTGTCTATCCACCGTTCGGGATGTGCGGGTTTCATGGCGACGGGTCTTTTTTGAGCGGCGGCAAAGGTACGTCATTTGCCGCGCGCCAACGGGCCAATTCGCGGTAACGAGCGCGGACGGCGTAGGCACCAAATCGCGCCACCACAAAGCCCGGATAACCGTCCAAAATCCCCCCTTGCAGGATGAATTGACGAAAAAAACGGTAGGCGGGTTTTAGGAGGGTGTGGAAGGGCGTGATGCGCCCGGTTTTGCCGTGGTAGTCTTTGGCTTGCCAAGCGGCGTAACGATCCAACTTCAACCGGTGGTGCTCCAAACCCTTGTAAGTATCGTGGAACAGTCGGTGCCGAAGAACGTCAACAGGGCCGTTTGGGATGATTTCTGCGTGTACGTTTTTGGGCTCGTACCGGCAGGTATCCCGTTGAAAGAGGCGGATGACCTTATCGTTCTGCCAACCGGAAAATCGAATGCGCTGGCCCATGAAATGATTGGCCCGATACATCCAGTAGCCCTGTACGGCCGGATTGGGGGCTTTTTTCCAGGCAGCTAGTTCCTCGCGCAGCCCCGGAGAGAGCCATTCGTCTGCGTCCAAAAGCAGAATCCACGGATGCGCAGCTTGCGGAATGGCCCAGTTTTTTTGCGAGGCGGAGTTTTCGTAGTCCCGCTGGAGGATACGCGCTCCAAAGGTGCGGGCGATTTCCAAAGTACGGTCCGTACTGAAGGAGTCCACCACCAAGATCTCGTCCGCAAGGTCCGCGGCCGACGCCAGACACCGCTCCAGACAGTCGGCTTCGTTGAACGTTGGGACCAATAGGGTAAGCACAGTCAAAAAGAATCAGACGGCAACGTCGTAGTGGCGCAAGGCATCGTTCAGACTGGTTTTCAAGTCCGTGGATGCTTTGCGTTGGCCAATGATCAGCGCGCACGGAACGTGGTAGGTGCCCGCGCCAAACTCTTTGGGCAAACTGCCCGGAATGACCACGCTGCGCGCAGGCACCACGCCTTTGTATTCCACCGGTTCTGAGCCGGTGACGTCGATGATCCGCGTGGATGCGGTGAGGACCACGTTGGCGCCCAAGACAGCCTCGCGTTCCACGCGAACACCCTCCACCACAATGCAACGCGAGCCAATAAAGCAACCGTCTTCAATAACGACGGGAGCGGCTTGAACGGGTTCCAAAACACCGCCAATGCCCACGCCGCCGGAAAGATGTACGTTGGATCCAATTTGCGCGCAGGATCCCACCGTTGCCCAGGTGTCCACCATGGTATTGGCACCCACGTAGGCGCCGATGTTCACGTAGCTGGGCATCAGAATGACGCCAGGCGCCAGGTAGGCACCGTAGCGTGCCACCGCATGCGGAACCACCCGTACGTTGAGGGCTGCGTAGTTGCGCTTCAGGGCCATTTTGTCGTGAAATTCCAAGGGGCCGGCTTCCAAGGTTTCCATGGAGCGGATGGGGAAGTACAAGATGACTGCTTTTTTCACCCAATCGTTGACCTGCCAGCCGTTGTCCGACGGTTCCGCAACCCGAAGTGCACCGGAATCCAGTGCTTCGAGGACCGATTCAATGGCCGTACGGGTTTCCGGTTGGGACAAGAGCGACCGGTCTTCCCAGGCAGCTTCAATGAGGGGTTGTGCGGATTGGTAATGCATGGCACAAAGGTACGTTTTTCGCTTGCGAACGAACGCGGCTCAAGCCGGCCGGTTGCTCAGAAAATCCTGCAGCAACACCGACGCCGAGGCGGCGTCCAAAAGGCCTTTGTCTTTTTTGACGCGCTTGGAGGCTCCTGCTGCGTGGGCGGCGCGGGACGCAATTTTGGAGGTGAATTGCTCCGACATCCGGTGAACCGGAAGTTCCGGAAAGGCTGCTTGCAGGGTGGCCGCCATCTGGTCTGCCAAAGGGGTGCCGTGCGTGGGGCTGCCGTCCCACCGGTGCGGTGCACCCACCACAAAACCGGCCAATGGCTCCAAGGCGTGCCTTTTCTTCAATAAGTCTACTACTTGCTGGGAGGGGACGGTGGTCCACGGAAAGGCCATGGACGCTGTGGCGTCACTCTCCGCCAATCCGGTTCGGGCTCCGCCCGGGTCGATCCCAATCCAAATGCTCATCCGCCAAAGATAGCGTACCTTTGCGGCATGGTACTGCCCATTGTAGCCTACGGAGACCCCGTCTTAAAGCGCCGCGCCGCATCGGTGGACGTGGCAGATCCGTCCCTGCCCGCACTGGTTGAAAACCTTTTTGAAACCATGTACAACGCCCACGGCGTGGGTTTGGCAGCCCCTCAAGTAGGCCTGGGCCTTCGGCTGTTTGTGGTGGACGGAAGTCCGTTTGCGGAAGACGAAGACAACGCGGCGCAAGCCGAAGTCTTAAAAACCTACAAACGAGCATTCTACAATCCGGAAGTTTTGGAAGAGTCGGGTGATTTGTGGGGTTTTGAGGAAGGTTGCTTGAGCATTCCGGACGTCCACGAGACCGTGCACCGCAAACCTGTGGTACGCTTCAAACACCAATTGCTGGACGGTTCGTGGGAAGAAATGCAGTTGGACGGCTTGGCCGCACGTATTTTCCAACACGAATACGACCACATCGAAGGTGTTCTGTTTACGGACCGACTGTCCGCGCTCCGCAAGCGTTTGCTTCAGGGGCGTTTGGGCAATATTGCCAAAGGCTTGATTCAAGTAGGGTACCGCATGAAATTTCCTCAAGCCAAATGAGGGTAAACGTTTTGGGGTTCTTGCTGCTTGCCGCGGTTTGGGGATGCTCCGATCCGGTGGAGGAGTTGCAATCCCTGGAGGCCCAAGTGCGCCAATTGGAAACCATTGAAGAGGATACGGCCTTGGTGGCGCGTGCCGTGGAAACCTTTCAAACCTTTGCGGAAGAAAACCCCGAAGACACCTTGGCACCGCGGTACGCTTTGATGGCTGCGGATTTGGAGCGCAATCGCCCCGGACGAGCGCTGTACGCCATAGCCCAATACGATACGGTTTATCGTCTGTATTCCAATCGCCCGGAAGGTGCGTTGGCCTTGTTTTCCATGGCCTTGACGTTTGACGAGGTGGTGGGCAATCGGGCCTTGGCAGGCCGCGCATACACTTTGTTTTTGGATACTTATCCCCAACATCCCCTGGCAAAACAAGCGGAGGATTTGCGGTTTTTAGCGGCGTCGGACAGTGCCGTTTGGCAATCCCTGCCGGAATGGGAAAAAAGAGCTCAATTAAAGTCTAATCGTAAACGATAATTTGTACGCATGAAAGAGTTGAAAGGCGTTCTGGCCATTGCCGGAAAACCCGGTTTGTATCAGTTGGTAGCGCAGACCCGCACGGGAATTGTGGTGGAGAGTTTGGCCGACCGCAAGAGAATTTCCATCAGCGCTCAGCAGCAGGTAAGCGCCTTGGGCGAAATTGCGATTTACACCGACGCCGGCGAGCGTCCGTTGAAGGAGATCTTTGAATCCATGGCCGCGGCAACCGGTGGTCAACACGGACCGCATCCCAAACAGGATCCAGCGGCCTTGCATTCCTTTTTCGCCAAGCACGTGCCGGATTTTGATGCCGAACGCGTCTACGGTTCCGATATGCGCAAAGTAGTTACCTGGTTCAACACCTTGGTGGACCACGGTTTCTTTGCAGATAATGCTGAAGCCACGGAAGCAGTTCCTGCCAAAGCGGCAAAAGCTACCAAGAAGAAGGCTGCTCCCGCAGCGGATGCGGCAGCCGTTGTGGACACCGCTCCCGAGGAAAATGCCGCGGATGCTGCCGCTGAATGAGCGCCCGTAGGGAAGAGGCGATGGCGGCCTTCGGCCGCCTCCTAGACATCATGGACGACTTGCGGGCTCAATGCCCGTGGGATCGGGAGCAAACGTTTGAATCCCTGCGCCACCTGACTGTTGAGGAAACCTACGAACTGGCCGATGCGCTGGCCGCAGGCGACTTGAAGGAAACCCAAAAGGAATTGGGGGACTTGTTTTTGCATTTGGTGTTTTACGCCAAGTTGGGCTCCGAAGTAGGTGCGTTTGATGTGGTGGATGTACTGGAAGGCATTGCCGCTAAGTTGATCCACCGCCACCCGCACATTTACGGCGACGTGCGCGCAGACGATGCAGACGCCGTCAAGGCAAATTGGGAGGCCATCAAGTTGAAAGAAGGCAAAAAGTCGGTTTTGGAAGGGGTGCCTAAATCCTTGCCGGCCTTGATCAAGGCCAACCGGTTGCAAGACAAAGTGAAAGGTGTTGGTTTTGACTGGCCCCACAAGGCCGAGGTTTGGGCCAAAGTGGAAGAGGAATTAGGCGAATTTCGCGATGCGGAAGCGCAAAACGACCCCGCCGCCATGGAAAGTGAATTGGGCGACGTTTTCTTCAGTTTGGTCAACTACGCGCGCCATGCGGGCGTGGATCCGGATTTGGCACTCTCCCGCGCCAACAGCAAGTTCCAAAGCCGTTTTGAAGCCATGGAGCGCTTGGCGGCTGCAGACGGCAAGGCTCCATCCGATTTGGATTTGGCCGCCTGGGAAACCTACTGGAATCGGGTTAAATTAACCGAACGTTAATTCTTTATTGGCCGCGGTTTCCGACCTTTGCTCCATGGCCGAATTCCGTTACATCAACCGCGACCTCAGTTGGCTTCGTTTCAACGGCCGGGTGCTGCAGGAAGCTTTGGACTCCAGTGTTCCGCTCATTGAACGCATTCGGTTCTTGGGCATTTTCTCCAACAATTTGGACGAGTTTTTCCGGGTTCGCTACGCCAGCATTCAACGCCTGAGTCGCTTGCCGGTCAAAAAGGTGAAACAGCAGCTGGGCGGTTGGGAGCCTGAGGCCTTGATGCACGAGATCAATGCCGTGGTGGCGCAACAGCAGGCGCGTGCTGAAGCGATTTACGCCGATTTGATGGTGGAATTGGAAGCACAAGGCATTTCCATCATCGACGAAACCCAATTGACGCAGGGCCAGAAAGATTTTGTTCGACGCTTTTACATCGACAAAGTCAGTCCGTCGGTTTTTGTTGTACTTCCGCAGGAAGGGAAGCCGTTCCCGGAACTCAAAGACAAATCCATCTACTTGGCCGTTCTGTTGCAGCCCAAAGGAGAAGGTAAGCGTCCTATTTACTCTTTGATTGAGTTGCCGTCGGAACTCATCGGACGGTTTGTGGTCCTCCCAAAATACGGACGTCAGTACCTGATGTATTTGGACGACGTCATTCGGTACAATTTAGAATACGCCTATTTTATTTTCCCGTCGGACCGAATAGATGCCTTCACCGTCAAAATCACCCGCGATGCGGAATTGGATCTGGACAACGACATCTCCAAAACCACGCTGGAAAAGGTGCAGAAGGGATTGGCCGTTCGGGAGATTGGCGACCCCGTTCGTTTGGTGTACGACCGCGCCATTGATCCGGACTTTTTGGCCTACTTGAGCCACAATCTGCGCATCGAGGAAATAGACAGTTTGCTGCCGGGCGGTAGGTACCACAACAAAAAAGATTTGATCAAATTTCCGAACGTGGGCGGTCCGGAATTGGAGCATCCCAAGTTGGAACCGTTGGCGCACCCCGAACTGAGCTTGGACCGCTCCATTTTGCAAGTGGTTCGCCAGAAGGATGTTCTGGTATTTTCGCCGTACCACAATTTCTCCTACATCATCCGGTTCTTGCGGGAGGCGGCCATGGATCCGTCCGTTACGCGCATCAACATGACCTTGTACCGTTTGGCGGACCAGTCGCGTGTGGTTTCTGCGTTGATCAATGCGGCCAAGAACGGCAAAAAAGTACGCGTCATCATTGAGCTGCAGGCCCGGTTTGACGAGGAAAACAACATCCACTACACGGAGAAAATGCGCCAAGAAGGCATTGAGGTGCTTTCCGGTGTTCCGGGTTTGAAGGTCCACTCCAAAGTAGTTTTGGTGGAGCGCCAGGCTCCGGGCGAGAAGTTGGAGCGTTTTGCGGTGGTGGGCACCGGCAATTTTCACGAGGGCACGGCCCGATTGTACACGGACTACCACCTCTTGACTGCAGATAAACGCATCACCAAAGAAGTGGTGGATGTATTTGACTTTATTTTGGCCCCCTACACGGTGCGTAAATTCAAGCATTTATTGGTTTCGCCGCAGTTTACGCGAAAGGGCATAGAGCAGCGCATAGACCGCGAAATCAAAAATGCGCGCGCTGGAAAAAAGGCATCCCTTTTCTTTAAAATCAACAGCTTATCCTCGTACGACTTTTGCGAAAAACTCTACGAAGCCAGCCAAGCCGGGGTGCGCATTCGGCTCATCGTTCGGGGCATTTGTTGCTTGATTCCCGGTGTTAAGGGAATGTCGGAAAACATTGAAGCCATCAGCATAGTGGATCGTTATTTGGAACACAGTCGGGTTTATTGGTTTGAAAACGACGGATCCCCAGAGTGCTACCTGGCGTCGTTTGACCTCATGACGCGGAACCTGGATTACCGCGTGGAGGTGGGCGTACCCGTGTACAGTGCTGCGGTTCAACGCGAAATCCGCGACCACATGGAAATCTTGTGGAAGGACAACGTCAAGGCACGGCTCCACGGCGACGCGGTGGAAAGCGAATACCGGCACACGTCCGGCCCCAAGGTTCGGGGGCAAATGGCGCTGCGCGAATACGTGCAGGATCAACTGAAAAAGGGACGTCCAGCATGAATTTCCTGAAATTGGGCGCGTTGGACTTGGGGTCCAATTCCATCCGTTGCTTGGTGGTCAACGTCATCCCTACGCCGGAATACACCCACTACAAAAAGGCGTCCATGACGCGCTTGCCGGTTCGTTTGGGAGCGGATGTCTTCGCCACCGGCCGGATTTCCGACGAAACGGGGGAACGACTGCTGCACGGTTTGAAGGCCTACAGCCACATTTTTGCGGTGCACGGCGTTGCCGGATTCCGGGCGTGCGCTACTTCCGCCATGCGGGAGGCCGAAAACAGCATCTATTGGGTGGAAACCGTGCGTCGCGAGACCGGGATTTCCATTGAGGTAATCGACGGTCAGGAAGAAGCGCGATTGGTGTTTTCCAGTAAAATCTTCGACAAAATTCAACCGGACGAGTCGCGCTTTCTGTTCATTGACGTGGGCGGCGGTTCTACGGAGCTCACGCTGTTTGAAGAGGGCCGGGCGGTGGATTCCATTTCGCTACCTCTGGGAACGGTTCGACGCCTGTCCCAAGGCATTCCCGAAGGTACCTGGGAGCGCATGGACGCTTGGATCGACGGCCATGCCCATCCGGAGCGCGGCCCTTTGGCGGCCATCGGATCCGGGGGCAACATCAACAAGCTGTACAAAATGAGCGGACGGCAGGGAGGAGAGCCCTTGTCTTCTCTGTACCTCAGCCAGCAAATCAAAACCTTGTCTGCATTGACCATGGATCAATTGGTCTTGGAATTGGGCCTCAATGTGGACCGGGCAGACGTTTTGGTGCCGGCGTTGGAAATTTACCAGCGCGTCATGCGTCGGGCCGGATGCCGGTGGATTTACGTCCCCAAAATTGGGGTGGCCGACGGTTTGGTGCGTGACGTATACCACCGCTCCTTCAAGGCAAACTGGGAAGCGGGACTTCGTTGACCGCAGAGCCGACCTTGCCCAGCCCTCCGTCGCGTCCGTTGCTGATCGCTCATCAATAAAATTGATGATTGCCCCCAACAACCGTTCGTACTTTTGCACCACTCAACCAACAACTGAAAACATGGCTGTATCGTTAATGACCGACGCTGATTTTGGCGCCCACCTCGCTTCAGGTGCACCCACCGTGGTGAAGTTCTACGCAGACTGGTGCGGTTCCTGCAAGTTGTTTTCCCCTAAGTTTCGCCGCATGTCCGAAGAGGAAACCAACGCATGCATTGCCTTTGTAGACGTCAATGCGGAAGAGAATCCGGCAGCTCGTTCGTTGGCTCCGGTAGACAATTTGCCGTTTTTCGCCGTTTTCAAAGACGGACAGTTGGTGGCGGGCTTGGCCACGTCCAAGGAAGAAGTGGTGCGCGAGTTATTGGACCAAATTCGCTGAGCCTTGAAATTACCTGTAATTCGTGCTTTGGCCGCAGCGCATACGGAGGCTGAGTTGTTGGCCGCGGAAGCCGCGCTTTTGGAAGGAGACGTGTTGCCCTTTCCGGTAGACGGAGTAGATGAAGGCGAGCAATATACCCATATCTTAGGGGCTTTGGACGTGGTTCGTGCGGTGGCCGCCGGACAAGACGAGCGCGAAGCCCTTCGCGCCTTCGGTCAGCGCGTTCGCAACAGCATCGGCTAACACAACCCCTCGCATGGCGCATCGCTTGTTTTGGGGAGCGATGATGGGCCTTTTGGCCTCGTGCGCTCCCGGATTATCCCAAAAAACCACGACGGTGTCGGCGGTGGCTAAACTCAATCTAGCCCCCACCGACACCGTTTTTATTGCCGGTGGGCCGGAAGCCTTGGGCGGCTGGAAACCCAACAAGGTGCCCCTAAAGCGCGTCAACGACACCCTGTGGACCGTGTCTGTACGCAATTTGCCGCGGGGATTTGCCTACAAATTCACCTTGGGCTCCTGGGACGCGGAGGCCCGCGTTGCCGGCGCGAGGCCTTGGATGGATTTGGTGGGCCAGCGCGGAAGGGACACCCTGCACCGCATTGTGGATTTTGGCCCGGCCCAGTACACCCTAGACGGTCAAATTACCGGCACCGTTCACACCTTGGTGGCCGTGCCGGACGCCGCCAAAACGGTTTCCGCCCGGGACGTGGTGGTCTGGCTGCCCCCGCAGTACTTTGAAGACCGAAACCGGCGCTTTCCCGTACTTTATTTTCACGATGGACAGAACCTCTTTGATCCGAATACTTCGTCCGGTGGGGTGGATTGGGCCATCGATGAATCCCTGGATTCCCTGATCCGCAAGGAAGGCTATCCGCCGGTAATTGCGGTGGGGGTTTTCTGCGCGCCCGACGGTCAGTTGCGTCGGCGCGAATACAGCAATACCCCGGATGGCGACGCGTACCGACGGTATTTCTTGGAGTCCGTGGTGCCCACCATCAACTCCACCTACCGAACTCTGACCGGGCCGGAAAACACCTTGATTGCCGGATCGTCCATGGGCGGCGCCTCGTCGTTTTACCTGGCAACGTACCGTCCCGATGTCTTTGGCGCCGCGCTGGCCTTTTCTCCAGCCGTACGGGTCAAAAGCGGGAACGGGTTGGTGGTGGATTTGTTGACCGATTGGGAGCGCGCGGGCCGTCCTTGGCCTCGTCCGGTGTACCTGGACAACGGCGGCGTGGGCTTGGAGACGGAACTTCAGCCCGGGATCGATCGTTTGCTGCGCGGTTTGAATAAGTCTGGCCGCACGCCGGAGGTGGATTATCGGTGGGTCTTGGACCCCCAAGCGCCCCACAACGAGCGTGCCTGGCGCGAACGATTTGCGGCGGCGTACGTGTGGGCGGTACTGCGCCAACCGGAAGGCAGCGCTATTCGGCCGGAGAAACCTGCTTCCGCGAAGTAGGCGTTCCGCTCGGGCACAAAAAAACCGCCCCGGCGGAGCCGGGGCGGTGGTGTGTGAACGAATGGAATTTTAGTGCTTCTCCAAGTAGCTGGCAACGCCGCTGTGCGTGGCGTTCATGGCGTCTTGGCCGGGCTTCCAGTTTGCGGGGCAAACTTCTCCGTGTTTCTCTAAGTGCTGAAGGGCGTCGATCATGCGCAAAGCCTCATCCACGTTGCGGCCCAAAGGCATGTCGTTGACCAACTGGTGGCGAACCTTTCCTTCGCGATCGATCAGGAACAAACCGCGGTAGGCAACCAACTCGCCTTCGGCTACCAACTGGTCGTCCTCGTCGTAGCCCCAAGTGCCGGCCAAAACGTCGTAGTTGTGGCTGATGACCTTGTTCGTGTCTGCAACGATGGGGTACGTTACGCCTTGGATTCCGCCCTCTTTCTTGGACAACTGCAACCAACCCCAGTGGGATTGCTCGGTGTCTGTGGAAACGGCAATCAGTTGTACGTTCTTTGCTTCGAATTCTGCTTTTTTGGCTTCAAAAGCGTGCAATTCCGTGGGGCAAACGAAAGTGAAGTCCTTCGGGTAGAAGAAAAGAACTACGTATTTGCCGCGAAACTGGCTGAGGGTGAAATTGTCTACAATTTCCTCGCCGTTGATGACGGCCTTGGCATTGAAGTCCGGGGCTTGTTTGCCTACCAAAACGCTCATGGGTGTGATTTTTAAGTTGAACCCTGCAAAGGTAGGGGACCCCTTTGGATTACGGCGGGTTCGATCGGGAAAATCAATCGGCCCAAGGGGGGCTCTATCGACAGGTCGATTGGCATCCCCAGTTCTGCGCCAAACGGGTATCCTTCGGGCTGAGCAACACGAGACGCCGCGCGCTCAGTGCCCCAAAACCAGCTGGCTGGACCACGCCAACGCCGTGCCCAACAAGACCACGGCCAATTTTTCGGCGTTGAATTTGTGGTCTTTTTGGTTTTCAAACAAAATGGTGGTAGACACGTGGAGGAAGATGCCGGCAACCAAGCCCATGGCCGCCGTATGGAACGGGGCGTCGGGCTGATTCCAAAGCTGTCCCAAGAGTGCGCCAACAGGGGTAGACAAGGCAAACAAGCTGATGGCCGTCCACCGGGTGCGGGCGGACAATCCGCTTTCGCGCAACCAAAGGGCCACCACCATGCTGACGGGCAGATTGTGCAGGGCAATGGCGGCACCAAAGGCCAATCGTTGCTCCGGCACCATGCCGGCCAGGGGCAGACCTTCGAGGGTGGAGTGGATCACCAATCCGGCGAGTGCTCCCCACGGGCTGCCTCCGTGGTGCACGTGGCCGTGTTCCAGTCCGCGGGTGGCAAAGTCCAAAAGATATTGGATGAGGAAGCCAACCATGACCCAGGTGCCTGCGGAGAGCAAGGATTCTGCGGCTCCGTGCGCGTGGTGGTGTGTGTCGTGAGCGGCTCCGTGCAGGGAACCGTCGGCCCCGGCAAAAACTTCCGGGAGCCAAACGAATACGGTGGTGCTGAACAAAAAGGCGCCGGAAAAAGCCAACAAGAGCTTAGCAGACGGCGTAAACGTTTTGAATCCCCACTCCACCAGGGCGGCACCGCCCCAAACGCCCAGCGCAAGCAACAGGGCCATCCATTCCAAAGTCAATGCGTTCACGGGGTAAGTTGGGAATTAATGCGGGGAAAAGAGTGCGGGCGATAAGCGGTTTTGCGGTGGAAACGCAGAATGCAGAATGCTTTGCGGTCTCCTTTGGGCCTTAGGGGCACTACCGATTACCAAAGATACGGAGATAATGATCGCCACGCGCCCACGGCCAACGCGAGCATCAGAACCCCTCGCACTACGGGTTGCCAACGCGGGTCCCGAACCCAGTACCGCGCGGCCAAACTGGCCCCCGAAGCACTCCCCAGAGCCAACAATCCGCCGGGCAACCAGTGGATTTCGCCCAGCCAGAAAAACAAGAAAAATGCGGGCACCACCACCACAAAGGCCAAGAGCAATTTGATGGTGTTGCCGTCCCGAAGGCTCCAGTGTTCTGCCAAGACCAGAGCGGCCAGCAACACCAGTCCAATGCCCATTTGCACAAAACCTCCGTAGAATCCCACGCCCAAGTACAGAAGGTGGCGCAGGTAGGGGGAGAGGGGCCGTCGGATTGCGGACGGACGTTTCCAGCGTTTTGGGTTGATGGCGAGGGTAAACAACAGGGCGAGCATGATGAATCCAATGACGGATTCCAATGCGGCGTCGGGCAGTTGCAGGGAAAACCAGGCGCCCACGAGCGATCCTACCGCAACGGTGGGGGCGTACAGGATTTGACCTCGGTGCAACAAGTAGGATTTTTTGCGGCTTTTGCGCAATCCGGTGAGAGAGGCCAACGTTTGCAGCAACACGCCAACGCGGTTGGTGGCGTTGGCTGCCTGGCCGCCCATTCCGCCCGCCAACAGCAGGCTCAGGGTAATGGCCGAACCGTTCCCGGCGAGCGTGTTGATGATGCCGGCGGCAAATCCACCGGCCACTATGGCTGCTCCTTCCCAAACGGTCATGGCACAAAGGTAGGAGAAGGCGTACTTTTGCAACCATGCAGAGAAAAGGATGGATGTGGGTTGTGGCCGTTGCGGGTGCTGCAACGGTGGGTTGTTCGCCAGACGGTGGAGATTACGCGTTGGCTTCCGCACGCTTGGACACTATGGAAATAGGCATTGAGCCCGTGTATTCGGTGCGCATGCAGGCCATCAACCCCGGTCCCGACACCTTTTTGGTGCTGACGGCCTCCCTGGAGCAGGACGGCGCCGCGTACCGCGACTCCACGGGATTTTACGCCTTGACCGGCGACACCGTGGAAACCGAGGTGGTGTTTCCGGAAGCTCGCGTGACGCGCGGCGTACCGACCTTTAAAGCGGCGTTGTTGCCGCGCAACCGTCGATGAGCGTTGTGGTTCCGGGTGCCGGTAGGGACGAATCCCTGGTGGCAAAAACCCTCTTCGGATTGGAAGGCGTATTGGCCGACGAACTGCGTTTGTTGGGCGCCAAAGAAGTAAAAACGGTCCCCCGAGCGGTCACCTTTGTGGGCGATTTGGGCTTTATGTACAAGGCCAACTTGATGTTGACCACGGCGTTGAAAATACTGCGCCCCATTCACCAATTTGGAGTATTGACCAAGGAAGACCTCTACCGGGGCAGTTTGGAAGTGGCTTGGCCGGATTGGTTCTCTCCGGATTCTACCTTCGTGGTGCGGTGTTCCGGCGCACATCCGGCGTTTACGCATTCGGGCTTTGCGGCCCTGGTGGTGAAGGACGCCGTTGCCGATTCTTTTCGCAAAAAATTCGGTCGTCGGCCGGACGTGGGCAAGGAAAACCCGGACATTGTGATTGACGTGCGGCTGACTCCGCAGCGGGCGCACTTGTCTTTGGACAGCTCCGGTCATTCGCTGCACCGCCGCGGCTACCGCCAGGAAGTGGGCGCCGCGCCCATGTCTGAGGTATTGGCTGCCGGCATCCTTCGCTTGGTGGGGTACCGCGGCGATCGGCCGTTGTTGGATCCCATGTGCGGGTCCGGAACGTTTCCCATTGAGGCCGCTTTGCAGGCGGACCGAATGGCACCGGGTTTGTTTCGGGACAAATTTGCGTTTCAGTCTTGGTCCGATTATTCCGAAGACTTGCACGCCAAGATTGAGGAAAGTGTTTTGAAAAAAGGCCGTGAAGGCTTGGCTCCCATTTTTGGTTGGGACCGGGAGGCCTACATGCTGGTCAAGGCCCGGAAAAATGCGGAGGCCGCCGTGGTGGACGAGCGCATCCAGTGGAAACGCCAAACGTTTATTGGGTCCGAAAAGCCCACGGAGCGGGGTCTTCTGGTGATAAATCCACCGTACAACATTAAAATTCAGGCGGATACGGACAAGTTGTACCGCGGCATGGCCGAGACGCTGAACCGGGGGTATTCCGGTTGGGAGGCGTGGATTTTGTCTGCGGACCGCGAGGCCTTGCGCCGAGCGGGCTGGGACATCTTCAAGCGCATTCCGTTGAAAAACGGTGATTTGGACTGCGATTTGGTGGGCATCCGCATCCCGGAATAACCCACCCGGAGCGGCAGGGGAATGCGTACTTTTGCTTCATGAACCATCTTGCTGTCTTGACCTCTGGGGGCGATTCGCCCGGAATGAACGCCTGCATTCGCGCCGTGGTGCGCACCGCTGGATTGCACAACATCCGGGTTTCGGGAGTGTACCGCGGCTATCAGGGTTTGATTGAGGACGACATCATCGAGATCAATCGGGACCACGTTCGGAACACCATCCACCGCGGAGGTACGTGGTTGAAAACCGCGCGAAGCGACGAATTTCGTACGCCGGAAGGGCGTCAAAAGGCCATTGCCAACTTGCGCGCCCGCGGCATCGACGCACTGGTGGTCATCGGCGGAGACGGGTCGTTTCGCGGGGCCACGGCGTTGTCTGCAGAAATGGAAGATTTGCCCGTCATCGGTTGCCCCGGCACCATTGACAACGACCTTTTTGGAACCGACTTGACCATTGGGTACGACACCGCAGTCAACACCGCAGTGGAAGCGGTGGACCGCATTCGCGACACGGCGGCCTCACACAACCGATTGTTTTTTGTGGAAGTAATGGGTCGGGACGCCGGGTTTATTGCGCTGCGCACCGGAATTGCGGCGGGAGCGGAGGCGGTTTTGATTCCGGAAACCACCACTTACATCGACGAATTGGTGCAAAAGCTGGAGACGGACTGGAAAGAACGCCGGCGCAGCGGCATCATTGTGGTAGCCGAAGGCGACGACGGCGGCGGTGCAATGGAAGTGGCGCGCAAGGTTCAGGAGCGTTTTCCCCAGTGGGAAACCAAGGTGACCGTATTGGGCCACATTCAGCGCGGCGGTCGTCCGAGCGCCCAGGACCGCATTCTCGCCAGCCGAATGGGTCACGGTGCCGTTTTGGGCTTGCTTCAGGGCCAAAGCCGCGTCATGGTTGGTGTTCAGTCCGGTCAAGTCGTTTACGTTCCCTTTGAGCAGGCCACCAAGCACCACCAGGCCATCAATCCCTATTTGCTGGAGCTGGTGGAAGCCTTGGGTTGATTCCGAGCAATCACCGTCATTATTGCTTCTGCAGCGCCTGATTCCTTCACCAGTACCCCCGGATGTCCGATTCCCCAACCTCCTCCCGTGAAGTGCCGTCGGCGCTGTGGGTAGACGTTTGGTTGCCGGTCCCGGTGCATCGATCGTTTACGTATTCGTGGCCGTTTGCGTCAGAACCCCAAGTAGGACAGCGTCTTTTGGTGGAATTGGGCGCCAAGAAACGGTACGCGGCGGTGGTGGTTCAGGTGCAAACCGCACCGCCGGACTACGAAACCAAGCCCGTCTTGGAATTGCTGGAGGACGCCCCCAGCGTGCATCCGTCGCAATTGGCGCTTTGGTATTGGATGGCGGACTACTACCTCTGTTCGGTGGGGGAAGTGATGACCGCTGCTCTGCCCGCCGCCCTGCGTCCCAGCAGCGAGACCGAAATTCACTACACCGGTGTGGACTGGGAGGAGGCGAGCACCGCTCCAGCCGAGCGTCCATTTTTGCAGCAACTGCAGCGAGAGGGGTGCATTTCCGGCAAGGGAATCCCCGCCCGAACCCTAGAACGCTGGGTGGCCCAGGGTTGGGCCGTGGTGGAAGAAAAAGTGGAACCCACACCGCCCCCGCGGCTGCGCACCGAGGTCCAGTACGTTCACCGCCTGAACGACGACCGACAAACAGCTGAAGTTTTTGGTCAATTGAAACGTGCTAAAGCACAATCAGAAACCCTTTTACAATATTTTAAATTTGGATTGGAGCCGGGTTCCTCAGCATCGTCGGTGGCCCCCTGGGTTCCCACCGGGGCGCTGCGCGGGCTTCCGTGGAAGGCCCTGGTAGATAAGGGCATCCTGCGCCAACGCTCGGTGGAGGTGGCGCTGCACGATTTGGAACTCGTCCCGCCTCCAGCACCAGCACTGAACGAGGAACAGCGCGCTGCGGCCGAAATTTGGCAAAAAGCCGGGAATCAGCCCCTACTGTTGCACGGCGTCACGGGGTCGGGCAAAACGGAGGTCTACCTCCAGCGCATTCAGGAAACGTTGGCAGCAGGCCACCACGCCGTGGTTCTGTTGCCGGAAGTTTCATTGACGGAAGGGGTTTTGGCGCGTTACCGGAAGGCCTTGGGCGAAGGGGTGCACGCCTACCATGGACGCGTTTCCGAGCGCCAACGATTGGCCGTTTACCGTTCGCTCCTGGACGCCCATTCGCCTCCCACGGTGGTGTTGGCCGCACGGTCGGGCATTTTCTTGCCCTGGAACCGGGTGGGATTGGTGGTGGTGGACGAAGAGCACGACGCCTCCTACAAACAGAACGAGCCGGCGCCCCGCTACCACGCCAGGGACGTGGCTTTGTGGCTGGCCGCCAAACACCAAATCCCCTTGGTGCTGGGAAGCGCCACACCGTCCTTGGAAACGTGGCATCGGGCCGAACAAGGCAAAATTGCGAAAGCTGTTCTGAAGCGGAGGTACGGGGCAGCCCCCTTGCCGCAGATCATCCTGGTGGACTGGGCCAAAGCACAACGCCGGGGCGAGACCGTGGGTCCCTTGACCCGCGAGGTGGCGGAAGGCATTACCGAACGACTGGCCGACCGCAAACAAGTGCTGGTGCTGCAAAACCGTCGGGGATTTGCGCCGGTTTCGATGTGTTCTACCTGCGGCCACACGGAGGAATGCACGCGGTGCGACGTCTCTTTGACGTACCACAAAGCGGCCAATGTTTTGAAGTGCCACTACTGCGGTCAAACCCAAGCCTTGGCGCCCCGCTGCAGCGCCTGCGGCAGTCCGGAAGTGATCCTGAAAGGATTGGGTACAGAAAAATTGGAGGAAGAACTCAAGGCGCTGTTTCCCCAGGCCGTTTTGGGACGTTTGGACGCGGATACCGCGCGCTCCAAGACCGCATTGCACCGTTTGTTGGAAGACGCCCACAACGGCGTTTTGGATCTTTTGGTGGGCACCCAAATGGTGGCCAAAGGCTGGGACCTTCCCGGAGTGGACTTGGTGGTGGTGCCGCAGGCAGACGGCCTGTTGTCCCACCCGGATTTTCGCGCCCACGAGCGCGCCTACCAACTACTCAGCCAAGTGGCGGGCCGCGCTGGAAGGAGAGCAGACCGGGGCACGGTGTACATCCAGTCGTACCGTCCGGACCACCGCATCCTTCAGTTGGTCTCCGACCACCGCTACGAAGAAATGGCCGCCGAACAATTGGTGGAACGGAGGCAGCATTTTCACCCGCCGTTTGTGCGCTTGGTCCACGTGCTGCTCAGCCACAAACATCCGGAGATTGTTCGTGACGCCGCCCGTTGGCTGGCGCAGACCCTAACCGAACAGTTGGGCGGAGGTATTTTGGGGCCAGACATTCCGCCGGTGGGCCGCATCAACTTGCAGTACCGGCAGCAACTCTACGTAAAAATCGATGCGGATGGCGCCTTGCAAGCGTCCAAACAAGGCATCCGCAAATGCTTGCAGTTACTTTCTGTTCACCCGGATTTTCGATCGGTCCGGGCGATAATTGACGTCGACCCCGTTTAATCTTTAGTAGAGTCAGCAGGTGCAAGTGCCTGCCATAGAGCTTCTTTGGGTAGGGGAGCAACCACCTCGAGGGGCGCTCCGCCCACCGGATGGGGGAGGGCAACCCGACGCGCGTGGAGGTGAATGCTACCGTCCGGATTGGAGCGCTTCGCGCCGTACTTCAGGTCCCCTTTGATGGGGTGGCCTATCGCCGCGAGCTGCACCCGAATTTGGTGGTGTCGGCCGGTTTCCAGGTCAACTTCCACCAAGGTGTACCGATCGCCTTTGGTGACGATTCGGTAGTGCAAAACCGCTTGTTGGGCGTCCGGCCGTTGGCTCACAAAAGACTTGTTGTTTTTGCCGTCCCGAGCCAAGCGGTGTTCCAGGCGCGCCTCCGGCGCGCTGGGGCATCCCTCCACCACCGCCCAGTAGGTTTTGGTCACGGTGCGGTCGTGAAACGCTTGATTGAGCCGCGCCAAGGCTTTGGACGTTTTGGCCAGGAGCACCAATCCGGAGGTGGGGCGGTCCAACCGGTGGGGCACGCCAATGAAAGCCTTGGGTTTGCCGGCTCGTTTGGCCACCCAGCGCTCCGCCCACTGTTCCAGAGCAAATGCTTCGGACGGGTCCGGCTGCACCAGCCAACCCGCCGGCTTGTTCAGGGCCAACAAATGATTGTCTTCCCAAAGAACTTCGGGCGCGGTGGAATTGGGCATGGACTCAGTAACTCTCTTGATCCGTCGGGAACTTCAACTCCTTCACGTCGGAAACGTAGTGGGAAACCGCATCGTGGATGACGGTGTCCAAATTAGCGTAGCGGCGCAAAAAGCGCGGATTGAAGTTGTGGTTCATGCCCAGCATGTCGTGCAGCACCAAAACTTGGCCGTCAACGCCCTGTCCAGCACCGATTCCGATGACGGGAATGGCCAGCGCATCGGACACTTTTTTGGCCAACGAAGCGGGGATTTTCTCCAAAACCAGCGCAAAACAGCCGGCCTTTTCCAAGGCCAAGGCGTCTTCAATCAGTTTTTCTGCTTCCGCCTCTTCCTTGGCCCGCACGGTGTAGGTGCCAAATTTGTAGATACTCTGCGGCGTCAGGCCCAGGTGGCCCATCACGGGAATTCCCGCCCGCAAAATGCGCTCGATGGAGTCGATAATTTCCTGACCGCCTTCCAGTTTAACGGCGTGCCCGCCGGATTCCTTCATGATGCGAACCGCGCTGGAGAGGGCCTCTTTGGAATTTCCTTGGTAGGTGCCAAAAGGCATGTCCACCACCACCAAAGCCCGGTCCACGCCTCGCACCACGCTGGAGGCGTGGTAAATCATGTGGTCCAGGGTAATGGGCAGGGTGGTTTCGTGGCCGGCCATGACGTTGCTGGCGGAATCGCCCACCAGCACCACATCCACACCCGCACGGTCCACCAAAAGGGCCATGGTGTAGTCGTAGGCGGTCAGCATGCTGATTTTTTCTCCCTGGCGCTTCATTTCTTGCAGCGCGTGCGTGGTCACTTTCTTGAATTCGGCGTGTACGGACATGGGGCAAAGGTAACGTACTTTTGCGCGTATGCGCAGAAACCTATTGGCCGGAGTGGCCGCCGTACTCGCCTTCGCCGCGTGCGACAATACCCTGGACGTAACCGCACCGTGGGAGGAAACGCCGGTGTTGTTTGCTTTGTTGAACCCCACAGAGGACACCAACTACGTGCGCATTGGGCGCGCCTACCTGGGATCCGACGGACCCGATGCCGGCACACAACACCCGGACAGCTTGTACTACACCAACCTCACGGTAGTGGTGGAAGCCCTGGGTCCCAACGGGCAATTGAGAGCCACCTATACTTTGCCGGAGGCGTCGGAAGTCGTCTTGAACACCAACGGCCCTTTTGTACCCACCGGCTATAAAGCGTACCGATTGGTTGGCAATCTGAACGAGGACTTCACCTACCGCGTCAAGGCCTTCAAAGAAAACCAGACCGAACCGCTGTTGGTGGCCACCACGCCTTTGGTGAAACCCTCCACGTGGGTGCTGCGCGAGCCGTCTCCCGTGGGAGGGGCCTTGGTGCGCATTCCCATTGGATCCAAGAACGGCGCCAAGTTTCGCTGGGACCAGGCCGTGAACGCCCGGATGTACCAGGGCTTTTTGCGGTTTCGATGGACGGAAACCGTGGAAGGGGGCGATTTGGCCGACTCCATTCGCTATTCGGTGGACTACCCACTGCCTACCTTGTTGGGCAACAATTTGTTGGGCAACGACGAAATCAACACCGCCGTGGGCTACCAAGATTTTTACGACTTTTTGGCCAACACTCCAGCCTTGCCCGTGAAACCCGGAGTGCTTCGTTGGTTTCGAGGCATTGATCTGCATTTGGTAGCGGGATCGGACGATTTGGCCACCTACATCAGCGTCAGCCAGCCCAGCAACTCCATCGTTCAAGACAAGCCGTTTTTTACCAACGTGCAAGGGGGAGCCGGCGTTTTTGCGAGCCGTGCCACCTACGTGCGTCCGTACCTCAACATCTCCAACAACAGTTTGGATTCCTTGGTATACAGCCGCAAAACGTGCAAGCTGCGCTTTGCCAAAACCACGGTTTTTGACACCCTGACCTGCAATTGAGTCCTGCAGGGCGGTCAAAACTGACAAATTGTCGCAATTGAATGACAGAAGGCCGGGTTTTCCCGGCCTTCTGCATTTGGTACGGGGTTTGACCTACCGGAACCACTAAATACCTTATTTCAATCATGGGAAAAATCATCGGAATTGACTTGGGAACCACCAACTCCTGTGTCGCCGTCATGGAAGGCAACGAAGCCGTTGTCATCCCCAATGCAGAAGGAAAACGGACCACACCGTCCGTCATTGGTTTCGTAGAAGGCGGAGAGCGCAAAGTGGGCGATCCGGCCAAACGTCAAGCCATCACCAACCCCAAAAAGACCATTTTCTCCATCAAACGTTTCATGGGCGAGTCCTACGATAACGTGGCGAAGGAGACCGCGCGCGTGCCCTATTCCGTTGTGAAAGGGGACAACAATACTCCGCGTGTGGACATCGACGGTCGCCTGTACACGCCGCAAGAAATTTCGGCGATGGTGCTGCAAAAAATGAAGAAAACCGCCGAGGACTACTTGGGCACGGAAGTCACGGAGGCCGTCATCACGGTTCCCGCGTACTTCAACGACGCCCAGCGTCAGGCCACCAAGGAGGCCGGTGAGATTGCCGGTTTGACGGTTCGACGGATCATCAACGAGCCCACTGCGGCCGCTTTGGCCTACGGCATTGACAAGCAAGGCAAGGACCAAAAGATTGTGGTGTTTGACTGCGGCGGCGGTACGCACGACGTCTCCGTTCTGGAACTGGGCGACGGTGTATTTGAAGTAAAATCCACCGACGGCGACACCCACTTGGGCGGCGACGACTTTGACGAGCGCATCATCGAATGGCTCGTGGACGGTTTCAAGGCGGACGAAGGCGTGGATTTGCGCCAAGACGCCATGGCGTTGCAGCGCTTGAAAGAAGCTGCTGAAAAGGCCAAAATTGAGTTGTCCAGCGCCGGTTCCACGGAAATCAATCTTCCGTACATCACGGCTACGGCGAGCGGTCCCAAGCACATTGTGAAAACGATGAGCCGCGCGGATTTTGAGCGCCTGGTAGCGGACTTGGTGGAGCGCACCATTGCTCCCTGCCGCACGGCCCTGAAAAACGCCAACATGAGCACGTCGGAGATCGACGAGGTTATTTTGGTAGGCGGTTCTACCCGCATCCCGGCCATTCAAGAGGCCGTCAAGAAGGTCTTTGGCATGGAGCCCAACCGCGGCGTGAACCCGGACGAGGTTGTAGCCATTGGCGCGGCCATCCAAGGCGGCGTTTTGGCGGGCGACGTGAAGGACGTACTGCTGCTGGACGTAACTCCGCTCAGCTTGGGTATTGAGACCATGGGCGGCGTCATGACGCGCTTGATCGAGTCCAACACCACCATCCCCACCAAGAAATCCGAGACGTTCTCTACGGCGTCCGACAGCCAACCTTCGGTGGAAATCCACGTGCTGCAGGGCGAGCGCCCCATGGCCAAGGACAACAAGACCATCGGTCGGTTCCACCTGGACGGCCTACCGCCGGCACCCCGTGGCGTTCCGCAAATTGAGGTGACGTTTGACATCGACGCCAACGGTTTGTTGCACGTGTCTGCCAAGGACAAGGCCACCGGGAAGGAGCAGAGCATTCGCATTGAGGCTTCCTCCGGTCTGAGCAAGGAAGACATCGACAAAATGAAGCAGGAAGCAGAAGTCAATGCAGAGTCCGACCGTCTGGCGAAGGACCGCGTGGAGAAGCTGAATGCTGCGGATTCCATGCTATTCCAAACGGAGAAGCAGTTGAAAGAATTCGGCGAAAAGCTGTCCGACGACAAGAAAGCACCCATAGAAACGGCACTTGAGAATCTGCGCAAGGCACACGCCAGCCAGGAGATCAGCGCCATTGATGCGGCCATGGAACAGATCAACGAGGCGTGGAAAAACGCTTCCGAGGAACTGTACAAGGCACAGGCAGAAGCCGGCGCAGCCGGTGAGCCGGGAGCAGGCGGTGATGCTGCAGGAGGATCCGGCAACGGAGCTGCAGACGTTACGGACGTGGAATTTGAAGAAGTGAAGTAAGGGACTTAGGTTCCGTTCTGCCAAACGGAGGCGGCCATCCCAGCGGGAAGGCCCCCCGCCCGGGGCGGTTCACAAAAAAAAACCGGCGCTTGCGCCGGTTTTTTTATTGGAACTAAGTGGTCCGTTGATCCGCCAATCAGCCCTTGAACAGGCCGAACTTCAGAATGCAGTAAATGGCTCGGAAGCCGTCGCGCCAGCCAATTTTCTTGCCCTCTTCAAAAGTCCGTCCGTAGTAGGAAATGCCCACTTCGTAAATACGGACCCCGGGGATTCGGGCAATTTTGGCAGTGACCTCCGGTTCAAAACCAAAGCGCTTTTCCTTCAGCGAAAGAGACTGCACCAAATCCCGACGGAACAGCTTGTAGCAGGTTTCCATGTCCGTCAGGTTGAGGTTGGTGGTGGCGTTGGACAAAAAGGTCAGCATTTTGTTCCCGATGGAATGCCAAAAGAACAAAATTCGGTGGGCGTTGCCGCCCATAAACCGCGAACCGTACACCACGTCGGCATGACCGGCCAATACCGGAGCCAAAAGCAGGTGGTATTCTTCCGGATCGTACTCCAAATCAGCATCTTGAATAATGAGGTACTCTCCCGTGGCCGCTGCAATTCCCGTGTGCAGGGCCGCGCCCTTGCCTTGGTTGACGGCGTGCTTGAGGTAGTGGATGGGGAGGTCCGGATGCGCATCGCGGTAGGCCATGACGGCTTCTTCGGTGTTGTCCTTGGAACAGTCGTTCACCACAATGAGCTCCTTTTGGATGCCGTTCGGCAGGTTGACGGCGCGAACCTTGTCCAGGATGCGGTGAATGGTGGGGCCTTCGTTGTAGGCCGGCATAACAATGCTGAGCGTGCGAATCATGCCGGCGAAATTACGCCTTTTTTTGGGTACCTTTCCTCTATGGAAACACCCGCTTCTGTGGCGAAAAATTGGCAGCGTTTCAACTTTTCTCCCACGCATTGTTCGGAGGTATTTGGGGAGGAGGCCCGACGGTCGTCTCAAACGCCAGAATCCGCGGAGCCACAGGATGTTTTCTGGCTCAACGTCCACGGATTGGAGGACGCTTCCGCCATTCGGGAAACGTGCGAATCCCTGGGTTTGCCGCTGCACGCGGCGGATGATTTATTGGACACCAGCCAGCGTCCAACCGTTGAGGAGTACCCGGAAGGGCTCTATTTTGCCTTGAAAAGTATTGAACGCCATCGCGGAAGCCGCGTGGAGTTGGAGCAAATCGGTTTTGTTTTGTTGGAGCGCGGGGTTTGGTCCGTGCAAGAAAAGCCTGCGGATTTGTTTGGCGGCGTGCGGGACCGACTGCGCGCGGGCAAGGGCGTTGTTCGGCTTCGTTCTGCAGATTACCTGCTGTACACGCTGCTGGACGCCGTTTTGGTTCCGTACCGCGCCATTATGGGCCGTTGGGAAGAGACTGTGGACCGATTGGAGGACGATGTACTGGAGCGTCCCAACCGCCGCATTTTGGTGGTGGCGCAGGCCCTGAAGCGCGATCTGGCGCAACTGCGCCGCGCCTTGATTCCGCTCCGGGATGCTGTGAATGCCTTGGAGAAAGGTCAATTTTCGGTGCTGAAGGAAGAAAATCGGCCGTATTTCCGCGATTTAAAGGAGAAAACCCTGGACCTTTTGGAACGCATGGAAGCGCTTCGGACGTTGCTGGATTCGGTAGAATCGTTGTATTTGAGCGCCTTGAGCCAAAAAACCAACGAGGTCATGCGGGTACTCACTGTCTTCAGCACCATTTTTATGCCGTTGACTTTCATCGTGGGCGTGTACGGCATGAACTTCGACTGGATGCCCGAACTGCGCGCCACCTGGGGTTATCCGGCCGTACTGTTGGCCATGGCCATCATTGCAGTGTCCATGCTGGTGTGGATCAAGCGCAAAGGTTGGTGGTGAACCGTAAGGTAGCTTTTGGTGGCTGCCTCCCAGGAGCCCAATCATCCGGATGTTGAAGATCCAGCCTTATTCTTGCGAACCCAATTTACGGATGCGGAAACCGATTAGGGCGATGATCCAACTCATCAGAGGACTGACCCAATTGAATACGGCGTACACAAAATATTCACCGGTGGCCACCCCCAGTGTAGCACTCTGGTAAGCGCCGCAGGTATTCCACGGAACCAATGCAGACGTGACCGTACCGGAATCTTCCAAGCATCGGGACAGGTTTTCGGGGGCTAGGCCGCGCTCGCGGTAGGCGTCTTTGAACATGCGGCCGGGCACCACGATGGCGAGGTACTGGTCGCCGGCAGTGACGTTGATCAATCCGCACGTGGCCAACGTGGCACCAATAAGGCCCGCTGTGCTGTGCGCTAAGGAAACCAACGATTGCGTAATCCGCGTTAGAAAACCCGCGGCTTCCATGACCCCGCCAAAAGCCATGGCGCTGATGATGAGCCAAACGGTGCTGAGCATGCCGGCCATTCCTTTGGATTGCAGCAGGTCCGCCACGATGGGGTCGGTCGAGGGAACTTGAACCGTGTCGTACAGGGCCCGAACGATGCCCGCATACGCAGCGTGCGCGGCGGGAATCCCTTCGCCGGCCAAGGAAGCAACGAATTCCGGTTGCGCCCACAGCGCGGCAACGGCCCCAGCAGCGGCCCCAAAGGCAACGGCAACGAGGGCGTCCACCCGAAAGAGCATGAGGCCCAAACTGGCTACAGGGACCAGCAACAACCAAGGGGTGAGGTTCATGGTTTCGCGCAGGGTGTTGAGCCAGCTTAAAGAGATGTTGGCTTCTTCCACGGGAAACCACAGGGTGTACCCAATAAAGAAGAGCAGCGTCACCAAGTAACTCGGAACGGTGGTGATGGTCATGTACCGGATGTGGGTAAACAAGTCCGTGCCCGCCATGGCCGGAGCTAAGTTGGTAGTGTCCGAAAAGGGGGAGAGCTTGTCCCCAAAATAGGCGCCGGAAATCACGGCACCGGCCACCACGGGGGCTGGAAAACCCAAGGCCTGTCCTACGCCCATCAGGGCAATGCCCACGGTGGCGCTGGTGGACCAGGAACTGCCGGTGGCCATGCTGACCACGGAACAAAAGAGGACCGTGGCCACCAAAAAGTAGGAGGGGTCCAGGAGGTCCACTCCGTACGCAATCAGGGTGGGGATGACTCCACTGACCAGCCACGTACCGCTCAGAGCGCCAATCAAGAGGAGGATGATCATGGCCTTGCCCGCTTCGCGTAAATTGTTGGCGACTCCGTCGAACAAGTCCGAGAACCGTCGGCCAAAAAAGGCCGCCACGCCCGCGGCGAAAAAGGCACTGGCCAGTAAAATCAACTGGTTGGAACCGGCAACGGCGTCGTCCCCAAAAACCCAACCCACGTTGTAGGCAAGGGCACCCAACAAGAAAAATAAAGGCAAAAGGGCCGCCCACAAAGGGATGGCCGAAGGCTGAGCAAACTTCATGCTTTAAAGATGCGGATTATTTGGGTTCCGCGCACCACGGACGGAGGGCTTCCAGCGCTTCGGGGACGGGAAGACCCACCACGTTGGTGTAGCTTCCGTTCAGGGATTTGATGCCCACGTAGCCAATGAATTCTTGTGCGCCCCAGGCGCCGGCCTTGTCAAACGGGCGATACGTGTCTACGTAGTGTTCCAATACGCTCAGCGGGAGCGGGTGAAATTCAATTTCCGTAATGCAGTGGGTGCGGGACCAACGGGTTCCGTCGGTGGCGCAAACGGCGGAAATGACGCGGTGCGTGCTGCCTGCCAGGCGCTGAAGCATGCGCAGGGCGTCGGCACGGTCTGCGGGCTTGCCAAAGCGTTCGCCGTTTTGCCACACTTCGGTATCCGCGCACAGCAGCACTTCGCCCGTGCGCAAGGTTGGTAGGAGGTCTTGGGCCTTTTGTTGGGCCACGAATTGTACCGTTTCCAAATCCGTGAGGTTGGAAGGTGCTGTTTCGTCCGCGTCGGAAGTGCGTACGGTAAATTCCAAACCGACGGCCTCCAGCAGTTCTTTTCTGCGCGGAGATCCGGATCCCAACACCAGAGTATACTCCGGTTTTAGTGTAAACGGACTCATCCTACGACCGGTTCAACGTTTTGTAGAAGACCAGTGGTCCAAAGCAGCCAAAGCACTGCAAAAAGTTGAGCGCCAACGGAGGTCCATTTCTCCAAGCCAGCGGGGGTTCGCCGGGCCGCCAACAGGAACCCGCCAGCCGCTGCGGTGAATCCGGGTGCGGCAGCCGTCCACAAGCCGATTTGCGCGAACAAAAACGCATAGGTCGCTACGGATGCGCTCCACAGCCCCCAGGCCAAGGGTACCTCCAAACGTTGAACCGCAGGAGCGTGGAACGGTTCAGCGCGGGCATGCCCGGCCCATGCCGCCAGTGCGGTGAACAGCGAGAACATGCCCACCACGGGTATGGACTGCAATTGAAATTCGTAGTTGTCGTAAACAAGAGTGGGGACCAGGTCCAGGGTCCAGACCAGCCACGGAAAGCCACCGCCCAACACAAGGGCCAAGATGCGTCGAACCAAAAGCCAGGGCGCCAAGCGAAAGCCCCAAACGGCGGCAACGGACAGCAGGAGCAATCCGCTCAAAAAAGTTAAGTCTGTATTCCAGATCAGCGCAAAGGCACCGGCCGCTGCGGCAATCCAAGCCGCCCATGCGGCGTACTCCGTTTCGTCGTAGGAGGTGTCGTCGTCGTTTTGCTCCTGGGCACTAGACTCTGCCGTGCCGCGGCTGGTTTCGCTGATGCCCACCAGCCCCAACAAAAAGAGGTGGATGGCACCGATTTCCCATCCGGTTAGGGCCGTTTGGTAACCGTCCCAGCTAAAATAACCGGCGTGCAGGGTCCAAAATCCGCCGGCCAACAAAGCAAAGTGAAGGGCAACGTTTTGCGCGAGTGGCCTCGCCCATAAGGGTGTGTGACCGAGTGTTTTCATAAAGAGTCAACCGGATTATTGGGGCAAAGGACCCACGCCCCATTTCCCTTGCACCCGAAGGGTTTGTTCGATCAGGTCGCGCACGCAGCCTTTGCCACCGTCGTAGGGCGATACGTAGAGAGCCGCATCCTTGACCTCCGGAGCGGCGTCTTGGGGAGCACAGGGCAAACCCACGAGCGCCATGGGCGCGAGGTCCGGCAAGTCGTCGCCCATGTAAGCAACTTGTTCTGCAGACAGGTCCAAGGCCAAGAGTATTTCTTCCAAGGGTTCTACTTTCTCCCGCTTGCCCAAATAGATGAACCGGCAACCGAGGTTGTGGAACCGCTCGCGAACGGCTTCGGACAAACCTCCGGAAATGATGGCCACTTCCAACCCTTGTTCCAGTGCGCGGGCCACTGCGTACCCATCTTTGGTGTTGAAAACGCGGTAGGGTTGCATGCCCGGCAAGGCGTGAACCGTACCGTCAGTCATGACCCCATCCACGTCGAAGACAAAGAGCCGAATCTGGGCGAGTTTTTGTTTGTAGTTCATGCGAAAACGGGCAGGGTATTGGCTAAAGGGTTTCGATTTTTACAAGGACTTTGGCGCTTGCTTCAACGCTTCTTCCGTAACCGACGGATCTGCGCTGGTGGAAGGGTAGGCGGCTTGGATGCTGGCGGTGAGCGCCTGGTAGGCACGAGCCAACTCCGGGCGGTCGTTCAAGACCCGCAAATGAGCAGAAAGCGTTTGTTCGTCCCGACGTCGGGCCGGACCGGTTTGCCAGTCGCCGGTGGGGTGGTTGATCTGCATCTGCACCGTTTGTTCCCACAAATCGTGCAGCGCG
This sequence comes from Cryomorphaceae bacterium, assembly GCA_034679985.1. Taxonomy (GTDB): domain Bacteria; phylum Bacteroidota; class Bacteroidia; order Flavobacteriales; family Schleiferiaceae; genus CAMDTE01. Next base: position 60,185 of record JAXITR010000008.1, read on the forward strand.
CGCGGGTCCACGTTGAAATCGTTGCACAGGCGACGGGATTCCACCAACAAGTGGGTCATGAAGTTGTTGGACAGGGTTGCCGCGGTGTGTAGGGCCAAACGAGCGTCGGACGGCAATTCGTGGCAGTGGTTGGACAGGGCGTGGGCCAATTTTTCCACTTCTGCGCGGTCCGATTCGTCCGACACCTCCCAGTAAACGCGTGTTTTGCTGTGGTTCAAACGTCCGCCGCGCTGCAGGCTGGCCATGGGCCAAACCACTGCGGAACGGCCCGGAAGTACGTTGCGGTCCGTGGCACCGGAGAGGTGCAGGAGCAGGGCGTTGGGGAACGCCCGGCGAGCTTCTTGGGCCACGGCGGGCAGCGCGTCGTCGCTGACGGCCAAAAGCACTACTCCGGCAAAGGGGGTGCTGGAAGGCCACAAAGGAACGTTTTGGGTGTGCAAGGCATCGGCCAGTGCTTGGCCGCTCTTTCCATCACGGGACAAAACACCCTGGCACGCGTTTTCGCGCTCGGACCAAGCCTGGGCCACCACCCAAGCGGCATTTCCGCTGCCTACTACGGCATACTTCATGCGGATGCCTTTTTTGCTTTTTCGCGGTCGCGCTGAACGCGTTGCACCACCGCAAGCGCAGAACCCAAACCCATCAAGACACTGCCCAACCACAAGAGGTTGATCCACGGAAAGGCAATCGCTTGTATGAGGATGAACGGTTGGTCCTCCTCGCTGCGGCGCCACAGCTGGATTTTAAACCGACCTTCCTCCGTTTCCACCGACGCAAAACGCGCTTTAACACCGCTTCGCTCGGCCACCGCATCCGTTTGCGTCAGTTGGTCTCCGGCCAAGGAATAGATGGGCAGGAGGGCTTCTTCGCTGCCGTCCATGGCCACCAATCGCAACTGAAGGGCCATGTTCAAACGTTTGATGTTGCTGCCGTCCGCCGTAAAGACCGCGTCGCGCACTTCCAACGTGTCGCAATGCAAGATGAAGTTGTCGTACACAATGGCTTCTTCACCCGCTTTAAGCGTTACTTCCAACGGACGCTTCCACTGCGCGCTGTCCGGAACGTCGCGCAAGTCGGCAAAGGTCACGTGGGTGTAGACGTCGCGGTTCCAGAAATGACGGGTATCCGGCTCCGGA